>JBFLZS010000048.1:0-23721 GCA_040756135.1 Nitrospirota bacterium
GCGTGCCTCCTTTTTCGGCTTTCGCCGTTAATTGTTCTTGGTGGTATTTTAACCACCGAGGCACGCGCTTTCATATAATCATTCCGGCTTGTCCGGAATCTTCTTCCAAGAGGATTCCCGACGCGCTCCGCTTGCGGGAATGACAGTCAATTTATGTCGTCAAGTATATATTAACACTACAGAGGTTTTTTCGAGTTTAATTCCCCCTTAGTAAAGGGGGATTAAGGGGGTTATGCCTTTTTCAGCCTTTTACAACCCCCTCACCCCCTTTTTTTAAGGGGGAATTTCAGACATATAATGCATTGTCTGAAAAGTGCCGCTGTAGTATTAAGATATTGTGATAAAATTTGAAAATAGTAGATAAGTTGGGCTGACATAATGTAATATTTTATTGGAATGATAAAGGCTATATTCTTTGATCTCTACAGAACCTTAATCGACATCAGGACAGATGAGTATGACCTGTGGGTTTATTCCTTCCTTTCTCAATACCTCTCATACCATTCAGTTAATATATCGCCTGAGGAATTAAAAGATGCATATTTTAATGGAATTGAAAAGCATTTTGAGCAGAGTGAAGAAGAGCATCCCGAGGTCGATATAAGTGAGATTTTTCATGAAATCATGCTTAAATATGGCAACACAAAATATGCTAAAGCAGTTTTTCATGATACTGCTCTTCTCTTCCGTTCATTGACGATGAGACACTTTGGTCTTTTTCCGTCAGTCACCGATACCCTGATTCGTTTGGGCGAGGGCTATCGAATGGCGATTATTTCCGATGCCCAGTGGATTTTTGCAGGACCTGAAATAAAAATGCTTGGTCTTGATCGATTCTTTAAGCATAGAATTTTCTCATCACGTTTTGGTTTTAAGAAACCTGATGTAAGGCTCTTTGAGCTTGCCATGAAAAAGCTCGGGGTAAAACCTGAAGAATCCATATATATTGGCGACAACCCACAGAGGGACCTCATCGGTGCGAAAAGGGCAGGGATGAGATGCATCCTTTTCAGGTCTGAATGTCAGGAATATAGTGGTTTAATACCCGATGGAAGTTTTTTTGATTACTCTGAATTGGAGAATATCCTTACCGCAATACTATGATTCATCATACCTTGGACATTTCAGTGAAGAAAGTATTATCTCTAAAGAAATTATGATTATCAGTTCGTGATACAGCAAAGCTATAGTCATCCATATTTTTCAACGCAACACATCCCCCCTAAATTCCAAGTGTGAGGACTTAGAGTTTAAGAGGGGGAATTAATACACGAATGTGGAAAAGAAAGGGATATTTGCAACAGATCTAATATTTGACAATGTTTATATAAGTATTTATAGTATTTCTAATTTTAGAATTTTTGGAGGACTTAGCCTTGGCATTATTAATTATCCTCCTTATAGCTTTTGGCTTGATTCTCGGTTTTTTTACCAGACAACAGGCATTCAGAAAGCTTGGGAGGGTGTTAATAATGGCTGCCTTAACTCCAGTTTTTTTAAGCCTATTCAAAATTCACCTTTCACAATTATCATTCGAGAAAAAAATAATATTTCTTGCAGTTTCCGTATTGATCGGCATTTTTGCTTTATTAAGAATTTTACTTGGAAAAGATATTTTTAATCACTTTCTTGAAATTTTGCCTATGACGGATTGAAGGCGGTTTTTCTCTTTCCTTTTAAAATTATTTCAAGATTGATACGAACATATAAATGATTTACTATAGTTGTTAATTAATTAAGGAGGCGAACTTGGCGCAGGGAGGAGTAAAATACTATACCTTAAGAGAAGTCAAAAGTGCCGGCAAACAGGGGAGGCCGTCTTGGCTAAACTACTATTTATTATATGTCATCGGCACGGTTCTATTTGTAATCTTAAGTAAAAGTGGAGATGTTAGAGGTAGTTTTTTCATTTTACTTTTTATCACAGGTTTATCAGCAATATTCAGGTTTAGATACTTGTTTACTATTACTGATGACAGAATTATCACGAGGGTCGGATTAATCGCAAGGAATACAACCGAGATGAGAGTAAAACATATCAGAACCATGATGGTAAGACAGAATCCTATCGAGAGAATTCTTGGCATAGGAAATCTTATTTCCATATCAGCGGCAGAAGGAGAAGCAGCGGTTGTTTTTAAGGGGATAAAGGATCCGCAAGGTATTAAGGAGAAGATACGAAGTATACAAGGAGGGTAAGGATGGGGTTAGCACTAAAAAAGGAAAAGAGATACACATTTAATGATTATATAACATGGCCGGATGATGAGCGGTGGGAGATAATTGACGGCGTGGCATACAATATGAGTCCCGCCCCAAAGGTGAAACACCAGAATATTGTAAGCAGCCTGCATATAAAGCTTAAAACTTATACGAGTAATATATGCTATACAGGCATTGCGCCGACAGATGTAGTGCTTGATGACTTTAACGTAGTTCAGCCTGATGTGTTCGTGGTCTGCGACAAAAACAAGATCACCGAAGACAATATCAAAGGGACTCCCGATTTGATAATCGAAGTAACTTCGCCGTCAACAGAACTGAAAGACAAAAGAGAAAAGAAGAACCTTTATGAAAAATCCGGAGTAAAAGAATACATCATCGTTTTCCCTGAAGGAGAATACATCGAAAGATACTGGCTCAAAGATGATAAATATCATGTCCCGGAAATACTCAACTGGGACGAAACCCTAAAACTGAGCCTGTTTGAGATTGAAATCAATTTATGGGAGATATTTGAGAAGGAGAAGAAAACAGAAAAGGATGTAACGTAAACGTAATGGATAGAGACGAAATAATGTCTTTATTGAAGACATATTTTCAATCCAATGCTGAGAAATACAATATAGACATGGCGTTTTTATATGGCTCATGGGCATCGGGACATCCAAAGAAGGAGTCAGATGTAGATATCGCTGTGGTGTTTACCGAAGAGATGAAAGATGATAAGGTCTTTGAGATTATAACCAGCATATCGCTGGAGCTTACAGATATTTTGAAAAAAGAAGTGAACACACTTTTCATTGACAATGACCTGAGCAGGCCCATGATTTATTACAATGCCATTGTTCACGGAATACCTGTCTATTTCAGGGATTTCACAAGATATTCCGATATAAGGATGCTGGCAATCCACCGGATGGAAGACTTCAGCATCTTCGGACTTAAATGGCAGGAAGATATTGTAAGAAGACGAATGGAGGCTTTAAACCGTGGGTGAGTTTAGATACGCAAAGGGAAGGATAATGGAATCCTGTTAAATTCCATTTATGAATACGAGAAGTCAAAAAGTGAATAAATAAAAAAACCTGAAATGGCTATTGGAACAGATTCTATAATTGATGCTGTCAGAAGATACATAGACGAACTGGAAAAAAATCAAATACATATACAGGAAGCAGTTATCTTTGGTTCCTATGCTAAAGGAATAGCAAGACCTGAGAGCGATATAGATGTCGCATTAATTTCCGATGCCTTTACTGGAGACAGGTTTGAAGATCGGAGGAGGATAGTCCCTCTCAGGAGAAAAATCGACAGCAGGATAGAACCCATCCCCTTCAAACCCGAAGATTTCAATAATGGTGGAACACTGGTTGATGAAATAAAAGGGACAGGGGTGATAATACTGAAAAGATAGCATATCCAAACAAATGGCAGAGTGAGATCATAAGAAAAAGACAGGAGGCTTTGGACCGGGCCAGAATTTAGATTGCCTAAGAAGAATTGAGTTGCGTAAAATTCATCATCCAGCGAAACACGGATAGCAAATTGTGAAATTTTATGTTCAGAATAGGGATTCCCATAAAAGGTTTATAAATATAAAATGAGAGAGTTAATAATATGAATCAAAAAGGATACCTATCAATAATCTTAGCAGCATTACTTCATGATATAGGGAAGTTCTGGCAGAGAGCTGGCAAATCTGGTTCCCATCAAGAGGCCGGAGCAGCATTCATCAATGATTTCCAACATCTTTTTCCTTATGATTATTTAGACGATCTACGCGATGCGATCGGCAATCACCACAAATTACCTGTTCACAAAGAGATCGAAAAGATAGTCAAAATCGCTGATTGGTTGGCTTCTTATGAAAGGATTTCTGAACATATTGAAAGGCAAGATCCTGAAAAAACGCCGCTCGTGCCAATAACCTCAAAGATTCAGCTTCTTTACAATTCTCCTAAAAAGAAATATTTACTAAAATTGAAGGAGCTTTGCCTTGAGAGAGAGAACATCTTCCCTGAGGAGAATGTCATAGTTTCTCAGGCAGATTATCATAATTTGTGGACGCGATTCTTCAATGAACTCCGAAAACTCACTGTTATAGACAATTCCCTGAAGTTTGTTAGTCTTCTTTCCTTGCTTCGAAAATATACCTCATTTATTCCATCGGCCACTCCTTGGGAGGAAGATGAGGAATTTAAAACATTTCCTGATATATCCCTTTTTGATCATCTAAAGGTAACAACTGCAATAGCGTCATGCCTGGCTCACTTACTTCCAGGTGACATCGATGCTATCTACTCGAAGAAGTCAGAGTGTGAAGACAAGAACATTTGCTTAATGGTAAGAGGAGATATTTCAGGAATTCAAAAATTCATTTATCGGATCACAGCACCGGAGGCAGAAGCCAAAGGAACTGCCAAACGACTTAGGGGTAGATCATTTTATCTTTCAGTTCTTGCCGATGTGATAGCCGATTGGATTATCAGGAAACTTAACCTTACAATAGCGAATATCCTTTTCTGTAGTGGAGGAAGGTTTGACATTCTTGTACCCATTACTAATTGGACAGACAAGATGAATGAAAAACTACTTGAATGTGAGGCAGAGCTCGAAAAGTGGCTTTTGGAGAACTTTTATGGTGAAGTTGGGGTGCAGATCGCTAAAACGTTAATCACGCCAAGAGACTTTGCGGATATGAAGTCTGCTAATAATCGTTTAAACGATATTTTGGCTGAAAAAAAGCGGAAGAAATTTCATCGGTTCTTTAAAGAGGAGAACTTCTTTATACCAATGAATATTTACCATGTATGCAGTGTTTGTCAGCTTGAACCTCTTAATGATCCCGGAGTCTGCAATGTCTGTAAGAGACATAAAGATATTGGTCAAAAAATACCAGAAACTTCACATATTGCATATTGTTATGGGAATCCGAATGGATTATTTCAAGCTGATTTTGATTTTAATAGCCCTTTTGGTGTTTATATTGGGCTACTAAATGAGAAGAAGGTCAGGGAACTTGTTGGGTCTATTAATCCAGGAAAAAGAGAAATAGTGCTCTATAGATTAAACTCAACCGATTTCTTATATGATGATTCCGCCGCTGATGTGTCTTTTAGTTTTAGATTTTTAGGCAATGAAGCGCCGATCGCTTTAGAGAATATACCAGCAACAAACGGTGAAGAACCTACAAAAAAAGGCGATGTCCTTTCTTTCGAAAATATTGCAGGATTGAGTGAAGGCACAAAGCTTCTCGGGATTCTTAAAGGAGATGTAGATTACCTCGGCCTCATCTTTGGGGAAGGCATAGAGCCAAGATCAATTTCAAGAATTTCAACTTTTAGTAACTCCTTAGATATTTTCTTTGCTGGCTGGCTTAATATTATCTGTAGAGAAGTAAGCCAGAAGTGGAAAGATGAACTTAAAAATAAGAGTGATCCAAAACACAACTGGGTAGATAATCTCTTTTATATTGTTTACTCCGGTGGGGATGACCTTTTAATTATCGGGCCATGGAATCAGGTTATTGAAGTGGCTCAACGGCTTTATGAGGATTTTCGATTCTTTACATGCCATAATAGAAATATTACTCTTTCTGCTGGTATCACTTGCGTTAAGCCGCATTTTCCTGTTCAGCGATTTGCTCATTTAGTTAACGAAGATTTGGAAAAATCAAAGAATGATGCAGATGAACCTGGAAAAGCTGGACTAAAAGAAAAAAACAGGATTACACTCTTTGGCGAGACAGTAGAATGGGAAGATGGTAACAATCCTGAAAAGTCTCTTAAGGAATTAACAGCATTTGCAAAAAGATTGGCAGCACAAGTTGAGAATACCGATTCGCCTCTTCCCAGAGGATTCATTCATTTCTTGCGAAGATTAGAAGAATATTTTTATAAGAGAGGTAGTTTAATGTGGGTCCCTAAATTCTTTTATTCCCTTAAAAGGCGAGTAAAAAAGGAAGTGATGGAAAATTTAGATTTGCAATCAAAGGTTCCCGCTGTAATGGGCAAAATGAAAATACCTGTTTCATATGTAAGCCTTATAACGAGAAAGGAGTGATAAAATGGCATTCACAGTCAGTGAGGTCAAGAAAAAGATTCAAGAACTTTCAGAAATGAGTGAACTTGATCCGGGCATATTCTGTGAGGAAGAAGGACTTGCTGATAGCCTTGTTCAGGAATTTAAAAAACAGAGAAAAGATTTGAAACCCACCCAGTTGCGAAAGGTTTTCCATGAACTAAAGGCAATTCAAAGAGATGTGCTAAAAGAAATCAAAGAAGATGAGGATAAAAAAAAGCCGTTTCATGACCGCTTTCGCAAAAGGGTAATCAAACTCATGCCTGCTATGGCTTATGCTACAGGACGTGATTTGATCCCTAAAGATTTTTATGAACTGATGAAGATGTGCCTGTCTCCAGAGAGACTTAAGACATATGGGGATTTTTTGCGTCTGTCAGAGTTTACAGAAGCAATCATGGCCTATCATAAATTTCGTCAATGATCAATGAAGAAGAAGGAGGTGAGAAAATGGACCTTGAATTTAAAGGCAAGTATATGATCTCAGGAAATATCGTTTGCGAAACAGGGTTGCATATTGGCGGAACAACAGAGGGTTTCGAAATCGGCGGGCTTGACAATCCCGTGATCAAAGATCCTTTGAGTGATCACCCCTATATTCCTGGTTCTTCTCTGAAAGGAAAACTGAGACACCTTCTGGAATGGAGTCTTGGAAAGAATCCATTTATTGGCAAACCTTTTCATTTCACAGAAAAAGGGAAGTCTTTTAGTCCCTGCTCATGTGGGCACTGTCAAGCATGTGTTATATTCGGGGTGACGCCAGAGACCGGGATTAAAGAAGAAGATCCCAAAGAAGGAAGCTTTGCAGTATTCTACAAGGTCAAAGAAGAAGGCAAAGAGGAAGTTACTTACAGGGTTACCGGACCCTCCCGCCTCACTATCCGTGACTCCTTTCCAACTGAAGAGACCCTCTCGGAATTGAGAAAATCCCTTGGTGAGAATATCTATACAGAACTTAAAACAGAAAATGCCCTTGACCGTATTACTGCAGAGTCAAATCCAAGGACAATGGAAAGGGTTCCAGCCGGCTCAAAATTCTCTTTTGATGCAATTTTTGATATGTATAATGGCAAAGATAGAGAACTCCTCAAGTATCTTTTCATGTCAATGCACCTTTTACAAAATAGCACCCTCGGCGGAAGCGGTTCACGGGGAAGCGGTAGGGTGAAGTTTGAGAACCTGACAGTCGAATTTCGGCCGGTTACGTACTATCAGACTGGAAACGGCAAGAAAACCATTGACATAAAAGGGAGTAAGACTCTTGAGCAGTTGTTGAGCAATTTTGAAGTTATTGATTGGGGGATATGAGAGTGGAGACCTATGGCATTTACCTAAGGCCTAAAGGGTCATTGGCCGGTACAATCAGTTCGGATACTTTATTTGGTGCTTTATGTTGGTCAATCAAAGAACTGTATGGTACTGCTGAATTAGAAGGAATTCTTTCCAAGTTCCGAGAGAATCCCAAATTTATTATAAGTTCAGCTTTTCCATATCTCTACCGAGACAGCGAAAAGGTGAGATTCTTCCCTAAGCCGCTTCTCCCCAGTCTTAGTAGCCTTCAGGTGGATGGATTAGCTTCAGAATCAAAGGGAGTTAGAAGAGGTCCTCAGAATGTATTTGTCAAAAGGCGTGCAATAGTTGAAGTTGTTGAAAAAGAAAAGCCAATAAGGTCAGTTGATTATTTTTCTCAGCGTTTGTTTGAAGAAATCGTAAAGGGAGAAATAGAAACTGAATCTCTTTTTCGGAGATTTGTTGACCGTGGAGTAAGAGACGAAGATATTGAAAAAATCGGTAATGCCCTAATAACAAAGGGCGAACGGGTTCTAATTAATCCTGATGGAGAGCAGCGATTGTTCTGGGGAGAGGTCGATGTTCAGCGAAATGAAATAGACCGTCTGACTGGCTCAACTGTTGAGGGGAGACTTTTTTTTACAAAAGAGACCTTTTTTACCAGAAGCTTTGGAGGACTGTGGTTCATCCTTCGTACAGATGACCTTGAGTATATTAAACCTCTTTTGAGGTATCTGGAAGATACGGGAATAGGAGGAGAGCGAACAGTGGGAAAAGGACACTTTGCCATTCCACTGGATGAAATTTGTAAGGTAGAGATCCCTGATTCTGGTAAAGACGCAAATTGTTTTATCACTTTGTCACGTTACATACCATTAAATGATGAATGTGCTTTTGAGCAGAGACCTCTATCTTATTCTTTGTCGTCAATTCGACCTAAGCACGAATCAAGGCTGCCGGGAATAAACCATCGTATTTATAAAAAGATGCTTCGTGTATTTGAGATAGGCTCTATATTACCTATCCAAAGTAGAAAGGAACCCGGCTATTACGGGCAAATTGTTCCTGTCGGTATAAACGCTGAAAAGGCTGGCTGGCACGTGTGGCATAACGGGATGACAATTCCTGTCTTTGCCAAAATAAGAGGTGATGAATGAATCTCCATGAACAAAAAACAGCTAAATTAAGAGCACTCACACCTATTTTTATCGGAAATGGCGAATCCATAAAGCCCTTTTCTTACTTGCTTGATGGTAATACTGTACATGTGATCGATGAAGACAAGTTTTTTGCCCAGCTTTCTTCTAAGGAACAAGAACTCTACCAAACGTGGACTGAATCTATTATTTACCCGCTTGACCATCTTAATGACGAGATTAACAAGGCAAGTGAAGACTTTGATAAACGACGCCAGTTGATACGAAAGCGTAGGGAGATAGAAGCTAAATTTTCTCTCTGGAATTTTATAGCGAATATTTTAAAAACCAGACCGCTGCCATTTGTGAATAAATGTGAAGCCTATGCAGCCAAGTGTAATGTCCCACCTGAACAGGATGGGTTTAGATTATGCATGAAAGATATAGCACAGCGACTCTATGTGCCTGGTACAGAGATAAAAGGGGCCCTACGTACAGCCATGCTTTATGCCCTTGTCTCTGATTCAAAGAACTATCCATGGTTAAGAGATAAAATTTCGGAAATAAGCTCTCTTTTTAAAAGTAAGACCCCGAAATGGAAGACGATCAGAAATTTTGAAAGAATTGCAAGCAATATTGAAGCAAGGATGCTGCGAGGTGAAAAGGAGGGTCTAATTAAGGATGATGCTAAGTTTGACTTCCTTAGAATGATTTATGTTTCTGACAGCACATCCCTTGATCCAAATTCACTTCGTATAGAACTGACTCAGATGATTGGAACAAGACGATATACAAAGACATGGGTTGAGACGATCTCTTCTAACTCTGAAGTTTCTGTACGGATTGGTATTGGTAATCCAGCCAAAATATTGAAAGAACTCGGTCTGGAACGTTTTCACGAGTGGATTTCTTTCCCAAAACTTCTTGAGGCCTGTTATATTCGTTCTAAGGATATTTTGGAAGAGGAAGCAAGATTTTTTGTTAACGAGCTAAGATTGAAGGCATTGATTTCCCAACTTCAAAGAGAAAATAAACCTGATGCTCCGGTTCTCAGGATTGGTCAAGGTCAGGGGTTTTTGGGCGTGACCATTAATCTTTCTGTGAAGAAAAGAGATCAAAACCTTTATGATGAAGTCATACGTAAGGGGGTTACCCTTCAGAGACGTTGGCGAACAGAAGCAAACAATTTTCCAAAAACTCGTCGTGTGATTACTAACCAGGGTGGAGCACCAACAAGTCTTCTTGGATGGGGTAAGATTATGTTATAGAAATTAGTGTTGATAATTTGATTGTTCTATAACAAATAGAATCAATTAATTTGGTGAAATATGGAAGACGAAGAGATATGGCAAGCTATACGCTCAACAGTTGAGTCAGGAGTAGAGACTCCCAAGATTGATCTTAAATCTGATTTAAGTCTCAATCAACCTGTAGAAAAGGCAGAATTTGTAAAAGATGTCACAGCTATTGCTAATGTCGGTGAAAACGTTGGATACATTGTAATTGGTGTTAGAGATAAAAAAGACAGAGTTGAAGATGATCTGAATGATTATTTTATTGGGTTTGATCCTCCCGATCTTGAGACCAGAAAGCAGCAGATGAATCAAGCAATTGAAAACTATATAAGTCCTTCCATCCTTATTAGGCATTATCAACTGACGCATTCTCAAACAGGCAAGAAAATTTTAGTCGTGGAAATCCCAAGCAATTACAATCGCCCATATATCATAAAAAAAGATATTGATACACTTAAGAAAGGTATGATTTTTACTAGATGTGATACGCATACTCAAGTAGCCTCGCGTGATGAAATCATACGCATGACAACTGAAGACATAGAAATTAGGCATAGGGATGAAATCGAAAGCGTAAGAAAAGCAGATGAGGAGACTATCCTCAGGTTAAAAAAAGAAAATGTTAAATTACGCCATGAGAACTACTTTCTTTCAGATAATAAAAATAAATTAGATGAAGAAAGAAAAAATTGGCAGTTTCTGGCATATGAACTGTGCGAGAATCTCTATAATTTATTACCTGAAGAGAAACGCGAAGAAGAAATTAAGCAATTCTATATTAAACATTCCAAAGAAGAAGATTATTATAACTGGTATAAATGGTTTAATATGATGAAGAAATAATAATTTTTTCTAAATAACTTATCTGCTATGTGCATAAAAGAGACATAATAATGGGCATATATCATTTTTCACCTGTAGGCATAAACCCTGGCGCGGTCACTTGTGCTCTGGCGTATCTCAAGCAAAATAAGGACAGTTTTATAGCTCGAGGGGATGTTATTGAAAGTATAATTCTTTTTGCATCGTCAGATGTAAGAGAAGGCAGTACAAAAACGAGAGAGTGTATTTACAATGACTACATGAGTATGACTGCTCGAAAGACCCTTAAGATGGTCAACATCCTTAATGTCATTACGGAATTTATCATATCTGAGATCGCCGATATTATGCCTAAAAAGGGTACTGTTTATTGTTGTGTGGTTGATCCTAATGATTATGATTCCTGTTTTGAGGTAATAGCAAAGGCAGCTTTACATTTTTCCCCGCCGGGTGACACCGGGAAAAATATCTGGGCAAACCTTACTGGTGGAACTAATGTACTTAATGCCTCCCTCCTTCAGGTGGCTTTCTTGAGTGGATTGATTTCCCGTATTTACTATACTTTCCTTCCTCGTGAGGATGACCGAAAGTATCTTCAGCCAGTCAAAAACGACTCGGAAAGGTTTCGATGGGATGAAGTTCCATTTATCAAGACGTCATTTGACAATGTTTATCAGGCTCTCCTTCAGGAACTCAAAGATTTAAGTGAAGAATGGTGTTTGGATGAGAACCTCCTCGGATGCTTGAGGCAAGCCTCATGGAAATACCTTCGTCCTGAAGATTTGAAAACAATTAATACAATGGACATTCAGATATTCCGGCAAGAATGGTTAAATAAACTCGATGGCCGAGAATTAGAAAGGCAAGTTCTGCCAGATGGTTCTCTGGGGCGTTACATTCGATTATCCGGTGCTGGCAAGCGCCTTCTTGGACGAATAGAGTCTCCTCTTTTTCAGGCACTCGTCCAGAGAGGAAAAGGTATTACGGTAGAGAACACTACAGACCTGATTCAAGGACTGGAGATTGAGGAACTCTGGAGTAAGCCATAAATGGCAGACAGCAACTCAATCAAAAAGAGATTAAAAATTGTTTTATGCATCTTTACTGGAAAGCTGCCTGATAAAATCAGCGAATTGAGGTAAAAATATGCGAAATGCAATTAACAAGCTTTTTAGCACAGAAAAGGCACCGCCACTCTTGTTCCTTTTAATGATATATCTCATAGGGGTATCAACTGGTAATTTAGGAGATGCCCTCCAATCCTGGCTAAAACCTTGGCAGATTGCAGCACTGGGAACAATCAGTGTGGTAATAATCATATTACTCTTAGACCCAATTCCAAAATTTATAACTTACTTAATTAAAGGCCGTGGTACATTAAGTTCAGAGATGGGAACCTTACCCAAACGCCATAGAGGTCTTATCGTATTGTGCAGTATCGGAGAGAATATCTCTGCTGAACAGGCGATACGCTATCATTACAGAGGACTGAAGAATGAACATCAAGATTCAATATTGAAGCATTGCTGGATGATTACCGGTGGCGATGCCTCTGAACAAGCTGCGAGGAATTTGATAGTAAAATTAGTAAGCGAAGGGTTCCCCAATAATCTCTTTAAAATTATACAAATATCCGGTGATGATGCTGATAATCCAACCAAGGTTTATAAAATTATTGAAGATATTTTTAAATCTTTGCCGGAAGGGTTTAAAGAGTCAGATATTATTTCTGATTATACGGGCGGAACAAAGTCAATGACCAGTGGATTAGTGTTAGCTTGCGCAATTCCATCGAGGGAATTACAATTCATGAAACCCAGAAAATATAAAGACGATGGTACAGCTGATCGAGCAGCCGGATCAGATCCCAGAGCCGTAGATATTCGCTTTAAACTTAAGGAGGTCGGCAAATAATGGCTGAAAGCGGTGCTATTATTTTAGAAATCAATTCTCTTTTTACTGCTACCGCCAAGCTCTCCGAGCTTGACTCTTACATCCAGAAGGCAAAAGAAATTGAGGTGAAGGGAATGATGTAGTTCTGACCGGCGCTGCCCCTGTCTGGCTTTATCTCAAGATAGCCCATGCATTGCATGGCAAAGCCAGGAAACTTATTTATCGTTCGCCTGTTACCGGGGATGTGGTGATATTTGACCATAGCCCTGATTAATATAAATTGTGAATTTAGAAGTAAAAAAGGTGAAAGTAAAAGAAATGAATGCGTTATAATTAATCAAATACCGGATCCGGGAGGTGGCCATTTATGGTAGTTCTTAAAGATAAAGTTAAAATTGAGGATGGGATTTTGCATATGCAGTTGCCTGAAGAATTCAAAAATAAAATAGTAGAGGTTACAGTAAAAATAGCAAATGAAATTGCAAAAAAACTCATGATAGATACTATCAAAGTGGATACAAAAAAATGGAAGTTCAACAGGGATGAAATCTACGGAAACTGAGAATATAAGGATTTTTTTAGATACCAATATCCTGATTTATGCATATTCTGAAACAGAACCTGAAAAAAAAGAAAAGGTTCTATCAATCCTTGAAAGCCCTGGTCTTTTGGTAAGCACACAGGTAATCAATGAGTTTATTTGGGTAATGAACAGAAAATATAACATTGATTTGAGCCCGCTTACCTTAATTGTTCATAACATTTTCGAATTATATGATGTGGCAATAATAACCCAAACAACTATCAATAAGGCTATAACTATATCTCGAAGTTTGAAATATTCTTACTGGGATTGCTTAATGTTATCGTCAGCTTTAGAATCCAATTGCGATATTTTTTACACAGAAGATTTCCAGCATGGACAGATAATAGAGGATAAGCTGAAGATTTTTAATCCCTTTATTTGAAGAATCAAAAGAACAAATCTTCTTATCGGCATCTTTATCCAGGTCTTCTGGGAGGAAAAACCGATTACTGAGCCGTTATAATTGGGAAATGAGAAGTGGGAAGTAGGAAGTAACGAAAAAATAATTGAGGTTTCGCAAAGACATTTAAAGGAGATGAAATGACACGGCCAAAAAGACAAGTTTATCACGATCCTAACGATGCTTATTTTAATGAACATTTAACCGAGTTTGTGAAAGAACATGGTGGTGAATGGGTTATTATTGCAGGAGGACAACTAATAGGGTTTGCCCGTAAAGAGAATATATCAATACTTATGAAAAAAGCCAGAAAGATGTTTCCTGATGACATACCACTGTTGTCACCTATACCAAGAGAAGAGGAGTTGGAGTGCATTCTCTGATATTTCCTTATAAACTGGTTGATAGGAGATATATTCCGATAATCCCCATAATTTTGTACGGTTCCCTGGAGACGAAAGTAAGAACAGAGGCATATGTTGACTCTGGCGCTACCTTTAGTATTTTTAATATAGATATCGCTAAAAGTTTGATGCTCAACCTCAAGAATGCACGTGAACAGTTTTTTGTGGTCGGTGACGGTAGTTTTATACCAGCAAGGGTTATAAAAATTCCAGTCCAAGTAGGTAATGAAAAGATTATCAGTGATATTGCTTTTTCTGAAAAACTTAATATCGGCTTTAATCTTCTCGGAAGAAAAGGCATATTCGAGTATTTCGACGAGATAGCCTTCTGTGAAAAAAGAAAAGAAGTCATCTTTAGATGGAAGAGAAACAAACGATAACACTCGATCTCTGTGCTTTTTTCTCCAAGACTGCCAAGCTCTCCGAGCTTGACTCTTACATCCAGAAAGCAAAAGCTCTCGCCGGTGAAGGGAATGATGTAGTTCTGACAGGCGCTGCCCCTGTCTGGCTTTATCTGAAGATTGCCCATGCACTTCATGGGAAGGCATGGGGTTTTGGAGGGAGACAATGGGGAACTTTGGGCAGCAAAGCTAATATCAAAGAGAAAGGCTTTGCTTATAATTTATAAGGAGTCAAAAGAACATAATGACGGTTTTATAATTACAGCATTCTTTAGAGCCTGTTGCACAAACGGAGAAAAGCACAAAAATGTCATTCCGAGCGAAGCGAGGAATCTTTATAAATCAATGTATTATAAGACCCTTCGCTTCGCTCAGGGTGACAGAGAAGGTATTTGTGCAACAGGCTCTTTACTTCAAAAATCAAAAAACTTCTAAAAAGGGGAACTATATGGAAACAACAGCAACAGACACAGTGAATGAGATATTTGCAGCGCTGCCTTATATCAAAAAGGTAGGTGCAAAACACCTGTGGTTTGATTTTGATGAAGAAGCAGACGTTCTTTATATAAGTCTGGAACGGCCTCAAAATGCAACAGATACCGATATTCTGGAAAACGGTATTTTTTTGAGATTACGAGGAAAAAAAATAGTCGGAATAACAATAACCAATATCAGTAAAAAATTTAAGGAATAAAAGTCCCTAACCAACAAGGAATAAAAATGTCCGAATTGTAAACGGCACCGCAGAATAATGTACCCTCTAAACTATCTGTATTTCCACAAATACAGAATCAACCTTAAACCGGGGGAGACGATCCGTCTTCCCCGTTACAAGGGCTCTGCGCTGAGAGGGGTTTTCGGCTACGCATTGAAAAGGATTGTCTGTGCTGTAAGAAATACCGTCTGCGCCGCCTGCATGCTGAGGCATAAGTGTGTTTACTCCAGCATTATGGAGACGCCGATGCCGGAGGACCATTCCTACAAAAGACAATATCCAAAAGCGCCCCACCCTTATGTGTTTGTTCCTCCGCTTACAAGGAAACAAATTTTCGAGACCGGCGACCCCTTGTTCTTTGATATCGTGCTGGTCGGTAAGGCAAATGACTATCTTCCATATTTCATTTATGCCTTCACCGAGATGGGCAGGATAGGCATCGGCAAGCAGAGGGGTAAATTTTATATCATTTCGGCAGAGGCGCTGGATTCAGAAGGCACGGCAAAGGAGATATTTAATGGCAACACCAACATCCTCAAAACATCCGGCAACAGAATAGATTACAGCTTTTTTTTGGATGAGGGGTTTGCAGGTGATAAGATATCTTTATCTTTTGTAACTCCGGTAAGGATAATAAAGAACGGAAGGCTTTCATCGGATATTACCTTCGGCCTTCTGATAAGAAGGCTCGCTGAACGGGCGTTGCTGCTTTCCCATTTGCACTGCGGGGCAGAACTTGAAGATTGCGAAGAATTTGTGCGGGACGCAGAAAGCGTAGAGACGGTGAGAAACAAGCTCAGGTGGGATGACTGGGAAAGGTATTCTGCGAGTCAGGATACGAGAATGAAGCTTGGCGGTTGTGTAGGCGAGATTACATATAGAGGGGATTTCCGGAAATATATACCTTTGCTGAAGCTGGGGGAATATATACACGTAGGTAAGGCTACGACATTTGGACTTGGGAAATACAGGATACAAAATTAAAATTCCCTCTCCCCGGAGGGGAGAGGAAATGATAGCTGGCGACATTATTGAAGAAAGTTAAAGCAATACTGTATTTTCTCCCCAAAAGGGAGAGAAAGCAATAGATGGCAAAATGGAGAGGGAACTTTATAAAGAGATATGCCGTATTGAAAATCTCCTCTCTGCATGGGCAAAGGTTAAGGAAAAGGGCTCAGCAGGCGGAATAGACAGGGTTACGGTAGAATCCTTTGAGGCAGATTCGGAAAAAAATCTGAGAGATCTTTCGGAAGCGTTATCCGCTTACCGTTATATTCCTGAACCGTACAAGGAAGTACGGATCCCTAAAGACGACAACGAATTCAGGACCCTTGGCCTCCCGGCCGTAAAAGACAAAATAGTCCAGCAGGCTGCCAAAGATATTATCGAACCTATTCTCGATAGAGAGTTCCTTGATGTGAGCTATGCCTATCGCACAAATAAAGGTCCGGCCAAGGCCATTGGCAGGGTCATTCATTTAATCACTAATGAACAAAGGGAATGGGTCACCCTTTGCGACATAGACAAATATTTTGACACTATAGAACATGACCTCCTCTTTTCTATGCTCTCTGAGAAGGTTAAAGACGATAAGCTTTTACCCATAATACGCCTCTGGGTCAAAATGGGGAAAGTGGATGCGCAAATGAGATGGAAGGATACCGTAAAAGGAATTCCGCAAGGCGCTATACTTTCGCCAATGTTGTCAAATCTCTATCTTCATCCATTTGACAAAATGATGGTGGAAAGACAATTTGGCTATATCAGGTATGCTGATAATTTCATTATCTTAAGCCGCTCAGAAGGTGAAGCGTACAGGGTGCTTAAAGACACCAAGTGGTTTCTTGAGAAAAAGCTCAAACTAAATCTTAATCCGGGCAGCAGTGTAAAAAAGGTTCAGGAGGGATTTGAATTTCTCGGCATTCTGTTCAGAGGCTCAGAAATAACAATAAGCAGAGAAAAGATGGATGAACTGAGAGAAAGGATTAATGATGCTATTGATATAAAGAAGGAGAAATCTCTTGAAACCCTCACAGAAACTATTGAAGGCATAGGAAGATATTACGGAAAGGTTCTTTCTACGGATATAATCGAAGAACTTGATGAATGGACAGTAGATCGCCTCAAAAGCCATATGAACAGGGCTTATCAGGATGGTTTATTTTCCGGCAAAGAGGAGATAGAAAACATCATTTCATCAGTAAAATTTCTGTCTCAGAAATATCAGCTTTTCAGGCAGAGAACATTAAAAGGGATTGTTGCCTATTGCAGGAGAAAGAGACAGATAAAGACAGAAGGAGTTGATAAAGCTCTAAAAAGAGACCTTATTAAGAAAAAGAAGAGGGAATACCAGAAGCTTGAATCAGAAGGTTTTGAGTTACTTGTTACCACACCTGGAGTGTTTATTGGCAAAACAAGGAGGGGCATTTCAATAAAAGAGCACGGGGTAAAGCGTCACGAGGCGCCTCTTTTGAATCTTAAGAATATTTCTATATTGTCTGGCGGGGTTACTATCTCCTCTAATGTCATACAATATTGTGCACAAAGAAATATTCCCATAGACTTTGTTGGTTTTGACGGCAGACCATATGCAAAGATTTATCCGCTGCAATCAGCATCGGCATCTCTCGGCATCGCACAGTTGAGGGCTTTTGAAAACGAGAAGGCGCATTCACTTGCGAAGGGCTTTGTTTCTGGCAAGATCAGAAATCAGATTAATCTTGCAAAGTATTACCATAAATACAGAAAAGGCAGGGATGAGGATTTCACAGCAATATTTGATGAGAAGATATTATTAATGGAGTCCCTTGCAAAAGAGGCAAGGAATATCCCAGATAAGGATATGGAGATCCTAAGGGGAAGGCTTTTTTCGATAGAGGGAAGGGCGTCAAGTTGCTATTGGGAGCTTGTCGAAAAGATGCTCAATGACGACATTGAATTTGAAGGGAGGGTCAGACAGGGCGCCACAGACCTTGTGAACTCCCTCTTAAATTATGGATATGGCATACTTTATTCAAGGATATGGGAGGCAATCCTTAAGGCAGGATTAAACCCTTTTATAAGCTATCTCCACAAACCACAGGATGGTAAGCCGACACTTGTCTTTGATTTGATAGAGGAATTCAGGCAGCAGGCTGTTGACAGGTCAGTATTTTCTCTTATAACCAAAGGGGAAGAACTTGAGATAGAAAAGGGGTTCCTCGCCAATAAGACAAAAAAGAGGGTGGCAGAAAAGGTCATTGAAAGGATACACGCTGTAGAGGTTTTCAGAGGCAGAGAGGTAAGGCTCTCCCAGATAATGAAGGAGCAGGCTAAGGCAGTTGCTGAATTTTTAGAAGCCAAAATAACTCATTATCGCCCCTATATAGGTAAATGGTGATGAAATCAATAGGGTCCAAAATAAGAGATGCTTCACTTCGTTCAGCATGACAGGCTGTGCGTTTGTCATTCTGAGCGTAGCGAAGAATCTCGTTTTTAAGAATCAATAAAATCAAGGCATTAAGTCCTTATTTTGGACAAGTATAATGAAACAATACATCGTAGTTGCATATGACATAGTTGACGACAACAGGAGAAACAAAATCGCCGACATCCTTTCAGCTTATGGCCAAAGGGTTAACAAGAGTGTTTTTGAATGCTTTCTCAGGCAGAAAGACATTTCAGAGCTGAAACGCAAAATCAGGGCGCATGTGAAAAAAGATGAAGACATTGTGCTTTACTATTGCCTTTGCCGGGAATGCCTCGAAAAAATTGACCGGACAGGCGCAATTTCTGAAGAAAAACAGGTAGTTATATCATTTTAGAGGGGTTTTTGGATTTGCGAAAATGCTGTCTTGGCAGAGTTTCCTTAAATTTCAAGCGGTTGCAAAATATAGTCATGCCGGAAAGGGAGCCGGATGCCCTTCTCAATTTTCTAAAAACAGACTATGGCCTGATCCGGGTCAGGACATTTGCGAAAATGCCTGTGAAGCGCCTTTAAAAATTGCATATAAATCAGGGGGTTGTATTTGACGTGACCTGTGAATCTTCGAAAATCGGTTTTCTGACAGGAAACGGCAAATGATTTGCGATAAAAGAATTGACAAGATATCCAGTGATTATAGAGAGTTACGATAAAGGGGATATCAATTTGAGAGGTTTTAATATCTTGAAAGAGAACGATTTGCGAAAGATTTCGCCGGGAAACGAAAACAGGCCGGAAACACTGAAGATTTCTGTTGCAAAAAGATATTTTGCTGTAGTATGCTTTATACGAATTATCCAATAATATCCTGCTCTTTGAAAGATTAAGACTCGTTTAGAGGATTGAAACACCGGCCGGGGCCCCCAGTCTCAATTGGGGATACTCTTTGAAAGATTAAGACTCGTTTAGAGGATTGAAACAGAAATTTCCTCACCTCCTTCCTCTGCCCCAAGAGAACTCTTTGAAAGATTAAGACTCGTTTAGAGGATTGAAACAGAGTTTCAAGAGTTTTATATACTCTATATACTCCTCTCTACTTTGAAAGATTAAGACTCGTTTAGAGGATTGAAACTTTTCTTCGGGATAGCTCGGCCTCCGTGTTGGCCGTTGTGATCTTTGAAAGATTAAGACTCGTTTAGAGGATTGAAACCCCTGTCGTCGTCACAGACCTGCGCATTGCCACAAGTTAAGGAATGTGACCCGATAAAAGGGGATTGAAACCTCGCAAAGTGTACTAAAATGCCTAAAATGACTAAAGTGAAGTAAAGTTAATAAACATGAAGTATAGATAACATGGAAAATAAAAAATGTTCGCAATGACTGCCACTTCGATATCTGAGTGCATTCGTTAAGAAATGTTTAAAAAACCTCTTCTAACGGCGTATATAAAATATTGAAAGCTTCTGCCACTGCTTTATAAGTTATCTTACCTTTAACTAAATTTACTCCCCTCGCTAAGGCTAAATTTTCTCTTACAGCTTTTCCAAAGCCTTTCTCTGCAATCTCAAGCACATAAGGAAGTGTATTAAGTGTCAAGGCACGGGTAGATGTTCGAGGAACTGCCCCGGGCATATTAGAAACAGCATAATGGATTACCCCTTCCTCCTCATATACAGGATGGGAATGAGTGGTAGGACGTGAGGTCTCTGAACATCCACCCTGGTCAATTGAGACATCCACCAGAACCGCTCCTGCTCTCATTGTTTTCAGAATTTCACGGGTGATCAATTTTGGAGCCTTAGCTCCCGGGACCAGGACAGCACATATAAATAAGTCTGCATAGCCTGCTACCATTCTGAAGTTATAATTATCGGCGATCATTGTGGTGACTCTTCCCTGAAAAATGTCATCCAGCATCCTCAATTTGCGGGGGTTTATGTCTAAAACAGTCACAGATGCCCCCATGCCTAAGGCTATACGGGCGGCATTATAACCTACAGTCCCTCCTCCTATGATCACTACATTACCTGGTGGAACTCCAGCCACACCACCTAAAAGGATTCCTCTGCCACCAAAGGTTTCTTCTAAGTATTTTGCACCTTCCTGAGGCGCCATTCTTCCTGCAATCTCGCTCATGGGGAATAAAAGGGGAAGAAAGCCATCCTCCGTCTGCACGGTTTCATATGCTATTCCTATAATCTTTCTTTCCTGAAGATTCCGGGTAAGTTCCTCTGAGGCAGCAAGGTGAAGATAGGTGAATACAATCTGTCCTTCCCTGAGAAGCCCGTATTCCTCTAACAGAGGTTCTTTAACTTTAAGAATAAGATCTGCCTCTGAGAAGATATCTTCGTGTCTATGTAAGATTTGGGCTCCAGCCATAGCGTATTCTTCATCATTGAAACCGCTTCCACGTCCGGCCTCTTTTTCTATAATCACTTTATGCCCCTTGTGGACGAGGGTTTCTACCCCTCCAGGGACAATGGCTATACGATTCTCTTCAGGTTTAATCTCTTTTGGTATTCCTATAACCATCCTATTCCGTTTCCCTTATCTTTATTGTATTTTCATGGGCTTCCAAGCCCTCGGACGCAGCAATTATTTTTACCGTCTCAGCAAGTTTTGAAAAACCGCCTTTTGTGAAATGCAAGAGGCTTGAACGTTTGACAAAATCATAGACTCCAAGCGGAGATGAGAATCTTGCTGTTCCCCCTGTTGGAAGGGTATGGTTTGGGCCTGCTGAATAATCACCTAATGCCTCAGGGGTCCACTCTCCAAGAAATATCGCACCGGCATTTTTAATCATTGGTAGGAGATTTTCTGGCTCTTTAGTCATAACCTCGAGGTGCTCGGGTGCAATATGGTTCGAGAGCTCTACAGCATCTTTTGTATTTTTTGTGATTATTATAGCTCCGTAATTCTCAATAGACCTTCTTGCAACCTCTTTTCTCTTTAATTTAGGGAGTTGTCTTGTAATCTCCTTATCAACAGCATCTGCCAGTCTCTTAGAATCAGTAATTAAGATTGACGATGCCAATTCATCATGCTCTGCCTGGCCGAGTAAATCAGATGCGATGAATGTATGGTTTGCTGAATCGTCTGCAATGATCAGTATCTCGCTTGGCCCTGCAATCATGTCTATGTCTACCTCTCCAAAGACCATCTTTTTTGCTACTGCTACATAGATATTTCCAGGACCTACAATCTTGTCAACCCTCTTTATTGTCCTTGTCCCGTATGCCATTGCCCCAATTGCCTGTGCTCCGCCGATTCGATAGACCTCTTTAACCCCAAGCAAGTTTATTGCTGCCATTACATGTGGATTAACCTCACCTTTCGGAGTTGGCACACAAAGGGCTATTTCTTTTACACCCGCAACCAGTGCAGGTATAACGTTCATCAAAACAGTAGATGGATATGATGCCTTTCCACCGGGTATATATACACCGACCCTCTCAAGTGGCTGCATCACCTGTCCGAGGAGGTCATCTCCTTCAGAAAATGACCATGATTCCTCCTTCTGCATTTCATGGAATCTCTTTATCCTCTTAGCAGAGAGTTTGAGTGCTTTTACAACTTTTGCATCTGCCTTTCCTGCGTATTTTGAGATTTCATCAGGGGTTATCTTCAATCTTTTTTTTGTGAAGGAATCAAATGTCTTTGTATATTTGAGGACCGCACTGTCGCCATTTCTCCTTACATCCTCAAGGATAGTCCTCACCTTCTGCTCAATATCCTGATTACTTCCCAGGGCACGTTCCTTGAGAGCCTTTAATAAGGCTATCAGCTCTTTATTGTTTTTTATAATCCTCATTGGAGATAATTTTAACCTTCAAGCATTAGGTCAAAAGAAATTCTAACAGTGCCTTCTGAGTGTGGAGTCTATTTTCTGCCTGGTCAAGAACTGCACTCTGAGGGCCATCAATGACTTCATCAGTTATCTCTTCCCCCCTGTGAGCAGGCATGCAGTGAAGCATTATCGCATCTTCCTTTGCATATGAAAGGAGCTTACTGTTTAGCTGGTAGCCCTTGAATTTTCGCTTTTTCTTCACTGCCTCCTTCTCCTGACCCATGCTGACCCAGACATCTGTATAAACCACATCTGCCTTGTAAGTAGCCTCCTCAGGATCTTTCAGGATAGTGATCTCACTATTTGCAGAGGCTATTGCTTTCTTAAGGACATCAGGGTCAGGCTCATAGCCCTTAGGACATGCAATCGCAAGGTCTATTTCCATCCTTGAGGCAGCCTCTATCAATGAATTTGCAACATTATTGCCGTCCCCTATATAAGCAAGTCGGATGCCTTTAAGCTGCCCTTTCTTTTCGAGAATGGTCATCAGATCTGCAAGTGCCTGGCAAGGGTGGTGCAGGTCGCTCAGGCCATTGATTACAGGGATCGAAGAATGAGATGCAAACTCTATAAGGGTATTATGGCTGAATGTCCTGATGACAATCGCACTTAGATATCGTGATAACACCCTCGCTGTATCATAAATGGTCTCTCCCCTTCCAATCTGTATCTCCTTCGGATTCATATAAATGGCCTGTGCGCCGAGCTGATAAATGCCTACTTCTAATGAGACCCTTGTCCTCGTGGATGCCTTTTCAAACAGAAGGCCGATACTCTTTCCGATCAATGGACATTTATTTGCATCTCTGCCTGATTTAAGTTCTATTGCTCTTTTAAGGAGAAAGCCTATCTCTTCAGATGATAAATCCAATACTGTTAAAAAATCCCTTTTCATTTTAAAATACCTCTCTGCAAATTCGAAACTCTAATATCGAAATTCTAAACAATACTTAGTAAATGGTCTCAAAATAGAATTCATATTATTCGGAAAATCTCCCCTCTCCCCTCTTTGCCAAAGAGGGGTATGATTCCTCCCTTTGGCAAAGGGAGGGTAGGAGGGATTTTATAAATCAATGTGCTCACTATTATGAGACTGTTAATAACACTACAGCGGATTTTTTTTAACACGTGACCTCAGTTTCTTTTTCCTGTGTGATCGATATGCAATGTAATTTCTCATCGTGTAATATCTCACAATTCCTATAGCCTCTGTCAGCGACATCGTG
>JBFLZS010000049.1:0-22540 GCA_040756135.1 Nitrospirota bacterium
CTGCATCGAGCTGGGCGGAAAAAGAGGGCACCTTTATGAATGCAGAGGGGCTTACACAGCAGGTGCACAAAGTAGTGGATGCAACGGGTCAGTCCCTTCCTGACTGGCAGATTATCAGGAACCTTGCGTGGATGATGGGAAAGGACATGGGTGTTAGAACTCTTGAGGACATTTCAAGAGAGGTAACCCCACTTCTCGCATCTTCCCAGATCCCTTCTGAAAAGAGGGCATTTAATCCTGTTCGGCATATTCCTGGTGAAGAACCGGATAAGGAATATCCACTGTTCATGGTGGTAAGAGATACTTTACATCATTCAGGGAGCATGTCTACAAGATCTAAATCTCTTGACCTTGTTGCCTCCGAGGCTCTACTTGAGATCAGTGAAGAAGATGCTATAAGGTATGGTGTTTTAGACAACAGCTTTGTTAAGGTAACCTCACGGCGGGGGAAGGTATATCTAAAAGCTAAAGTCACTGATACTATTCCAGAGGGTACCGTCTATATTCCAGCACATTTCCCTCATTGCCGCGTCAATGTCCTCACACATCTTTCACATAATGGGGGGACTTCTATAGATGCAGTTAGAGTTGAGCCAGTGAAAACATAAATGGAACATGGGATACAGGGTACAGGCCGGTCTTTCTCCTGATGTCTGGGTAGTATGACCTTAGATGAAATTAAAGAAATCCTTCAGGCAAAGGTTCTAACATGTGACAGTGATATGAGTATCGAGGTTGAAGGAAGTTGTAGCGCAGACCTCATGAGTGATGTTTTGGCATTTTCCACGCCAGGAGTCCTTCTTATAACAGGTCTGGTTAATGATGTAGTTATACGTACCGCAGAGGTTGCTACTATAAAAGCTATTGTTTTTGTAAGAGGTAAAAAGCCGAAAAGGGAAACCGTTGCCCTTGCAGAAAGAAAGAATATCCCTTTGCTTGCTACAAACCTTTCCATGTTTGAGGCCTGTGGTAAATTATATGAGAAGGGATTGCGATGCAGGGTGAACATGGGAAAAATGAAAGTGTAGAAACCCTGGAAGGTGTTTTTTTTATAACGGGTAAAGATTTCGCCAATGCAGGGGTTGCCTCTATTGAGCTTAAGGCCATACTCGAAAAAAGAGGTCTCAATCATGACGTCATAAGAAGGGCAGCTATAGCCGCCTTTGAAGCAGAGATAAATGTCATAATATATACTCCAGCAGGCATGATGAGATATAAAATTACGCCTGATTACCTTAAGGTTGTGGTGGAAGACATGGGACCGGGCATTGAGGATGTAGAACTTGCAATGACAGAGGGCTATTCAACAGCCCCTGACTATGTTAGGGAAATGGGATGGGGTTCGGGTATGGGGTTGCCTAATATCAAGAAAAATACAGACGAACTGAAGGTTACGTCTACACCAAGGGAAGGTACAATCCTTGAGTTTATCATAGACTTTAAAAAGAGGAGTAATACATGAAATTATATGAAATTGTTGATACATTATCCCTTGAGGTTAAGACAGCGTCATCTTATCTTACGAAAGAGGTTACAGGTGGATATGTGAGTGACCTACTCTCGGATGTTATGGCTAATAGCAAAGAAGGCAATATATGGATTACCATCCAGACCCATCAAAATATTGTAGCAGTTGCAGCCCTTAAAGACTTGTCAGGCATTATACTTGTAAATAATAGAATGCCTGATCCAGAAGCATTGAAAAACGCTGAAAGCCAAGGCATACCAATCTTGGTGAGCTCCCTACCCGCCTTTGAACTTGTAGGCAAGCTTTATATCCTCGGCCTCAGATGCTAATCTATGACCCGTAGGGTAAATTTCAGGGCAGACCTCCATATACATACCTGCCTTTCCCCATGTGCTGACCTTTACATGACACCTTGCCGTATTGTTGAAAAAGCTTCATCTCTTGGTTTGAACATTATCGCTATCTGTGACCATAACTCTGTAGAGAATGCAGAGGTTACAAAGAAACTTGCTAAAGAAAAGGGGATAAACGCCCTCCCTGGCATGGAAGTTACCTCATCAGAAGAAGCTCACATCTTAGGGATTTTTGGCGATATAGACAGTGCTAAGAGACTTCAGGATATTGTCTATGAGAATCTTCAGGCAGTAGAAAACGATAAAAAGGCTTTTGATTATCAAGTCATTGTCAACGAAAAAGATGAGGTCCTTGGGTTTAATAAGAGGTTATTGATAGGTTCAACGAGGCTTTCCGTTGAAAAGGTAGTAGAGTTGATACATCATTTCGGTGGCCTTGCAATTGCATCTCATATTGACAGGGAAGTATTCGGAATTATCGGTCAGCTCGGCTTTATTCCACCCGACCTGAGGCTTGATGCCCTCGAACTTTCTCGAAACATATCTACAGAAGAGGCGAGGAGAAAATTCAAAGAATACAGCCATATCCCATGGATAAAATCATCAGATGCCCATTATCTACCTGATATAGGTAAAGCCTCAACATCATTCTTTATGAACCATTCTACATTTGAAGAACTCTGCCTTACCTTAAAGGGGATAGACGGAAGACAGGTTATTCTATATTGAAATGGAAGACCTCTCGCTCCATATACTGGACATTGTAGAAAACTCCATCGAGGCTGGAGCGAACAGGATCGAGATAAAGATTCTTGAGGATTCAAAAAAAGACATCTTTTCTCTTGAAATAAGAGACAACGGCAGGGGTATGAGCGAGGAAGTCCTGAGGAGTGTTACAGATCCCTTTTATACAACACGCACAACACGTAGAGTGGGCCTGGGACTTCCTTTCCTCTCCCAGTCAGCAAAGGAGGCTGAAGGAGACATCTCTATTGAATCCAAGGAAGGTATTGGAACCGTAGTATATGCCTATTTTAAACACAGCCATATTGATAGAAAACCTATCGGAAATATTGTTGATACATTAATTGTTTTGATTGCTGGCAATCCTGAAATTGATTTCTTTTATGAACACAGGCGGAACAGCAATACCTATTCTATAGATACAAAAGAGATCAGGTCAGAACTTGAAGGGATTCCAATAAACTCTCCAGAGGTAATAGAAATTATAAAGAAAGATTTGCAGAACGGCCTGAAAGCTCTCGGATAACCCCTCAGTTATATGGGGATTCTTTTTTGATATATATAATTTTATATATAAAGATTATTTACGTAATAATTATAATTTTTTAACAAATCATAATTTTTTACTTGACAACGGCTGACCTTTTGGATTATAACATCTACGCTTATGCCTGGAACATATTTACCATCAGAATATTTACCAGTTCTTGTCTTTATTATGATTGCTTCGGCTTTCGGTCTTGGCGCTTTATTAATAGGTACAATTTTCAGACTCAGAAAGCCATATTTTGAAAAGCTAATGCCTTATGAATCAGGTATCACACCCAAAGGAGAGCCAAGGTACAGGTTTTCCATCAGGTTTTACATTATAGCTATGCTTTTTGTTATATTCGACGTTGAGGCGATATTTATTTATCCATGGGCCGTGGTCTTCGACAAGATCGGGATATATGCCTTTATTGAAATGGTTATTTTTATTGTGATCCTTTTAGTTGGTTATATTTATGCCTGGAGGAAAGAGG
Organism: Nitrospirota bacterium; assembly: GCA_040756135.1. Taxonomy (GTDB): domain Bacteria; phylum Nitrospirota; class Thermodesulfovibrionia; order Thermodesulfovibrionales; family SM23-35; genus JBFLZS01. The sequence goes on from JBFLZS010000049.1 coordinate 3,588, forward strand.
CATTCGTTTGGGACTAAAAATAAGGCTGAGGCTAAGGTTGAGAAGGGTATTTTGAGGTAGGAGATGTTAATAGACACATCAGCAACAGGGCTTATTACAGTAGAAGAAGGGACAAAGATACTCCCCCCGAATATAATCATTACAACTATAGATAAAGTCGTTAACTGGGGAAGATTATCTTCGATATGGCCTACGACTTTTGGACTCGCATGCTGTGCGATTGAGATGATGGCAGTCGGTGCATCACATTATGACTTTGACAGGTTTGGTATCATATTCAGGGGCTCACCAAGGCAATCGGATTGTATAATTGTTGCTGGTACAGTCACAAAGAAAATGTCCCCGGTTATCAGGAGGGTTTATGATCAGATCCCTGAGCCGAGGTATGTCGTGGCCATGGGTAGCTGTGCATGTACTGGCGGTGTCTTTAGAACATATAGTACTGTACAGGGGTGTGATACCTTTCTCCCTGTTGATGTATACGTTCCTGGTTGTCCTCCGAGGCCCGAGACCCTTTTAGAGGGGATGATGAAGCTTCAGGAAAAGATGAGAAAAGAACAAATGAGGTGGAGTCCTTGGCGGTAAGATTGATAAAAATGGTTCCCATCCACAAGGGGCTGGAACCAACCGAGATAGCTGAAAAGATAAAGGAAAACTTTCCTGATGATGTAGTAGAAGTTACAAACTTCAGAAATATAGTCTCTGTTATCGTCAAAAAAGGAAGGATCCTGGGTATCTGCAAGTACCTCCATGACGAGCCTACTTTATGTTTAGACCACCTTCAGGACCTCTGCGGTGTTGACTACCACGGCAAAAAGGAGCCGAGATTTGAGGTTGTATATAATCTTTATTCTATAAAATATCGCCACAGAATAAGGCTAAGGGCTCAGGTTCCAGCGGATGACCCGAGCATAAAAACTGTTACTTCTATCTGGGCAGGTGCGAACTGGCATGAAAGGGAATGTTTTGATATGTTCGGAATAATATTCAAGGAGCATCCTGATCTCAGAAGGATTCTTCTTCCAGAGGATTGGGAAGGACACCCGTTAAGGAAAGACTATCCTCTAAAAGGTCCTGAACTCGAAAAGGATTGGCCTGGTTTTGTCGAGGTACTCAACAGGTCAAAGGAATTAGAAGAATTCGAATGGAAAGGATAGGCTTGTCCTGAAAGGATTGAAGGAATGGAACAGGTAGAGAGGATATTCGAGACAAGAGAACTTAATGTCAATATGGGGCCTCAGCACCCTGCTACACATGGTGTTTTGAGGCTCGTTCTTGATATAGATGGTGAAACAGTTGTTAAGGTTACACCTTATGTGGGTTATCTCCACAGGGGTATTGAAAAGCTCGGTGAAAGTTTGACTTATTTTCAGGCTCTGCCTCTTACAGACAGGATGGATTATATTGCTTCGATGGCAAATAATATTGGCTATTGCGTTGCAGTCGAAAAACTATTTGATATAGAGCCTCCTGAGAGGGCCAAATTTATAAGAACCATAGTTGGGGAGATGGCAAGGATATCAAGCCATTTACTCTGGCTTGCAACACATGCCCTTGATATCGGTGCAATGACTGTATTCCTTTATTGCTTTAGAGAAAGGGAGTGGATCCTTGAACTGTTTGAGAAGATCTGTGGTGCAAGACTCACTGTTACGTATCCGAGAATAGGAGGCGTAAGAAACGATATCTCTCAGGAATTTCTTGACAGCCTTTATAAATTTACAGAAGAATTCCCATCACGGATTCTGGAATATGAGACCCTAATTGACCAGAACAGGATATGGCTCAAGAGAACAATAGGCATTGGTGTAATCTCAGCAGAAGAGGCAATAAACTGGGGTCTTACAGGACCGACATTAAGAGGCTCTGGTGTACCCTATGATATAAGAAAACACATGCCTTATGATGCATATGATAAGGTTGATTTTGAGGTGCCTGTAGGAACAGAAGGAGATACATATGAGAGATACCGCTGTAGGATGCTGGAGTTAAGGCAGTCGAATAATATAATCAGGCAGTGTATCGAAAAGTTGCCTCCAGGGCCGATTATGGCAGATGCCCCTAAATTTACCCTTCCACCAAAAGATTACATCTTGAAGGATATGGAACATCTGATTCATCAATTCGTTTTAATTACAAAAGGCCCGGCGGCACCCGAAGGTGAAATATATGTTGCAACAGAAGTTCCTAAAGGCGAACTTGGTTTCTATTTTGTAAGTGACGGATCAGGGAAACCTTACAGGATGAGGGTAAGGTCACCTTCTTTTATACATGCTGGTGCCTTACCGAGGCTGTGTGTTGGGCATCTTGTAGCAGATGTAATAGCAAATATAGGAACTATTGATTTAGTACTTGGTGAATGTGATAGGTAAATTATGTTAGAGAATGCAATAAGACCGGAAGCACTTGATGCGTTAATAAAAATTGGAATTAATGTCGGGATCGCAATAATAAAGATTGCGGTTGTTCTCGGGATTGGATTGCTCCATGTGGCATATGCTACATATTTCGAGCGTAAGGTTATCGGACATATGCAGGTGAGACTTGGCCCGATGAGGGTAGGTCCGCATGGACTATTACAACCTATTGCTGATGGTCTAAAGTTATTCTTTAAGGAAGACATTATCCCGGCAAATGCAGACAAACCTGTGTTTTATCTCGGCCCTGTCATTTTTATGGCTGCATCTATGGTAAATTTATCCGTTATACCGTTTGCTTCCAATTTTGTTATTGCAAATATCAATGTAGGACTTTTATTCATCTTTGCTATAGCAGGTATGGGTGTTTATGGAATATTCATATCAGGTTGGGCATCGAACTCTAAATATGCATTTATTGGTGGCCTGAGGTCATCAGCACAGGTTCTCAGTTATGAGATAGCCATGGGGCTTAGCCTTGTTGGTGTGATGATAATGGCAGGCTCTTTGAACCTTACGGATATAGTAAAGGCACAGGAACAGTCTATATACGGGATGTATGCGATACCTCAGATAGTGGCCTTTGTTGTGTTTGTCATAGCTGCAGTAGCCGAGACAAACAGGACACCCTTTGACCTGCCAGAGGCTGAAAGCGAGCTTGTTGCAGGCTACTTTACAGAATACACCGGGTTCAGGTTTGCCCTTTTCTTCCTCGGCGAGTATATTGCAATGATTATCATGTCTTCATTAGCAGCCGTGTGCTTTCTCGGTGGATGGACAATCCCGTGGTATATAACAAAGGTGCTGCCATTTTTGAAATATGTGCCCGGCATCATATGGTTTCTTTTAAAGATTTATGCATTTATTTTCTTTTATTACTGGATAAGGGCCACAGTGCCGAGATACAGGTATGACCAGCTTATGGCTATCGGCTGGAAGATACTTATACCGGTAGCACTGGCAAATATATTGGTAACAGGTCTCGTTAAAATTCTCTTATGACAGCAAGGAGAGCGAAGAGTGACTACTAAAGAACTTGTAAAAAAGATATTCTTTATAGAAATACTGAAAGGCCTGGCTCTTACCTTGAGCAGGTTGTTCTCCCATGCTGTTACTATTCAATATCCCAAGGAGAGGAGGCCTATAGCTCCTGGATTCAGAGGACAGCACGCACTTGTAAGGGACTCTGAGACTGGCAAATGTAAATGTGTTGGTTGTGGCCTTTGTGTTGCCTACTGTCCTTCCAAATGTATACATGTATTCACTGTCGAGGGAGAAGAGGGCGCTAAAATTGTTGAAAGGTACGAGATAGAAGTCCTTAGATGCATCTATTGCGGCTTTTGTGTAGAGGCATGCCCCTATGGTGCTATATCACTAACAGAGAATTATGAATACTCTGATTATTCGAGAGAAGCCTTATATATGACAAAAGAAAAACTTCTATCAAATTGGGATAAATATATGGCTGGGAAAAAGGGAGAATATTATTTTAAGAAATTCTGGCGGCCTATGTCTGAGGACCTCGGGACCCCTCCGGGTCAGGCAGTATTTAGAGGGAAACACTCATGATTCACGAATTGTTCTTCGCATATTTTGCCTTTGCGATTGTTTTGCTATCAATACTTGTTATAACAAGAAGGAACCCTGTTCATAGTGTACTCTGGATGCTGTTACTCTTTTTCCATATAGCAAGTCTGTATCTATTTTTGAATGCTGAATTTATTGCAGCACTTCAGGTTATTGTTTATGCAGGGGGGATACTCGTCTTGTTCCTTTTTGCTGTGTTGTTGGTGAATATCAGAGAAGAAATCAGAATCGGTAGATATATAGGTGCCTGGTCATCAGGGTTGATCTTTGCAATTGGGATATTCGTAGTTATTTTGATGTCAATTAAATCTTTTGTCGCTGCCCCCCCAGGCATGTATTCTATTGACTATATAAAAAAGGAAACGCATGTAAAGGCATTGGGAAAGTTATTGTATACAGACTTTCTCTACCCTTTTGAAATAGCATCAGTGATACTTCTTGTAGCAATAATTGGCGCTATAGTCCTTGCGAAGAGGAGGCTGAAAGGTTAGGCAATGGTTCCGTTAAGCTGGTATATGGTACTCAGTACGATAGTCTTTACAGTTGGAGTCTTTGGCTTCCTTTCAAGAAAGAATATCATTATCATCTTCATGTCAATAGAGTTGATGCTCAATGCTGTAAATATAAATCTGATATCTTTGAGCCACTACCTGCAGGATTTGAGGGGGCAGATACTTGCTTTCTTTGTCATTGCAGTAGCAGCTGCAGAGGCGGCTATTGGTCTGGCTATAATCATTGCCTTATTTAGAAACAAAGCAACGGCTCATGTGGACGAGATTCACGAGATGAAGGGATGACGAAAATAATAAGTTTAAATTTTAAAGGTCTAAATATATGAAGCTATATGTGTTAATACCTTTTTTACCGCTTGCAGCATTCGTGATAAATATCCTTTTCGGTAGGGGCCTCATAAGGGATAAGGCGCACTGGGTCTCGTGTCTTACAATAATTGGTTCATTCGTTATATCAGTAATAACCCTCATAGACGTCATTCACGGAAAGATAATAGACGAGGACTTATACACGTGGATAATCTCTGGTAATTTCAGGGTTTCTGTCGGCTTCCTGATTGACCAGCTCACAGCAGTAATGCTCTTCGTCGTCACAGGTGTGGGTTCCCTCATCTTTATATATTCCGCTGGCTATATGCATGGCGATAAAGGATATTACAGGTTCTACTCTTACATGAGCTTGTTTGTATTCTTCATGCTTATGCTCGTGATGGGAAATAATTTTCTCATTCTCTACCTCGGGTGGGAGGGGGTTGGACTCTGTTCTTATTTCCTGATTGGTTACTTTTTCAATAAGAAGGCAGCATCTAATGCAGGTAAAAAGGCATTTATTACTTGTAGATTTGGAGACTTTGGATTTGCCCTCGGTATATTCATGATTTTCCTTACCTTTGGAACGCTTCACTATGCTCCTGTATTTGCTGAGGTAAAAAACTTTGCAGGGCAGACAGTGAATCTCCTTGGCTATGATGTCAACCTCATGACCCTTATCGCCCTTCTGCTTTTCGCTGGTGCTGTCGGTAAATCAGCCCAGATACCACTGCATGTGTGGTTACCAGACGCCATGGAAGGTCCCACACCTGTCAGTGCCCTCATCCATGCAGCAACAATGGTTACAGCGGGTGTATTCATGGTTGCAAGATGTAACCCTATATATAACCTCTCAGAAGTAGCGATGTATACAGTGGCGATTACCGGAGCTGTCACATCCCTGTTTGCGGCTACCATCGCCTGTGCCCAGAATGATATCAAGAGGGTAATCGCTTATTCTACCCTCAGCCATCTGGGAATGATGTTTGCGGCAAATGGTGTTGGCGCCTATGCTGCGGGGGTGTTCCACCTGTATACCCACGCATTTTTCAAAGCATTACTCTTCCTCGCCGCAGGAAGTGTCATTCATGCCGTCCACAGTAATGATATCCAGAGAATGGGCGGCCTCAAAAAATACATGCGTATTACCTATATTACAATGTTCATTGCAGCCTTGAGTGCCGGAGGAATTCCGGGCCTTGCAGGATTCTTCAGTAAGGATGAGATTGTATGGTCTGCCTTTGCCTCTGGAAGCCCTGTAGGAAAATTTGTATGGGTTCTCCTAACTTGTGTTGCATTCTTCACCCCTTTCTATTCTTTCAGGATGATATTCCTTACGTTCCATGGAAAATTCCGTGGAACCCATCATGAGGAACATCATCTCCATGAGTCACCATTCGTAATGACGATACCTCTCATGATATTGGCTGCTGGTGCAGTTGCAATAGGGTGGGTCGGAATCCCGGCTGTCTTAGGTGGAGGAGCTCATTTCGCTGAATTTCTGAAGCCTGTACTTGGGCATCCAGAGTTCCATGGTACACATGCACAGGAATTGAGAATTATGGGTACCTCGACAATTATTGCCATTTCCGGACTTGTCATTGCTGCAATCTTTTATCTCATGAAAACTGACATTCCTCTCAGACTTGCAAAGAACTTTAACTTTATTTACCGTCTTCTCTTCAACAAGTATTATGTTGATGAATTATATCACTATACAATAATAAGACCTACAATCTGGGTTGCTAATAGGGTTATCGAAGGTTTCACAGATCCAAAGATAATAGAGGGTATAGTAAACGGTGTCCCTAGGACAATAGGAAGATTTGCAGGGATATTGAGAAAGGTACAGACAGGCCTTGCACAGCATTATGCAATTATAATGGCTGCAGGTGTATTTATAATGATTGCTTTAATCTTATGGTGATAAAATGGAACAGGTGATAATGAATAATCTGCCATATCCGATCCTTAGCACTATTATATTTCTTCCTGTTTTAGGAGCGTTGGTACTCCTTATTATAAGCAGATCTCAGGAGACGCTTACAAAATGGGTAGCACTCATATTTGCTGTCGCTACATTCCTTCTTTCTTTCCCTCTCTTTATAAATTTCGATAAGACAACGTATAAGATGCAATTTGTCGAACGACATGATTGGATTTCTGCGTGGAATATAAAATATTTCCTGGGTGTAGACGGTATAAGTGTCCTTATGGTTCTCCTTACCACTATCTCAGCGATTCTTTGCATCCTCATATCATGGAACGCGATAAAGGTAAAGGTAAAAGAGTTCTATATCTCTATCCTTCTGACCTGTGGAGCAATTGCAGGTGTCTTTTCCTCTCTTGACTTATTCCTCTTTTACATCTTCTGGGAGGCTATGCTCATACCCATGTACCTTATTATCGGTGTCTGGGGAGGTCCAAACAGGATTTACGCAACAATAAAGTTCATCCTCTATACTCTGGTCGGCAGCGTATTCATGCTCGTTGGTATTATATTCCTCTACTTCCTTGCAGGCAGATCCTTTGATATCCTCGAGCTGACAACAAAGACATACCCTTACAACGTCCAGTTCTGGCTTTTCTGGGCATTTTTTGCAGCCTTTGCAGTAAAAGTACCAATGTTTCCTGTGCACACGTGGCTTCCCGATGCCCATACCGAGGCACCAACAGCAGGCAGTGTAATCCTTGCAGCTATCCTCATCAAGATGGGTGCATATGGTTTTCTGAGATTTTCCATTCCTCTTTTCCCCGATGCTGCAAAGGCCATGATCCCTGCCATGTTGACCCTCTCTGTTATAGCCATTATATATGCAGCTATAGTATGCCTCATCCAGAAGGACTTGAAGAGGCTCATTGCATATAGTTCTGTTAGCCATATGGGTTTTATCACACTGGGGATTTTCGCCCTCAACAGCCAGGGGATAGAAGGTGGAATCTTACAGATGATCAACCACGGAGTTGTAACAGGTGCACTCTTTATGTGTGTTGGTGTAATCTACGACAGAACTCATTCAAGACAGATTGCAGACTATGGAGGGCTTGCAACGCATATGCCTACTTATGCAGCCTTCTTCATGGTCTTCACATTTGCTGCAGTGGGGCTACCAGGGACTAACGGATTCATAGGGGAGTTCCTCACACTCCTTGGTGGTTTCACAAGGAGCAAGTTGGCAGGTGTGCTTGCGTGCACAGGAGTAATCGTAGGAGCCGCTTATATGCTCTGGCTCTATCAGCAGGTATTCTTCATGAAGGTTAATGAAAAGGTCATCGGTCTTCCTGATATGGATTTACGGGAGATGGTAGCTCTCGCACCTCTCATTATCCTCGTTTTCTGGATAGGTGTTTATCCAGTTCAATTTCTTGATTTCATGCATCCTTCAGTACAGCATCTTTTAGAGAGGGTTAATGGAGGAGGTTTAACTCAAGAAGTTAACATAGCAAAGGCTATCATGGAGGTTATCAGATGAATCTTCAATTTCCTGATCTTGGACCTGTAATGCCTGAGATTTATATGACCGGCCTTGCCCTTATACTGCTTTTAGCTGACCTTATCGTCAAAAAGAAGGAAGTCCTTGCAGTCATAAGCATTGTTGGTGTGGCTATTGTGGCATATACCATGATTGGTTCTTCTGGTGCGACTTTCGGAGGGATGTATATCTCTGATGGCTATAGCTCCTTTTTCAAGCTCATCTTTTTTATAAATGTAATCATCTCTGTTTTAATATCCATTAAGTATATTTCTATCGAGAAGGTAAATTTCGGAGAGCATTACTGTCTTATCATTACCTCAACACTCGGCATGATGATCATGGCTTCTGCTGCTGACCTTATCGTGCTTTATCTCGGTCTTGAGCTAATGGCCCTCAGTACGTATGTCCTTGCAGGTTTTATAAGACATGACATTAAATCAAACGAGGCAGCATTAAAGTATTTCCTTCTGGGTGCCTTCTCATCAGCCTTCCTGTTGTATGGAATCTCAATAATCTATGGTCTGACAGGTACAACTGATATTAAGGCAATAGGGCTCTATATCAGCGAGAAAGGCATTGCAGGGAATCTTGCCCTTTCCCTTTCCATGACACTCTTCGCTGTTGCCTTCGGGTTCAAGATCGCTGCGGTACCATTCCACATGTGGGCACCTGATGCTTATGAAGGAGCGCCAACATCTATTACTGCCTTCATGTCCGTTGGTCCCAAGGCAGCCGGTTTTGCAGTCCTTGGAAGGGTCTTCATGATTGCCTTTGCAAGTATGAAGATCGAATGGGCTCCACTGCTCATACCTCTTTCAATCCTTTCTATGGGTGTTGGAAATGTCGTTGCCTTAGCCCAGACTAATATTAAAAGGATGCTTGCTTATTCTTCTATTGCTCATGCCGGGTATGCCCTTTTAGGTCTTATTGCTGCCAACAATGAGGGTCTGACAAGTATGATGAATTACATGTTTATATACGCCTTCATGAATCTCGGCGCCTTTGCTGTAATTATAATGCTCAGGACGGAGGGATTCAAAGGTGATAACATTTACGATTATGAAGGACTTGCCAAGAACCATCCTTTATTGGCAGCCCTCATGCTTATTTTCATGTTCTCCCTTACAGGTATCCCGCCCACAGCAGGATTTATCGGTAAGCTATATGTATTCATGAGCGCTATAAATGCCGGTTATACATGGCTTGTTCTTGTAGCTGTGGTCTTCAGTGCTATATCTGCATATTTCTATCTCAGGATCGTCATGCTTATGTATATGAGAGAGCCAAAGGTTGAGGTCGCCATTTCTAAATCCGGATCAATAGGAATTGCCCTTGGGGTAGCGACACTGGGAGTACTCGCAATAGGTGTATACCCTTCATGCCTCATAAAGCTCGCTAAGGCAGCACTATCAGGGTTTTAAAAAAATCTCAATATTCTAAGAAGTTCATAAATAGGTATTATTTATCTATCGGTCATTCCCGCTTGTCGGGAATCCTTTTTAAATAAAGCAAAAAACATTCTATAGTCACTCTTCACTAAATGGATACATAGTTGATTCTTTTCGATAGACAGGTAAACCCCTCCCTGATATAATTACGAATAGATAGGAAGAGACATTATTAAAAACCTATAGGGAGGTGGCGGCTTCATTTTCGCCTCGGCGAATCAGACAAGTCTGACAACCAGCTTCTTTCTGAAATTACACATCTCTACGAGTTATGGACATAAAGAAGCTTAAACGTTATCGTAATTTTGTCATAAAATAGTATGTTAGGAGGATAGATTTATGAGAGCCAAGAGTTTAGGTCGGTATATTGTCGCTGACCCTAAAATTTGTCATGGTGAACCTGTTTTCGAGGCATGCGTATTTTGGTTGCTGACGTGTTAGAACAGGTGGCCAGCGGCATGGTTTGGGAAGCGATCATTGATGAATGGCGTGGAGCATTGACAAAAGAGGCGATAGCAGAAGCTGTTAAAACATCCTGATTTCAACACGAAGGCCAAGCGAATGGGCAAAGTCATTCGACTGACTCATATAGGGTTACAGTTTGGCGACTTCATGCTCAAAAAGAAGAAGACATTAAGTGGCAACCATAATGACAAAACTGCGCCTAACTCGTTCAAACAGCTTCTTTTTGAAATTATCGCATCAGAAAGAAGCTTAACCGGTAAACGCTTAGTATAGGCTTAAAGAAAGGTATTTTTATGGAAAATAGAACTGCCCCATTTACTTCAAAGGAGACAGCAATTAGTAGTTTGGCAAAGGACATACACGACAGATAGCACGTTGCAAAAGACTGACATGCAAATCCCGCCTTTGTCGGGACTTCTTTTACAACACAAACGATAACTGCAGCAAGAAGGGAAGGGAAAAATGAGAAACAAATTAGTCTTACTTTTTGTCATCTTGTTAGTATTCCTGTTTGGACATGATGTAAAAGCTGAAAGTGATAAGGCGGCGGAACAAACAGCTCTAAAGGTTGCAAATGAGTGGTTACAATTGGTTGATAACGCTAAGTACGATGAAAGCTGGAATTCAGCAGCGGAGTTCTTTAAGTCAGCCGTAGTTAGAGATAGCTGGCAGCAAACACTGAAGGCATTTCGCTCACCACTCGGAAAAATTATCTCAAGAAAAGTTAAATCAAAGGAATTTACAAGGTCTCTTCCTGGAGTTCCTGACGGACAATATGTTGTAATCAAGTATGAAACATCTTTTGAAAACAAAAAGTCTGCAATCGAAACTGTCACTCCTATGCTTGACAAAGACGGCAAGTGGCGCGTTTCCGGCTATTATATTAAATAGCCGGGCATTACTTTTTGAGAGTCCTATAGATTATTAGACAGGATAATTGTTAAGCACTATTGTAAATGGCCAGAGCGTCTGATATAAGCATTTAGAATAGTTATGAATGGAAAGATTAAAAAAATAATCCCTTCCGGTTTAAAAGAGAGTTGCTATTCATTAGAGATCGAACTTCCTGAAAAAAAGCCTTCGACAGAACCTGAATCATTAAACAAACTGCAATTTCATTTCTGTTCAGAACTTGTCAATACTTTACCTCAGGATGTTGTCTACCCTTTTTTACAGAGTATGACATTCAGTCATATAAAAAAAGGCAAACGATTAATCACACAGGGTGAAAAAGGTGATAATTTCTATCTTATCCTGAAAGGCACCTGCATTGTGAATCAGGAAAAGAATGACAGGTTGTTTGAAATAGACAACCCCGGGCCTGGTGATATTGTGGGCGAGATGGCATTATTTGATGAAGAGCGTAGAAGTGCTCATGTATATGCTGAAACTGATATGGATTTGTTAAGTATGGAAATAGACCAATTTAGAACCCTTTCGCAAGAATACCCTGAACTCTGGAATTTCATATCCGAGGTAATTGCTCGCCGGTTGATTAGCTCAAAGCTGATAGATGACAGAAAAATCGGTAAATACATGATCACCGGGAAGATTGCTTATGGGGGTTCGGGTTTAATCTTTAAAGGCAGTCATACCCTGCTCGATATGCCCGTTGCCATTAAGATGTTAAAGCATGAATTGGCTGTGATTCAGGATTTTACAGAGGCTTTTCTTAATGAAGCCAGGACAATAGCTCAGTTAAACCATCCTAACGTTATCAGGGTGTACGATATCGAAGGACTTTACCAGACGATCTTCATCATTATGGAATATCTCGATGGTGTAACACTGAAAAATATGTTAAAAAACAATAAGCTATCACTTTTAAAAGTATTATACATTACCCTTCAGGTCTGTTTTGGTCTCGAATATGCACATAAACATGGTATCATCCATCAGGACATCAACCCTCAGAACATCTTTATTACGTCGGATGGTCAGGTAAAAATTATTGACTTTGGATTGGCCTGTTTCCGTGGTTGTGTGGATACCAATTTCTTTTTCCCCGGAACCGTTTTTTATATTTCGCCTGAACAAATCCGGGGAGATCCTGTTGATGAGTGCACAGATATTTATTCACCTGGTATAACTGTGTATGAGATGCTAACCGGTCGGGTCCCATTTCCAGGTGATGAAGTAAGAACAGTAATAAATGCGCACCTGCAAGAGAATTTTCCAGATACCCGAACTATAATTCATGATTTGCCGGAGGAATTGCATAACTTCCTCAGGAGAGCAACACAGAAGGAAACATCTGCACGATACCAAAATATTTCTGAAATCCTTGCCGAACTTCTACCCCTTTCAGAACGTTTAGGAGTAAAAACTCAGTCGGGATTTTGCAGGTAAAGATAAGAGAATAGGGAAGTATTCTGAAGTATTCTACTTTGCCTTTTTCTTTTTTAATGCAAAAAAGAGTAAGGCAGTTGCTCCTATACCGATGACAGAACGTGCAATTGCACCTGATATTAAAATCGTCTTCTTCAAAATATTCTTTATGCCATCTTTATTACCCATATTTAAATTTAAACGTACGGTGTTTATCTTGTAATCCATTTAAACAATTCAAACAATTATACAGGATTCTTGTATAATTATAACTAAAAGCATTGAGCAAGTGTATACGATAAAAATGTTGAGTAATGGAAGAAGAAAAAGTATATGATTGCATAATTATTGGCGCCGGACCCGGAGGTCTCTCAGCAGCCATCTATCTTGGCAGATATAACAGAGATGTTTTTCTCATAGACAGGGGCGGAGGGAGAACCATGCATGCCAGACATATCGAGAATTTTCTTACTCAGAAATCTATATCAGGAAAAGAGATAATCGAAAGAGGAATTGAACAGGCAAGGAATTTTCATGTGAGGATTGAACATGGCCGTGTCTCAAAGGTGCTGAAAAAGGATATTTTTGAGGTTTATTCAGGTGAAAAAAAATTTCAGGCAAGATTCATAATCGTATCTTCAGGGGCTTATGAAAATCTGCCTACCATAGAGAACCTTCACAGATTTCTGGGGACGAGTTTCTTTACCTGTGTGGATTGTGACGGTTATAACACAACGGGGAAAAAACTGGTAATACTCGGAAACTCGATACTCACCGTGCGCCTGGCCTTTGCAATGAAAGAGATGTTCACGAAAGACATCACCCTAATCCTTATTTCCTATGAACCCCCTGATGATTTCAAGGAAGAACTGAAAGCAGAAGAGATAGTGCTCATCAAAGGCATACCGAAAAGGATAATAGGCGATGAGAAGATGGAGGCAATAGAGCTTGAGGACGGAAGGAGTTTTGCATGTGATGTGATCATGTCTGATTTCAGCTTTAAATTGAACGACGAATTTCTCTCTGAGCTTTCCCTGGAAAGAGATAGACATAGTTCAAAATATATCGTCAAGCGCAATTATGAGTCCTCACTTAACGGGCTCTATATCATCGGGCCTTTAAACACAGGCGAAGACCAGGCCATTATAGCAGCAGGGGAAGGGGCGATTGCTGCTATAGATATAAACAAAAGACTTTTAGATCTTTAACCTGAAAATGCAACTGGATAAAAAGATGGCAGGAATTTTGATAAATCAGGATGTAAGGGAGGTTATATGGTAAAGAGGGAATCATCGAAAACAACAGGCATCTCGGAGATTACAGGAAAAGTTGTAAGGGTAAGACATGCTACCGAATATGACATGTACTTTATAGAAGACATGTTACGAAAACATAATGTTGATACAACCGGACTGGACTATAATCAATTTGTAATCGCTTTCGAAGACAGTACCCCAATTGGTTTAGGAAGGCTGAAAGAGATCGACGGAATATGTGAGATCGGTTGTGTTATCGTTGTTGAAGAACGTAAGAAAACCGGGCTGGATGATGTGATTGTCAAACACTTAATAGAGTTTGCCCCGGTTAAAATGGTCTATGCCATGACAGATAAGGTCGAATATTTTAAAAGGATGGGTTTTAAAGAGGTCAAAGAAGGGTCGGAAAAGATCATCAAAAAACTTGGTATCGCATGCAAGCCCGGGCGCAGAAAAAGTATTCTTATGTATCTGCGAAAGGCTTGACAGTGAATGAATTTTTTGTCCCTATAGTTTTATGCTATTACTCTTCATCAGTGGAACAAAAAGATTTCCTTCTGATTATCATCAATTTTCGTTCCATCAATTTTTGCAAGGGTAAAATCTGCAGCATTTATATAGGCTCCTCTGAAATCCGCATTGAAGAGGTTTGCTGCTACAAAGATTGCCTCTATAATTTCTGCTTCTCTCAAATCTACAGATGAAAGGTTTGCACCACTCAGGTCTGTGGCGCGTAAGCTACTCCTTCTGAGATCAGCACCAGAGAGGTCAGCTCCTATCATGCTCGATGCGTAACCATTTATCTTCTGGAGTTTTGCGTTAGCAAGCTTAATCAAAACAGCCTCTGTCATCCGAAGGTTTGCCATGAAAAGATCGGCCTTTTCAAATTTAGCACATATTATTTTTGAATTTGTGAAATTGACCTCCCTGAGGTTTGCCTCTGAAAAATCTGCTCCGATAAATGAAGAAAAAGTGAGGTCAGATTTTTCGAGGTTCGCTTTTCTGAAGATTGCGCCTGCGAAATTAGAACTGCTCATATCACAACCTGATAAATCGGTCGCCTCGAAATTCGATGTACTAAAATTAGAACTGCTCAAATTTGCACCTTTCAGATTACACGTTGCAAATTGAATACCGATCAAGTCAAGTTTACTTAGATTGATGCCTGACAGGTCATATCCAGAGATTTGTCCTGTTGTTTTTGATAAACGAATAACTTCACTTCGTGAGAGTTTCTCCATTTTTACACCCCTGTATTACCTTTTCTGCAGCCTCTTTATCTTCCTTTCTTACTAAAACCTTAATCTCACCCATCTTTCCTAAGTTTACAGGATAAGGTCTTACCTTTGCTGTCCTTATGATGACAGGGATTCCGCCACTCTCCAGCAGAGCCTTTACAATCTCAACCTCAATAGGGTCATAAGTAATGAGAACCTCTACCCATTTTTCGTTTGTTTTTCCGGTACATTTTATAAATCTTTTTAACATCTTAAACTATAACATTATTGCCCATAGTCCTTCATCCCCCTTCCAATAGAATCAGCAAAATTGTAAGATAAAATTTATGATAGTCCTTGACAGTGTCAGCAAATCCTTTGATGGTAAATGGGCTGTGAAAGGGATTAGTCTCCATATCAATAAAGGTGAGATTTTTGGCCTGCTCGGCCCGAACGCTGCTGGAAAGACAACTACCATAAAGATGATGACAGGCATTCTCAAACCAACAGAGGGGAAGATACTTATAAACGGATATGATATCGTTAAAGAACCCATAAGAGCTAAATCAATTCTTGGTTATGTGCCTGATAAGGCATACCTGTACGAAAAATTAAAAGGCCGTGAATTTCTGAAGTTTATAGCATCCATCCATGGAATAGAAAAAAACACGGCTCTTAAGAAGATTGACGAATTGCTCGGAATATTCGGCATAAAAGAAATAGAGGAAGAATTAATAGAAAGCTATTCACAGGGTATGAGGCAGAGGTTATTATTTCTGTCTGCATTGATACATAATCCACAGGTACTTCTTATTGATGAGCCGTTTGTAGGACTCGATCCCTTCGGGATAATGATGCTAAAGGATATGATACGAAGATTGAGATCGGAAGGCGCTACCATATTTCTCGCAACTCACAGTCTGCATATTGCTGAAGAGCTGTGTGAAAGGGTCGGGCTTATCAGCAAAGGCTCAATCACCAGTATAAAAGATAAGGAAGAGATTATCAGGGAAGGTGGACTTGAAAAACTGTTTTTAAAGATAAACACACTTTAAGGAACTGGATTCCGCATCCCCCGATTGCTGTCGAGGGCAGGCAAGTGCGTAATGACATAGTGGAGTATTTTCAGTGAAAACAACATTCATCCTACTTAAACCTAAAATTTTATCTATAAAAAATTCTATTACCCTGAAGGCATTTTTAAAAAGGCTTCCTTTTCTATGCATCGGACTTATCTTCTGGGTAATGTTTTATGTCGGCTCCTATAAGGTCTTAGAGTTTATTCGCAGCATATTTTTCTTCGGTGAGATCCTTTCAAAGAAACTCCTCTCGATGACCTTTTTCAGTCTTAGTATATTCCTTCTCCTCAGCAACATCATCACCGCCCTGTCTTCTTTTTATATATCAAAGGATATCCCCCTTCTTATGTCAAAACCGATAGGGATAAAGGATATCCTGAGACTGAAGACAATAGAAACGATTTCGAGTTCGTCTTGGATGGTAATATCCTTTATCCCACCTTTTTTTATCGCCTACGGAGTAAGTTATAATGCACCGCTTCTCTTTTATATTATGCTCATTGTTGCCTTTATCCCTTTCTTGCTTATATCAGGTGGTGCAGGAATAGCAGTTGCACATCTGCTTACAAGGGTATTTCCTGTAAAAAAGACACGGCTGACACTTCTTGCTTTAGGACTTTTCCTTTTCATCTTTGTATATATTTTTTTCAGGTCTCGATGGTCTGTTGATCCTGAAAGCCCTGTAGTGTTTATCAATGCGCTGCTTGCCATAAAGACAGAATCTCCATATATCCCCAGTTACTGGATAACAGAGTCAATTGCACCGCTTCTTAAGGGGCAAGCACAGAACACTCTCTATACATTTTTGCTTCTGAGCTTCGGCGCATTTTTGCTCATGCTATCCGGTGCAATAGGTAATAGGTTATACAGCAATAATCTCGAAAGGATTCAGCCATCTGTAAGACACGGGATAAAGGAAAGTACAGAGGGTTTTTGCCCGCGCAGCATTCTGGTGGTTTTTTGGAAGGATTTAAAAATCTTCTTCAGGGATGCAGGCCAGTGGTCTCAACTACTTATCATAGGTGCGCTAATACTCATATATGTTTATAACTTCAGGACTATCCCCATCAGGACATTCTCTGAAATTTTCCCTCTTATAAAGGAGCTTATGGTACTCATAAACATGGTAATGGCAGGCCTTGTCCTTTCCGCAGTTTCTGCAAGATTTCTATATTCCGCGGTAAGTCTTGAAGGCATGTCATTCTGGATTATCAGGACATCACCGGTTTCAGTGGAAAAAATACTCTGGTCAAAATTCTTATATGGATTTATCCCTGTAACAGTTATTCTATTAACCGTGGTTTTTATTACAAATATGGCGATGGGTGCTGACAGCCTGTTAATGCTCCTCTCCGGGATTACCATATTTATTTTATGCATTTCCATAAGCGGACTCGGAATCGGTATGGGTGCAATATATCCGAAATTCAAATATGAAAATATAGCCTCAATCTCAATGAGTCCCGGCGGGATGTTTTTTATGCTTATTGCCTTTGCAGTCATACTCCTGACAGTCTCCATCGAGGCATGGTCTGTTTATATTTATAAAAAGACAATACTATCAGGATTGGAATTAAGTCTTTTGAATAAGGTCCAGTTTGTACTAACAGGCTTATTAATTGTCATAATTAACAGCCTTGCCTTTTATATCCCGATGAAGCTGGGCAAAAAACGCCTCGAAGAAGATCTTAATGTTTAAATGCCCGTAGATGTCCTAAACTAAAACTTCGATTATCATTATGATTCAGTAAGATACTTTCTAATGGCCTCCACAAATTCTTTTGCTTTATTCAATGTTGTTTCTGCTTTTTCTTTTGAAATCGGTTTAAAGGTTTTATAGTCAGATGCCTGACGTAATTCAAATGCCTTATGAAAGTCTTTTGAAAATTCTTTCGGAAAAATACCTTTAAGTACGAACTCGGTGTCAAAGAGGCTTATCACACCAGTATGCTTTGAAGGTACTTTCCCAATTTTTTGTAAAAGGGCAAGTACAGCATAAAACATTGCATAGTAAGCACGGTTCAAAATGCTTTGAGGACCCCTGTTGCCATCCAGCAGAAATTGTGCGTCATCAAGAGCAGTCTGTGCCTCCTCAAGGCGATGTTTTATAAGGGTTACGATATATTTTTCTTTCAAATAAGTATTCCTTCAAGTTCAGCTACCTGTGCGAGCAAAGAATAACGCTCAGGACTGTTTTCCCATTCCTGACGGGTAAAAACTACTGGAACGACAACAATACCATATTCAAAACCTGCCTCCCAGGCACAATCGCTGACATATTCAAAATCCTGCTCATCAGATTTATCATCAAGAATGACAACGATATCCATATCAGAATATGGATCAGCATTACCTCGCGCTCTTGAGCCGAACAAAATCAACTTTTCTACTTTTACCCGGTTCGAAAGCAATGACTTAAATTTCTCGAGCACTTTCTTTTCAATTAAACCTATTTTACGTTCCTTCATAAATTATCCTTTTATGTTTGTGATTGCTTCATCTTCAAGCTCTATTCTATAAAAAACTATTTATTTTTTCTATAAAACTCGTTAAAACAAAATGTCATGATTTGATTCAGCATGTATAAAATTAACTAACTCTTTCCCTCAACAATCTTAATTTCTTCTTTGATAAGACCTTTTAAAGGTATTCCCCAAGTTTAAAATCTAATAAATCTTTAAAAGTTCATACTATATTACTTGAGAATATCGTTTTTCTCAAATAAGTTTACCGTGTCTTTTCGGCAAGCCTGCGTGAAAAGATGAGAGGGAATAAGCTAACATCGGTTTTATACCAGACGGATCAAAGGAGGATGACCGATGTTACAAAAATCACAGCCCGCACTGGAGGTAGTTCAGC
>JBFLZS010000050.1:0-22385 GCA_040756135.1 Nitrospirota bacterium
GGGACTGAAGGTCTGTGGTAGACTACCACGTTGATAGGCTGGAGGTGTAAGTGCAGTAATGTATTCAGCTGACCAGTACTAATAGACCGTGAGACTTGACCCTTATTATTTCCTCCTGTTGTCAAAGGAAAAGTAATTAAGGTATAATAAAAAAGATTTTAAGATTATGATTTCCGGTGGCAATGCCGGGGGGGAAACACCCGTTCCCATTCCGAACACGGAAGTTAAGCCCTCCAGGGCCGATGATACTATGACCGTGAGGTCATGGGAAAGTAGGTCGCTGCCGGATTAAGAAATAGAAGGCTCGGTAAACAACCGGGCCTTTTTCATTAAGTGTAATGTCGTGAAACATGTCGGTAATAAGTCACCTGCGGCAATGAATTGCCGCAGGTGATTAAAAATTAGCCTTCGCAGCACAAGCGTTTAATTTTTTTCTTCCCTTTCGGGGTAACAGCAAGGACAACATCTACCTTATTTCCGCAGAAGCGACAGTAATTTACTTTGTTCTTTAATTCTGCCCTTGCAGAAACGTCGGTCTTGGATTTTCCTTTATCAGCCATGATAATACCTCCTTTCCATTTTTAATTTTTTAGAGAAACGTCAAATTTCCCATTCATTTTTACAAAGCAGACAGTTTCCTCACCATTTGTTCTCTTCTTTGGATTAAAAAAGAGCAAGTAAAGATGCAATGAAGAAACAAAAAACTTTTTATTATAATCAAAAAATAAAAATTACGTCAATTACCGTGAAACCGTCGTTTAGGTTTAATCTTTATCCGTGCAAAAGCTTCATTGGAGATTTTAATCTCAGTTTTATATTTTTTCGTGCTGAGGTTAGCTTTAACGCGTTCAGGCCGGTTATAGTCGTTGTACTTCCAATGAGATTTACAATAACCCATGGCTGATAAGCGCTTCTCTAAAAATGCTTTAGCCGGTTGTCAGAGATTTTCTTATACATTTAGGCAGGCAAAATAATCTCTCATGTGTCTCCGGATCGTAATATGAAAGGTCTTTAAGATTCCTTTCTTTTAATCTTCTACTTATTGCATTAGAAGATATTTCTTCTGGGCTGTGTTTTAATGAACCAACTGCAAATGCCCACAAGGAGCTAAAACTTGGAATATATTCGTAATAAACCTCTACCTTAGGGAAAATCTTAGCAAGTGTTTTGAATATCTCAAGAATTATGTGTTGGAAAATCAGTACGGTCTCTTACCGGATCAAAGTCTTTATCTACTACTGCCCTTCTGGCATAACTTGAGTCTAAATCAATAGACTTTCTAAGTGCTTGAATGCCTTTTTGGATCCAATTTTCGCGTTCTACGTCATCCTCGACCCTATGGCTTTGCCTGATACTACACCAAGCGCAATCGTAATAAAGCGCTGCAACTTCACCTATTTTTTCTATAGCTCGAAGTAAGTATTCTACCGCTTTATCTGGAAAACCTAACTCGCAGAAGGTATCAGCAATTTTATAGTAATAAGTAGTGACTTTTGGTCTAAGATTGATTAAGGGTTCAAAACACTCATTTATTGCTTTTTCATACTGCCCTGCATCTAATAAAACCTGACCTAACTTTTCATAGGCAATAATATCCTGAGGCCTTAGGTTTATTGCTTTTCTCAATGCAGTTTCTGCCTCGATTAATTCATAATTTTGCAGATGACCATCCCCTAAACGAACCCATGCTTCGTAGAAATCCTTTTTGATATCTACAGCTGCTTTATATTTTAGTATAGCCTCGGAATAAAGACCCTGCTGAAAAAATGCATCTCCTAAGGCGACAAGGTACTCTGGTGTTGTTTGTTTGATGACCTTACGTTTTCTTTCATTTTCGAGCGTTTTAAGCTCTCGTTTTAATTTATCCCTTAATTTAAGAATACCCTTAGGGTCATATGTCATATACTTTAATCCACTAATGTCGGAAAATTCCCTTTTTATCTTACCAAGATATGGCTCAGGCACTATCAGAATGTAGTCTTTCTCCAAAATATGAACCATTCCAAGCTCAAAAGCCACATTATTTCTGGCTGTCCCTAATATTACAATTGCCAGATCACACTCTTTTATTGATGATGTAATTCGCTGAAGCAAGTCTGTTGAACTCCGAAAGTCTGCGGCATGCTTAATATTCCGTCGAACTTCAGGTTTACTTTTGTATGAGGCAAAAAACTCTTGAATGATTCCGATTACATCTTCTATTTCTTTTTTATACGGATAAATTAAAAAGACACTTCGTTCATCTTTTGGCATCATTTGAGTCTCCTTGCCAGCTTAGATAAATCCAACAAAATATGTACCATGAAATTAAATATTAGAGAAGACTTTTATTGGTTTCTTAATAGTTGCTATTAATTTTTGTTTAGAAATCATTTTCCTAAGTCCGATTGGTAAGTTAAACAACCTTGCATGTGTTTCTGAATCATAATATTTTAGACCTTTAACTTTACGCCTTTTCAACCTATCTTCAATTTCTTCTGGCGATATTTTTTTCAGGTAATATTTTTTAGAACCAGCTACAAAACCCCACATCGAACCAAAGCTTGGAATATAATCGCAATAGGATTCTGCTATTCGAAATACAGAAGCTGCAGTCTTATTTATTATGGAATAGACTTCCTGCTGATTATAAAACACCTCTGTTGCCTGTGTAACAAATATCCCATCATTTGAAAGCATTCTCAAGATAGACCTGTAAAATTCTTTTGTATAGATCAAAGATGCCGGACCTTCCTCAATAGGGTCACTTATGTCGGTTATTATTACATCAAAATTATCCTTTGCATTCTTAACAAAATTCGTAGCATCAGCAAAAATTATCTCTGCCCTTTTGTCAAAGAAAGAACCACAATGCCATTCTTTAAGATACTTTTTACAGAGTTCTACAAATTCTCTATCTATATCTACCATGACTACCCGTTTTACCGTAGCATATCTTAATACCTCCCGCAGGACTGCGCCCTCACCTCCGCCAAGGATCAATATTCTCCCAGGTTCTGGATGTGTGATCATCGCTGGATGGACAAGTGCTTCGTGGTAAATAAATTCGTCTGCCTTGGCAGATTGAATCTTGTTATCCAGAATGACAACATGACCGAAATTATAAGTATCAATAATCTCTACCTGCTGAAACTTTGTCTTGGTAGAAAAGACGTGTTTCTTCGTCCTGTGGAATATCCACCTGTTTTCACTCTCTTTGTCAATAAACCAATTGGTGTTCGTTTTAATTTTTTTCTTTTCCGTGCTCATTATACGTTTATACCAGCAAATTTTTTTGTTTTTGTACTAAATTCAGTATCTCTAATATTATTTTTAACGCTGCGAATGAAGTAATATCACTATTATCAAGTGGAGGCGATACCTCAACAATATCAGCGGCAAACAGATTTAAAGATTCTAAACCCCTAATTATTTTGATTAATTCTCTGGTTGATAGCCCACCAGCTTCGGGAATTCCCGTGCCCGGAGCACAACTAGGATCTAAAACATCGATATCTATAGAAAGATAGATTTTATCCAACTTTTCAAAATTCGTTCGAATATCTTGTAACACATTCTTCACATTATATATAGCTTCTTCTGTTGAATATATTTTAATGTTATTTTCGTTTATGAAGGCTATTTCATCAGGCTCGTAACTTCTGACTCCAATTAATGCCAAATTTTCAGGCAACACTGTAGAGGACTCTAAAATTCTTCTCAGGACACAACCATTTGAATACTTGTTACCGTAAAGTTCATTACTTATATCTGCATGTGCGTCTATATATATCATTCCTAATTTTTTTGCGTTGCGATATCTTGCTAAAGTATTAAAAATAGGTATTGTGATAGAGTGGTCACCACCGATAAAAAGCAAGAAGACATCCGAATGAGAAAATAGAGGAATCTGAGTTTCAATTATATGAGATGTTGTTTGGAATTCTTGAGTAACAGAAATATTTCCGAAATCTTTTATTCCGAGATCCAATATCTTTCTGGTTTCTATCGTAGGTGGTATAAGTGTTGATAGCTCACGAATTTTATTAGGTGCAAGGGCGGACCCTTTTCTATAACATGCAGAATTATCATAAGGTATTCCTACTATCCCTACATCAAAAACGGTATAAAGAGTTATTAAACCAAACCATAGCTGTTCAGTCTGCATTTGATCTCCGATAAACATAAATGCTTAATATGACCGCTCCAATTTGGAACGCTATAGCTACAATAAACTCATAGGTTCTGATAGAAATGATAGCCAATGCAGTTTGTAATATAGTCATCAACATAAAAAAAATACTCACACCTGCTATAAAATTGATTTTTGATCTTAAATGCCAAAAAAGAATAGCAAAACCACTCACCTGATAAAAAATAAATCCTGTAATATCAATCAATAAAACTATTATGGTTAAAACAAGGTCTTTTGAGAGATAATAGATAAATGGTGGGATGACCCCAATTAAGCTATATACCCCAATATATTCGGATACAATATCACCATATTCTATAGCTTTACTTAATCTACCTAGTTCTGTTTGCCCAAACTTGTTATATCTAGTAACTTCGCCAGAAGCATTTGCATAAAATAGACATGAATATAAACATCCAATAATAGCTGCTACAGGATATATGCTAAGATGCATAAAATCTTTAAAATTTTCTCTTGTAACCACAACAGAAAGAAATATGGCATTTACGGCAAATAAAAAACTCACAAATCCTACGGCTATATTTGCCTCATTTACAAGCAGAGATACTTTCTTATAGTTGTTATCATTGTCATTCATATTAATAAGCCCTGATGATAACCCCTTTTACCATCTAAGGGTTCTATTTAAAAGCTTTTCATATAAGCTTTCAGGGAAAAAGCTTTGAAGGTGTATTTCCTCATCGTAAAATTTGGTCTCGATTTTATGCTTCCTTTTCAATTCTCGAAAACCGTGTTTTTTTGATGCGCAGGAAAAGGCCCACCAGTTACCCGGATAGGTTGCAATTGGGGCTGTATATAGGTCGACTATGGGGAATGCTTTTTTCAGTGTTTCCTGGATCTCAACAACCATATCCTTATGAAAATGAAGTGATTCTGAGTGTGTAACAAACATACCCTCACCTGTTAGACAATTTTTTATATGAGTAAAAAAATCTGTAGTGAAAAGACTTCTTGCAAAGCCAATAATATCTGTAGAATCGACTATTACAACATCGATATCTGAAGGTTTCTTTCTTATTATAAATTCAGCACCGTCCATAATATTTATTTCTACACGTGGATCGTCAATACCTGAAGATACATTCGGGAAAAATCGTTTCGATATGTTGATTACCTCTTCGTCTATTTCTACGAAATATACTTTTTTAACCGTCTTATGCTTTAAAACCTCTCTCACTACACCACCGTCACCGCCACCAATAACAATAATCTTTTTAGGATGTGGATTCGCATGCATCACAACGTGAGTAAGCATCTCATGATAAAAAAACTCATCTCGTTCAGTCAGTTGAACAACATCATCAAGGATGAGCATCTTACCATAATATGGATTCCTGATAACCATGATCTCCTGGAATTTACTCTTACCCTTATAGAGGATTTCTTCAACATCGTAGCAATATTCGACGGGTGCATATGGAGCTTTTTCAAAAAATTTAATCATCTCCACCCCCTTCTTTATTTTATAAGAAAATTATCAGCGTCATTCCTGCTTCCCTTTCGTCATTCCCACGCAAGCGGGAATCCAAGGGTAAACTCCAACAGAAATCCAGTATAGCACTAAGTAGCAAACAGCCAATTCTGGATTCCGGGTCAAGCCTGGAATGACAGAAAAAAGTCTATGCTTATATTAAAATCGTCTTTGGTATCGAAAACCCATTAAATTCCGAGGCATAGGATACAGTATAGGCTCCGCTGGATAGTATAAAAATCAGGTTACCGAGATTCGGTTCCAGAAGTGAAACATTTTTATCTATCACATCAAAGCTGTCACAACTTGGACCTGCTATTGTCCACGGTCTCTTATATCTTGTATGTTTATTGCTTTCAACAATATAGCTGTATTTTATACCTCCAACACTTTCCATAAGGCCATTAAAAACGCCTACATCGAGATAAATCCAGTCTTCATCACCTCTTTTTGCCTTTCCAATTACTGTCGTTACTAATACACCAGCATCTCCGACAACTGCCCTGCCAGGTTCGATATGTATTTCTATATCTTCAGGAAATCTTTCATAAATAAGGCTGTTTACATTTTTTTCTATCGTCTCGATACTAACCACATTTTTTGTATATTTTATTGGATATCCGCCACCTATATTCAAAAGTTTAAGCTTTATCCCATTCCTCGCAGCTTTATCCCATAAAGCCTTTGTCTTATCAAGGGCAATATTCCAATTGTAAATGTTTGTACACTGGGAGCCGACATGAAATGTAATACCAACTGGATTGAGCCCCTTTCCCTTTGCATAGCGTAAGAGTGTTAACGCCTCGTCAAGTTCAACTCCGAATTTTTTACTGAGCGGCCATTCGCTACCTTCGTTAGGAACTGAAAGCCTGACATAAACATTACAGTTAGGGACAAACTTTGCAAGTTTGTCCACCTCATCAACAGAATCAAAAGAGAAGTAATTTACACCATAAGATGCACACAGTTCCAAAAATTTCATGGATTTTACAGGATTGCTTGATATAATCCTTTCTGGTTCAACACCTAATAATGAAAGTATTTCCAGTTCTCCCTCTGATGATATCTCGAAACTTAGTTTAAGTCCGTTAAGAAATTTGAGCACCTCTATGTCAGGGTTAGCCTTAACAGCATAAAATACTCTTGAGTTTTTAATATATCCGCCGATCATGGATGCCTTTTCTTTTACCTTTTCACTGTCGATAAGGAGAAACGGCGTCTCGATATTTTCTTTATCAAGATATCTTAATACCTTAAACAAAGTGGATTCAGGAATTATTCCCGCATGAAACTTCTCTACCTTAAAGGTCCTGAGCATCGCGCAGCTTTCAGTGTGCCTTTCTGGCTCGAAGGAGTTTTTTTGCAGTGGCACGGACACCCTCTATAACATTCTTGTTTTTTTCTAGGATAGCAAGATCTTTTGTTTTTAATTCACTGACAAGTGGTAACGCAATGCCGGGTGGAGTTTTAGGGTTTGTCACAAGTGCAAATATAATGCCATAGTTCTTCATCCATTCTCTCTTTTTTGTTATTTTTCTCAATACTTCCTCGGATATTGAACGAGACTTCGCAGCCAACTCTATTTCATTCTCGGTAATCTTTGGATTCTCCAGAACAGTTAATACAACTTCCTTGCTTGGGTCCCTTAATAAAATTGTCCTTATTTCTTTACCCCCCCTCAATGCAAGATGTATTCTCTCCGAGACACTTAATTTCTGAATCCTCTGGAGAATACCCTGTGCGCGAACCTCAGGCGGCTTTCTGACTTTTACAATTTCTGATGGTCGCTTCTCAGGTACATTCAGAGTATTAGCCACCTGCTGTCTGACCTCATCAGGTGTATCAGGATATTCAAGTAGAAGCATGAGTATTTCAGGCCTCTTTATGTTAGCCTTTACGATTTCATCGAATATTAAAGGGTCTGAAGCATCTTCAATGAGCACTTCTATTGCTTCTTTTGATGCAGTCGAAAGATCAACTCCCAATAATGTCTTTTCATCTTCCATTAAATTCTCTCTTCATGTACAAAAAATATTCTATGTTACCTTTCTGCCCGGGAATAGGAGACTGAAATATACCAATGGTCATGAGGCCGAGTTTTTCTGAATCCTCCTGCACACCTTTGACAGCACTCAACCTCTTTTCTTCTTCTCTAACAATTCCTCCTTTACCTACCTCCCCTTTCCCGACCTCAAACTGGGGCTTAACGAGTGCAAGCAACTCGCCTTCTTCCTTAAGAAATTTAAGCACATGAGGAATAACCATTTTCAAAGAGATAAAGGAGACGTCTATTGTAGCCATGTCTATATTGCTTTTTACAAGATCTTCAAATTCCAGACTTTTGACTTTTGACTTTTGACTTTTGACTATTTCAGTGAGGTATCTTATATTTGTCCTTTCAAGAAGTATGACCCTATGATTCCTTCTCAGAGGCCATGCAAGCTGACCATAGCCCACATCTATGCAGTAGACCTTCTTTGCCCCCATCTTCAATAAGCAGTCAGTAAACCCACCTGTTGATGAACCAACATCCATTATAATCTTACTACCCGGATCAATGTTAAAAAATCTTATCGCTGCCTCGAGCTTAATGCCTCCTCTGCTGACATAAGGTAGTTCTTCTTCCTTAAGAAAGATATCAGCAGTCTCACTAACAGGGGTCCCTGCCTTTGTTACCTTTTTTCCATCAACGAAGACCTTTCCTTCCATTATGAGGGCCTTTGCCATCTCCCTGCTCTTCACAAGACCTTTTGAAACAAGGATCTTATCTAATCTATCTTTCAATGACTATATACTAAGGAGTTCATAAGTAAGGCATCATTATTGAAAAATCTCCCCTCTCCCCTCTTTGCCAAAGAGGGGTACATTTCCTCCCTTTGGCAAAGGGAGGTTAGAAGGGATTTTATAATCAATGTCTTCATACTTATGACCTTATTAGTAATTGTTCTTTGAAAAATGAAAGCACAGACAGATATATACTATCCTCATCAAGCCCATATATTTTCCTCAACTCGTTTTGTTGACCCTGCTCAATAAATACATCCGGGATACCAAGCCGCCTGATCCTTACATTATTGACCTCTACTTCATTCAGAAATTCAATCACTGCACTGCCGAAGCCGCCTTGAAGGGCATTCTCTTCTATAGTAATTATTCTCGGGACTGTTAATGCCACAGAAGAAATAAGATTATGGTCTAATGGCTTTATAAACCTTGCATTTACAACCATTGCACTGATGCCTTCTTTCTTGAGTCTTTCTGCTGCCTGAATTGATGGATGCACAGTATTCCCAATGGCTATTAATGCAACATCTTTCCCCTCTCTTAGAATCTCAGCTTTACCGATATTAAAAGGAATTAAAGACGAGGGAGGAGAGATGAGAGATTTTACCTTTCCCCTCGGGTATCTTATTGCAATAGGTCCATTGTGATTTAAAGCGAGCTCAAGCATGTACTTAAATTCAATATCATCCTTTGGAGACATTACTATTAGATTCGGGATATGTCTTAAATATGACAGATCAAACGTTCCATTATGTGTTGGCCCATCCTCTCCAACTATCCCCCCTCTATCAATTGCAAATACAACATGGAGGTTCTGAAGACAGACGTCATGGACTATTTCATCATAAGATCTCTGAAGAAAAGTAGAATAGATCGCAACAACAGGTTTTAATCCCTGAGTTGCAAGCCCTGCTGCAAATGTTACCGCATGGGGTTCTGCGATACCGACATCATAAAATCTTTCAGGATACTTTTTTGCAAAATGTTCGAGTCCTGTACCTTCCTTCATGGCTGCTGTTATCGCAATTATTTTATTATCCTTTTTTGCAAGCTCTGTTAGTGTTTCACCAAAAACCTCATTATATGTCAACCCTTCTCCTGTTATTGGTACCCCTGTCTCGAGTTTAAAGGGTCCGATACCATGAAACATAGAAGGGTATTTCTCGGAAAACTCATAGCCTTTTCCTTTTTTTGTTATCACATGTATGAGAACCGGGGATAATGTTGCTTTGATCCTTTTAAATGTATCAACTAAGAGCTCCACATTGTGGCCGTCTATCGGACCGACGTAATTGAATCCGAGTTCCTCGAAAAGTATTCCCGGCAGGAAAAATCCTTTCAGCATTTCTTCAGTCTTCTGGGCTATCTTTGCAGCTTTATCACCGAGCCTCGGTATACTTTCAAGAAAGGCCCTGGTTTCCTTTTTAAATTTCTGGAAACGCTCTCCTGTAAGTATCCTGTTCAGATAAGCAGAAAGTGCACCAACATTAGGAGAGATAGACATTTCGTTATCATTAAGAACTACTATAAGGTCTTTCTTAAGATCGCCTGCATTATTTAATCCCTCAAGTGCTAACCCTGCAGTCATTGCGCCATCACCTATCACTGCAATAACCTTAAAATCTTGTTTATTTTTATCTCTTCCTTCTATAATTCCCAGCGCTGCAGATATTGATGTAGAACTATGACCTGTGCCAAAGGCATCATGTTCACTTTCTTCTCTTCTGGGAAATCCAGAAATACCTTTATATTTTCTCAGGTCTGAAAACCTTTCATATCTACCCGTAATGAGTTTGTGGGGATATGACTGATGACCAACATCCCAGATTATCTTGTCTACAGGAGAATTAAATACATAATGGATGGCTATTGTAAGTTCTACTACACCAAGGTTTGATGCCAAATGTCCACCGTTTTTCGAGACACGGTATACGATCTCCTGTCTCATCTCTTCAGCAAGCTTTTTAAGCTCAGGGTAAGAAAGCTTTTTTAAATCTGATGGCGATTTGATTATGTCAAGGTACATCAAGACCTCCTTTTTATGAGATAATGTGCAATCTCCCTTAAAGGATCTGCCTCTGATGAAAATATATGGAGGGCGTTTATTGCCCCTGAAATTAAATCCTGTGCCTTTTGCCGGGAACCTTCTATCCCGAACAGCGATGGGTATGTCATCTTCATCTTCCTTTTATCTGAACCTGCTGATTTGCCGAGTTCTTTTGAGTTACCTTCGATATTAAGTATATCATCAATAATCTGAAAAACAAGCCCTATATTTTCTCCATACCTTGTTAAGGCATTCATTGTATCTTCGTCGCTGCCTGCAAGTATTGGCCCCATTCTAACAGATGCTGTTATAAGTGCTGCAGTTTTATGAAGGTGTATAAAGTGCAGTGTATCTTTATCAGGCTCTGAATTCTCCGAAAGTATGTCCTGGGCCTGGCCTCCAACCATGCCGGAGGCACCTGCTGCCCTTGCAACCTCATGAATAATCTTAAGAATTTGTTCGGCGTTCGGAGTTCGGAGTTCTGTAACCCCCCTATCTCCCCCCTTAGTAAGGGGGGAATTAAAGGGAGGTAAACTCTCAACTTTGAACTTTGAACTTTGAACTTCCATGCTGGATAGCATAAAGAATGCCTCTGTAAGAAGGGCATCCCCTGCAAGTATAGCTATCGCCTCACCGAATACTTTATGACTTGTGGGCTTACCACGCCTTAATTCATCATTATCCATTGCAGGGAGGTCATCATGGATAAGGGAATACGTATGTATAAGCTCCAATGCCGAGGCATAGGGAATTATGTCTTTCGGATCACTTCCACATGCCTCGTACGAGGCGAGTGCAAGAATCGGCCGGATCCTCTTGCCACCAGCGAAAAGCGAATATCTCATCGCCTCGTGAAGGACAGAAGGCTTACGAGTAACACTGAAATATGATTTCAGATACGAATCAATAAGCTCACATTTTTCTTTTAGATAAGCTTTTATGTCCATCCTCTATTCCCACTCTATCGTGCTTGGTGGTTTTGAGCTTATATCATAAACCACCCTGTTGGCCCCCTTAACCTCATTTATTATCCTGTTTGATATCCTTCCCATGACATCATAAGGTATCCTTGCCCAGTCAGCAGTCATACCATCAAGACTTTTTACTGCCCTTACAGCTATAACATTCTCGTATGTCCTTTCATCTCCCATAACACCTACACTTTTAACAGGTAAAAGTACAGCAAATGATTGCCAGAGTTCCTTATAAAGCCCTGCGGTTTTTATCTCATCCAGGACTATAGCATCCGCCTTTCTCAATATATCACACCTCTGTCTTGTTACTTCACCAATAATCCTTATAGCAAGACCAGGCCCCGGGAATGGATGGCGGTTTATTATCTCATCAGGGATATCGAGTTCCTTTCCAAGAACCCTAACCTCATCCTTGAATAATTCTCTGAGAGGTTCTACAAGCTTCAATTTCATTCTCTTCAAGAGCCCTCCCACATTATGATGGCTCTTTATTGTAGCTGAAGGGCCCTTAAAGGGAATGCTTTCTATAACATCCGGATATAATGTCCCCTGTGCAAGAAATTCGACCCCTTTGATTTTCTTTGCCTCTTCTTCAAAAACTTTTATAAATTCATTCCCGATTATCTTTCTTTTTTTCTCCGGGTCAATAACACCTTCCAATTTATTTAAAAATCTATCAGAGGCATCAATGCAGTCTATATTCATATGAAAATGCCTTTTCAGTGTCTCTTCAACCTTCTTCGCCTCTCCCGTCCTTAAGACTCCGTTATCCACAAAGATACACGTAAGCTGTTCGCCGACAGCCTTATGTACCAGTACGGCTGTAACAGTGGAATCCACTCCTCCGCTTATACCGCATACAACCTTTTTATTCCCGACTTTCTCTTTTATCCCTTCTGTTGTAGTCTCTATAAATGACTTCATAGTCCAGGCCGGTTTGCATCCACATATCTTAAATAAGAAATTCTTAAAAATCTTCAATCCCTCAGATGTGTGCACTACCTCGGGATGAAATTGCAAGGCATAAAATCTCCTGTCTTTGTTTGCCATCGCTGCAACAGGCGAGTTAGCTGTATGGGCTATTGGTTTAAAGTGGTGCGGGCAATACTCAATCCTGTCTCCATGGCTCATCCATACAATAGTTACGAGTTTTTTTGAACTTTGAACTTTCTTCCCAATACCCTGAAACAGATCTGAGGCATCATTAATTATAAGTTCAGCCCTACCGTACTCTCTTTTCAGTGCCTTTGTAACTCTTCCACCAAATAGATGCGCCATGAGCTGCATTCCATAACATATGCCAAGAACCGGAACACCGAGATCAAAAATCTTGATGTCCGGGATTGGCGCATATGAATCGTAAACACTCGATGGGCCACCTGAAAGGATTAATCCCTTTGGATTGAAATTCTTTATTTTTTCTGTTGGAGCGTTATATGGAAATATCTCTGAATAAACCTTGTTTTCTCTAACACGTCTTGCAATTAACTGGGTATACTGAGAACCAAAATCAAGGACTAATATTTTGTCTTCATGCATTGTCTATATTTTAGTTACTAAGGAGTTCAGAAGTAAAAGTATATCTTTTTATCTCTGTCATTCCGGCAGTCCTTAAGCCGGAATCCATGGTTCGACAAGCTCACCATGACAATTGTCACCCTGAGCATGTCGAAGGGTGGATTCCTGCCTCCGCAGGAATGACAATAAAACTGACTTTGTGGACAGACTCTATTTACTGTTTACTGCCTTTACCATTCGGGTCTATAATTCGGGGCTTCCTTTGTCACGATGACATCGTGTACATGGCTTTCTCTTAAGCCTGCATTGGTAATCTTTATAAATTTTGCCTTCTTTCTAAGCTCATCAAGGTTTCTACAACCACAGTAACCCATCCCCGAACGCAATCCCCCAATCAATTGATGGACGCTCTGAGAAAGAGGTCCCTTATATGGTACCCTGCCTTCTACACCTTCTGGTACAAGCTTTGCCGACTTCACACCTGCCTGCATATATCTATCCTTCGAACCCTGCTCCATTGCGCCGATGGAACCCATTCCCCTATATTCTTTATAACTACGACCCTGGAAGAGCACCAATTCTCCCGGAGATTCATCTGTACCTGCAAACAGGCTGCCTATCATTACAGAATGGGCACCTGCTGCGAGTGCCTTTGTAATATCTCCTGAATATTTTATCCCGCCATCAGAAATAACAGGAACTCCATATCTCTTTCCAACAGTATAACAGTTCCTTATTGCTGTAATCTGTGGAACGCCAGCTCCTGCTATTACCCTCGTGGTGCAGATCGAGCCAGGGCCTATACCAATCTTTATTCCATCCGCCCCTGCCTTTATAAGGTCCGCTGCAGCCTCTGCTGTAGCAATATTTCCAGCGATTATATCTACATCAAATTTCTTTTTTAACGCCTTAAGCATGGCAATTACTGAGGTAGTATGTCCGTGTGCAGTATCAATCACTATTACATCAACACCTGCCTTTATAAGGAGTTCTGCCCTGTGGATCGAATCCTCCCCTGTACCTACTGCAGCCCCGATGCGAAGCCTTCCAACGCTATCCTTACATGCATTTGGATACTTCTTTCGTTTCTCAATATCCTTTATAGTTATCAGCCCCTTGAGGTAATTCTCCTTATCTACAATAGGGAGCTTCTCTATCTTATATTTGTGGAGGAGCTTTATTGCTTCGTCTAAGGTTGTACCAACAGGTGCTGTAATAAGCTTTTCTTTTGTCATCACAGCAGAGACTTTTTTAGAAAATTTGGTTTCGAAACGCAAGTCCCTGTTTGTCAGTATCCCGATGAGTTTCCCTTTTTCTGTTACCGGGACACCTGATATCCTGTATCTTTCCATTAAAGACATTGCCTCAGAGATCGCTGCATCCGGTGGAACGGTTATGGGATCCAGTATCATCCCACTTTCAGATTTTTTTACCTTATCTATTTCTGCTGCCTCTTTTTCTGGACTCATGGCCCTGTGTATAATCCCGATCCCGCCTTCGCGGGCTATGGCTATTGCGAGGTTGGCCTCTGTAACGGTATCCATTGCAGCACTCACTATAGGAATATTTATCCGTATATTTCTTGTAAGCGCGGTGGTTAAGTCAACTTCTCTTGGAAGGATCTCTGATTTAGCAGGCAAAAGAAGCACATCATCAAATGTTAAACCAGTTTCTATTATATCCTTAACCATCGTTAACCTCTTAAATTTTTTAAAATTTTAACATTTTAATATCTTGTAAGGCAATCAGAATGAAAACTATTTCAAATGAAAACTATTTCTTGACAGTATAAATGCTTTAGGATTATATTTTTTAAAGTTTTGGCATATTATTCGAGTCCTGATTATCAGGGTGTTTAGATTAATCTATGAAAGGGGGTGGAGAATGGTGAGGTTTACAATTCTCGTGTTAAGCTTGTTAGTAGCAATTGCCTTTGTTGGCAGTAGTATAGCAAGTTCTCCGGGCAAGACAGTTGAGTATGCAGGCGGAGATCAAGGTAAAGTAATATTTAAAGGAGATACACACGGTACCAAACAAGGTATGAAATGTAATGACTGCCACCCAAAACCCTTTGCCATGAAAAAGGGCGCATTTAAGATGACAAAAGAAGACCACGGCAAACCTGATTATTGTGGAAAATGTCATAATGGCAAGGAGCATTACGGTAAAGTAATATTCTCTCAATCAACTAAAGCAGACTGCGCAAAGTGCCATAAGAAGGTAGAGATAAAGAAGGAAGAGGTTAAAAAGGAAGAAATAAAGAAAGAAGAACAGGAGAAAGAAAAGAAGGAAAAAGAGAAGAAGGAATAAACCCCGTTGGAATTGCACAAAGGGCATTCCTTCGGGTTAAGGATTAGGGGCGTAGCATGTTACGCCCCTAATTAAAATACTATTATATCCACGTCAGCCATGATTCATATTTCTTATTCTTTCCCCTCACGATGTCAAAAAACAATGTCTGGAGCCTTTTAGTCATTGTACCCGGTTTGCCATTACCAATTACCCTTCCGTCAACTTCTTTTATAGGAGTAACCTCTGCAGCCGTGCCTGTAAACAATGCTTCATAAGCAATGTATAGCTCATCTCTTGTAAACCTTTCCTCTATAATCTTGATACCCTCGTTATTTGCTATTTCAATGATGCTATTTCTCGTTATCCCTTCAAGTATTGAGGTAAGAGGCGTAGTCTTTAATATCCCTTTTCTCACAATAAAGATATTCTCACCGCTTCCCTCAGACACGTATCCCTCTGTATCAAGTAAAAGGGCTTCATCGTATCCGCATGAAATCGCCTCTTTTTTAGCAAGCTGCGAATTTACATAATATCCACAGACCTTACCTCTTGTCATACTTGCATTTACATGGTTCCTTATAAAGGATGAAATCTTAACCCTAATGCCTTCTGTAAGACCTTTTTCTCCCAGATAGGACCCCCATGACCATACAGCGATAGAAACATTAATAGGGTTTTCCTTTGGATAAAGTCCCATGGCACCGCAGCCTATGTAAACAAGTGGCCTGATATAGCATTCCTTAATCTTATTTACCCTTACTGTTTTGATTATCGCATCCTTGATTTCTTCCTTTGTATATGGTACATCCATTAAAAATATACGGGCTGAATTGAAAAGTCTATCAATATGCTCATCGAGCCTGAATATTGCAGGGCCTTTCCCAGTTTCATAACACCTTATACCTTCAAAAACGCCGAGACCATAGTGAAGGGTATGGGTCAGGATATGCACAGTAGCATTGTCCCAATCTACAAACTTACCATCCATCCATATCTTTTCTGTTTTTGGAATCATAAGTTGTTATTTATACCAGTATACCTTATGTAATGTCAATCACTATTTCAATGCTCTCTTATTGTATTTTGAAGCTAAAAATAATGCTGAAATTTACACTCCAGATGTCCAGATATTTTTTCTCTTGACATATGTATGACATATGTATAAAAATATAATAATATTTGAATATATTTATATGAGATCGCTTGGACAGAGGATAGAACTTCTTAAGGTTATAGCTCATCCGGTGAGGATAAAGATACTTGAGGAGCTAACAAAGGGTGTGAAGTGTGTAAGTGACATTGAGGAGTTTTTAGAAATTAGTCAGCCTAATATATCACAGCATCTTTCATTACTCAGAAATTTCCAGATCATTGATTATTTTATTGATGGAAGACTCAGGTGTTATTTCCTTGTTGACCCCATGGTCTCTGATCTTCTTGAACTCCTCAAAAAGGATTATCATGAACACCTCCCGGGACCTGAATGTTGTCCTGTAACAAAGAAGGGTAAATATCCTGGAGAAAGGCGGAGGTAATAGGTGCGGGCGGATGGAGCCGTCTTAACCAAGAAAATTGTTCGGATTAAAAAATGGCAGGCACATATGCATCAAAACCTCTTGAACGCAGAATTTACGTCTGTATGGTATCTAAGCGATAGGAATGAAAAATCAGGAAGCACACAGAGAAAGATATATTTTCAAGTATTAAAATTCTGTGAACTCTGTGTTCTCTGTGGATAGTTTTGACAATACGAAAATAAAATGGAGGTGTGAATATGTTGAAAGTTCGATTTTTTCTTAATGAGCCGAGAGGAAAACCCTGAATGCATTTTGAAGAGATTATGCCCGGTCTGGGCAAAAAGTATGACGTTGAGATAGAAGTTATATCAAAGCCCAAAAAAGAATACATTACAGATGAGTATTTCGCAACCGATCTGCCCCTTGCACCTGCTATCATGGTAGCTGATGAAGTTGTTGTTGAAGGAAAAGATGTTTCAGAAAAGGAGCTTGAGGCTGTTATCTGTAGACATCTGGGAATGGAATATAAAGAAGAGGCTAAAGGTTTTTTAGGAAAATTGTTTAAAAAGAAGTGAGAGGACAAGACTTGATGAAAAAGATAATGCTTATAAGTACACTGTTTTTACTATTTATTAGTTGTCCTGTTCAGGGACAATTAAAGGGTGAAAACGATGCTTATGATAAGATTGCTGCTGAGGCAAAAAAGGGTGGGTATCATCTCATCACTCCTGAGGAACTTAAAAAGGAATATCTGAAATATCCAGCATCTTTTCTTCTCGTTGATACAAGGCAGGAGTGGTCGTATCAGATGCAGCATATCAAGGGAGCCTCACATCTTGATTTTGCTCCGACCTGGTGGAATCAATACTCTCCAATAACACGATCGGAGATGAAAAAACTTCTCGATCCTTACAAAAATAAAAAAGTTGTCTTTTACTGAGACGGTCTAACGTGAGTGCGAAGTCACGGTGCAGCCAGTTTGGCTGTAAAACTTGGATATAAGAATATATACCGTTTTGCTGAGGGGATTCCGTCATGGAAGGAGATGGGGTTGCCTCTTGAGGCAGGTCGTGCGTCTTACGAAGTGTCCGGAGGACAGAAAGGCATTCCTGCTGTCGTTGGAACAGGCTTAATCATAACTTTAATTGGTGTTTTTCTTGGAGGCATCGCTTTAAATCTTACCCCCTGCGTGTATCCCCTGATTCCAATTACCGCCTCATATTTCGGTGGAAGGAGCGAGAGTGGTAAACGTCAGGGATATCTTGTTTTCCACGGAGCTCTTTACATCTTCGGGCTTTCTTTCATGAATTCCACTCTTGGTGTAACAGCGGCTCTTACAGGCAAATTGATGGGTTCGATTCTGCAGCATCCTGCAGTCCTGATCTTTGTTTCATCAGTATTACTTCTCATGGCGCTTAATTTTTTCGGATTCTGGGAACTCCGGCTACCGTCTTTTTTAAGCTCTTTCGTATCGAAATCTCATACAGGTTATGCTCAATCATTCTTTATGGGACTGACACTCGGAATCATTGCTGCTCCCTGTATCGGACCATTCGTTATAGGGCTTTTGACTATGGTTGCTCAGAAGGGTGACCTGCTATTTGGCTTTCTCATATTCTTCACACTGAGCATCGGCCTTGGTCTGCCACTTTTCATCCTCTCAGTATTTGCAGGAAGTATAAGTAAGCTTCCTCGCTCCGGCGAGTGGTTGCTCTGGATTAGATATGTTTTCGGATGGATTATGCTTGCAATGGCAGTATATTTTTTAAAACCTCTCTTCCCCTGGCGTGAAGCAGGAACTATTATTCTATCATTTATTGCTTTAGCCTCAGGAATTCACCTCGGATTTTTAATTAAAATAGGCATAAATCTGCGAACTTTTCTTCTCATAAAAAGATTTGTTGGTGCTATTGCTATCGGACTTTCTATATTCCTTATATCGTCAATTCTCTTACAGGGGGTGGGTGTATCCTGGCAAAAATATTCATCAGGTGTATTTTTAAATGCAAAGGCTTCCGGGAAGCCGATAATTATTGACTTTTATGCTGACTGGTGCACCCCCTGCCGTCAATTGGATAGAAAAACATTTCACGACAAAACTGTAGTAAAAGAATCTGAAAAATTCAACATGATCAAGGTAGATCTGACCAAGAAAACTGATCCAGATGTCACAGAACTATTGCAGAGATACAATATTCAGGGAGTTCCAACTGTGATATTTCTGAATTCAAATGGTGACGAATTTATGGAATTGCGGGTTGTTGACTATATGCCTGCAGAAGAATTTTTACTAAGAATGCAAAAAGCCTTAGCACATAAAATTGGCAACAGCAACTGAGGATAGAGTATTTGAGCGTTAAGAAAATGAATACGAATCGTATAAAGAAAATAGTCATACTACTCATTGTTATTAGTTTGATTGTAGTATTTAAGGTATTTAATCTCGACCAGTATCTCACTCTTAAATATTTAAAAGAATCCCTGGATAAGTTCAATGCCCTCTATGAAAAACACAGGGTAC
Source organism: Nitrospirota bacterium (assembly GCA_040756135.1). Taxonomy (GTDB): domain Bacteria; phylum Nitrospirota; class Thermodesulfovibrionia; order Thermodesulfovibrionales; family SM23-35; genus JBFLZS01. The sequence continues at coordinate 19,320 of JBFLZS010000050.1, forward strand.
TGGTAATTGCAGGCTATTTTCTTATCTACGTACTTACAACGTCTCTTTCATTACCCGGTGCTTCTCCATTGGGCATGGCTGGAGGTGCACTATTCGGTTTCTGGATAGCGACTCTCATAGTTTCTTTCGCAAGTACAATAGGTGCAACTATCGCCTGTTTTGTATCGAGGTTTCTATTGAGAGATTGGGTCCAGGGCAAATTCAGCGACAAGATTGTAAAGGTCAACGAGGGAATCGAAAAAGAAGGGGCTTTCTATCTTTTCACACTGCGGTTAATACCATTATTCCCCTTCTGGATGATAAATCTTGTTATGGGACTAACGAAGATGTCCCTATTAAAGTTCTACTGGGTATCGCAGGTAGGGATGCTCCCCGGAACAATGGTTTATGTTAATGCCGGGAAAGAATTAGCCAAGATTGAATCTGTCAAGGGAATTTTTTCGCCGAGCTTAATCATTTCCTTTGCACTTATCGGGATCTTTCCCATAGCAGTGAAGAAGCTAATTACTTTTTACAGGAGAAAAAAGGAAAAGACCCCTGTTGAAACTTGAACATGCTGAGAGTACTGGGTCATTACAAAAATTATTATCAAATAATCGTCATTGCCCGACTTGATCGGGCAATCCAGTCCTGAAAGCTTTCGGGATCAATAGGTTCTGGATTCCGGATCAAGTCTGGAATGACAAACAACTGACTTTATGGACAGACACTAAATATGCTGAGAGTGGATAAAGAAGACACTAAAAATTTATAATCTGGCGGAGGTATTCGAGATGGCTGTCTTATGGCAGAATGAAAATATCAGGAAAACAAAGATCGAGACAATCCAGATTAACATGGGAAACAGATGCAACCAGGCATGTGCTCACTGTCATATCGAGGCATCACCCAGGGGGAGAAAAAACATGGAAGAAGCTACGGCAGAGAGAATACTGGGAAAGCTTCTTGAACTTGATATAGAAAATGTGGAATTTACAGGCGGGGCACCTGAGCTTAACCCGAATCTCAAGATGTTTATCGAGAGGGTAGTAAAGAACCATAAAAAGATTGTTGTGAGAACGAATCTGACAGTGCTTGATATGCCTGAATATTCATTTTTCATAGATCTCTATAAACGCTATGGTGTGAAGATAGTAGCATCGCTGCCAAGTTGTTTTGAGGACATGACAGACAGACAGAGAGGCAGGGGTGTTTTCAATAAAAGTGTGACGATTCTTAAAAAACTTAACGAGATAGGTTATGGAGGCAGTGAGCTTTCACTGGAGCTGGTTTATAATCCTGCAGGAGATTATCTACCCCCTTCCCAGACAGAACTTGAGAGAGATTATAAAAAGCTGCTGACAGATAACTATGGTATCTCCTTCAATTCGCTTATTACTATCACAAATTCACCCATAGGAGGATTCAGAAAGTCTCTTATCAGGCAGGGGAAATTTGATGATTACATGAGTCTCCTTGTGAACAACTTCAACTATAAAACCCTTGATAGCATAATGTGCAGGCGGTTACTTTCAGTAGATTATCAGGGATATGTCTATGATTGTGATTTCAACCTTGCCCTGGGGATACGTGTCAAAGGGTATGAGGATAAAAGATTATGGGATATAGATTTTGAAGACTTTAATCCTGAGATAACATGCGATGAGCATTGCTATGCATGTACCGTAGGCAGAGGCAGCAGCTGCCATGGAGTCTTAATAAAGGAGAACGAATTCGATGCAAGGGAGACCGTTAAACAATACTACGGTATTGAACTCAAGCGTTCTTCTGACTTAAAGGCAGGAGTATGCTGTTCGGTTGATTCAATGCCTTCTCACATAAAGGAAGTGATGCCATACATAGCAGAGGAGATTAAGGAGAAATATTACGGCTGCGGTTCTCCCTTTCCACTTATGCTTCGTGGTCTTACTGTTCTTGACCTCGGGTGTGGTACAGGCAGGGACTGCTATATTTTCTCAAAATTCGTAAGTGAAAGCGGCTTCGTTTACGGAATTGATATGACTGAGAATCAGATAGAGGTTGCCCTGAAGCATGTGGTGCAGCAAACAAAACGATTAGGTTATGAAAAGCCTAACGTAAAATTCATTTTTGATTATATAGAGAATCTCGGACGCCATTTTAAAGAAGAGTCTCTTGACCTTGTAGTTTCAAACTGTGTGGTGAATCTTGTTGAGGATAAAGAGAGCGTTTTGAGGCAGGTTTACAGAGCTCTTAAGTTTGGCGGTGAGTTTTACTTTTCAGATATTTATGCAGACAGGAGGCTCCCCGATGATCTAAGGACTAAACCAGTTCTCTACGGAGAGTGCCTGGGAGGTGCGCTTTACTGGAGGGATTTTGAGAGGATATCGAAAAGGGTTGGATTTTCTGACCCGAGGATTGTTTCAAAGAAAATAATGGATATATCAAATGAAGAGATAAAGGGTCTTGTGGAAAATATCACATTCTATTCCATTACCTATAGGTTGTGGAAACTCAAAGGTCTTGAAGATGCCTGTGAGGATTATGGACACGTAGCTACCTACAGAGGAGGAATATCCGAATCACCTTTTAAGTTTGTGCTTGACGCAGCCCATGTCTTTGAGATTGACAGGCCGGAGAGGGTGTGCGGCAACACTGCTCTGATGCTTTCACAGACAAGGTTCAGGGATTACTTTGAGGTTACAGGTGACTTTGAAAAACATTTCGGGGAATTCAAAAATTGCAGTACTATCCAGCAACAGCGAGACTATGGGCAAGAAGGTTCTTCCTGCTGTTAACCCGAATAATGCAGACATTGTTCAAAAATTTATTTATTAAGGGTCTTATAATAATAACTACATTAGTTTTATAAAATCCCTCCTAACCTCCCTTTGCCAAAGGGAGGAATAAAGCCCCTCTTTGGCAAAGAGGGGGCAGGGGAGATTTTCTAATAAATGTGAATTCAATTATGAGACTGTTAATAACTCGATGAATTATCGAAAATATTTTTATATGTTCTATTGATAAAAATATTCGTTATCCCATTCGTTAAAGGTACACTAAGGTATCGAAAAATAAATTTTTTCACAACATCTGCATTATTTAATT
>JBFLZS010000051.1:0-21992 GCA_040756135.1 Nitrospirota bacterium
AATGAAGGTGGACAGAATGTTTTAAGTCTTAGAGCATTGATTTTAAGTAATCGCTGGGAAAAGTTTTGGAATTATTTTCTGCGATCTCATTTTCCCGAATATGATACGTAATATCAGACCAACACCCCTTCTGCTCTATCGTACCAAGAAGATAGGGAGAAGACTATGGAGAATTAGGGCTTTAAGGTGGAAAAATAGAACCGTCCCTTTTTCTTCCCTTTTCTTCCTAGTAAGGTTTCTGTAAGTTTATCCTTTGTTATCATATTATCCCTCCAACTTCTTTACAGCCTTGCTGAAAGAGACCTGCAAATGCAAGCCGGGAAACGCCTTTTAGCCAGATAATAACGTCACGTTAAAGTTCACCGTGAGTTAACTCTTGACTGTCATATTTTCCGTCATGCCCGAAGTTTTTTATCGGGCATCCATGGTTCGACAAGCCCTCGGCCTGAGCTCGGGCCGAAGGCTCACCATGACAATTGTTACCCTGAGCATGTCGAAGGGTGGATTCCCGCTTAAGGACTGCGGGGATGACAACCCTAATATACGTTTTTATGCAATGTTTAGGAATAGTTTTACGCTGCTTTTTAATAGCAGCATAAAGTGTAACCTTTCAGTTATGAGTGCATGAATAGTTGCATATTGTTGTTCCCCTCTTTGGCAAAGAGGGGTTAGGGGAGATTTTTCAATGATATTATAAAATCCCCCTCATTCCCCCTTTTCCAAAGGGGGGATTTGTTAACCCGTAACTGAAGGGATACCATAAAGTTATTAATTGTGTCTGTGTTTTTCGGCTGTCCTTTAAATGAGCTTCAAATCCACAAGAACTTTTCTCAGCTTCTCTTTATTTGCTGGGGCCATCTCGCAGAGGGGGAGCCTGAACTCCTCCTGTATCTTCCCCATCATCGCAAGAGCTGTCTTGGCGGGAATCGGATTGGTCTCAATGAACATTGCTGCATTCAGCGGCTCAAGTTTATAATGTATCTCCCGTGCCTTGCCATATTGACCTTTCAGCATCAGAGAACACATCTTCGATACTTCTTTCGGCATGATATTTGCGCTTACGGAAATAACCCCTTTTCCGCCAAGAGCTATTAGAGTAAGTGTAGTGAAATCATCTCCGGAGATAACGGTTATCCTGTCTCCACAGAGCCTTATAACCTCACTTACCTGTTTCATATCCCCTGTTGCTTCTTTTATTGCAACAATATTTTCAACCTCAGCAAGTCGTGCAACAGTGGAAGGCAGTATGTTTACTGCGGTACGTCCGGGTACATTATATAAGACTATAGGTATGTCTACCTTTTCTGCAACTGTCTTGTAGTGCCTGTAAAGACCCTCCTGGGTCGGTTTGTTATAGTATGGTGATACAAGCAGGGCTGCATCTGCACCTGATTTCTTGGCATGCTTTGTTATCTCTATAGTTTCATCAGTAGAATTAGCTCCGGTCCCAGCAATAACAGGGACCCTTTTATTAACAGCCTTTACAGTAAAATCAATAACCCTGTAATGTTCCTTATAATCAAGTGTTGCTGATTCACCCGTTGTGCCGCAAGGCACTATAGCATTGGTTCCCTGAGCTATATGCCACTCAATTAGATCGCCCAGTGCCTTTTCGTCAACCTTCCCTTTTTTAAAAGGTGTAACAATTGCAACTATTGACCCTTTAAACATGGCTGCCTCCTTTAATCCTCACCCGTATTGTCAAAACCAATCACAGAGATCACAGAGTTCACAGAGTCTTTTAAACTTAAAAATCTTTTTCTCTGTGTGCTCTGTGGTGAAATTCTTTTTCTTCTGAAGATACAATAACAAATTTTTGGAAAAAAAGCTAAGATAAGGAGAGAGAATTTTGTTTATCTATCCCGTACTTTTTTATCTTATAGCCGATTTGCCTCGGTGTAATACCTATCATCCTTGCTGCCTTTGCCTGAATCCAGCCGGTCTTCTCAAGTGCATCAAGGACTATGGATTTCTCAATTTCTTCAATCCCTGTTTTTAACGATTCTTTTTGTAAAAACTCATTTGTTGTTGGTAGTTTCAGGTTTATCGGCAGGTCTGAAGAATTAATAGTAGTTCCTATGGACATCACAACGAGCCTTTCAATAGTATTCTCGAGCTCTCTTACATTACCAGGCCAGTTATACTCTATAAATATCCTTAGAGCGTCAGGTGATATTGATACATTCTTATTGTTTTCTTCATTAAAACGTTTTAGGAAATGCTCTATCAGGAAAGGAATGTCTTCTTTCCTCTGTCTGAGTGGTGGCATAAATATCGGCACGACATTCAGCCTGTAATATAAATCCTCTCTGAATTTGCCCTGCGAAACGAGCTCCTCAAGGTTTCTGCATGTTGCAGCAACGAGTCTAACATCAACCTTTATTGTCCTTTCTCCACCAACGCGCTCAAACTCCTTCTCCTGAAGCACACGCAATATCTTTGGCTGAAGATTTATTGGCAAGTCTCCGATCTCATCAAGAAGTATTGTCCCTCCATTGGCCAGCTCAAATCTTCCCTTTCTTGAGGTTATTGCACCGGTAAACGCACCCTTCTCATGCCCGAAAAGCTCGGACTCAAGTAATCCCTCAGGTATTGAAGCACAGTTAAATTTTACAAAAGGCCACTTTGCTCTCGGGCTCATGTAATGAATAGCCTTGGCAATCAACTCCTTCCCTGTGCCGCTTTCGCCGTACAGAAGGACTGTTGCTCTTGAATGTGCTACGCGACGGACAGCCTCGAATACCTCCTGCATCTTATCTGAACTGCCGATGATATTTGGAAGACTATATCTGTCTCTAAGTTCAAGTTTCAGGTTTTCCCTTTCCTGCTCTGATTCTTTATAATGCTTCCAGAGAATCACGTACTGGGCAATAATGGATGCTACTATTTCTAAGACCCTTATGTCTTCATCAACAGTTATAGTCTTATCCTTAAAAATACGGTCAACGCTCAAGACACCTATTGACTTGTCCTTGAACTTTATCGGTACAGACAGGAATGAAATCCCGTTTTTTCCGATCCTCGCCCCGGTTTTATTAAGGAATAAAGGCTCTTCTCCAACATTAGGTATAACCATGGGTGAACCCATTTCTAAGACCCTCCCTACAATACCTTCGCCGATTCTGTATCTCCCCTTTTCTATTTGTTCCTTTGTGAGGCCGTGAGCAGCAACTATTCTAAGTTCTTTTGTATTATGGTCAAGGAGAAAGACAGAGCCTCTTTCCATCTCAAGGAAATCTCCGAGTACCCGCATAGTACGGGAAAGATTCTTATCGAGATCAAATGAAGAATTCAGGACCCTGCTTACCTCAAGAAGAGCTGAAAGTATACGGTTTTCCCTCGCAAGTGAATGAGCCATAACCTTCATTTATAAAATCTCCCCTAACCCCTCTTTGCTAAAGAGGGGAAAAATCCCCCTTTGGAAAAGGGGGATAAAGGGGGATTTAACATTTTTAGTAGCAGCATTGTGTTATATATTCTCCACCATCTCCCAGACGCCACATGGGCAGATGCCGGCACAAAAGCCACACCCTATGCATTTCTCATCATCAACAACATACTCGAACGAGCCATTTTCATGTTCAACCCTGCTTATTGCTCCCCAATAACAGGTAACTTCACACATACGACAATCACGGCAGGTAGCACAGGATAGACATTTGTCGGCTTCCTTTTCTGGTGAGGTGAATTCACCATGGCAGACATCATAATACGCTGTCTTTATCCTCTCATATGGTATAACCTGTTTGATTTCAGGCCAGCGAGGTGCGTGCATGAGCTGATAATGGATAGTCTCTGCAACTATCCTCCCCTGTCCGATGGCATGTGTTGCAAGACCTAACCTTGTTGCATCACCAATGGCAAAGACCTTTACATCAGATGTCTGTCCCATCTCATTCACCATTATCCAACCTTTTTCTGTATGGATACCGGGTGGAAGGAAATCCAGTATCGGCATTTCACCTATGGAAATGACAACAAGATCTGTATCGAGTGATGTGCCGTCTGTGAAATATATTTTCCTTTGATCCTTATCATATCTCTCTGTGAATTTCGGCCAGAGTATTTGAGTCCCTTTCGCTTTTGCCATCTCCATCTCTTTGCCGAAGGCCGCTGGTTTCTGAATATCAATAGCTATAACAGACTCAGCTCCGCAGTTGTAAGCCTGTGAAGCGACATCCATACCTACATTACCGGCTCCTATGATAACTACCTTTTTGCCATTGAGATCAGGGAGATCTCCAATATTAATACCTTTGAGAAACTCATAGGCTGATACTACGTGCTCATATCCGGGAAATGAAATAGTCCGGGGTTTATGTGCGCCGCATGCAGCAACAACTATCTCATGGCTCTTATAAATCTCCTCAAATTTTTTCTGGTCAATCTCTGCCTTAAGATGAATATTGACTCCTATCTCTTTAAATCGTGAAAGTTCCTTTTTGAGTATCTCTTGAGGGAGTCGTTCTCTCGGGATACAGAGCTCAAGCTTTCCACCGAGCTTGTCTGCTGCCTCATAAAGGTTAACAAGGTGACCTTTTAAAGCAAGCTGCCATGCAGCGCTTAGTCCTGCAGGCCCCCCGCCTATAACTGCTATTGAATGCCCTGTAGGTTCTGCCCTCTTTGGTGCCGGCATATCGAGGGCAAGGCTTCCAAGTTTGTTTATACTGAGGGGTGTGTCTAACTTACTCCTCGTGCAGCTCTGCATGCAGAGGTTCGGACATATCTGCCCGCAAACTGTTGCAGGCAATGGACTATATTGCAGGACAAGTTCAAGTGCCTCATGAAGTTTACCCTGTCTGATAAGGGAGGCCCTTTTGTGCGAAGGAATATGAGTCGGGCATGCATGTTCACAGGGTGGAGCATACTTTTCATTTGCCCATACCGGTTTGTTCCTTCTATCCTTTCCTGTTGTGATATAAGGTAACAATGTGAGTTCATGGTCCAAATATTCAGCGAATATACCACCTTGTCCAACTTCTTTCTCCCACATGTTCTTCCTGAAATCAGCGAGAGATATCTTGAACCATCTCCGTACCCTTTTCTCTTGAGGTGTATAGGCAATAAATTTTTTCCAGTTATCAGACGAACGAGTAAGCTCATCATAATATGAAATTCTGTCAATGGCTTCAAGGAATGGTTTTATGTTTACCTTAAGCCATTCCCAATCCTGAGGTGTTAAGTCAAGGAGTTTTACGTCTCTTTCACTATACCCCTGAATCGGTCCTCTGAAATATATTGTCCCGCCAACCATCCCAACACATGGACGGTAGCCGAGTATGTTCTCTGGATTTCTCGGATTTACACCGCAGACAACTGCAATTCCACCTGCCTTAAACTCTGCAAATGAATCCCCAACATCCCTGAAATACCACGACTGAGGTGGTTCAAATCTCGGGTTATGCTTTGTCATAGTATCGCATCGCGCGCCGCCGCTGCCCTGAACATAAAGTATGCCCTGTGCCGCCGCATTGAATGCGCCATTTGTAACATCTCCTAAAACGGTTATCCTTGCGCCGCAGTTAAGCCACCCTACATCGTCAGAGGCACTTCCCTTTACAATAATTTCGGTACCGAACATTCCCATACTCCCGATTCTCTGACCGACGGGGCCTTCAACGGTTATCTTTACGATCTCGCCTCTTCCGCCTGAGGAGAACCTTGGCCAGATGCGGCCACAGATACCGTGCTGCCCATTGGCAATTATGAGAAGTTCCCTTGCACCATTCTGAACCGCACGCTGTATTTTCTCCTCAAGGATACGGGAAGAAACCCTTTCCCCATTTACATTGCCGTAAATTATGACAATTTTAGCCGGGGATTCGGATTCAATAATCCCCCCTCGCCCCCCTTTAGCAAAGGGGGGATTTGTCTTCCGACTTTTCTTAGCACGCATAACTTATCTCCAGCCTCTCTGCCATTGCTTTATCATCCACACTTAATCCATCAGACATACCAATGGGTAGTTCTGTGCTCCTTCCCATAGGTGCGAATATCTTCTTTAATTCCACATTAGCAGCCCTGAAGATCTCTACCACACGCTCGGCTACCTTATCTGAATCGAGCCTTCTGTAAAGTTTCGGATCCTGTGTTGTTATACCTCTCGGGCACTTGCCTGTGTTACATATGTTGCAACGATTGTATTCGTCACCAAAACAGTTAGCTGCAGCCTGCATGATGTATTTTCCAATTGCAACCGCTGATGCCCCAAGCATTATAAGGGCTGCTGCATTGGCTGCTAAATTGCCCTTTTTAGCAATACCACCTGCTGCAATAAGAGGCAGTTCATTCTGTTTTCCCTGTTTTACGAGGTCAAGATAACAATCCCTTATGTTTGATGCGATTGGATGGCCCATTTTATCCATGGACACATTGTATGCTGCGCCAGTCCCGCCATCCTCTCCATCGATAGACATAGCCGCTGCGTATGGATTCCTTGCAAGGTTATTCAGGACTGCCCTTGCTGTTTTTGTACCGGAAATCTTGGGATAGACAGGTACCCTGAAGCCCCATGCCATAGACATGGACTGGATCATTTTCGCTACTGCCTCTTCAATAGAGTACTTTGTCTGGTGAGTTGGAGGTGATGCAAGATCAACAAACTGTGGCACACCACGAATACTGGCTATAATTTTAAGAACCTTTTGAGCCATTAATAAGCCCCCATCACCAGGCTTTGCACCCTGACCGTATTTAATCTCAATGGCAGCGGGGTCTTCCACCATATGTGGCAAGGCATGTATAATCTCATCCCAACCAAAATATCCTGAAGCGATCTGAATAATGAAATATTTCAAATATCTTGATTTTAAGAGCCTTGGTGGTACTCCACCCTCTCCTGTACACATTACAACAGGCAGGCCGTCTACTTCATTTAGATAGGCAACGCCCATAGCGAGTCCTTCCCACATAGGAGGTGAAAGTGCTCCTACTGACATGCTACCGATCATTATCGGAAAAATCTCACGTATAGGAGGAATGAATTTGTCACTCTCTTTATCAACTACAAGTGTGCCATTAAACATCTTTAACGGCAGTTCCTCTGGAGGCAAAATCCTGCCAAGGAGTGTTCGGACATGAAACTCATGCCTTCCTGCATCTAAAGCGGGGTCGGTAAGCATTGATATCCTGGTAAATTTGAGCCTGTCCAGAGTAGATATGGATGGATCGTTTCTCCTCCCTCCCCTTTTATATCCTTCTCCGCCTTTATTCTTGTAATGCATAAATTTATTCTGAGGGTTATATTCAGGCTCTATCGCCTCATTTGGACAGACAAGTGTGCACGCTCCACAACCTGTACAATACCTGCTCATATCTTTGACCTGTTCAATTACATGGACTATTCTTCTCACTGCCATAGGTGTTGGGATAGGCCCTTCAGATTGAACAATCCTCTGAACCTTAACAGTTGGCTCAATAGCCTTGACCGGACATACTGCGGTACAGTTGCCGCACCTCTTACATCTATCATCCCTCCAGCGGATAATATAGGGGAACTCTTTTAGTGAAAGCTGATGATTGTGGTCCAACCTTGGGATGTTGGTTAGATAATCTGCGTTCCTTGTAGCTGGTTCCATACCTTCACCTCCTCTGCCCGGGGTTTGACGATAACCATGTCATACTTCATTGGAAAGATGTCCTCTGATCTATCTCTTTCAGGAATCGCCCTGTCAAGTCCACATTCCTCAGACATCAATGCATATTTACCCTTAACCCCACCAACAACACCCGGCCTCAGTTTTTTTGAATCATGCACCATAAAACAAGTTCCGTCAGGAATAAATCCTATGACGACATTCGGTCCATCTATGCATAAAGGTCTTAATGACTGTTTAATCAACCTCAAGGATTCCCTGTCTTCCCTTTTATCGATTTCTGATACCTTCAGTGGTGTAATCACATCTTTATAGTAAGTAAGGGGAAATCCCAGTTGCCTTGTAGTGTAATGAAGGATATGTGTAAATACCTCGCTATCGCTGTTGTAGCCGGTGTAACCAGAAAATCCCCTGCTCATCAAAAATTCCCTTATAGGGACAAATGCCGTATTCTCGCCATTTGTCATCGAGCAATATCCTTGAATGAAAAAGGGATGGCAGGCGTAAAGATATATGGCATAGTTTGTATTTTGTCTGCCCTGGGCTAATATGATTTTTGCCTTAATATTATCTCTGTCGAGACCAAAAAATTCACCCAACTGAAGCGGGTCTCCAACCTCTTTCAGGGTAATAACATCAGGATAGAATGAAAAAATAAATATTGACTCATCCGATTCGCCGATTTTTCTTAGTGTCAGACGTATATTCATGAGGAGGTCTTCCTTCTGCCGCATCGGTTTGTTCTTGTATGACTCGGGATAATCGTATACTCTCGCAAAATAATGCTCACGGGGCGCTATGCCTTTTATGTGTTTTATCTTTGGCACCCATATGTCCTTAAGTTTAAATCCTGCCTTCTCCATGAAGTCGCTGAGTGTTTTAGAACCTTTCTTGGAGCTTATTCCGGAAAGAATAGGATATTTTTTTAATTCCTTAAATTCACCACCGAGATCCTTGAGTGTAAGGCCCAGACCGGAGCCATCATGGCCTTCCTTCATTGTCTCGAGGGCAAGGATGTTTTCCATTGGCGAGAAGTATTCATTCGATGTTATTGCAGCAAGTCTGCACATTGCATTTACCTCAAGGCATTAAAAAGTTTTTACACGGCAAACGGTTACCGTATGTTCATAAAATAACAATACCAGACATTTTTGTCAATAGGAAAACAATTTTGTATTAATTTTTCCCTTTAATTTTTTTTGAGGGTGTGTTATAATTGGCGATGCGTAAATTTATATTAATATTTTTTGTTGCAATTACAGCGATAACCCTCAGTATGGTACCTTGCGTCTTTGGTGAGGAAGAGCAAAGTGCCCAGATTCTTATAAAAGAAGATGCAACAAATTTACTTAAAGAAATTAATCCTGATGTAAAGATTATCGAGGTGCGTCAGTCTCCGGTCAAAGGTTTATGGGAGGTTGCCGTCGAATCAAAAGGCCGGAAGGGAATAGTTTATATCGACTCTTCAAAGAAGTACCTTGTATCAGGTTCCATTGTAGATTTAAAAACAAAGGCAAATTTAACACAAGAAAGGTTCATCGAACTTAATAAGGTAGATGTATCCCTGATTCCACTTGATGATGCAATTGTAATGGGCGATAAAGGAGCTAAACACCATGTCATCGTTTTTAGCGATCCTGACTGACCATACTGTGCAAAACTTCATCAGGAGATGAAGAAGGTCATTGAAAAGAGAAAAGATATTGCTTTTTATATAAAAATGTTCCCCCTTCCAATGCACAAGGGTGCCTATAATAAAGCAAAAGCGATAGTATGTGAAAAATCACCCACTCTTCTCGATGATGCATTTGAAAAAAAGCAACTACCGCAACCAAAATGTGAAACGTCTGTTATTGATGAAAATTTAAAACTTGGTGAAAAACTTGGTATTTCAAGTGTACCAGCCCTTATTCTTCTCGACGGCAGTATCATACCCGGCTATAAGGATGCTGATTCCCTGATATCTCTGATTGACAAACCATCTTAAAAATCTTCACAACTAAACCTATTCAAAATTATTTAATATAACCCAATAATTAGATACTATAACTTCAAGTTTTCCTTTCAATTTTGCAAAAAATGTCAAATAAAAAGCAAAAAATGTCAAATAAAATAACTTGTATATTATTCTTAATAGTTATAAAACATTATACTTATAAAAATATAAATTTAATTTTTTAAATGAGGAAATAAATGATGGAGAAGAAAACTATTCTTTTAGTAGATGATGATCCGGTTGTCAGGGATGTGATAAAGGGTGCCCTTGAGAGGGAATACGATGTATTAGAAGCCTCAGGATATCAAGAGGTTATTAAGCAGCTCACAAAACCTGTAGACCTTGCCCTTATTGACTATATCTTGCCAGACCGCGATGGATTTGAGGTATTAAAAGCACTCAGAGAAATAAAGCCGGCACTGCCTGCAATTATAATGACAGGTTATAGTAGCGAGAAAGTGGCAATAAAGGCACTCAGGTCGGCAGTAGCAGACTACATAAAGAAACCTATAAGCCTTAAGTATCTCAGGAGGAGGTTATCGGAAATCGTCGGGGGGAAATGGACCAACGAATCTAATGAACATTTAGAAACCAGAGAAGAATTCATATTGGACGGCATAGCAGCATATATAAGAGAAAACTATATGAAAGACCTGACACTTGATAACCTTGCAAAAATGGCATGCATGAGCAGGTTTAAATTAAGCAGGTCATTCAAAGATAGATTCGGGAAGACCTTCACATCATATCTAAATAGTATCAGGGTCAAGAATGCTTTGGAACTACTCAAAAATCCTAATATAAACATAGCAGAAGCAGCCCATCTTGTAGGCTATAAGTCTGGTAGATATCTTAATCGAATAGTTAAAGCAGTATATAAGATGTCGCCCACTGAATATCGGAAAAAAAATATTGAACAGCTAAATGAAGGGGAGATTTCAATAGAAAATGCCTTATAAAATACTTATCATTGGAGAGGATAGGGGGAATTTGAAGCTCTATAGTGAAATACTCAGTCTCAATGGGTATGAGCCCCTTGAGGCAAAAAGCGTCTTTGATGGTATCAGACTTGCAATGAGTGAAAAACCACACCTTATCCTTCTGGACATCGAGGTGACTGATTTGAAAGAGATCGAGATGTCCAAAATTATGAAATCTGAGCCGTCCATAAGAGATATCCCTGTTATAGTTCTCTACCCTTTTGCTACTAAGTGGACCAGAAAGAGATTTCTTGAGCTTGGCTTTGCTGACTGCATTGCAAAGCCATTTGGTATACATGAGTTCAGAAGAATTATAAATAAACATCTGCCGAAAGGAAGAAGATAGATGAGCAAAAAAGCTGATGAGTAAGAAAACCATCCTTCTGGTAGAAGATGATACAGTCGTGAGGGAGGTGATAAAAGATGCCCTTAAAAAGGAATATAATGTATTGGGGGCATCAAATTATTCAGAGGCTGTTAAGTTACTTAGACATCCCATAGACCTTGCCCTTATTGACTATATTCTGCCGGATAGTGATGGATTTGAGGTATTAAAAGCAATCAGGGAAGAAAAGATAGCACTGCCTGCAATTATAATGACGGGTTATAGTAACGAGGCAGTAGTAATAAAGGCACTGAGGTCAGCAGTAGCTGATTACATAAAAAAGCCGATAAAACTTTCATATCTCAGGAAGAGGTTATCCGAGATACTCGGTGGAGAATGGACTAATGAGCATACTGACAATGCAGGAACTAAAGATGAATTTATACTGGACGGCATTGCAGCATATATAGAAGAAAAGTATATGAAAGAACTGACGCTTGATAAAATTGCAAATATGGCGTGTATGAACAGGTTTAAATTCTGCAGAGCGTTCAAAGAGAGGTTCGGGAAGACCTTCACATCATATTTAAATAGTATCAGGTTAAAGAAAGCCTCTGAACTACTCAAATACCCTAATTTAACTATAACAGAAATAGCTTTTTTTGTAGGCTATGGGAGTTTTTCTCAATTCAAGAGGGTATTTAAAAAAGTATATGGCGTATCACCAAAAGAATATCGAAGAAGTATTAATAAAAAAAGAGCTTGACGCTAAACCATTTGCCCAAAATCAAAAAAGCAAAAATAATATCTATTAACCCGAATAATTGCATTTTTCGGGTTAATTTTTTTATCTGCAATAAATGCTTAATAAAAAGCAAGAAATGCATAGACTTTTTATGTCAATCTTAAGATACTTAAAGTAGATACCAGTTTCTACCTCATTATTAATTAGAGGAACTCCCGATAAAACCAAACCCTTCGTAAGAGGGGGACGGAAAGCGGCGGGTGCTGAGCGAGTCGAAGCATGGCCGAGCTGCCGAAGGATAACCAATGGCAAGCTCGGCCTTTTTATTTACTGCGGGAGTAAAAAAAGGAAAAAATATGAAACCACAGAAAATGAATTTCACCACAGAGCACACAGAGAAAAGAATTTTATACAACTTTCGCAGAACTAATGCTGACGTGGTCTTGTCATTCCTGCGAAAGCAGGAATCCATGGTTCGACACGCTCACCATGTCGTCCTGAGCTTGTCGAAGGACTGGATTCCCCCGTATCAAGTACGGGGCAGGCTCCGTCAAGCACGGAATGACGACTGAATTCCAACTATGAAAATTGTAATTTTTAAGTTTAAAAAACTCTGTGAACTCTGTGGTCTCTGTGGTTGGTTTTGACAATACAAATAACAAGATAAGGAGGGTATCATGAACGACACAGATGAAAGATTAGGTATGGGGTGGCTCCCTGATTATCCTGATTTCAGGGATTACACAGAGGAGCATGAAGAGGTTAATAAGGTTATTGCACCAACGGGTATCTTAAAGGCAAGGGTAAAGATTCCTGCATCTGTTGATTTAAGGGAATGGTGTTCACCTGTCGAAAATCAGGGCTCTCTCGGCTCCTGTACAGCACATGCGGGTGTTGGAATAGTCGAATATTATGAAAAAAGGGCATCTGGAAAATATATTGATGCATCACGACTTTTTCTTTACAAAGTTACCAGAAATCTTCTGCACTGGACTGGAGATACGGGAGCATTTCTAAGAAGCACAATGGGGGCACTTGTGCTTTTCGGTGTCCCTCCAGAGGAATACTGGCCATATAAAATAGCTGATTTTGATAAAGAACCTCCTGCCTTCTGCTATGCCTTTGCGCAGAATTACCAGGCTATAAAATACTACAGACATGACCCACCCATAACACCAACTGATGTTTTACTGAACAGAATAAAGACATACCTTGCAGCAGGTCATCCTTCGATGTTCGGTTTCACAGTTTATAGCTCAATTGATCAGGCAGATAAAGATGGAAAGATTCCATATCCATGTAAAGGTGAAAAGATAGAGGGAGGTCATGCGATAGTAGCGGTTGGTTATGATGATAAGATGAAGATTAAAAATACAGGCCCCGGTGGAGTAGAGATAACGGGCGCTCTCCTTATAAGAAATTCATGGGGGACTGGATGGGGGGATTCAGGTTATGGCTGGCTTCCTTATGAATATGTCCTGAAAGGCCTCGCCGAAGACTTCTGGTCAATATTGAAAAAAGAGTGGGTGGATACAGGGGTGTTTAAGGTGTAGGGAGGGGGTGAGAGGTGACAGACTTTGAGTAGAGGTCAGTATTAACAAAATTATTTACATATTTTAAAAGAAAGGAGAAAAAATGCGGAAAAACAAAAAGTATATCTTTCTATTGTTTATTATGTCCCTTTTTGCCTTATTTATGGCAGGTTGTCTCAAGGAAGCAAGACTTTATGGTGTTACCACATGGGACGCCGGATGTCCTGACGGTGCAAGAGCTTGGTGGGATGACATGGGGTTGGCCTGGTATAACGAGGTTACAGATAGCACAGCCCATGGAAGTGATGCCTTTAATAAAGATGGTCAGTTCATAAATGGCAATATTGTTGACAGCATGTTCACTGATGCTGCCGTCGTTGTATGGGGAAATGACCACAACCAGATTGATGAGGCTGATGTAGCGATGATTTTTATGCATGGTAGCGAAAACAATGACCGCTGGCAGGGGAGTGTCAGGGTCGATGAAGCAGGAGATGGCAATTGTAAGACTTGGCAGGGTGATATGCGGTTTGGCAATACCGACCTCGAATTCCTCCACTTATCATCATGTAACAGCCTCGACGACAATCAATGGGCTGACAGGTGGTGGCAATCTTTTAGCGGCCTACATCAAGTAAACGGCTTCCATGGCTTTATGTGGATCGGCTCAGGACTTGTCAGCGATTACGAAGACTTTGCTGATGATGCCTTCTCTTCCACGCTTGTAGATGCATGGCTTGATAATATGTATCATCCTGATATAAGCGGCACAGACGATCAATGTCCTGTCGCTTACGCAGTAGGCGCCAACAGTGATGACACATGGAACCGGATGGGTACAGAAAGATACAATAACATCCTTAGTGACCCGACGACTGTTGGATACTGGGGAGCCATATATATTGAGAATTGTGATCCTGCAAATGAGGATGTTATAGGAACTGGCATTGATTAAAGGAAAGGAGGAAAAATGTTTAAAAATAAAAAACTCTTCTCGACAATAATTACTGTAATCTTTATCCTTACATCAACATGGATAGCTGGATGGGGACAGGAAAAAATGCATAAAATGTCTGCGGACTATCGAGACATTGTGAAAGAAACCCTTCCTGCGTGGGATGAACAAGTTCTGAAAGCTCCGGCTACCAAAGTCTGGACTGATAGAACATCAATAGTCGCAGTAGCTAAGGCAGTAAATGACGAAGTTCTTGAAAAAATTGAGAGAGAAAAAAAGGCTGATATTTATCAGGATAAGGAGAGAAGAATCAAGATTGACAGAACTCTCGGCTACATCCGATATCTTAATCAATCAAGACAATTTCGACATAATACCTCTCCTAAAACACCCGTTGAAAAGCAAAAGGCTGAAGAAATAATACTCAAAGCAGGGAAAATTATCGCTCTACCTGTCGATGAATTTCAAAAGGCAAAAGTTGATACTGTAATAGCTCAGGGAGGCTCAATAGAGACTAAAAAGGTAGACGGAAAAATATTTAGGGAACAACTTGTAACTATAGAGCGCCAGATAAATAATTTCCCTGTTTATGGATCCATGGTAAGAGGGGCTGTTTCTAACAAAGGTGAGGTGGCTCGACTTCTTGTTAAGTGGCCAGACTTTATTTTTGCCAAGTTAAAACGCTTACGTGATCGAGAAGCTGTAATTGAGGAGATAGTAAAACGTATAGATGAACAAGCTAAGGGACGACCTATTTCTGTCAATATGAAGCTCGGGTATATTCCATCCCATATCGAAAAGAAAACAGAGTATACTCCTGGAATTGTTGTTGCAGTATTGCCAACAGAAGGAACAGGTTTTATATTTACAGTACCAATAGCAGAGTAGGTTTAAGAATATCTACTAAAAGGACTTGCAGAAGATCAGGAAGCGGATCGAGAATGCCTTCCAATATGAACGAAAACGAAGGAGGGGAAGTGAATGGAAACAAAAAAGCAGAAACCGGATCTTGAGAAATTGACTTCTGAGATTTCCTCTGAGATAGATTCGAACATAGGTGTTTTTCGCCGTATAGGCCGGTGGTTTGTTCAGCTCTTTTCTACGGGGCCAAGAACCGAAATCTATCACGACTGGCTCGGGGTGAAACTCTTCGCCGAAAGGGCAGAGGAGCGATTCAACTCCCTTCACCATGAAGATACCGAGAAGAGGCGCGTTCTTGCAGATCTGCTTGCTTATCTCGCTCTCGCAAGGCGTGAACGTGACTTTGCCCAGGCCTGGACCTATGTGAATCTGGCTGACGCACTCCTACCGTTGGTTGTCGAAGAAAAAGAGATGAATGCATGCGTCGAGCGATTGCGAGCCCTTGATTCGCAGATACCTGCTCACCTGATGAAAAATTATGATGATGTAAAAAAGCACGGCAGCAAAGAACATCATTCTGTTGAGCGTCATCATATTGATGATACAGAAAAATACCGGTACGCGCTGCACAGCGAACAGCTCAAACGCGCTTTG
This sequence comes from Nitrospirota bacterium, assembly GCA_040756135.1. Classification (GTDB taxonomy): domain Bacteria; phylum Nitrospirota; class Thermodesulfovibrionia; order Thermodesulfovibrionales; family SM23-35; genus JBFLZS01. Next base: position 15,644 of record JBFLZS010000051.1, read on the forward strand.
CTATGGAATATATTGAACCGTAGGGTGTCCCTCAGATTATCGTTGTGGTATTCGGTGGGTAAGTGGCTGCTGTTCGGGCTTCTGGTTGCCGTAGCTGACGCTAAAATTGAAGGGGCCTGGCATGGAGCCTTTACTTACTATTTCTGTAAAGAGATGCATGCATGTGAGAACAAACTCTCGCGGAAGAAGTTACTAAAAAAGATTAGAGCAGATTTAAAGGCAGGCAGTTATACACAAATACCACAACTGGAAAGTCAGGCAACTGCAAGAAATAAGCGTATTACTTGAGATTTAGAAGAGGCGAAAAAGATAGCAAGTATGATTAAAAAGCAAATGCAATAAAAAAATAATGAACTATATAGAGTCTGTGTATAAAGTCGTATTTTGTCATTGTCCGGCCTTCGGCGTGAGCTCAGTCGAACGCTTGACCGGACAATCCATGGTTCGACAAGCTCACCATGACAATTGTCACCCTGAGCCCTTCGGCTTGTGTCATCCTGAGCTTGTCGAAGGATGACACATTGCTCAGGACAGGCCTGCCGAAGGGTGGATTCCCCGATCAAGTCGGGGAATGACAGCCTACTTAAATCATAATTTATGGACAGACACTATATAGACTTCTGGTCAATATTGAAAAAAGGAGTGGGTGGTTACAGGGGTGTTTAAGGTGTAGAAAACTATTTCAGGAGGAGAAGATGAAAATTAATTTTTTCACATCGGTTTTCTTTAGAAGTCTATTGTTAAGATTTATTCTTATATGCCCATTATTATTGTTTATTTATGGGTGCCCAGAGAATTGGAAGAATGAACTGGGGGTCTATACCCTATGCGACTATGAAAATGACTGGAAGGGCAATGTTTGTCTCACACCTGCTTACGATCCATATTATGATTTCTGGGATATTATGAATTGTGGGTCATCTTCTGAATGTGCACATAGTACATCCAAAAGAAGACTCAACTCAGAGGTTAATCCCCATACGATATTACCGATACCGGATGACGGATGGAAGGACTGGAATCAGTTTGATTTCGTATTCTTTTATGGTCATAACAACACAATTGTTCCTCCTCATCCCCATGACTGGTTCAGTTATTCAAATTATGAGGGAGGCACCTGGGTACACAAGTCTGGTTATCTTGACGACATCGGGTGGGGAAGTACAACCAACTTTGATTATTATGCTATTCGTCCCATTGACTATGCGGATGAACTCCCTGGTGCTCTTACCTATCTATATAATGAATACACCTCCTCACTTCTCGGAGGAATGTATGATTACGGAGGAGGCGGACATTTCTGGCGCGATCACTGGTATGATACAGCCCAATTATTAGTATATGATCAATTGGGTGATAATGATCTGGAATGGCTTATTTTGCATGGCTGTCAGGCTGTTATTACTGCAAATGAGGATGGTTCATACAATCCTTTGGGTTTAAGTGCTTTCCACTGGGTTCAGGGAAAGTTTCACATTGTCCTCGGACACTATAAAAGTTATTCTACCTCTGATTTACAACCATTGGCAGGTTTTGCATATGACTTAAAAAGTGGCGTTCCTATTCAGACAGCCTATTTCGATGTTGATCCGGACAATAATACCTCAGCCATTGCTTCTGAAACGTCACCGTTCAACTGGGCTACCTCTATCATGGCTACAGATCGATGGGGCAACCCGGGGCCTGATTACTCAGATACAAGTATTTTCTCACAGAGGTGGATAACACATCTCGGTACGGTAGCAGAACATTGGGATTAACTATATAAAAAGTTTTTAAAGGAGGATTTTATGAAATACCTGCAAAAAATATTTTTCATGGGAACAGGGCTTTTCTTTCTTTTATGCCCATTACAAGTATGGTCAACGGAGGATTCCTCGAAAAAGGTATTGAATGAAACACTCGATCTAACAAGTATAAGAATCGAAAGTCCTGCTGCAAGGGAGATATTAAAGAAGGATTATATAAAGGTGCGTAAAGGCAGAACAGAATATATGCCTGCCGGTGAGGTGCCGATACTTGAACTTGAGATTATCAAAGACGAGGATAATAAAGAGAAATTAAAACATTTAATTACGAGGTACTCAGGTAAGCAGTTTCGTGATGAAGAAATAAAAACGAGTGGCAATATTTATATCGCAAACATAAAAACCACTTCATACTGGATCAGTCGAAGTTCAGGGTCATATAAGTTTACTGAAAATGCAAACAGTATGACTACTCCCACTAAGATAAAGGATTTCAAACAGGCTGTGCAGATGGCGCTGGATTATTTGGGACGACAACATCTGATTGAACTAACAGAAGGAGAAGATGCCGACATTCTATTCGTTTCAGCAGTGAAAAATGTTTTAACAACTGTTGATGAAAAGAAAGGGCCAGAGAAACCTGTCGAAGAATTTACATCAGACTATTATGTCGGTTTCGGAAGACGATACAAAGGAATTCCAATATGGGGGTCACAGCTTATCATCCGTCTTGATGGTGAAGGAAATGTTGCTTCTGTGCAAAAAAACTGGCGTAAAATCTCCGAAATTAGTTCTGAAAAAGCTAAGATAAGTACTAAAACCCTTGATCAGATTATTTTATCTGATCCCATATTCTATAAAAAATACTCGGAAAAACCCCTCAATGTAAAAGACATTCAGATAGTGGATAAAAAATGTGGATATCTGGAAGCGCCTGTTAATTATTCGCAGGCAAGGCTAAGACCCGGCTGTATAGTGAGCTTTAAAATCAGTGAAAAAATGGACGAGACCTATCCCCAGATAATAATTCCTCTTGAAGACAAGATAAATATTGAAGCTTTATGGGGAAAGAAGGCAGATGAAAAATATTCGGATATGGAAACAAAAATGATTCGTGATAAGGATGATATAGAGAAAGATGAGGATAAATAACCAAGGAGGTGGTAAAGGATGTTTAAAGTTTACATCAATAAGACAAAAATACGAAGAAGTTTTATCTCAGTTATTGCAGTACTTTTAGTATTATCCTCCCCATTGGTGTCCTGGGGTGCCACATGGTATGTAAACTCTCGGGATGGTAATGATTTAACAGGAATAGGAACATCTGCCTCTCCGTTTAAAACTATTACTCATGCCCTTGAGGTATCTTCTCATGGTGACAATATCCGGGTGGAAGTTGGAGGAATCTATGATATAACCAATGGTGAAATCTTTCCCATCAGGATGAAAAACGGAGTGAATATACAGGGAATGTGGATTCCTGCTGTTGATGGAAGATTAATGCCTGAAATCAGCGGTGGTGCAAGATACGATATCCCCGACTCACCAATAGGGCGTTTTGTCACTATTCTCTGTGCCGATGACGCATCTATTTCCGGATTCCGCCTTGTCTCAATAAACAGTTCTATCGGAGCTTCAGATGGGACTTCTGTCCTGTGTGATTCTACTTCCACAATTATACAGGAAAATTTATTTACTGGTGATGGACATGCCGGAGTTACCACATTAGGGAATGCACATCCTATTATTCGAGATAATGACTTCACAGGAAATGTGGTATGGGGCATCACTGTTTATGGCGAAAGCTATCCCGAGATTAGCAACAATGACTTTTCAGGAATGAATGGAGTTGATTGTACAGACCACTCGCATCCAATAATTGATGGGAACACATTTTCTTGCAGAAGTACAGGCATCAGCACCAAGGGGTGGGCTGATGCCACTATCACTAACAATACAATAACAGAAAACGGTTCAATGGGCATTATTGTACGAATGGATTCAACCCCGATAATCCAGGATAATGTAATTACAAATAATCCTACCGGTATATGGATCAACGAAGGAAACCCTAATCCGGATATGGGAGGAGGAGGCAGAAGTAACGGAGGCAACATATTTAATAATAACAATTGGGATATTGAGAACAGAACAAGAAATAATATCATGGCCAGAAACAACCAATGGTCGCACTCTCCCTGCTGTGAATCTATTGATTCTGATGATATCTATGACGATGATGAATATCCCATGTATGGGGCTGTAGACTTCGGCCCCTGCTTAGCATGTACCATGGCGACTCTAATACCTGAGCCACCTCCTGAGTTACCACATGAATCTCTTTTCCTGATTGACTGTGGCCCTTGTCCAGCTTGTTTTGAAAGACTATGCGATCCAAGGGTAAATCTCGACCTTGACCAATTCTTAATATGGGATCCTTTAAAAAAGAGCGCTGAGAGTTTCAGCCGCTCCAAGCTCGGTCTAAAGACAGGAGATGGCCCTCTTAAGGCAGCAGCCCCTTTAAAAGGCTGGAGGGATCCAATGTTTGTAGCTTCTGCTCCTTATGCTGATTCTAAAGAAGCCGATGTTGGTGCCCTATTATTTTTCAATAAATCAGGTGATACCGTTGTCAGGATTGATGGTAAGATTCCGGGTGAACGATTGGGCCTTGATGTGGACGTTCGGGAGGATGAAGTGGTTGTTGTTTCTACCCAAAGACTTATGCGTCTAAAACAGGGAAAGGTTATATATGAGATGTCTTTCCCAAAAAACCTTTTTACAAATCGTGGAATCCATATAGCCTTTACTGAGGATATGGAGGGTGATAAACGACCGGAGATTATACTCGGGACACCTTTTGCCACAGTGGGCAAAATCAAAGAAGCAGGACAAATTCAGGTTATAGGATCAAAAAGTCAAAAGGTTATAGACGTTATTTACGGACGAACCACAGGCCAGCATTTCGGAGAACTACTGCAATCGATAGATTTAAGTTTAAAACAGATGAGAGGAGAATAAAGTGAGGATCAAAGAGTTTTTTATCACCGATGCAAGGGAATCCCCAGGCTCGGTATATAGAGTTGAGGATGGAAGGGAGGCTATCTCTTACAAAAGAAGAGGGGGAAATATTTACAGCATAGCCTTTTTAAGAGGAAGGCTTTATTTTGTGAATGCGAATGAAGATAAGGTATATAGAGTTGTGGGTAGAAGAAGTGAGAGGGCAGTTTATACTCATAGTACATATATCAGGGATATAGCTCTGGACAGGAGAGACAATATTTATTTCAGCGAGGCAAGTGGTGCCGGAGGTGACGGAAGTATATATCGTCTAAACATGATTCGGCGTACTGCTACTCTTTTCCTCGAGGTAAGGATTGCAGAGGTTGGAGGTTTTTGGGCTGGAAATTTTGCCTTTGATAAAGAGGACAATCTTTATTTGAGCAGCGGAAACCGCATACCAGCAGGTATCTACAGACTCAGAGATGGAAGATGGGAGGAGATATTCAGAGATGAAAGAGAACCAATTAAGGGTCTAACTTTTCTATCATGTGACCTTCTCTGTTATACTAACTGGCGCTCTGAGATATATATGCTGGATATTTACTCTGGCTTAAGGTCACTGCTCTATTCAAACCCTGCCCATGCATGGCTTTCAGATATCACTTTTATTACTCCTCGCACTGAGGAAGATACCCTCTATGAGGGAACAAAGGATTATACCTGCGACTCGGTTTGCTGGAGGGATGATGGAACTGTCGATAATCGATGGAATCTCTTCTTTCCTGATATAGATGCAGAAAATGATAATATACGCTCTCTGCTTGGCAGCATTGGTTTACCGACTGAACCCACAACCGATAATAATGAAATATGGAGAAGGGTAAAAGTAGCATGGTCATGGTTGAACGATCATGTATTAAGGGAAGGGCATCCAAACTACGATGCTGCACATAGCTACCTTGAATCTTTAGATCATTGGCCGTCGATTAGTGAACTTGCATATATGTTCTTCACTTATGGTGGCATTGTTTGGGGTACTTGTATGTCTCGCTCTCAAGCATTAGCTACCCTTCTTTATAGGGTTGAAATACCACCGGACAGGATGGCTATTGCCGAGGCAAGATGGAGGCCTGAGTACAGCCAGCATATGTACATAGTTTTAAAGATAGGATGCCACTGGTACCATATTGACCCGACCTGCATCGATTCTCATCCCGTTTTAAGCGATTCTCCAGAAAATGTAGGCTGTCTCCCGGCTGATTATACACATCCTAACAGTTTAAGACTACTTCCAGATTCAACACTAAGTAAACCGATGCTTGTAAGGTGAGTTGTTATATATGAACTTACAACAATTATAAATAATTTCTTTACAGGAGGTAAAAACATGTCAAAAAAGGCATTGTGTATAGGGGTTAATAATTTTAAGAATTATCCGAGTGCAGCACTTCAAGGCTGTGTAAATGATGCAAATGATATGAAATCTATTCTGAAGGAATTCCTCGGCTTTACAGATGCCGACATTGTAACACTCACTGATAAGCAGGCTACCAAAACCAATATTATGGAGAATCTAAAATCTATGGTCGATGGTGCTATAT
>JBFLZS010000052.1:0-21967 GCA_040756135.1 Nitrospirota bacterium
CTGTAGTTTAGCAAATTTTAAGCTTTGGACAGGCGAGACGCCTGTCCTACTGTTGTAACTTATTGAAAATAAAAGCTTTTAGATTCAGTAGGTCAGGCGTCTCGCCTGACATTAAAAGCATTATTTTTCAATAAGTTATAAATTTTTGCTAAACTAAAGTTAAATATTTACAGGATAGCCGGGCTTACCAGATATGCCATCCGTGAAGGGGTAACACCCATCGAGAAATGATCCAACTTATGAACCAGAGTACTAAGTTTTACTCTTATCTTTTCAAGAGTCCTTTAATTTCAAATATCAATACCCCATCTTTTTCAAGGGATTTCTTATAAGATTCTGTGATGGTATCCATAGAAAATAGTGCAAAATATTCCTTCCTCTTTCCTATCTTCCATTTTACATACCCTGCCTTTTCTTTGAGCCTTTGCACGTCAGATTTTGTGAACTTGCTTCCTTTCAACTTGCATTCCCCAAAAAGTATCTTTCTTTCCTCTTCGTTGATGGCGACTACGTCTATCTCTACATCACCTTTTCTCGTCCAGAAACTTCCAATCTTGGAGAATCTAAAAGGAAGGATATCCTCCATATTCCTTCTTAAAAACAATGCCCTTATCAGCTCTTCAAACGATCTCCCCATAAGAGTTGGCAAATCATTCACTATCTTTGTTGTTAGACCCTTTTCATCACCAATCTCTATGAGGCTCTGGTTTTTGAATATATACCTGAACCAGAATCTCAGGGCAGGGTCTTTTATATAATATCTTCCTATCTTCTTTTCATATTTATATTCTGTCACAGGAATCCTTCTTTCCAGAACCTGATAATATGAGGTGAGTTCATCAAGGTATTTACTTATACTGTTGATATTTATCCCTGCACTGTCAGCTATCCGTGCCATCTGAGTTTCTCCGCCTGCAATTACCTGCAGGATGGAGAAGTAGAGATGGTAGTTCTTACCGAATTCTTCTATAAGAAGCTCTCTGCCTTCATTCTGAAGTGGTGCATCCATTTCACAATAAAGCTTTTTAATTATCTCTGCATGAGATTTCCCGAATAACTGATATCGGTCTAATAGGAAGTAATATTTAGGGATACCACCAAACAGGGTAAAGTAAAAAGGAAGATTTACGGAAGCATCAAGATGATAGTCAGAAAGAATTTCTGCAATAGCATCAGGTTCGAGAGGTTCTATGTAAAGCCTTGATGTTACCCTACCAAAAAGTGGTTCTTTCCTTCCCTCAAATATCTTACGCATAAGGGTATAGACAGACCCAATAAATATAAAGGCACCTTTTATGTTGTCTTTCTCCCTGTCCCACTGGTTCTGAATTGTAGAGAATACCGACGGATCAACGAACTCAAAGTTCTGGAATTCATCAAAGACCATGATGACAGGATGCTCTTTCATGTAGTTGAAGATAAATGAAAAGAAGTCTTCAAAATTCCTGAAGGCAACTGTTTTTATTAGAGGTATAGTCTCAGCGAGGATGTCCCTGAACTCCTCAAGCAATATATGTGACTTCTTTTTAGATACAAAAAGATAAAGGACATTCTTTTTGCCCCTCGAAAACTGCCTTATCAGTTCTGTCTTACCGACACGTCTTCTGCCTGTGATTATAACCATATGCGAAGTGCCCAGGGACAGAGATGAAATCTCTGAGAGCCTTACAAGTTCTTTTTCCCTGTTATAGAATTTCATGGATACATATTATCATACTTTTCTGTATCATACAAGATCGTATGATAACATTAAAATTTACTTTTACTAAAGGAGTATGTAGGCAATACCGAAAATCGCCCTAAGACCGATATTTGGGAACAGACTGAAATTGGTATAAGGACCAGTATTGTCCAAAATAAGCATTGAAAGCCTTGATATTGCTTGTTTTTCAAAAATAGATTGCCACGTCGCTATCGCTCCTCGCAATGACAGCAAAACGGCATTAATACTGGATTTGTCATTGCGAGCGAAGCGTGGCAATCTCATATTTTGGACACTTATGTATAAGGACATTAACCAAGCTCATCGATACACAACACCCTGATCTTTGAATAATATTAAAATTTGTCACCGCTATTCTATATATATCATCAATCTTTCTTTCCATCTGAAAATTTTTACCGGTTACGTCATTCCAAGTTCCCGCTTACTCATAAAAGTTTTTTGTAAATAACTCTCCTCAAAACCTTTATTTTCTATGATACTAAAAATAAACCCTATAGTTTTTTTCATTAATGGCCGATAAGATTCAATAGAGAAACCTGAGAAACCTAAAATTAGGAGGTGACAACATGAATTGTTGGGAATTTAAGAAGTGCGGCCGTGAAGAAGGTGGCTCAAAGGCTCATGAGTTAGGGGTTTGTCCAGTCTATCCTAATCATGGTAAACATTGCGCCAGGGTTGCAGGGACACTTTGCGGAGGAAAGGTCCAGGGTACATTCGCAATGAAACTGGCTAATTGCATACAGTGTGATTTTTATAAAAGCGAATACTATGACAAGAGTTACACTAAATAAACTACCACTTTATCAAAGACATTTCTCTCTGGTCCCATTCCTTATGCCAGTTTAGTTCATAGAGGGCTTGTTACGAGATAAGGTTTTCAATAATGGTATAAGATCATAGAATAGATAACAGTAGAGATCTTTATAAATTTTCGCGCACTTTTCAAAATCGGCTGCTGCTTTATTGAATTTCTCAAGTCCCAGGATGAGTTGAAACAGTGAATTGCGGGTCTTAACCGTGTATTTGTTAATAAATCCTTCCCGTTCCAGACATTCCTGAATCAGAGCGTTATGCTTTTCTCTTTCTTCAGGAGTAAGGGTTGCAATATATTTTTCTAAAGGATTTTGTTCCACTACAATACCTTTCTCATTTTGAATTCTTGATGCATAATTATGAATTCTTTCGTCAAATATTTCAATGATTTTTATCCCCAAATTTGCCGATAGAGATTCTGAAACAATAAAAGGGGGCATTGATTTGACTTTCTATCTAATATATGGTATATAATACCTTATGGAGGCTGAACTCCTACTACATGACAAACAGGTACTGCCGGGTGGCAATGTAGTTGAAATCAAAATTTGGAAGGTTCCTAAGTCAAAGGATAAACCACATGGTTATAAATATTCACTCGTTTATATAGAAAAGAGTCAGAGGATAATAGGTTATGATAATGCAGAGGGGAAGGGAGACCATATGCATTACAGGGAAGAAGAAAGGCCGTATAAATTTAAGAGCATAAGGTCCTTAATAGAAGACTTTTATAAAGCTGTAATTGAGGAGGTAAGTAAATGAGAATAAAAAATGTAAAAATAGGGATAAGGGGCCTTAGAGAAGGTCTTGAGGAGTTTGCAAAAGTAGCTGAGGCTATTGAGAGAGGGGAGTCACCCAAGAAAAAAAGACATGGTGTTTATTTTGAAAATATAGATACCATGCGGAAGGTTCTTACAGATAAAAGGCTTACCCTTCTAAAAGCTATAAAAGAGAAACATCCGTCTTCTATCTATGAACTGGCAAAAATAGTAGATAGGGATTTCAAAAATGTATCAGATGACCTGAAATACCTCGCTGAGATAGGGCTTGTAGAGCTTAAGAAAAGCAAGGAGGACAGAACAAGGGTAACTCCTGCCGTAGGCTACGACAAAATACTCCTTGAGATAGCTGTCTAAATACTTCCAAAGCTACCTTATCTTTTTGACCCCTCTCATGCAGTCCATCTCCATGACTTTCAAGAGGTCGAGTGTTTCGCCTGTATTTTAACCCCAGCTTTATAATTTTTTGAACATAAGTTTCTCAGGCTCTCAACTTAATTATTTCCTATCCCATGTCACAAATTCTATATCCATTATTTAATTAAAGTTTTTTCTTTAAATGCCGATAAAAAAAAAACATAGCAGGGTAAAGATGAGGGAATCCCTCTTTTTTAAGAGGGGTAAGTAAGGGATTTGTAGGGGCGGTTCGCGAACCGCCCCTACACAAAACAGGAGGAAGAAAGATGAAAAGGATGGTTTTTGTACTGATTTGTTTGGTTGGGATTGTTTTTGCGAAGGACCTCTTTGCGGTTGACGGTGTTACTGATACAGAGGTTAAGCTCGGGATGGTTAATGCCCAGGGAGGCCCGGCGTCTGGACTTGGTAAAGGTATGCGTATAGGTGCTGAGGCTGTGTTTAAAGAAATTAATAATAAAGGTGGGATTCACGGCAGAAAGATCAACCTGCTTGTAGCCGATGACGGATATGAGCCTGATAGGGCGATAGATGAGACGGTGAAGATGATAGAAGAGAACAAGGTATTTTCCCTCTTCGGTTATGTTGGCACACCTACGGCTAATGCTGTTATACCCATTGTAAAAGAAACTAAAGTTCCTCTTGTTGGACTGTTTACAGGCGCCATGACATTGAGGAAACCTGTCACTCCTGAGATTATCAACATCAGGGCAAGCTATGATGATGAGGCTGAGACACTTGTAGAGCGGTTTATTAAGGATACAGGTGCTAAAAGATTTGCGGTGTTTTATCAGGATGATGGTTTTGGGATAGCGGTACTTTCAGGTACTGAGAAGGCACTGAAAAGACGTGGGATGGAGGTTGTGGCAAAGGGCACATTTCAGAGAAACACAACTGCTGTAAAGTCTGGGCTTGCTGCTGTTATGAAAGCAAATCCCGATGTAGTAATAATGGTAGGGCCATATACCCCTCTGTCTGTATTCATTAAAGAGGCAAGGGCAGCGGGATTAAAGTCCCATTTAGCGACTGTTTCTTTTGTTGGTACTGATAACCTTGTAAAATTAACAGGCAGTGAAGGTGATGGAGTAGTAATATCACAGGTGGTACCCTTTCCAGAAGACTTAACCCTGCCTGTCACAAAAGAATGCAGTAGCCTGATTTCCAGATATTTTCCTGATGAAAAGTTGGCATTTGTTAACTATGAAGGATGCATAACGGCAAAAGCGATGGTGACGGCTCTGGAAAAGGTTGGCAAAGACCTTACGAGAGAAAGTCTTATCAAGGCATTTGAGGATATGAAGAGTGCAGATGTTGGAGGTGTAACATTCACGATGGGGCCGGATGACCATCAGGCGTCAGACCATGTATTTTTGACACAGATCAAAGGCGGAAAGATAGCACAGATTTCGACAATAGAGTAAATAACCCAGATTTCGACAGTTAGGTAAATAAGACCTAAATTGAGCGATTTGTCTGTAATCATAGAGAGCCCCGAAAGCTTTCGGGACTGTCAAAGAGAATTGTAGAGGTAAAGATTAATGACCATTAAAAGAAAAATGTTAACTAATTCATTCATCACTGCCTGTGGGGTTTTGCTGGTTGTGGCAATAGGTGTATATGTTGTTTTAAAAATGAAATCCAGTATAGAGGTTCTGACAAATCGCTCAACACCTCTGCAGGTAAAAACGCTGGAACTTCAGCAGACAATCGAAAAGCTCTCGGCTGATTTATTGAGCATCGGTATTTCTGAAAATTCAGAAGAGGTAACCCGCTTATCTGAAGCTATAGATAACGATTTAAAGGCACTCGAAAAGATAAATGCAGACATACTGAAGCTGGATACAAAGACAACTGGAATGAATACCACCCAGTTAAAGAATATACACAAAACTATCGTTCAGGCAGTTGAACAGAGGCTCAAGGACATCTCCACATATAAATCAGAGGCATCCAATGCCAATGCTGCATTTAGAAAGGTTGAAGAAACTACAGGAGGCATAAGAACCAATATCACCACTTTAAATACGGACGCTGTAAATATTGTTAATGATGCACAGCAGTCTAACCTTAGACTGAATAATACCGTAAAGAAACTGCTCACCATACAGGCAAGATTGAAAGACATTGAAATAGTGATAAGTGATTTGGAAAAAGTTAAAAACAGGTACAAACTTACACCTCTAAGAGAGAAAATGAAAGCTATTACTGATTCAATACAGGCTATCAATTATAAACAAGGCGACCCACCATTAATAAAAGATACAAAAGACGCCTCAGCGAACATTTACGACCAATTCACTCAGGAGGGTAAGGGACTAATCGCATTAAGGGCGGATGTCCTTGCTAATAAAGATGTAGAGGGACAATATCTCACTATTAAAAAGAACATTATGGACACACTGGACACCTTAAATTCCAGGGTATCAGAGGTTATTGATGGGCTTGAGATACAGATTGTAAAAGACAGGGAGAAGATGGAGAAGTCATTAAATTTCCAGAACAATGCCACCTTTATTTCAGGTATTGGCAATATGATAAACATAGATGTAAAGGAACTGAATAACAGCGTTCGGCTTATAATGCTATCTTCCTCAGATGCAGAGCTGAGCAAAATAGCCTCTGACATTAAACGGCTTGATGAAAGAATACTTAAAAATAGTGATCAGATGAAAAAAGGACTATCTCAGATCGGGCAGTCCAATATGGTAAAAGCAACCGATGCGATAATTAATGCAATGAAAACAGCAAATTCTTCAATAGGTAGGATTCTATCTGCCAAAAGGAGTGTATTAACCAGTGAGGCAGCCGTGCAAAAGGCCATAGAGACTGTAAAGTCAATCACAAAAGAGCAATCAAGGCAGGGTGAGGAACAGGTAAGAAATATCACCCAGGTTCAGCAGGATATAGTCTCATGGATGCACAAATCGTCAAAAGGGCTGCTAACACTAATGATTGTCATATCACTTGCGGTGGTCATAATTTTAATGTTCCTTACCGGTAAAGTGATTGTAGACATAACAAAACCACTTAAGGCTACAGAAATGATGATAGCTGACATTGCAAAGGGCGCAGGCGACTTAACCAAGAAGTTAAAGGTGCAGGGTGAGGATGAAATAGGAAGTATATGTACAAGTTTTAATGAGTTGGTGGACAAATTACATAAACTCATATCGAATATATCAGAAAAGTCAAACACGGTAGCAGCAACAGTTACTGAGCTTTCAACAACCTCCGAGCAATTAGCGCAGAGGGCAAAGTCTACGGCTGACCAGTCAATCACCCTTTCTACAGGGGCAGAGGAAATGTCAGCCACTGTGCTTGATGTGGCAAAGAATGCACAATTATCCTCTGATTCTGCAAACGAGATGAAACAGATTGCCGAAAATGGCAGCAATGTTGTAATGCAGGCAATAGAAGGGATAAAGGCAGTAGCTGTATCGGTTAGAGGTGTATCTGGAACTATAGAGGAACTTTCAAGGTCATCAGAAAAGATCGGTGAGATAGTAGCGGTTATTAAAGATATAGCAGACCAGACCAATCTACTTGCCCTTAATGCGGCTATAGAGGCAGCAAGGGCTGGTGAGCAGGGAAGGGGGTTTGCAGTTGTAGCAGATGAGGTCAGAAAACTTGCTGAGAAAACATCCTCAGCAACAACAGAGATATCGGAAATGATTGTATCTATACAGACAGGGGCTGAAAAGGCTGCAATATCAATGGGTAAGGGTGTAGATGATGTCAATTCAGGAGTTAATCTTGCGAACAAGGCGGCTGAAGCCTTAAATGAGATAGTTCAAAGTGTGCAGAAGATAACTGACATGATAAGTCATATAGCCGCTGCATCAAATCAAATGTCAACAACAGTAGATATGATAGCATCAAATATTACCCATGTATCTGATGCCTCAAAGGAGTTTGCATCTGGCACGAAATATACCTCAGAATCAGCAGAGATGCTGGACAAAGTAGCAACAGAACTCCATGGGCTGGTCGGCCAGTTTAAAATTTAACTAAATTACCCAAGGTCATATAAGGAGGTGTTAAATGAGTGTATTGGCAACTAATTCTGAAATCCTACAGCTTGTAACCTTTAATCTCGGTAACGAGGAGTACGCAGTGGACATCCTCAAGGTTCAGGAGATAAACAGGATGGTGGAGATAACCACTATCCCTAATGCACCCTTCTACGTTGAAGGGGTTATTAATCTCAGGGGAAAGGTTATACCTGTAATAAACCTCAGGAAAAGGTTCGGGCTGGACTCAAAGGAGACAGATTCGCAATCGAGGATAATGGTAGTAGATGTTGGCGCAACTATTGGTCTTATCGTAGATTCCGTGTCAGAAGTTCTTAGGCTTTCTTCTGATACGATTGAACCACCCCCACCCATGACAGCAGGAGATGGTTCCGAATATATAAAGGGTGTCGGAAAGCTCGAAGATAGACTGTTAATACTCCTCGATATTGACAGGATCTTCGGACATAACGGGATGCCTACGGATGTAGGAAAACTGTCAAGTAATTAAGAAAGAGGTATTTACTATGTTTAAATTTGAAAATCTATCTTTAAAAAGGCTTAGTTTGATTCAGATTATTTTTTTGTGTGTTGTTACCATTTTAATATCTGTTGGTTTCATTAGCTTGAATAAAATGAACGTTAAGGCTGATAAGGACGTGGCGAAAAATACTGCATTAAAAAACTTCATTGACGAAAAATATATTGACCACCTGAACTGGATGAATGCACTGAGAATGCATATTTATGAAGGTAAGACATTTGATAAGGCTACTGACCCGACTAAATGTGATTTTGGCAAGTGGTATTATGGGCATAAGCCAGCAGACACTGAGGAGGCTATAATTCATAAGGCAATTGAAGAGCCTCATGCCAGACTTCACAAAAGCGCCCTAGATATCCTTAAGACAAATGATATTGCTCAAAAGAAAAATATATTCCTGACAGTCTCTGAGCCCACAGTTGCAGAAATAAAAGGGCATTTTGAGAAATACAAGGCGATTGTAGATCAAGTTATAGAGGCAGACACTAAAAGAAAAAACAGTCTGTCAAAGAAGTTTACGGCATTCATAATAGGTTCGTTGCTGGTTTTATGCGCAGGGGTAATAGGCATGTACTTTATCAACAGGACAAAGATTCTCACGCCACTAACAGAATTTTCAAATGTAATGGACTCGATATCCAAAGGAGACCTTACACAGAATATAGAGATTAGATCAAAGGATGAGATTGGTTATCTGGCAGAAAAGATAAAGGATATGGTAGAAAAGATTAAAAAAGTAGTAGCTGATATTAAATCAGCATCGGATAATATGGCCTCAGCAAGCCAGCAGCTTTCTGCCAGCTCTGAGGAGATGACGAGAGGTGTTACAGAACAGTCAGGAAGGGCTTCACAGATAGCAACAGCTACAAATGAGATGTCACAGACCATTGTTGATGTAGCAAAGAATGCCTCGAATATAGCATCCTCTGCATTAGAGACGTCTAAGGTAGCAAACGATGGAGAGGAAATAGTTGACAAGTCGGTTCATGAGGTTAAGGCGATAGCCGACACAGTAAATGAATCGGCAAGACTAATGGCGTCACTTGGTGAACGTTCAAAACAGATAGGAGATATAGTCAATGTTATTAAGGACATAGCAGACCAGACGAACCTCCTCGCCTTAAATGCAGCAATTGAGGCAGCGCGTGCAGGAGAGCAGGGCAGGGGTTTTGCAGTTGTTGCCGATGAGGTCAGAAAGCTGGCAGAGAGGACTGCAAAGGCCACATCAGAGATAGGCGGAATGATAGGTGCTATTCAGGATGAAGTGCATAAGGCTGTCTTATCAATGGAAGAGGGGACGAAGAGGGTTGGAGTAGGGGTAGATTTTTCTGCCCAGGCAGGCGAAGCCCTGAGGAAGATTGTAGGGAGCGTAAATGAACTTCAGTCCATGGTTCAGCAGATAGCCTCTGCAACAGAGGAGATGTCAACCGCATCTGAGCAGATTGGCGGAGATATTGAAACAATTGCAAATGCATCCAAAGAAACCTCGGCAAGCTCTAATCAGGTTGCACAGTCATCCTCAGACCTTGCAAAACTTGCCGCGGATTTACAGGGCGTGGTAGGGTTATTCAAGGTATAAGGATCACCTTATGTGTTGATATGTTTGTTAATATCTTTGAGGACAGGCGCCTGTCCTCAAAGGTGTTGTAAGGGGACTGAATGATCTAACGGTGATAGATGGCTGTCCCCGCCTCATTAAGAAGAAATAATACAAACGCATTAATGAGGTGTTATTGCGAGGAGTGAGACCCCTCACCTGTCATTGCGAGGGACGAGGTCCCGAAGCAATCTCATCGGTTCGGGGCAGGCCCTGCAAAACCTTTTACCATCCATCGATTGGTTCAGAAAATAAAAGCAATTACTGATAGATAGACCCAGAGTTCTTGAAATTGAGGGATTTATAATAAGGATTCAAGCAGCAGAATCATCTGTGGATTCACAGTATGTAAAATACGCAGTTAAGTTTATAGAGATCAACACTGAGAAGAAGACCGAGCTTATGAATTTTTTATACTCATTAAAAAATGTGGCACTTTAGCTTCATGAGTTTTGGTGATACTTTATCAAAAGCGTTTCTCTCTGGATCCATTCCTTATGCCTGTTTAGTTCATGGAGGGCTTGTTGTGAGATAAGGTTTTCAATAATGGTATAAGTTCATAGAAAAGATCACAGGAGAGATCTTTATAAATTTTCGCGTACTTTTCAAAATCGGCGGTTGCTTTATTGAATTTCTCAAGTCCCGTGATAAGTTGAGATAGTGAATTGAGGGTTTTAACCGTGTATTTATTAATGAATTTTTCCCGTTCCAGACATTCCTGAATCAGAGCGTTATGCTTTTCTCTCTCTTCAGGAGTAAGGGTTGCAATGTATTTTTCTAAAGAATTTTGCTCCACTACAATACTCTTTCTCATTTGTTGATATATAATTATGAATTCTTTCATCAAATATTTCAACCCGAATTACGCAAGGTATGTATTAAATGCTCATACTGTGTCATTCCGAGCGAAGCGAGGAATCTCATTTTGAGTGATGAGATTGCCACGTCACTCCGCTCCTCGCAATGACATTTTGAAAGGCTTGCGTAATTTAAAGTTTTCAATAACATATTCCGATAAAAAAATATATGAGGTGGGTACTGCATATAGCTGCCTATGTGAGATATCTTCTGTGGGGATTAAACCATAAAAAGAGGGAATATCCCTCCGTCTTTGAGGATGAATTTCTTGGATATGAGGCATACTCTTTTCAAACATTCTTGCCGACAGGCTGGCACAAAGAGCTTGATAAGCCCTCACCCCTTTTGCTAAGGAGGGTAAGGGGGGCTTATGATTCAACCCTTATAAAAAAATTCTTCAGGGAATTGTATGGATAATGCAGGATCAGCAGATAGATATAGAGAGATGGAAGTTGAAATCTTTCATCTGGTTAAGTGTAAATTTATTAGTGAGACAGTTATTTTTATATGTCATTCCCGCTTGTCGGGAATCCTTCTGAAAAGGATATGAAAGAAACAAGGCAACTGGAAGAAAGATTCCGAACGAGTCGGAATGACGAGCAGGTTTTGCCCCGTTGTTGTTTAAAACATCTATATAAAAGTCGGAAGAACCAATTTAAAAAACATAAATTGTTATGAAGAGATTAAGTCTGCTTCTCTTCCTTCTGCTTTTTTTATTCACAGGCTTATATGCTTACGATATTTCCGCTATAGAAACTCAAGGTGCGCAGAAGGCTTCTGACAGTAGTGCTGATGGCTTTGATATCATTTTATTAATGGATAGTTCAGGGAGCATGAAAAAGACTGACCCTCAAAACTATAGGAAGCCTGCTGCTAAGCTTTTTATATCCCTTCTTGTAGAGAATGACCGCATAGGAATTATAAGTTTTGGAGATTCAGCAAAAACATTAATATCTCTAACACAGGTTACAAAGAAGAATCTTGAAAAGCTCTTTAATGCTGTGGACAAAATAACGTCTAATGAATTTACCACGCATATCCATGAAGCCATTAAAAAGGGGTTTAATGAGCTTAAATCTTCTCAGAGAAAAAACAGGATTCTCATTCTCATGTCTGATGGTAAACTTACATTGGGTTCAAAGGAGAAAGAGGATGCAGCCTTCGCAGAGATGAGCGGGCTTTTACCTGAATTGGCAAAATCCAACATAAGGCTTTATTCTATAGCCTTCACAGAAAAAGCAGATGTCAAGCTTCTTGAAGACATCGCAAAAGAAACAGGGGGGTTTTTCAAATTCGCCAAGACTGATAAGGATATACATGTAATATTTGCGTCTATCTTTGAAAAGATTAAGACCCCTGACACCATACCTTTAGAAGGTGATACATTTAATATAGACAAAGATATACAAGAGGCAATACTATTCATTACCAAGAAGTTAGGGACATATACTACAATTTTCGAACCATCAAATGTCAGACATACCCCGATGAAACATGGTAAAAATATAGAGTGGTATGAAGAAAAGGTCTTTGATATGATCACTATAAAAGAACCGTTAGTAGGAAGGTGGAGGGTTAAATTAAGTGCCAATGAAGGAAATAAGATTTTTGTAATTACAGATATTAACCTTAAAACCTCCTTTGAGAAGAACTTTGTGAACAAAGGCGAAAAGATCAAGATTGATGCAAGGCTTGAGAGGGAAGGTGATATGTTGAAAGAGAAAGACGTACTTGAACAGGTATCCTTCTTTGCCGGGGTTACTAGCCCTGATGGCCAAATTACAAGGCTCGATCTTCTGGACAACGGGATATCAGAAGATGATAAACCCGGTGACGCAGTATACTCCGGTGAGTTTGTGGTCAAATATCCCGGAGAGTATACCATCAAGATAACTGCAGAGGGCAAGACATTCAAGAGGGAAAAGGTTTTTCAGTTTAAGGCTATTGAGCCGCCTCCTCTTAAGAAGATAGAGCAAAAAACAGTTTCTGAACCCGCACCGGTGGCTGGGGACTCGTGGCAGGAGGTGTTAATAAAATTTGGGCTTATAAATGTATTATTGCTGATTGCCATTACATCTGCACTCATATTTCTGGTGTTCATGATATACAGAAGCAGGAAATACAAAATTCTTTATCAGAATACCTTAAGAGACCTCAAGAATTTTAAAAAGTACATAGAGGAATCTCAAGTACATAAAGAACAGATTGAATCGCAAACAGACTCCGGTCTTGAAAATGGAACTGAATCTGCGGAAATCGTAGAGAAGGAAGAAATCGGGCAGGTAGTCCAAGTGCAACAAGAGATAGAGAGCCATGAGGGATTAGAGACTTTAAGGTTGAAGGAAGAATTGCAGGAGAAGAGCAGACTCCTAAATGAGGTACAAAAGCAGCTTGAAAATCTTGAAAAAGAGTATTTGATATTATACAAACGCTCACAGGGTCAATCTGCGGATTATCCATAAACGGCCTTTTTCCATCCTAAGCGTCCGACGTGAGCCTTCGGCATAATCTCATGCCGAAGGCTCCCTTTGTCAAAGGGAGTCATGGTTCGACAGGCTCACCGAGAAACTAAAGGTTTTTTCTTAAAAGGCCGATAAAAATTTTTAAAAACTTAAAGGTAATGTGATGCAATAGTGCACGAGGAGGTGATGAAAATAACAAAGGCAATCTTTCAGTGTGCATGTTCCGCAGGAGTGATACGAAAATAAAAAAACAAAAAGGAGATTTAAAATTTTTGAGTACAGTGATATAACTTTTGATATTCAGTATATAAATGACAATATGAAGCAGGGTGAGGATCGTGACGGAGTTATTTACGGGGTTAGGTTAAATGCCTATTTCTAAAAATCAATCAAAGAAAGATGAAGAATTCCCCTATAATTGAGGGATTACGGTAGCTGTAATTTCATTGACTTCAAAATTAATCTTTTGATAATCTTATAAAATAGGGTTTTTATTCTATAGGAGGTCACAAAACTAAAAAATTCCCCTCTCCCCCTGGGGAGAGGGTTATAGGGTGAGGGGTAATGAAGCGAAATAATGTTGATAAATGCAGAAAGCTACGAAAAAATCAAACAGATGCAGAGAAGAAACTCTGGGCATTATTACGAAATCGTCAAGTGAGTGGAGTAAAATTCAGGAGGCAGTTTTCTGTTGGCAGATATATATTAGATTTCTATTGCCCTGAATATAGAGTTGGTATCGAAGCTGATATGGCGGGCAACATTATGAAGACAAAGGTAAGCAAAGAGATGAGCTTAGAACAAGAGAGTTGAACAAGCTCGGTGTGGAAATATTAAGATTTAGTGATCGTGAAATATTGACCAATATTGGGGGCGTTTATGAAACAATTAAGAGTAACATAGATGAAAAGAAAAGTAATCCCCCTCACCTCAATCCTCTCCCCTTGGGGAGAGGAAGTAAAAGGTAAAAAAAATTCACCTCACCCCCCTCTTAAAAGTGGGTAAAAGAGGTAGATTTTTAAAATGATACCTCAGAAATCGAGTATTGATGCGGGTTTGCGAGGTGGAGGTGAAATGAAAAACATAGGTATCCGTAAACCATCGATAATCAAGGGGTTACGAGTTTCGTGATAGGCTAAATAATATTACAAAAGGAGGGAAAGAAAGGAATGAAACGTTTTTTGCTTGTTGCAGTTATGATTTTAGCGCTGTTTGCGAGCAGTATTGCTCTTGCTGCGGATATAGTTATTGTGAAGACCGACAAGACCATGTATTTGATGGATCCGTATTACTGGGTATACAGTGCAGCGTACTGTATACTTCCGGGTCCGGGAAATGTTAATGGAGAGTATTGGCCTATAGGAGGTTATCCGCGAGATGTAAACTTTACTGTAAAGACCTATGATGCTATCGGAATGGTTAAAGATCTCGGCAGCCTTTCCTACAAGGTATTGGATGGCGATTCTGTTCTGAAGATCGGACCGGTTGCTGCAACTGTTGATCCAGGAGTTTACAGCGACAATTTTCAGTTAATGGATGCCGATCTTGGAGGCAATGGTTTTACCGGGCAAACGCCTAAACAACTCATTTTGCAGATCCTGGACAGCCAGAATAATATGATAAAAGAGCAGAAAGTATATGTCGGACGCTGGGGCTGTGACCGTTGTCACATAGAATCCGGGCTCGCAAAGAGTATTTATAGCTGGGCCGCGCCAACAGGGGGATTCTACGGTCCACATGGTTGGGGAGGCATCCTCGGCAGGACCGGATCAGCAGCGAACGCCTTTACTGACCAAACTCTCAAGAATTCAACACTGGCCCACACGCCGGGAGACATCCTGTCAAATCATGAGATGACTATTCATAAACAGTGTGGGAATATTGCGTGTTCACCCTGCCATCAAGGGACAAATGGCGTAGCATTGCGTCCCCCATGGGGATCAGGATACCGGGATTGCTGGGTTGACCAGTCCAAGAGCAGGGCTGTAGAATGTACATTCTGTCACGGCATAGAGGGCGGATACACCCCGAGGGATGCAGAAGGCAATCTTGTAAGGTGGTCTTCCGTAGCAGGGTTCATCTCGCCGGAACACGGGCATGTTAATGTTCCGGCGCCGGATCCAAACGCAAGACCTGACGTAATCGGTGGTCCCTGGCTGGCGAGGCAGAACTGCTCTAATCCCGGATGCCACGGACATATTAATGAAACGAATGAAAAACGTGTTGATAATGCAAAACCGGACTGTCGCATGTGTCACGGAATCCACAATTTGAATCCACATTAGCTATATAAGCATTTCATAAAGTCCCCTCCCGCGCAGGGAGGGGACTTTATCTTCTTGGCAATGCACCTACAATATGGCAATCGTTCTGTCCCATTAACTGAAGAATTTATCTGAAAGAAAAGACGGTCAGAAAATTAAATGGGGACCTGACTGCAAACGTAAAAGTCTTTTCACCTGCATTATTATCTCATGTTATCAAGACAGGCATCTAGGCATCTCGCCTCTCTTGACTGTAATTTTCAAAATTATTTTTAAACCCGAACACAGGAATAAAATAGCCTGAAAATGAGGTAAAAATAATGTTGAGGAAGGAATGATATTTCAAAAAGGGGGAGAAAACTCAACATTATTTTACCTTTTGAAGCCCATTCATAGCTCATAAATACATCTGTTACGTAGTAGAAATTTTTATTTCTTTTAGAGAGAAAGATAAGGCATTCTTTACCGATCAGGTCTTCAGGGGAGAAGTCAGGATCTGGTTCTTTTCCCAGGATATTTGTCACCCATCTGTAGAATTTACCTTGCTTAAAAGGGATGGGCTTAACAATGCCCGAGAAACTGTAATCTCTTAAATTACCCATAAACATCTTTTATCATAACTACTCTGAGTTTCTTCAATGAAGGTAGTCTGTGGTAAAGAGGTGTTTATTTTGTGGTAGGTATTTTACTCCTGACAGAAGGGTTGGAAAAAGGCAGAAGGCATGCCAGAGGCCTGAGTGTAAGAAGGCGAGGAAACAACTTGCACAGGCTAACTGGTGCAGCAAGAATCCTGGATATTTTCAAGGTCGTTACTGACATGTTTATAGAGAGCCACCATTATTATATTTGGCTCCCTTTTAATTATTGCCAACATATAGGCATGCTCTGTCATGAGTTTTGTAATCAAATGGTGCACATGCTCTCCATATTTAAGCGCCTCTGCCTGATAGTGTGAAACACTTCGCATGATGTATCTGGACTGCTCAGGCGGATAATCTGATTCATCTGTCCTCCATGAGCCCGGCCTGTAAGCCCTCTGATGAGTCTTTATCAGTTCTCCCTCAAGGAATATCTGCACGGTCTTTATCCCTCCCCGCACCCATACCTTCTTGCCGATATATCTGGTTGGCAGGGAATAGTAGCTTTTGTCAAAGACAATGCGATGGTCAGGATGCACCTTTGTTTCTTTTCTTGCCATAAGACCTCCTGTCCGCCCCGGCGGATCAGCCGAGGCTAAAGTTTTTAGCAGGCAATCTTACGGCATTTGTGGATAAAGTGGGTAATTATTCTGAAACTACCTGGGGAATTGTTTTGCAACTAACTGGGGATTTTCGCTGAAACTCGACAGTTCTCAGTGCAACCCTTATCGGTATTGATGCACATGTTGTTGAGGTAGAGGTTGACAATAACCTCAAGGGGCCTGCCACATTTCTCAACCGTGGGTTTGCCAGATACAGCGCTCGTCTGCCGATTTCATCCTCTTTTGGCTTTTGTAATTTATATTACTTTAAAGTATAATACTTACAAGTAATCTTATGGGGTGAGGATGTTCGTCAACAGGGAAAGGGAACTTAAGGCTCTGAGTACCGCCTATAAGGACAGCGAGGCACAGTTCATTGTTGTCTACGGCAAGCGGCGTGTGGGCAAGACCGAACTTGTCAAGCAGTTCTTCAAAGATATTCCTCATATCTACTTCCTCGCAGACAAGTCCCCAGAAAAAGAACAGCTTAGGCTTCTCTCTGAAAAGGTGGGACTCCTTTACAAAGATGAGTTTTTGCTTTCACGCGGTTTTGGTAATTGGTATGAGTTCTTCAAATACATCAAGGACAAAGGCAGGGTTGTTCTCGCAATAGATGAATTCCCTTTTCTTATAGAGGCAAACAAGGCAGTCCCTTCTATATTTCAAAAAGGGTGGGATGAAGGGCTTAAAGATTCTGGGATATTCCTCATCCTGCTTGGCTCAAGCATAGGCATGATGGAGACAGAAGTCCTTGGTTATAAGTCTCCTTTGTTTGGCAGGAGGACAGGTCAACTTCTTATAGAGCCCCTCAATTTCTGGGATTCAAAAGAGTTCTTCTCAAAGATGTCTAATGAGGAGTTTATGTATGTCTACTCAATCCTGGGTGGGACTCCTGCGTATCTGCTTCAATTCAGCCCATCATTGGATCTCTGGATGAATATCAGGAAAAAGATTCTCATGCCCGATGCATATCTTTTCAATGAGCCGGAGTTTATCCTGAAAGAAGAACTGCGGGAGCCGAGAAATTATTTTTCTATACTGCGCGCTATCTCAATGGGCAAAACACGAGTGAGTGAAATCATCAATGAAACAGGATTTGAAAAGAATGTTGTCGGCAAATATCTCTCTGTCCTCACTGATCTTAAGATTGTTAAAAGAGAAGTGCCAGTCACTGAAAAGTCCTATGAAAAGAGCAAAAAGGGAATCTATATGCTTGACGATAATTATTTCAGGTTTTGGTTCAAGTTTGTCTTTCCGAACAAGAGCTTCATAGAAGAGGGTGAGATTGACTACATTATCAAGAATAAGATCAAGCCTGAACTTGAAGTCTTCGTTTCCCAGACCTACGAGGATGTCTGTAGGTCATGCGTCAAAAAAGGAATCTATAAGGGAATGAAATTCAACAAGGTAGGTAGGTGGTGGACAAAGGATGCCGAGATAGATGTTATTGGGATTAATGAAGATGAAAACGCTATCCTTTTTGCCGAAGTCAAATGGTCTGAAAAGCCTGTTGGTGTAAATATCCTTAATGAACTAAAAACAAAGGCAGAAAAGGTGTTATGGGGCAACAGCGAGACCTCAAAACATTTTGCATTGTTTTCAAGAAAAGGGTTTACAAATGATATGTTGAAAGTGGCTGAAAGAGAAGGGATTGTATTACTTAAGGGTGTTGAAAAGGTGAGATAATTTTAAGTGGATTTATAGAGGAGGAGCATGGCACAGAGCCTGAATTAAGGCATATGCCAAAAATTATAGAGTTTCTTGGTTATGTGCCTTTTGAGTGTCCAGAGGATCCTATAGGGAAGCTGAGGTTCTTCAAGCGGGTTAATGGACTATCATATGAGAAACTCGGCAAGCTGATGGATAGGGACCCTGAGCAGTTGACGGATTGGTTAAGTGGGAGGGTGAGGCCTTGTATGGAAAATATACGAAATATTATAATTTTTTTGGATAAAAGCCTTAACAGATAATTTGGGTTGTTATTTGGGTAAAATTGTATTTACAAATCAAATTTGATAGAATTTTACATTATGGATCTCATAATTAAATATACCAATTCCCATGATTCGAAAAACTAAAGAAATTAATAGGTGATTTGCAGTCCATGTCGGATAGTATGGCCTCAGCAAGCCAGCAGCTTTCTGCCAGCTCTGAGGAGATGACGAGAGGTGTTACAGAACAGTCAGGAAGGGCTTCACAGATAGCAACAGCTACAAATGAGATGTCACAGACCATTGTTGATGTAGCAAAGAATGCCTCGAATATAGCATCCTCTGCATTAGAGACGTCTAAGGTAGCAAACGATGGAGAGGAAATAGTTGACAAGTCGGTTCATGAGGTTAAGGCGATAGCCGACACAGTAAATGAATCGGCAAGACTAATGGCGTCACTTGGTGAACGTTCAAAACAGATAGGAGATATAGTCAATGTTATTAAGGACATAGCAGACCAGACGAACCTCCTCGCCTTAAATGCAGCAATTGAGGCAGCGCGTGCAGGAGAGCAGGGCAGGGGTTTTGCAGTTGTTGCCGATGAGGTCAGAAAGCTGGCAGAGAGGACTGCAAAGGCCACATCAGAGATAGGCGGAATGATAGGTGCTATTCAGGATGAAGTGCATAAGGCTGTCTTATCAATGGAAGAGGGGACGAAGAGGGTTGGAGTAGGTGTAGAGTTTTCTTCCCAGGGAGGCGAGGCCCTGAGGAAGATTGTAGGGAGCGTAAATGAACTTCAGTCCATGGTTCAGCAGATAGCCTCTGCAACAGAGGAGATGTCAACCGCATCTGAGCAGATTGCAGGGGACATTGAGACGATTGCGAATGTATCGAAAGAAACTTCTTCAAGCTCTGAGCAGGTAGCACAGTCATCTTCAGACCTTGCAAGGCTTGCTACGAATTTACAGGGAGTAGTGGGGGTATTCAAGGTATAAGAATCACCTTCTGTGTTGATATATTTGTTAATATTACAACTTTCGCAGAACTAATGCTGACGTGGTCTTGTCATTCCTGCGAGGGCAGGAATCCAGAGGTAAATAAACGACTGGATTCCGTGTCAAGCACGGAAT
This sequence comes from Nitrospirota bacterium, assembly GCA_040756135.1. Lineage (GTDB taxonomy): Bacteria > Nitrospirota > Thermodesulfovibrionia > Thermodesulfovibrionales > SM23-35 > JBFLZS01. The sequence goes on from JBFLZS010000052.1 coordinate 19,769, forward strand.
GACGACTGAATTACAACTGCGAAAGTTGAATTAACATCTTTGAGGACAGGCACCTGTCCTGTCCTCAAAGAATATGACTTATCTAAAGCGACTATAGAAGAGAGATTCTTCTTCAGAGGACTCCTGCCTTCGCAGAAATGACGAAAATTTGCTAAGATACAGTAAGTAAACAGTAAGTAAATAGTATGAGATTTCCTTGTAAATATAAGCTTATCTCGATAATCCTTGTTATCCTTATCCCGATGGTCATTTTTTCGATATACCATTACTTTGAAATGCTCGGCCACAATAAAGAAGTTATTAGATCAAATAACCTTGCCATTGCAAAGAATATTGCAAAAGAGCTTGATGAACTTGTAAACAAATCCTTAGACGTTCTTTATGCCCTTTCAAGGCATCCTGCAGTTATAGCTAAAAACTCAAAAGAATGCAACAGGTTGTTTGCTGAACTGCTTACGCTCTATCCTTTACATCTGAATATTGTCGCTGCCGACATGCACGGTAATATTTATGGAAGCGGCGTCTATTCCAGAGATGCAATGAAAATTAATTGTAGCGACAAAGAATGGTTCACAATGGCAAGCAAAGGAAAGATTATAGTTGGAGATATACATATATCCAGATTATTTAAAGTCCCTGCATCCATGATTGCAGTCCCTGTTTTTGATAAAGGTAAAAAACAGGTCGGTGTCATCGGATTTCCCCTGAATCTTTCAAAGATTCGGGATAAACTTACAAAGGCATCAATACTTCCTGATAAATCTACCATAGATGTTATAGATTCAAAAGGCAATATCCTTATCTGCTCAAATCCTGAAGAAAAGTTTTGCAAAGAAAACATCGGACCGGATTTCTTAAAAAGGGGCATTGAAAGAGAAGAAATAAACGAAGAAAAGATCGGGATAGATGGCATAAAACGTCTTTTCAGTATCTCATCAATGTCAGATGCAGGCTGGGCGGTAATTGTCGGTATCCCAACCCAAAAAGCATATCGTCATGCATACTCAGTGAGCAGAAACTATATCCTGATTCTTTTAATTGTTGGCCTTGCTGCATTAACAATGTCACTTCTTTTCAGCGCAAAAATTACTAAAAATCTATCTTTTCTTGTAGCGGGCATGAAAGAAATTGAGCAGGACAACCTGAACTTCAAGTTGAAATTGTCTGGAAATGATGAATTACAGGATGTCGCAGAATCATTTAATCGGATGACAGAAAGGCGGAGGAAGGTAGAAGAAAAGATAAAGGAGTCTGAAGCATTCCTTTCATCAGTTCTTGAGGGAATAGGTGAAGGTGTTGTTGTCATTGATCGTGACTTTAAAATAATCTCTGCAAACAAGGGCTATTGTGATCAGGTTAAGAAGTCATGTGATGATATTATAGGCAAGCACTGTTATGAGGTTTCTCATCACAGCGATAAGCCCTGTTTTGAAATTGAAAATGAATGTGAATGCACTGTAAAACAATGTTTTGAAACAGGGGAGCATCATAGGGCGATCCATATCCATTATGATAAAGGGGGGAATCAAGTATTTATTGAAACAAACGCTTATCCCCTAAAAGATCCCTCCGGAAATATTGTATCTGCCATAGAAACACTTAAAGATGTAACAGACAGAATAAAGCTTGAAAAACAACTGGAAGAGGTCAAAGAGAGATATAGAAAGCTTTATGATGAAGCACCTGACATGATGCATTCTGTTGATAAAGACGGGCTTATAATCTTATGTAATAAGACAGAAGCAGAAATTCTGGGATATTCTATTGATGAACTTGTGGGCAAACATGTATCAGAGATACTTGCACCTGAGTCACGACGAGACTATTCAGAAAAATTTAAATTACACAAGGATACAGGGTTTTTTGAAGGAGAAAGAATATTCCTTGCAAAAGATGGCAGGTACGTTCCTGTATTTATGAGAGCAAAGGCTATGTACGATGATAATGGAGATTTTTTGATGAATGACGTGGTATCAAGAGACATCACAGAGAAAAAGGCCCTCGAGGCCCAACTCCGCCATGCACAAAAGATGGAGGCAGTGGGCCAGCTTGCAGGAGGCATTGCCCATGATTTTAATAACATCTTAACAGCAATAATAGGTTATGGCAATCTTTTACATACAAAGCTGGAAGAAAACAATCTATTAAAACATTATGTTGATCAGATTCTTTCCGCATCAGAGAGGGCGTCTAAGCTGA
>JBFLZS010000053.1:0-21690 GCA_040756135.1 Nitrospirota bacterium
AATGAAGGTGGACAGAATGTTTTAAGTCTTAGAGCATTGATTTTAAGTAATCGCTGGGAAAAGTTTTGGAATTATTTTCTGCGATCTCATTTTCCCGAATATGGTACGTAATATCAGACCAACACCCTAGATTTTTGATATTGATCTTCACTTTTCCCTCCACGTTTTCAATAAGGTTAAAATTCATCGTTAATAACACAACATTCATTAACCAAAATCAGGACATCTCCTTTGAACCCTCATAACCCATCACCTCCTTTCATGGTATCAATTCTTCACAATATTCCCTTTAATCAACAATCCCCTCCTTTCTTGCAATCGCCGCAGCCTCGGTGCGGTTTTTTGCATTCATCTTAAAGAGTATGCTGCTTACATGGTTTGCAACCGTTCTTATATCTATATCCAGTTCTTTGGCGATTTCCCTGTTGTCTTTGCCCTCTGCCATAAATCTCAATATCTGCAATTCCCTTTTTGTTAATTCAAATTTGCATTTTTCTGACAACCTCTTTATCTCATTTAAAATCTTTGCAGTTATTGAAGGAGTGATATATGCATCTCCATGATGTACGGTATGAATAGCATTGACGATAATATCTGGATCTTGCACCTCTTTCTTCAGGAGAAAACCTGATGCCCCTGCCTTTATAGCGCCACGAAGAATCTCTTCATCAGGGAATTCTGTAAAGATTATGACCTTTGTTTGGGGCAATCTTTCCTTAAGAGTTAAGGTTGCTCCTATGCCGAGATTTTCCTTATGGAAACGTACATCCATCAGGATTATATCAGGCTTGATCCTCGTTGCCTCCTCAATCCCTTCCTGAACATCCTCAGTTGCTCCAAGCAGGTTCGTGCAACAGTAGAAAAACTTATTGATTCCTCAATCCCTTCCTGAACATCCTCAGTTGCTCCTGCTATCTCTATCCCCTTCTCCTTACTCAAAACAGAGACAAGCGCCTCCCTGCACATCCAGTGATCCTCAAAGATAAAAACCTTTATTGACACGCTTCTACCATAGTCTGCTCTGTTAATTTTATCAAGAGTAAAATCTCACGGTTTTTATGGTAATTTTTTACTATGCCACTAAGTTACTAATAAGTTCATAAGTAAAGCCTCATAATTGGTCATTCCTGCGAAAGCAGGAATCCAGAAAAACCAGAGAAAAGACTGGATTCCCGCTTAAGGACTGCGGGAATGACGGATATATGAGCCATGTGCTCTTACTTATAGTCTTCTTAGTAATAAAATCGTATTTATTAACATGTGCATAATGGGATAGTCATGGTTCGACAAGCTCACAATGACAATCACCCTCCCTCAATCCCCTCCCATCAAGGGAGGGGAACACACCCCTGCACCCCTCTCAAGAGGGGATTTTTACATTGATATAGTTTTAAGGGACAGGCTACTTTCCTTCCCTATTTTTTGAGCGGGCAGTAGTGATATGGTATAATTGCTTAATATTAACAGGAGGTCAGAAACAAATGGGAAATAAAGTAACTTTTATTGCGGAATATTTAAACAACGGTCATCTTTCTGTTCCCGAAGAGTTAGTGAATACATTAGCCTTAAGAAGGGGCAAAAAAATCCGTGTTGTGATAGAAACATTAAGATTTAATAAGAGTGATTTCCTAAAACTATTTGGTGTATGGAGAAATAAAAGCGAAGAAGAAATTAAAATGTACAAAGATATACTTGAAGAAAGAAAAAGATTCGGCCGAGGTGAAATCATAATTTGATCTACTGTCTTGATACAGATATTCTTATTGAATATTTTAGGGGAAATGAGACTGTAAAGAAAAGGGTAGAAAACCTAGGTGAGAATGATATTATTGCTCTTACCTGGCTTAGTGTATATGAGTTTTTCAAAGGTATATTTGTTAGTGGCAAGTTCGATGAGGAGAAGTTCCTGAAGGGTTTGGTAGACTCAGCAATGGTCATGGAAGAAACATACGAATCGGCAAGAATTGGTGGTGAAATCTATTTCAATTTAAAAAGAGAAGGCAATCTTATTAATGATGCAGACATACTGATAGCCAGTATTGTGAAAGACTATAATGCTATCCTTGTAACCAATAACGAGAATCACTTTAAGAGGATAGAAGGTCTAAAATACGAGAATTGGCTGAAGGGGTAATATATTAAGAGTCTCAATAAATCTCAATATCTGCAACTCCCTTTTCGTTAATTCAAATTTACATTTTTCTGATAACCTTTTTATCTCATTTAAAATCTTTGCAGTTATAGAGGGAGTTATATATGCATCTCCATGATGTACAGTTTGGATTGCCTTACATAAGTCAGTCTCCGCTTTTTCTCGACCGCAACATAGACAGCTATTGGGCCCAAAAATGTCATCAAGACTCCTGTATGCAAGATAACCTTCAGCATAGATCCCCCTTTCCTTTGCCCCGTTAGAAGGTCGAAGGTCTTCTAATGGGGGGTACTCCTTAACCTACCCCCAGCAGCCATTTATACAGCGGTATATACTCGATTACCCCCGAGTTTATCTTGACCCTTTTTTCATATCCAGAGGTTATGATAATGCCATGTTTTTTTCTGAATGCTGTCAGGGCTTCGAGCATCGCCCTTTCTTCCCTCTCTTTTGTTTTAACATCTGAAACATCAAAAGAGACCTGAATTATGTCTTCAACTTTCTCCCTATCCATACAAATAAAGTCCACCTCTCCCCTGCCCTTATAATAATATATTTCCTTCCCGGCCCTCCGGAGATTGAGAAAGACAAGGTTCTCATATAATTTTGATAGATTCGCCGATATCCTGAAGGATACTTCGTTCAGCAGGCCGGTATCTATGGAATAAATCTTCATCGGATTTCGCATCTGCACTTTCAGGGAGGCGGAAAATATCTGCACGGTAAACAACAGATATGCATCCTCAAGATACTGGATATAATTTCTTACAGTATTGACGCTCTTCAAGCTTGGATAGACCTTCTTCAGCGCATTATAACTGGTCAAAGAAGCTGCATTCGAAAGAAGATAATAAGCCAAATCCCTGAATGCCTTTACATTCTTTATACCGTGTCTGACAATGATATCTCTGTAAACAATATTCTGGTAAAGCTCGTGCATAAGATGGAGATGCCTTTCAGCGATAATCTCGGGAAACCCTCCGGCTAAGAGATAGCTATTGAATTCGCTTTTGACCTTCGAACGCACCTCTGTGATATGAATTTCTCTCTCATCCCGCAAGGATACTTTCCTGAATCGAAGGTATTCCCTGAAATTAAAGGGAAAAAGCTCTATCCTGTAACACCTGCCGACAAGCGCGGTTGCAATCTCTGAAGACAGCATTGAAGCGTTGGAGCCTGTGACAAATATCTTGTATTTTTTATCTTCATAAAGCCTTGTCAGCCACTTTTCCCAGTAAGGCACATTCTGTATCTCATCCAGAAAAAGATAAATCCTCCCTTTGACAGAGGGATGCAGCTCATAATACGCCTCAAGGATTTTCTGATAATCGTCCGCCTTAAAATCCACAAAATGTTCGCTTTCAAAGTTGATATAAAAGATATTCTCTTTTTCAACGTCTCTTTTGATCAATTGTCCGGCTATGATAGACATAAGCGTGGACTTTCCACATCTCCTGACACCTGTAATGACGATTATCGGCTTTGATTTTATGATAACGTCGTAACCCTCAGATAGGTCTCTTTCAACAATCCCGTCCCGTTCAAACAGCAATCTCCGGTTTTCGATGATTATCTGTTTCAATATCTGTGTGTCCATTGTATAGTGGTCCCCGTATTGCTCCAAAAAGTTCTTATAACGGCAGTATATAATAAAGCGGTAATTTATGCAATAGCATTGCAAAAAATTTCTAATCCTTTTTTCTTGAAAGAACCAAAATTACTTTACTTCAGAATATTCACCATCTGGCATTTCCTTAAAAGTCTTAAAAACCTCGCCTGCAACTTCTATCCCTTTCTCTTTACTGAGAACAGAGACAAGCGCCTCCCTGCACATCCAGTGATCCTCAAAGATAAAAACCTTTATTGACACGCTTCTACCATAGTCAGATCTGTTAATTTTATCAAGAGTAAAATCTCACGGTTTTTATGGTAATTTTTTACTATGCATCATCGCAATTTCATTTATATGCAGGAAAGCTGAGGATTAGCTTGCATCCTTTATCTGGCGCAGTCTCAATCTTAAGCTCTCCATTCAGCTCTCCTGCCCTGTATTTCAGGCTCTTGAGCCCTGTAGTTTCTTTACCTTCAATGTCTGAATAATTGAATCCTTTCCCATCATCGCGTACGGTCACAGTAACAGACTCCCCTGTGCATTTTATCTCTATTGTGCCTGTTGTTGCCCCTGAATGTTTCCATGCGTTCATAAGGGCTTCGCTGAAAAATCTCCTGAGTGGAAGTTTACAACCAATAGGGATATTAATATCATGAAGTTCTGGTAATATCTTCCATGAAAACCCTGTCATAACCTCAGCAATCCTTACCTCTTCCTCTGCGATTGTTACAATATTACACATCGACTTATTTATATTATCTTCCCTCTTGAGAGTATCCATTACCTGATTCAACTCACTTTGCAGGTAATTCAACCCTCTCCAGAACCATCGCAATTCATCTGCAATTTCGTCCCGGGAAGGTTTTATCCTCTTTATCAAGGGGTTTATTTTAAGTAGCATGGCGGCAACTATCTGTTTTGCGCCGTCATGGAGTTCCAGCGCCATACGGGTCTTCTCCTCCATGGCCGTGAGTTTACGGGTTTCTTCAACCTCTGCCTTTGACAACATTTCTAATCTCTTCAGGAGGGTACTGAAGTAACCGGTTATAAGTCCGGCTACGATATAGAAAAGGGCTGCTCCAAGCCTCATATCAAGGCTGCTTGCATCAAAAATCTTTAAGGAAGGCAGTCCGCCTGAAGGGTCTTTTATGATGGAGGCAACAACAAGTGCGGATGCTGAAATATACGATCCTCTTATTCCAAAGAATAAGGTAAAAACCATGATTGTAGTGAGTGTATATACAAAATAGGAACTGCGCCAGCCACCGCCTATTTGTAGAATACCGATGGCAATAAAAAGGTCAACAAACAAAATAAAAGGATATTTCTGCAGAAATATTGTTATCTTCTTATAGAAGATCAGTAACGAAAGATTATAAACGAGTAAAGGATAGGATATCCGCTGAAACCATTCTGCCATCCATAAGGGAAGGGCATATCTGACTGGAAGGGTAAAAATTATGCCTACAACAGAAGCTACACGAAGAAGGAGGGTAGCAAAGAACATGTTGCCGGTCTCGGTGAATCCAGGCATAGTACTTTTATTCATGAGATTCCCCGATATATTACAATATTTCATTTGTTTAAAGTTTTAAATCATCTACTATTTTTAATTCACCCTGTTCCAATGTCACGCCTTATTAATACAGTTTAAATCTGTTAAAATAAACCTGACATCTTAAAACGGAGGTACTTATATAATGACGAAGGTACTTTTAGTTTGTTTAGCCATTTTCTTATTCTTAGCAAACTGCCAGAAAAAGGAGGAGCCAAAGGTTCAGACGCCGTTCCCGGCAGGTCCTGTTCAGACGCAAAATGAAATCGGATTACTTCAGGATGCTGTTAGAAAGGATCCGAAAAATCTAAGTGCATGGATCAATCTCGGCAACATAATGATGGATACCTCACGTTTCGATGAGGCAATAGATGCATATCAGCATGCACTTGAACTGGATCCTGAGAATGTGGATGTCAGGGTAGATATGGGGACGTGTTACAGGAGTATCGGGAGACCTGATAAGGCAGTAGAGGAATTCAGAAAGGCAGTCAAAATAAATCCCCGCCATTTATACGCCCATAGAAACCTCGGTGTTGTGCTTGCCTTTGATATAGGAGATAAAAAAAGCGCGATTAAAGAGTTCGAGGAATATCTAAGATTGTCTCCGGACACTCCTGATACCCAGCGGATAAGACAGGAGATAGCGAAGCTGAAGGCATCAAAATAATAGAAATAAGAGGTTGAGGGTATGTCTGGCATTGCGATATGGATAACAGGGCTTCCGGGAAGCGGAAAAAGTACAGTTGCTGATGCACTCAAAAAGGTCCGTCCTGAATTTATTATTCTAAGAATGGACGAGTTAAGAAAAGTTGTTACACCCGAACCAACCTATTCTGATTCTGAAAGGGAAATTGTCTATAGGTCACTCGTCTATCTTGCAAAGATACTGACAGGACTCGGACACGATGTAATCATTGATGCTACAGGAAACCTCAGAAGGTGGCGTGAACTTGCAAGACAACTTATTCCCGGATATTCAGAGGTGTACCTAAGATGTCCTATCGAAAGGTGTATGGAACGGGAAAGACAGAGGTTAGAAGCACACGAAGCACCAAAGGATATTTACAAAAAAGGCGCTGCTGGCTGGCCCGTGCCTGGCATGGTAGTACCTTATGAAGAGCCACTGAATCCAGAAATTGAAATAGATACAGATAAAATTTCTATAGAAGACATGGTAGCACTGATAGAAAAGACTATGGCAAACGCCGTTAGAAAAGACTTTCTAACGGGGTAAATTATATCATAAACCTTTTGAAACCGATTCCCTTAAGCTCAAACATTATTGCCACAGTAAAGTCATCCGGCGCTTTAATAAATTCCAGAGTCATACCCCAGCACTGGCTCATATATCTTATACTCGTGGTAATATATCTTACCTCTCTTTCCTCAGCATCGTACCAGAGTCTTCCGTCCATATACAGGGGTTTAAAAGGATGTAATCCAATACCTGCATTATAGTAAGTTACATCATCCTGTCTGTTATATCTCTGTCCGGCCGAGATCGCAATCTCAGAGATACTCATCGTTAAGTCAGAATTTATTTTCTCAACCCTACCTGTATTTACATCATAATTTGTTTCAAGTCGTAATGAGACAGGCTTTTTAATGCCAACTTCAAGGGTGAATGGCAGAAAAGGATTATCTCCGTGATTTGTGTCCAAGCCCTGTGAGGCCCTGAAAACCATAAATTCACCATTATTATTTATAAACCTGTTGAGCAAAGATAGTTGTATCTCAGATGTCTCATCAAAAAGTTCTGTTGAATCGAAGAGGGGTAGGCTCTCAGAATCTGTAATAAGAGTATATCCGACAGAAGGTTCTAATATATGCGTGAATGACCTGTATCTCTTCAAAAGCCTTGTATGGGCTGCTATATTATACTCAATAGCCTCTCTGTGAAGGAAGTCATCCTCACCCCTGTGCAAAGAATAAGCTGTCTCGCGTAACCCGAGTGTCTGTGAAACAACAACATCACTCCCGAACTTATGTAAAACCTTCGGAAAAATATCAAGCCTTTGACCATACACACCCTCATCCCTCCAGAAATTAGAGGCTGTTGCTGTGCCGGAAAACCAGAAATTACCAACCTTCGTAGGGTACAGGACATATCCAGCCTCTGGTAATTTTTGGGGGACAAGTTCAGTTTCATCCCTCAGGTCAATCCAGTACTGTGACAGGAGATAAACACGTGAGTTTATAAGAGGAAGGGATATCTCACCTGTTGACTCGAAGAAACGGCTCATGCGTATCTCATAATAAGGGTTGAATTCTCTGTAAAAATCCTTCTCGTTTACATAATTTATATTCAGAAAACCACCAATCCCGTCTGTAGATCTCTGCTCGTGCAAGGCCCTGACTTCGTAGAAATCCTTATTGAGTTTAGTATCTTCTATATGATAAAGCCACCACTTGCCTTTTATATCTTCAAGCTCTAAATATCTGTATTCCAGACCTTCTCCAATACCTCTCTTCGTGTATATATCCAGGATAACAGTTGCATCGCGGTTTTCTGATATTGCCCAGAAAAATGGTGTGCTCAAGTACATTCCCCACGATTTACTATAGCCTACCCCTGGCATAAGAAATCCTGTCTTTCTTTCATTATTAAGAGATGCCTGAAAATAAGGGGTGTATAGAACGGGCAAATCCTTTATACGAAAAGTTACATCCTTTGCTTTCAATCTATCTCCGGTCACAGCATCTACATCTTTACCTTTAAAACACCATGCAGGCACCAGTGCATCACAGGTTGTGAAAGTCGCCTCGGGGCTTAAGTAATAACCTTCTCCTTTCTTCTCAATCTCTTTTCCCGAGACATGGTAATTATCCTTTTTGAAAAGGACATCTGCCTCATAGAGTTTGCCTGTCTTTTCTTCAATATTTAACTCTGCCCTTTCAGCTCTAATTGATATTTCTTTGTCATTATATCTGACAGCCCCCTCTGCGATGACTTCAGATGTCTGCTCGTTATATCTAATCTCATCTGCTTCGATGACAACCTCCTCCCTCTGAATCTTTACATTCCCTTTGGCAATGTATGTGGAAGTCTCTTGAATATATTCGATGGTCTCGGAAGTAATGATTGTCTGTTCTTCTGCAAAAGAGTAGTCAGTGAACAGTAAACAGTGAATAATAAATACTAATACAAACGTATTAAGTGAAGTGTCATGCTGAACTCGTTTCAGCATCTAAAACCAATGCATTATGAGACCCTGAAACGAGTTCAGAGTGACAACATGTAAAAACAATAAACGCGTTTGTATTAAAATGACAAAAATAATCCTTCTTCTCACGCTGCTCACCGAACCTGTCGGAACCTCCATTTTTATTCGCCACAATTATATCAGACTAATTTAAAATTCAAAAGAAAGTAACGTGTTTAGCAGATGGAATCAGAATAGAGAAGGCTTCAGAGAAGGTCTATGTAGCTCAATATATTCCTCTTTAAATCTTAGCAAGCCCGTGTAAACCCCGTACCACAGCTTTACAGCCGTGGCATTGGGGTATCACCCTTCGTGATTTAAACATTCATCCACGGGTTTACACCCGTGGCTTTCTGTGGTACGGGGTAAAATGTCATAAATCTAATTTTAATAGCCATGACCAGAAGGGTTCGATTTCGATTTTCATGCCTTCTGTTTCTTCTGTCCCATGAAACCCTCTACAGAGAAGCAACCCCTTTTTTAAGTTGAACTTTTTCATAAAAGAGATTAATCCCTTGAAGTCCGTCTTCTCTGGTTTTTCTTTATTTTTGATTTCAACAGGGATTGTTTCTCTCTGTTTGGAGACAATCAGGTCAATTTCAAAATGATTCCTGTAATAGAATATTTTGCCAGCCGGGTCTAAAAAATGGCGTGCAATCATGCTTTCGATAATAAAGTCTTGATTAGAGACAGTACTAAAGACATTACTTAAGCCGGAATCAATGAGATGAAGTTTTTTTGAACTTCTGGTGGTTTTCGCTGGCGAAAGGCTGAAGCGATTGAGTAGAAAGATCAGGTATGCCTGCTCTAAATAATAGATATATTTTTCCAGATGCTGGCGGCTGATGCCGATATTTTTCGCGAGGCTGGAGAGATTAAGGAGTTGGCCTGTTGTATTGGCCAGGTAGAGAAATGTTTTCTCCAACTTTTCTGGATCCCGAACGCCATATAGTTGAACCAGATCACGGTAAATCACTTTTTCCAGGACATCTTCTCTTAATAATTTCTGCCATAAAGAAGGTTCTTCGATTTCCAGAAGATGAGGGAATCCACCTTTAGCGAGATATTTCCGGAAGAAAATTTGGAGCCCGTTTTCATATGGTGTTAACTTACCTTCTTTCAAGAATTGCAAAAAGCTTTTATCTTCTCTTAAAGAATAGAGGACAAATTCCTTGAAGGTAAAGGGAAGGATTATTTCTTCAACTGTCCTTCCAGCTAATGATTCAAGACTTTTTCTGAAGAGTGAGGCAGCAGAACTTGAGATTAAAAACTTCATAGGATATTTTTTATCAAAATATTTTTTGACAGTGAATGACCAGTCTTTGAGGAAATGAACCTCGTCTAAAAAACAAAAAAAATGTTTTTCTTTCAGGGTCTTACCCCTGATTCTCTCATAAAGATTGAAGATTTTGTCTAAGTCTTGCCTTAGATTAAGGTCATCAAATGAAAGGAAGAGGATATTAAATGGGTCCACTCCCTTGGCTATAAGGTTTTCTGCAATTTGATAGAGGAGAGTAGTCTTGCCTGTGCGGCGGGGACCCTTGATAATGATTATCCTTTGTAGGGATTCTAAATAATGATTAAGCTGTCTTATTATCGGTCTTTGGAATGGCGGCAGAAATTCTGCAGGAACCTTTTTCTCACTCCACCATGGATTGTGAAAATACAGTGTCTTTTCTAAGAGATTTGCTATCATTGTTATCTATAGTTAACATTTTCTGAAATATTTTGTCAACTATAGATAATATATTCCGAAAAGAATTTACAGCAATTGTTCTGAAGCATAAAAAGGCCTGCACAAAAAGCACCAACCTCTGTTTCAACCCCGGAAGCAATGGTTAAGCTTGAGGAGGCTAAGAATGAGGTAAAGAAAAATCCTGACAACGCAGAGACCCATAATAATCTCGGTCTTTGCTATACCAAATTAGGCAAATATGACATGGCAAAAGAAGCTTTCAAACAAGCAATCAGGATTGAACCTGATTATGCTGAGGCACATAAAAATCTTGGTTTTTCCTATGTCAAATTAGACAAGTATCAAGAGGCGATAGAATCTTATAAACAAGCAATAAAGATTAAACCTAAGTATGCAGAGGCTCATTTTAATCTTGGTATTGTCTATATTATTTTGAATGACAGAGGTTCTGCCTTGGAGGAATACAAGATTTTGAAAGAACTTAATCGTGAAATGGCTAATGATTTTTTTAATAAAATTTATGAATGAATTTGATATGCAATACATCTTAAATAATTATCTGCTCATTGCGGGCAGAGAAACGGAGGAAGTCATGGAAAGGAGATTTTTGGTGGTTCTGTTATTTGTAGTTTTTGCATGCTTGCCAGTCTATGCCTGGAGTGACTGTTTTTCAGATTTTGATTGCGGAATCGGATACAGGTGTGTTAAAGCTCCATATAAAACTTATGGCGTTTGCATGAAATCTGTAGATGAATTCGGAGTTCAGCAATATGATTTACCGAGAACTGATAGTATAAATCCGAGGTATGAAGGTGACTGTGACTTCGATACTGATTGTCCCATTGGTTTTTATTGCCACAGAAAATATAAGGTCTGTGTAAAAAGATAAGACATTAAGGTGGTAAATAGTGCTGACATAGGCTGACAAATATGGACATTGCAATTTTAAAACACTTCTATAATTAATTGATTTCAAAAGATTTTTATTGGTATGGAAATTGCTTGAAAATGATGAAGGAGGCTAAGGGCAGACGATGACTGATTTGTATGTTGTGGGTGTGCATGACAAGTCCCAGTTCGGGCCTTGTCATGCTTTCAAAGAAAATCTCCGTTTAGTTCATGAGGCGTTTGCTGTTTTCCTTTAAAAACCACTGCATTCAGCTAAGTATCTAAACATTAGCTGAAGAGATTAATTCTGATGCAAGAGAAAGGTGGGGGGTCAAGCAGACTGTTCCCAAGAGAGTTGCAGAAAACCTTTGTATCGAGCATGCTGAATGCGACCCGAATGAAGAGGAAAGAAAGCAGATCGGTATTTTAAATGGAGGATTTGTCAAAATGAACGGACTGATTAATGAAAAGTTCGAAGAAACCGTTCAGGCAAACATCCGGCGTGAGTATGACAAGAGAGAGAAGCCGAATGGATACGCCGCCTCTCTCAGCTTAACCATTTTCCGGTGCTTTTCGTATGTGGAAATGAGTACTCAAAAAGCGTTCTGGAAAAGGCCAAGAAATATGGCTTCAATGCATAACTGATTGTGGAAGAATGGACACCGAACGAGGAGCTAAGGCGTGCGGTTTGCCGCGTCGCCTTAGCTCCGGACTTTTGAAGTTAAGAAAACGTACTATGGTGCCAAGGAACCAAAAAGAAAATAACGCTGGTATATATCAGATCAGGCATAAGCCGAGCGGTGTGCTATATGTCGGACAGGCTACGGATGTCCGTAGAAGATGGCGTGAGCATAAAAAACAACTCAAAGCCGACAATCATTATAACAAAAGGCTACAAAAACTTTGGCGTAGCTCGGACGAAAATGATTTCGAGTTTGAGATTATCGAAAAAGCTCCTATTGGACTTTCAGCACTGCAATTACAGAGATGGCTGGTAAAAGAAGAAAGAAGAATATATGTTGAGCTTAAAAGAAAAGGCATGGCAATGAATAGAGTCGGGCCGAAAATTGTACCCACTACAGATGCAGTGAAAGAATATCAAAAAGAAGAAGAGGAGAGAAATAGACACGACGACAATAGAATTAGTGCCGAAAGACGCGAAATTAAGAAAAAAATCGAGGAACTGAAACGACAATTAGAACCACAATCTCAAAAACTTTATGAATTAAGAAGAAAGTACTTTGAGCAGAGTGAGCTAATTAAAAATTCAACAGGATGGAGGCGGCTCTTTCACGGCAGGCCCCCGGGCTTTAATCCTGAAGAGGAAAGAAAAAAGATAGAAATGTTGGCATCAGAAATAAATCGTATATTGCCGAACGTGAACAATGTTCAAGAGGAGATTTCTCGTTTAAGAGAAGAATATCGTAGTCTTTATGGGCAGTTCACAAAGGTTGCCGACCAAAGGGGGTTTTGTAGTTGGTTTGGATTACGAAGATCTTCGTCTAAAGCAAAGATTAGAGAAGATAGTCGTATGGAGAAATATTATTATCAAGTTCTTGGACTAAAACCCAATGCATCAAAAGAAGAGGTAGAGCAAGCTTATAAGGATTTACTCACTCAACAAAAAGCACAAGAGAAGGTTAAGGAAATTGATGAAGCTTATAAAAAGCTGATTTTATATTTATCTAACTCTCATAAACAGACAACCAGGATACAACCAGATGATGTAGATGCTTATTACAATCTCGGGGTTAAATACGAAAAAGTAGGCATGTATAAAGAAGCCATTGAAGCATATAAACGGGCAATAATGATTAAACCTGATTATGCAAAAGCTAATTACAGTCTTGGGATTGCATATTTATATAGTGGACAGAAAGGCAAGGCTTTAGAACAATATGAAGAGTTGAAAAAAATTGATAAAACACTCGCAGAAGAATTATTTACGCAAATATATAGATAAAATTGCTTAAGAAAGAGAAAGTGAAATAGTTCGGTAGTAGAGAACTGGCGTAGTGACAAGAGATATATCTCTGGTTCCCCCCTCATCAAACTGCACGTTCACTTTTTCCGTATACGGGCTTTCCAATTATTTTCCTCCACCTGCTTTCATAGTTTGAGACCATGGAGCAGTTCCTTGGTAGAATTGCCATTTGAGGAACAGCCACTTTGGACTTGAAGGATGTCTGTAAATTATTTTTCAGGAGAGGATAAGCTTTTAATCGTCTAAAGGTAGTGATTTGTTAGCCTGCCTTTCGAAATCGTTTCACGAGTAGTTTCCACAATCGCTCGAATAGCAATTTGAGGTCTACCCCGATCCCGTAAATGTTCGGTTTTAGTTCAAGCATGCTTAGCTTGCTCGTAGAGCCTTCTTGTTCTAAAAATGTTCGGAGCCGCTGAGCTAAGTTGGCCAAGTCGAGATAGTCTATGATCATATCACGGGTCGTCGCGTAGATATTTCCCAGTAGCTCGGAATGTTGCTTCCCGTTGAGGAATTCGTTTTTGAACTGCACGCAGAAATGGTCATCATACTGAGACCGCTCGACCATCTGTTGAATTAGCTCTACATGTCTGAGTCTCGGGCCTGCCGGCAGCTCCTCAATCAGGCGTAAAAGATCTGGTAGGATTCGTTTGAACAAGTCGATCCGTCGATCGAGAAATTCCAAAATGACGAAAGGCCTTTCCAGTTCACCGGAGGCCGTTTCGACTGCCTTACGGTATTCTGTTAGGCGTGTAATAGTATCTCGAGTATTATCGCGCCACTCCGCCAAATGAGCGATCATCTCGCCCATGGAGTAGCCCGAATAATCAGTAGTGCCAGCGATAATCGAACGTTTTCGAGCCATAGTATTTGCAGCCCTACATAACGTGCACAGGCAATCCACCTGTGCCAAAACGCGCCGCGTTTTATCCCACGTCACCCATTAAAAGGCTATTTGTCAGGTTGGTGTGGTTGTTCGCCATTTTCTTTTGTTAACTTGTCTTCAAAGCATGCGAGGTCGAAGATTAATCCATAGATAGTTTCCGTTACATCCTCAATATGCTTGACTGGATTTTCTGTATGAATCTGGCTGTCCAGAACTTTTTTGCCCTTTGATCTTGCCCGGTGCTGGCCGAAATCACCTTTGGTATATGAGATCCATGCTGAGTGAATTATATCGTTTCGATCTGTGGCAGCCTTATTCAGCCGTTCTGCTAACGAAGTGGCTTCCTTTACTGTTTCTGGATCGCGCATGCGCTCGGTAACGGTTTGACGGAAGGCATCGACTGTCTGACGGAATGACATCTGTGACAATGCTTTCTCCGCTCGTTCTGGTTCGTTCGGGTTGATCATTTTCGCGAAAAGCTTGAGTAAGGTCAGTTCGAGACCGGCGAAATGTGTGGAAAGGCAGCCAACATGCTTATAAATTTCAAGTGTCCGTTCGCTGGCTTCCTCGATTCTTTCTTTCATATTTGTCTTCATCTTATTGGCCAACATTATCTTTTATTTTAATTCTACGTTCACCTCAAAGCTTATAACTTCCCTGTTTTATTGTCAATTATTTATGTGAAGAAAGAGCTTTTGGCAATGGAACTCTGCAACAAAAGACCGATTGTAGTATCTGTTCTTGGTACTCGTGGGGTTGATTTTATAGCATACATGCTATATACTAAATTGTGGATTGGACAATCGAATACTATGAAACTCCCGTGGGGAAATGCCCTGTAAAGGAGTTTATCGATTCCCTTTCATCTGAGAGCAAGGCTAAATACATTTTTATTGCTGACCTGCTTGAGGAATATGGGATAGGGGTTAAAGAGCCTTATGTGAAGCCCCTGGCAGGAACAAAAAAGCTTTTTGAGATACGGGTTAAGGATAAGTCGAATATTCACAGAATCCTATACTTTACATTTACAGGCAGGAGGGTTGTCTTACTGCATGGCTTTACAAAAAAGACGGAAAAGACTCCCGCAAGGGAGATAGAAATAGCAGTGAAAAGGATGGAAGAATATATCTCAAGAAGGAGGTAAACACATGACTTATAGAGAACATAGAAAAGAGCTTTTGAAGGATAAAAGGGTAAGAGAGGAATATGAAAAGCTCCTTCCCGAATATGGGCTTTCAAGAAGCATTATTGAACAGAGGCTGAAAAAAAAGATGACCCAGGAAGATGTAGCCAGGAAAGCGGGTATGCCTCAATCAACGATATCAAGAATTGAAGGTCTTACGCATGGGCTGCCGAAACTTTCAACGCTTAAGAAAATCGCTAATGCACTGGATGCAAAGATCGTCATAAAGCTTGAAGCAAAAAAGGCTTGAGATAACAACCATATTTCGACATGTCTTACTATCTTAAATGAGGTAATCTTCAGCCTTAATGGTGTGATAACTGCCATATTATTATACAATTCAAGGGATATTACATCATTTTTTCCTGTCAGGCGGATCGGCCTTTGCCATGAAAAACCTTTCAGTTGGTGCTAATTTAGCCTGGCAGATAGCAGCTATGGAGGCAGGGACTGCGAACATTCAAAAGGGAGGCTCAGGGTATAGGCTCGCTCCCTATGGATTGCAGGCCGGCACGAAAACCTTCTACAAGTTATTTTTTGTTACCATTTTATTGAATAATAGGTTATAATTTGTTACACTTTTATTCAAAAATAGGTTATAAAATATTACATTATGTTTCAGCGTGCGATCAACAAATTTTTTCTGGAGTGGAAGAACCGAAAGAAGAGGAAACCTCTTGTCGTCAGGGGTGCGCGGCAGGTAGGCAAGACCTCGGCAGTAAATCTCTTTGCAGAGGACTCCTTTAAAACTTACATTTACATAAACATGGAGCAGGAAGACAATCTTGCCCTATTTTCAAGAATGAGTCCAGTTCGTGAACTGGTTCAGGCAATCCAGTTGAAATTCAATAAGAAGATTATCCCCGGAACCACGCTCATCTTTCTTGACGAGGTGCAAAACTCAAGCATAGCCATGAGCCAGCTTCGCTATTTTTATGAGGAAATGCCAGACCTGCATGTTGTGGCGGCAGGCTCGCTTCTTGAGGTAAAAATGAAATCAGAAGGATTTTCATTCCCCGTGGGAAGAGTTGAGTATTGTTATATGTACCCAGTCGCATTTGAAGAATACCTGTCTGCTCTTGGAGAAACAGAGACACTGCATTATATAAATTCCATAAGGCCTGAAAAAAAGATGCCGGCTGAAATCCATAATACGTTGATGAAGAAATTTCATGAATACCTGTTAGTAGGCGGGATGCCCGAGGCTGTTGCCCGGTATGCAGAAACAAAGTCCCTGATTGATGTGGATCCCGTATATGAATCCATATTGACAGGATTTAAAGATGATGTTTTGAAATATGCCAGTATTGCAAAGTCAAAATACATTCAATATCTTGTAGAACATGCGTCCAAATATATAGGACTTCCCGTTAAATATGAAAATTTCGGTGGCTCTGGTTTCAGAAGCAGGGAGATGAGTGAGGCATTTGACGTCCTTGAAAAAGCCATGGTTATAAGCAGGGTTTATGCCTCTGCTTCTAAACAACTTCCAATAGTAAACAATTTAAAGAAATCGCCAAAGCTTTTGTATTTAGACACAGGGCTTGTCAACTATCAGGTCGGCCTAAGGACCGAGATAATGAATATACAGGATATTAATGCAATATATCATGGTCAGCTCAGTGAACAGATTGTGGGACAGGGTTTACTGTCGCAGGCAATAAGAAAGAATATAAACCTGACTTACTGGTACAGAGAGCAGAAAGGCTCTATTTCAGAGATAGACTTTCTGATAAGTTCCCATAACAGGCTGATTCCTATTGAAGTAAAGTCAGGCAAAGCCGGGACTTTGAGGTCGCTCCACAATTTTATTGATCAAAGCAGGAATAATTTTGCCGTTAGAATATATTCGGGAGTAATGGGAATCGAAAAGATACGGACTCCGAGTAAAAAACAATTTACCCTATTTTCTCTCCCGTTCTATTTACTGCACCGTATTGAGGAATTGATAGATGAAGTGTTGGCGGATTCGGATCGGCCTTTGCCTATCGCCTGAATTTTTTGCCCTTGTCCCGCAACACAAACAGTATATATCGTGAGCATGTCCCTGCTCACGAGTCTCCTCTCTCATATGCTGTCATAGACAGCGTCATCTTCGTTGCTCGCACTGTCATTCTCTCAGCTTCGTAAGAACACCTTTCTGCCCAATAACCTCTTTTGCCTCTCCAATTGTATAGAAAGAACCTGTAATAACAATGAGTGATGAGTGACGAGTGATGAGTGACGAGTTATTAATCTCCACACTCCCCCCTTTAGTAAAGGGGGGTAAGGGGGGATTTGACTGCTGACTTTCTTTAATTGCCATTTCTATGGCATTCCTGACAGTGGGTGCAATTCTGACTTGAGAGAATCCTAAGGATGCTGTTGCCTCTGCGAGTTTGGCAGGAGAAGCTGCCCTTTCATAGTCAGGGGAAGTTAGCACGATCTCAGAGGCTAAAGGAAGGAGAGGCTCCATTATTCCCTTTATATCCTTATCACCCATGATGCCGAGAATAAGAATAATCCTTTTATATCGCCGGAGGAAGTTTTTTACCAATGCATTAGAGAGCGCCTCTGCTGCGGCTGGATTATGTGCACCGTCTATTAGTATAGTCGGGTCTTCTTTAATAATCTCAAGCCTTCCAGGCCATTTTGTTGTTGCAAGCCCACTTCTAACGAAATTAGTTAAATGTTGAATGTTAAATGTTGAATGTTTATTATTATTTAACTTGGAACTTGGAACTTGGAACTTACAACTGTTTCTTAGTACAATCATTGCTGCCTTTATAGCAACAGAGGCGTTCTGCATCTGGTGCTCGCCTGTAAGTGGTAAGACTAAATCGTGAATCGTAAATAAGTCGCTACCATGGTAATCAAAACATATTCCGGAAACATCTTCCCTTTTAAGTACCGAAGAAAAGTTCCTACCATAAACATAAAGCACAGCGTCTTTTTCTATTGCCTTTTTCTCGATAACCTTCATTGCCTCGGGGGCTTGAGATGAGATGACAATGGGAATCCCTTTTTTTATTATCCCCGCCTTCTCATGAGCTATTTCTTTAAGTGTATTTCCAATAAATTCCCTGTGGTCGTAGCTTATTTTTGTGATTACAGATACCTCGGGTATAACTATATTCGTAGCATCAAGTCTTCCTCCCATTCCTGCCTCTATTACTGCTATATCTATATTCTTTCTTTTGAAATACAGGAATGCCATTGCGGTTATAAACTCGAAGAATGTGGGAGAAAATTTTGAATTTTGAATTTTGAATTTTGAATTTTTTTCCCTTATCTCATCAGTCAGGCCTATAACCTCATCCTCGCTTATCTCTTCGCCATTAACCCTGATCCTCTCTGTAAAGCTGACAATGTGGGGTGATGTGAAAAGTCCAACCTTGAGACCAGCAGTCTTCAGTATAGATGCAATAATTGCTGATGTGGAGCCCTTCCCGTTTGTGCCTGCGACATGGATGGAAAGAAATGATTTATGCGGATTATCAAGAACAGACATGAGCCTGCTTATATTATCAAGCCCAAATTTTATACCATGCTTCTGGAGATTATAGAGATAATTAATCGTCCCATTGTAGCTCATAGAAGAAGTTCGAAGACCTTAGCAAGTGTTTCCCTCAGGTTTTTTCTGCCTGCAACTATATCTATAAGTCCGTGTTCGAGGAGGAAATCAGCCCTCTGGAAGTCGTCCGGAAGTGGCTGTTTGATAGTCTGCTCTATCACCCTCGGTCCTGCAAAACCGATCAGGCTCCTTGGTTCAGCAATAATTATGTCACCAAGGGTGGCAAAACTTGCAGTAACACCGCCGAATGTCGGGTCGCACAAAACTGATATATAAAGAATCCCGTTATCCTTCAGCCTGCCTATAGCAGCAGCTACCTTCGCCATCTGCATAAGGGAAAATATCCCTTCCTGCATCCTTGCACCACCTGATGACGAAACAATTATAAGGGGCTTCTTTGTCTCCAGAGACCGTTCTGCTGCCCTCGCTACTTTTTCACCTACAACAGATCCCATACTTCCACCCATAAAGAAAAAGTCCATGATAACAAGAGTTACAGAATGACCTTTTATAAGTGCATCCCCTGAAATCACAGCCTCCTTGAGCCCGCTTTTTTTCTGATTCTCCTTCACCCTCTCTTTATATGAGATGGTATCCTTAAAATTAAGCGGGTCGACCGATACAAGCCCTTCGTCCATTTCTACGAAGCTCCCTTCATCAGCAAGCAATTTCAGCCGCTCACGTGCGCTTATCCTGAAATGGTAGTTACATTTCGGACATACCTTGAGGTTTTTATCTATCTCTTTTTTATATATTATCTCCTTACAGCCATCGCACTTAACCCACAGACTCTCAGGTGTCTTCCCTTTTTTATCAGTCCTTACTTCTTTTGTCTTTTTAAACCAGGCCATTTATTTAAATTCTAATAACCAAGCACCAATAACCAGACAAATTCCAATGACCAAATCCCAAATTCCAAACTGTTTGGTTGTTGGAATTTGGTCATTGGTTATTATTTGATTATATTTCATATGTTTCTCCGTCCTTGAGTATCTTAATGTTCTTCAAGGGCAGGTTATTTATCTCATTTTTAATCTGATCGAGATACAGGGGTTTGGGATGGGTAATCAGAATCTTTTCAGGGAGGCTTCCAATTTTACCGATTTCCTTCATAAGAAGCCCCGCAGTAAGGTGTCCAGTCTTTATAGCCATTGCTTTTAGCCTATTAGGAAAAGAAACCTCTATAATCGCACAAGATATATCTTTAGCAGCTTTCCATATCGCATCTGTAGGGCCAGTGTCTCCTGTATAGAGGAGACGATTCCCTTTCTTATCTTCGATAATATATCCGACAGCAGGCACAGAGTGATTGACCTTATATGCAGTTATTGTGTAGCTATTTATCTTAAAAGGCTTTCCTGGTAATATGGCCTTCAATACCAGCACAGGATTCGAAGCGGCTGAAATGATTGTAAAATCCGGCCATATCCTGTTATTCAGGAGATTCCTCTTTAATGCCATGAGTACGCTTGAGATACTGATCACCTTAACGCTATGTTCCTTACTCTTTATAATAAGGTTATCTGCAAGAAAAGGGATTCCCTTGATATGATCAAGATGTGCATGTGTTATCAATATGTTACGAATCTTCCATTGCGAAGCCTCATTCAGAGATGCGCCGATAGTTCCTGCATCAAGAAGTACATTGCCATCTATCAAAAAGGCTGGTGGATTATATCCGGGGAATTCACCCCCTGAACTACCGACGACCTTCAGTTTCATTTTATTGCCTCCCTCAGACTGATAAGGTAATCTTTTAGCCCGTCAGGAGATTCATAAAGCCTCTTGACTATTGCACTGCCTACTATAACACCATCAGACACCCTTGCAACTGCTGATGCCTCCTGAGGTATAGAGACCCCAAACCCAACAGCGATCGGCTTGTCTGTATATTTCTTTATTTCTGCTATCAACACCTCCATAGAGCCGTCAAGGAGAAGGTCAGCTCCTGTTATCCCTGTTATCGAGACATAGTATATAAAACCACTCGATACCTTCGTCACCTTTTTAATCCTATCTTCTGTTGATGTCGGCGCAAGAAGGAAAATAGTATCGAGGGCTGCCTTTCTTGATAGTTTTACAAACTTTTCTGCCTCATCTGGTGGCAGGTCAGGAATAATTACACCATCAACTCCTGCATCCCTTGCATCTTCTACAAAATTCTTCTCACCATATTTAAAAACAGGGTTGTAATAGGTCATAAGGACTATGGGCATCTGGATTATCTGTCTTGATTCTTTTACAAGCGAGATGACTTTTCTTAAGGTAACACCGATTTTTAATGCTCTTTCAGATGCCCGCTGGATTGTAGGGCCATCAGCCAAAGGGTCTGAAAACGGCACACCCAGTTCGACAATATCAGCCCCACACTCCTCAAACAAATGCACAATATCCTTTGTCTTTTCAAGGCTCGGATCTCCAGCCATAATATAAGGGATGAAGGCCTTCTTCCCTTCCTTTTTTAATCTTTTAAAAGTTATTTCAATTCTCGACATCACAATTCTATCCCCTTAATCTTTGCAACATGCTGGACATCTTTGTCACCACGGCCTGAAAGGTTTACTATAATAATTTTTTCTTTGGAAAGTGCAGGTGCAATTTTTACCACCTCTGCAAGTGCATGTGCCGATTCAAGCGCAGGGGTAATGCCTTCAGTCCTTGATAAAAGCTCAAATGCAGTGAGGGCCTCATCATCGGTTGCATATGTATACTGAACACGTCCTGTGTCTCTCAGATAAGGATGTTCAGGCCCGATAGACGCATAATCAAGACCTGCTGATACAGAATGTGTTCCGAGGACATTTCCATCGTCATCCTGCAGGAGATAACTCTTGCATCCTTGAAATACACCGATAGAACCGCCTGCAAACCTTGCAGCATGCTCTCCTGTCTCTATGCCCTTGCCTCCTGCCTCAACACCGATCATTTTTATATTTTTACCCAATAATCCCCCCAGCCCCCCTTTAAAATCCCCCCCA
>JBFLZS010000054.1:0-21499 GCA_040756135.1 Nitrospirota bacterium
CCATTTGAAATTATTACGCCTAAAAAATTTTGGACTACCGAAAATGGTAATCATAGTGACTAAACAATATCATAACCCATTGATTTAAATAGATTTTGGTCACTAAAGTGCGGAAGTTGGGTTAGAGCACCTGGATTTAGCTCTTGTAAGGAACAAATAAATCTCAAACGACAGGAGCGTAAGGTTATAAACTGTTTATTACACGCAGAGAAAAGAAGTTAAGAACTCACTGTTTAAAATATTAATAATTGCAAACGGCAAAAGCAATTAAGGCATTTTTATTGAAATCTCATATGTCCCTATTGAAACCTTATCCATCATGCCTTTAGCCCAGAGTAAATCGGTCACCTTGACCTTCATATTCTTGGGTATCATTAATATGAGTTTTACACCGAGGCCGGAGAGTGCCTTCCAGTTCTCAGCCTGTTTTTCAGAGATGCTTTCCTCAGTTTCAACTTCAAGGAGAGCAAGTACCAATCCATGATTACCGAGAATCATGTCAGGATAATGACCCTTGTATTCAGCCTTCTTTTCATCCTGTTTGTTAACGTATATTTCTTTATACTCCCTCGAGATCTGTCTTCTTACGTTTTCGAGTATCATCTCATGGATAAGTTCTCTATATTCCATAATTTTTACAACAAAGCAATCCTTTTGTCTTTATAAGGCTCGGGCCAATTATATGTATTGATAAGCCATACAAGATGTTCCAGAAGATTAGGTTGATTGATTATGTTCAGCTCCTCATCAAAAATAATACCTATAAGATAAGTATTCTCAAATTTCTTTTGCCAGTCAATTTTACCTGCAGTAATATCCTCCTTTATTTTGCCAGATCTATCTATGAAAGAGATCTTTATTTTTACGCTTTTGCCTCTACCTAAAGGTGTAGGCGAATATAAACCAAGCCCTGAAAAGGAGATGTTGGCTATGGTTGCACCTACAATAACTTTATCCTTTGGAACAGTAACCGTAGCATTACCAAAGAACTGATATCTGTACCATTTACGTGCGTCTACAAAACCTCTTTTCTTTCTTCTCATATCAATTTTCACTCCCTTTGCCAGCCATTCCAGCGCTTAATAAAATAACAAATCTCGATAGATTTTTAAAGGAAAACTTCTTGCAAATGTCATAAATCCTTATTATTCCTTACCGATATCCCTTCTATATCGAATCCCTTCAAAATGGATTTGTTCTATATTTGAATAAGCGACATCTCTTGCCTCTTGCAAATTTTTTCCTCTGCCAACTACATGGAGAACCCTTCCACCGTCTGTAATCAGACCTTTTGTTTCAGAATTGCTCACACCGGCAAAAAATATTTTGCAATTAGGATCTTGAATATTTTCAATTCCAGAAATGGGGTATCCTTTTCCATAGCGACCGGGATAACCAGGGTACCAGCCTTTACTCTTTCCATTTTTTCTTTGCTGTGTTCTTCCAGCTGCTGCCACTACATCACAGAAATAATCAGGACTCCATTCTACCCCTTTTTCACTAAGAACCCCATTGATTATCTGAAAGCTTATATCACTCAAAGGGGTCTTCAATCGAGGAAGGATCACCTCAGCTTCTGGATCGCCAAGACGGACATTCGCCTCTAAGAGATATGGTGTTTCTTCAAATAGCATTAGCCCTAAGTAAAGTATTCCCTTATATAGAATACCTTCTTTTTCTGCAAATCCTGTGATCAAAGGGATAGCAACTTTTTCGGAAACCAGATTAGCAAGTTTTTCCCCCTCCAAACGGTGAGGAGAATATGCACCCATACCCCCTGTATTCAGGCCTTCATCGTTATCATAAGCCCTTTTGTAGTCCTGAGCTACTGGCATTGGTGCGAGCGTTTTACCATCAGTAAAAAAGAAAAATGATATCTCTATGCCATAAAGTCTCTTTTCAATCACTACCTTTTCCCCGGAGTCGCCAAAGACCTTTTTCACTATCAACTGATTAATAGCCTCACAGGCTTCTCCGATATCTGAACAGACGATTGATCCTTTTCCCTGTGCTAAACCATCAGCCTTTACAACAACAGGGTATTTTACATATTCAACATAATCTCTGGCCTTCTCAGGGTTATCAAAGACCTCAAACTCTGCCACTGGCACACCTATCTCTCTACATAATAATTTTGTGTATGCCTTGCTTCCCTCGAGGATACTGGCTCTTTTTGTTGGTCCAACAATAGGTATCCTCTCCTGTATAAACAGGTCGACAATGCCGTTTGTCAAAGGACTTTCAGGACCAATAAAGACAATGTCAACTTTTTCTCGCTTTGCAAGTTCCAAGATCTCTTCGTTTGTTCTCGCATTTTCACATCTGATTTCCCGATCAATGCCAACATTGCCAGGTGTACAGATCACCTCCTTTACTTCAGGGTCATTCTTAAATTGCCATGCGATGGCATGACCTCGACCTCCACTATCGACCACAAGAACCTTCATCTATTTCTTTAAGTTTTCCTTTCTATATTAAGGTTCTCATAATAGAATGGACATTGTCCCAAAAATGATAGGAAATTGTATAACCATAAAATCTCCCCTCGCCCCTCTTTTCCAAAGAGGGGTTATACACACCCCTACACCCCTCTCAAGAGGGGAATTTTCCTCCCTTTGGAAAAGGGAGGTTAGGAGGGATTTCTCGGTCATTGTACAGACTATTATAAGAAGATTAATAATTATCAAATAATGATATTATTCTTTCAGCATCAAGTCTTTTTAATGTCCCTTTTTCAAGTGCTACCTTGACAGTTTGTCTTCCAAGTTCGGCGTATAGCCTTAACAATTCAGGTCTTTCTTTGGATATAACCCTGAGGTGATCTTCAACAACCCCCGTATCTCCTCTCGAAATAGGGCCTGTGAGGGCTGAAGGAATACCGAGATTCTCGATGTTTTTCACCGTACCCTTTATTAAAGGCATGAGGGCTTTAAGAGCTACCTGCCCGTTAATCCCTGCTGCTTCAAAGAGTTCAAGCCCAAATCCCACTGTAGCTACGAGGAAATTCGAGGCAACAGATGCGCCAGCGTGATATAAAGGTTTTTTATTAACCTTTAATTCTATCTCCTTACCTTTAAGGACAGCAATTATTTTCCTCGCAGCTTCAAGGGCAACTTCGTCGCCCTCAATACAAAAATAAGAGCCTATAAGGTTTTTAACTGCCTCATTGACACTTGCCAGACTCTGGAGAGGGTGGAATGAGGCGACATACGCCCCTATATCTCTTGCTGGACTTAAAATCCCTGATGACAATGCACCACACGTATGGAACACAATAGATTCAGGATTAAAAGCTCCCTCAGAAGCCATCCTCGTGCATACATCCCCAATTGCATCGTCAGAAGTTGTGATAAAGACAATGTCTGCCTTCTTAGCTACAGACTTAAGGTCAGTTGACGCCTCCCCCGCTCCTATGAATTCTCTCGCCCTTTTAGCTGACCTTAGAGTTCTACTGGCAACTCCAGCAACTGAATAGCCTGCATTTTTTAAGAGATAACCTATGGCGGTACCGACAACACCCGCCCCGATAATCGCAATCCTTTGCATAATCTACCTGGCAAATGTCCGGTCTTTACCCCGTAGGAATAAATTCCAACGGGATTTATAATCCGACCTCTTGTAGAACCATGGGAATCTTTTTCTCCCAGCCAATGGCCATGATATGGACTCCCTGACAAATATCCTTCATTCCCTTGATCAATCTGGCAGCTATCTCAATACTGGTCTTGACCTTATCCTTTGTCTCTTCCATTTCTTTGATAAGGTGCTCAGGGACAAATACACCGGCCACATTTTTATTCATAAACCTGGCCATACCTGCTGATTTTAATAATATGACTCCACCCAGAACCGGTGTCTTAAAACCCTCTACTCGCTTCATGAATTTTTCAAAGAGTTCTAAGTCATATATGCCCTGTGTTTGAAAAAATCTTGCGCCTGCCTCGATTTTCTTTTCCATCTTTATGATCTGCATTTCTAAGGCAGCCTCGGTATCGGCTCCCGGATTTACTACTGCCCCGGGAAAGAAGTCAGGAGAACCTTTAAGCTGGTTTCCCCCCATGTCAAAGCCCTCATTAAGCCTGCCTATCACTCTTAATAAACTCACGGAATCTAAATCAAAAACAGGCATTGCCTGAGGGTGATCTCCCATGGTTGGATAGTCTCCTGTCAAGGCCAGAACGTTCCTGATACCTAAAACCCAGGCACTTAACAGATCCGATTGGAGCGCCAGCCTGTTTCTATCCCTGCAGGTCATCTGAAAAATGGGATCTATCCCATGATCTTTCAGGAGGTGGCAAACTGCCATAGAACCCAATCGCATTACAGAACTTTGAAGATCGGTAACATTAATGGCATCTACCTCTCCTTTGATAAGCTCCGCATCTTCCAGTGTTTCCTGCACGTCGGTCCCTTTCATGGGTCCTATTTCTGCGGTCACAACAAATTTTTTAGATTTTAATGCCTCTTTAAAGTCCATCTTCCTTTAAGCTATCTTCTTTTTCTGTATTTTTCGATAATCCTTGGGCTCAAGAAATGACATAAACTCTTTCAGGCGGCCCAGCTTCTTCATCCTTTCAAAGACAAGCACCCATCCACAGTCAATCTCCTTTGATACTTCACATTTACCATGTGAGCTTCCTCCACACGGTCCATTGAGGAGCCCTTTACTGCAAACAGTTAAAGGGCAGATGCCTCCAGTAAACTCTAAAACACAATCCCCGCAGGTGCGGCACCGATATTCTCTCTTACCGAACTCCAGTGTTTCTTTATCTACGAAACTATTGCAGGCTGGATGGACTATCTTATCTGTGGCCTCAGCAACTGATTGAACCCCTAACCCGCATGCCATTATTAGAAGAGAGGAGGGATTTCCTATTGTTTCAGATAGTGCTTCAAGCACAGACTTAGCCTTCATGCAGAGAAAACCTTTTATTGCAGAGCCTGTAATATCTATACCTTTTCCCTCAATTTTTCCTTTCATGTCCATAAGATCTGATTCTGCATTGGCCTGATTGACCTTTGTACAGCCTTTGCACCTGAGAATAAATATACTTTTATCGTTTGTTAAATACCCTAAAATTTCCTCAAGGGGTTTTTGTTCAAATTTTATCATGTTCAATCCTCGGTTTTCATTTCAGGGGAAGTAAAACAGTAAAGGTGGTGCCCTTTCCTACTTCGCTCTCTACATGAATAGAGCCGTGGTGTGCATCCACAACGCCTTTAACTATAGAAAGGCCCAGTCCTGTACCGCTAATATATTTTGTACTCTCGGATCTTACTCGGTAGAATTTATCAAAAATATGAAGAATATCCTTTTCTTCGATGCCTATTCCTGTATCGGAGACCTTTACCTGAAGGTGCTGTGCATCCTTTCTTAGCCCAATACTAACCTGCCCACCTGAGCGTGTGTATTTAATGGCATTGCTGATGAGATTAATAAACATTGCCTCCATACCGCTTTTATTCCCGCTAATGAAAGTTTGGTTATCTTCCACGATTACCTGAAGGGCGATATCCTTATCCATGGCCTGAGGTTGCATTACCTCGGTAGTTTTTTGTAATATCTCAGAGAGATTCAGGGGTTCAATTTGTGCGACATATCCTCCTTCTTCGATAAAGCAGACATCCAGTATATCATTGACCAGTTCAGTCATACCCTTTAGCTTTGACTTAACCTTTTGGAGCAAATCCCTTTGTTTATCATTGAGCCCTCCCACCATCTCCTCCAAAATGATAGACGTTTGAAGTAAAGTAGAGCTCAATGGGGATTTTAATTGATGAGAAACCATTGCTAAAAAATTAGACTTGACCTTGTCTATAGCACTGATGGGGGCAACATCATGGAGCAAAGTTACCGTTCCAGTGAGTAATGCATTCTCATCTCTGACAGGATTGACATGGACCCTTAGCCTCGCATTACCTATATCCATGAGGCATACTTCTTCAGCATGATAAGACATATCACGTTTCAATATCTTGGTTATAAGTCCAACCAGTACGTCATTTCTGATATGATCTTGAAACGGATGACCTAAGGCAGCCTGTCCCATTATGCCCAGAAATGTCTCAGCCTTTTGGTTATAAAGGACGATC
Organism: Nitrospirota bacterium; assembly: GCA_040756135.1. GTDB lineage: Bacteria > Nitrospirota > Thermodesulfovibrionia > Thermodesulfovibrionales > SM23-35 > JBFLZS01. The sequence continues at coordinate 6,094 of JBFLZS010000054.1, forward strand.
TTACCCTCCTTATCGGTAACCAGTATCCCATCAGACAGGCTATCAATTACAGCATTTAATGATTCTTTCATTGCCCTGTAAGGCATATTTCTTCCCTATTTTCCCCCTTTAGAAATTCTGAATAGACTTTCTACTCTATCTACCAACTCTTCCGGCTCTACGGGCTTGGGAACATAGTCATCAGCCTCGGTTCTCATACCCATTTCTTTTGTATAATCTGTTGTGGGTATAGCCTCTCCCACTGCCGTCAACAGCAGAATCGGGATATGCCAATATGTAGGGTCGGCTTTGAGCTTAGCACACACTTGATAGCCATCCAATTCAGGCATCATGACATCTAAAATGATCAAATTTGGATTTTCTGTTTGGGCCTTTTTCAGCCCTTCTTGCCCATCATAGGCTACAATCACATCGTAAGATTTACTTTCTAAAATGAGCTTGGTAGCCTCGGCAAAATCTACATCATCCTCTACCAGTAAGATTTTCCTTTTCCCCATTTATTCCTCCGTAAGGACACTAAACCTTGCCCACTTTCTTGAGAATCTTCTCTACACGTTCCAATAAGATAGTATGCTCAATTGGTTTTTCTACATAATCATCAACATCGAGCTGTAATCCTGTTTCTAATTCATATCTACGCCTGCTGGCCTGTTCCCTTACACTGCTCAGAATAATGATAGGTATATGTGCATACTTAGCCCTTCGAGGATCTTTCAATTCTTTGCAAACCTCGAATCCATCCATCTTAGGCATAAGAAGATCCAGAATCATCAAATCAGGTTTTTCCTCTTTTAGCTTGTCAAGGCCATCGATTCCATCTCGTGCAGTGGCTACCTCATAGCCATTAGCCTCAAGGATTATGCTGATGGCATCTAAGACATCGGGATCATCATCAACAACTAATATTTTTGCACTCATTTTATCCCCCAATTTAATAGTGTCAGTGTTTTGTGTCGGTGCCAGTTATTAACGGTCGCATAATAGAATTCATATTATTCAGAAAATCTCCCCTCGCCCCTCTTTGCCAAAGAGGGGTACACACCCCTACACCCCTATCAAGAGGGGACTTTTCCTCCCTTTGGTAAAGGGAGGTTAGGAGGGATTTTCTATCAATCATGTCCATTCTATTATGAGACCCTTAATAATAGATTTTTTGACACTAATCACTGATACTATCACTTTATTATAGTACCGGTCTTGGCAATAAGCCGGCCCTTTCCACGATAACAGGAACTATATCCTCCCATGCCACGGCCATAATATGTATGCCGTGAACACCATCTATCTCCTTGAGTTGGTCAATGATCTCCAGACTTATCTTTACCCCTTCTTCCTTAACATCCTTGGCTCCCTCCAGACGGCTTACTATCTCATCCGGCACACTAACCCCGGAGACATTATCCCTCATATAACGAGCCATCCCAACGGACTTTATCGGTATCACACCAGCGAGGATGTGAACCTGCTTATCCAATCCCTGATCCCTTATCATTTCTATCCACCTGCTAAACTTCTTTACATCATAGACCGCCTGGGTTTGAATGAAGTCTGCGCCGGCCCTTATCTTTTTGGCAAGTCTTACAACCCTGTATTCAAAGGGATCAGCAAAGGGATTTTCAACTGCCCCAATAAAGAGAAGAACATCTCCGGAGATTCCCTCGCCGCAAAGAAATTTTTTTTCATCCCTCATGGTCTTTAGTGTCTGAACAAGTTGAATAGAATCAATATCATATACACCCTTCGCATCGGGATGGTTGCCGAATTTTTGGTGGTCGCCTGAAAGACAGAGTACATTCCTGATTCCTAAGGCAACCGCACCCAGGATATCACTCTGGATTGCAATCCGGTTTCGGTCCCTGACCACCATCTGCATTACAGGGTCAATCCCCATCTCTTTTAAAATGACGCAGCCACTCAAACTTGACATACGGACAATAGCAGTCTGATTATCCGTCACATTCAGGGCATCACAGTAAAACTTGAGTAGATCTCCTTTTCTCCGTATTACTGATGCAGAGGTGCCTTTCGGAGGACCTACCTCGGCAGTCACAGCGAAATATCCTCCTTCAAGAACCTTTTCCAGATTACTTCCTGCTTTCATAATCTATCAACTCCTTTTAATCGGCGAACTATTAGTAAGGGCTTTGCCCCAGTTTTTAGGTGGAACAATCTTTTCCAGCTTATGGAGTTGTCCACTTTTAGAAAGACGCTCGATAATAAGATGCCATGCACAGGGCAAATCAGGTGATATCTCGCATTTCCCACCTTGGGCTCCGCCACAAGGCCCGTTAAGTAATTGTTTAGCACATCTTGCTATAGGGCATATACCGCCGGTAAAAGCCAGTATACACTCGCCACATTGAATACAGACCCTGGAAAAATGTCCAGGGGTATCTTCTTTGCCAATGTATAGGGTATTTGTTGCAGGGAACACCGGCTTATCTGAAAAGATAACGATTGAATGAACACCAAACGCACAGCTCATCACTAATAGAGCATCCGCCTCTTTAATTGCATCTGTGTTTTTATCTATGGCATCTTTTGTTACGTCATCACAGGCAACAGGCGGCACCATCCATCCTGTAATCTTTTTACCTGTTTTCTCGAGCTCCTCCTTCATCTCAAGAACCTCTAAAACCCCTCCTGTATGACACATTGTAGCACATGTCCCACAACCTACTAAAAATACTTTTTCGACATCCTTGAGCGCCTCTTTGATTTCATCAAAGGGTTTCTTTACCGTTATGCTTTTCATAATCCTAAGCCCCTTTCAACCTTCATCCTTCATCTTTCATCCTTACTTAACGCCTCACATACACCTGAGGGACAACGCCCATCTTTTATGTGGGCTTCGTATTCATCGCGGAAATGATTCACTGCTGTCAGAACCGGAGTTGGACACGCCTTGCCTAACCCACAAAGTGCACTGCCTCTTATCTGCGTTCCCAACTTTATGAGCAGATCAATATCACCCTCTCTGCCCTCACCTCTTATAATTCTATCCATTATTTCTAACATTACCTTTGTACCAACCCTGCATGGAGTACACTTTCCGCATGACTCAGCCTGGGTAAACCTGAGGAAAAATCTTGCTATGTCTACCATACAGTCCGTCTCATCGAGGACGACCATACCACCTGAACCCATCATTGAGCCGATGGATGCAAGGGATTCATAATCTACCTTTGCATCAAGAAACCCTGCAGGAATAAACCCTCCCAACGGCCCACCTGTCTGCACTGCCTTTAATGCCCTTCCACCTTCAATACCACCGCCAATATCATAAATTATCTCTCTCAGTGAGATTCCCAAAGGCACCTCAATCAGGCCTGAATTCCTTACCTTTCCCGATAGGGAGAAGGTCTTTGTACCCCTACTCTTTTCTGTACCCAGGGAAGAAAACCACTGAGAACCTCTTTTTATAATATAGGGAATATTTGCAAATGTCTCAACATTATTGATAACTGTAGGTCTGCCAAACAGGCCGCGCTCTGCAGGAAACGGAGGCCTTGCCCTAGGCATACCCCGTTTGCCCTCTGTAGATGCTATAAGGGCTGTCTCTTCACCGCAGACGAAGGCTCCTGCGCCTAATCTTGTTTCTATATCAAAATTGAATCCTGTTTCTAAAATATTATTTCCTATAAATCCATACTCCCTTGCCTGACTTAGTGCTTTTATCAGCCTCTTCAAGGCAAGCGGATACTCAGCCCTGATATATACATAACCTTTATTTGCACCAATGGCATAAGCACCTATAATCATTCCCTCAATTACTGAATGGGGATTGCCTTCGATTACGGCCCTGTCCATGAATGCGCCGGGGTCTCCTTCATCGGCATTACAAATAACATATTTCTGTTCACCTTGTTTTTTTCTGCAGATCTCCCATTTAAGTCCTGTGGGAAATCCTGCCCCGCCTCTCCCCCTGAGTCCTGATTCTTTTATAACCAATATCGTCTCTTCAGGGGTCATCGAGGTAAGGGTCTTCCTTGTTGCCTCATAACCACCCACTTCTATGTAAGCATTTATATCTTCAGGGTCTATCTCTCCACAGTCAGACAATACCACCTTCACCTGTTTTTTATGAAAGTTATGGTATTCTTCTCCAACAGCCCATTCTTTGACAGGATTACCTTTCAGGATGTGCTCTTTTACTATCCTCGAAACCATACCTGTTTTTACCTGCTCATAGGTCGTCTTGTTGCCATTTATGATTATATCAACGAGCACATCCTTCGCACAAAATCCTAGACACCCTACCTTATGGACTGAACACCGATTCTCTATAGCGGTTTTTACCCCTGTAGTGTTAAGCTCCTTGTTAAATGACTCTATAATATCGGCTGCACCTTCAGCTATTCCGCCTGGACCCATGCAGACCTTTATCTTTACATCGCCTTTCATTATGTTCCACTCTCTATCTTTAGCTTATCTATTTTACTCAGGAGTTCATCTTCCGAGATCTTTCCACAAACCCTTTCGTTAATAAGGACAAGGGGAGCCATACTGCACGTCCCCTCGCAGGCAACCTCCTCGATAGTAAATTTCCTGTCCGCTGTTGTTTCTTTCCCTTCAGGGAGACCAAGTCTTTTTCTTAGGACATTTAAAAGCCTTTCAGACCCCTTAATATGGCAAGCGGTACCAGTGCAGACAGTAATCACATCTTTACCTCTCGGTCTGAGATGAAACAATGAATAAAAGGTCAAAACCCCATATACCTCGCTGGGAAATATCTTAAGGGCTGATGCGATATGTTCTACTGTCTCTGGAGGAACCCATCCAAATTCTTCCTGGACTTCTTGGAGTACAGAAACCAGAACCCCTCTTTTATTTTTATAAGGAGAAAGTATTTTATCCAGCCTATCTAAGTCTATCTTCTCCCCCACTATTTGATAACCTCTCTGTTTCGTGATAATTCTGTTATACTAATGAGGTCATTAGTATGGCGACATAGTTTCGTCTGTTTGTCATTCTCCGGCTCGACCGGAGAATCCATGGTTCGACAAGCTCACCATGACAATTGTCACCCTGAGCCTGCCGAAGGGTGGATTGCCCGATCAAGTCGGGCAATGACGGTCATGTATCCTTACTTATGGCCGTCTTAGTAAATTTAAGAAGACCATTGGATCTTTTTGTCATTGAACCTGTGCCTGAGGAAAATAATGCTTCACTGCTAATCATTCCCGACAGGTCACTTCTATTATCAGACCATCCTGCTGGACTAACATGCTCAACAGCAATGAATTTACCTTTTCCCTTTGTAAAACCATCTTCATATAAAAACTTCGTCCCGGGATGTCTTTTATCCGGACAGGGCCACTGTAAACAACCATTCTCGAGTCTGCCATAATCTATCCCGCCATATATAGGCGTAAGCCGGGCAATCTCTTCCATAACTTGCGCAGGTGAATCGTAGCTCATGGGATAGCCAACTTTTGTAGATAATTCCTCAATAATCTTCCAGTCCGGCCTTGCCTGTCCAACAGGCTCGATAGCCTTTCTTACCTTCTGTATTCGTCTATCGATACTGGTAAATGTGCCATCTTTTTCAGCAAAACTTGCTGCAGGAAACACTACATTAGCCATCTCGGCAGTCTCACTCATAAAGATATCCTGTACTATTAGAAATTCCAGAGATTGTAAGGCATCCATGACCAGGTCTTTATCAGGATAACTGAGCACAGGATTATCCCCGACTATATACATTCCCCTGATTTTTCTTTCTTTGGCCGCATGAATAATCTCCTTTATGGTTAATCCTGCGTTATCCGGCAGTTTAATACCCCATTCTATCTCAAATTTCTCTTTGACAATAGGATTATTCAATTTCTGATAACCGGGAAGGAATTCAGGCAAAACACCCATATCACACGCGCCCTGGAGGTTATTATAGGGCGCTAAATAATAAATTCCTGCGCTGGCTTTCCCAACATTCCCCGTTAACATGGCTAAATTGGCTAACACGATAGCTGCTTCCATGCCGTATCCATAGTGAATAATATCCTCACCTGCCACAATTGATGCCCGTTGTGCAGAGGCGTATAAACGGGCAGCGGAACAGATATCCTCTTTCAAAATGCCTGTGATTTCTTCAACATATTCTGGTGGATATCTCAAGATATGTTCCTTAATTTGTTCGAGTCCTTCGGTTCTGGTATCAACAAATTCTTTATCATAGAGATCTTCATTTATAATCACATTTATAAAACTGTTCAGAAGCGCTATATCGGTGCCGGCTTTGAGTTTCAGATGCATGTCGGCAAAATTGGCTATCGTGATATCATCCGGATTAATAACTATCGCCCTGGCGCCATTTGCCTTTACTGCCCGCCTTATCTTCTGGGCAACTATTGGATGGCTCTGTGTAAGGTCGGATCCGATAACTAATACAACATCAGAACCTTCCAACTCCTCAATAGAATTTGTAGTAACCCCTATTCCCAAGGAATCCTCTAAGCCACTAAATGAAGGCAAAACGCTTAGCCGCGCAGAGCTGTCAATATTGTTGCTTATCAAAGCTGCCCTGAAAAATTTTTGCAAGAGATAATTATCTTCATTCGTGCATCTATATGATCCAATGCCTGCTAAGACATTGCCGCCATATTTTCCCTTGATCCTGTTAAATTCAGCAGATGCAAAATCGAGGGCTTCATCCCATGTTGCTTCTATAAAAACGCCATTTTTCCTGACCAAGGGTGTCTTAAGCCTCTCCGGGCTATTTATGAACTCAAACCCATAACGGCCTCTAACACACAAACTTATCCTGTTAACAGATCCCTCTTCAGCAGGAGAAACACTTATAACTTCCCGGTCTCTTACATTAAGATAAATGCTGCAACCGACACCGCAATAAGGACATACTGTGCGGATGCTTTCTTTAACTCCGCCTTTATATCTGCTAAGTTTATCAGTCAGGGCGCCCACCGGACACATAGAGACACAAAGGCCGCAGAACTCACAGATTGACTGTTCAAGCGGCAAATCAAGCGCCGTAGCTGGTTTAGCCTTAAATCCACGAAATGCGTAATCAATCGCACCTATCCCCTCTATCTCCTGGCAACCTCTTACACACTTGCCGCATACGATGCATTTACTGAGATCTCTCTCTATAAATGGATTAGCTGTCTCAATTGGATAATATCTTCTGACCCTGTCAAACTCAACGTGTCCAATACCCAATTCTGAGGCAATCTTCCTCAACTGGCATTGGTTGCCTTTATCACAAACAATACAGGAATCAGGATGGCCGGCAAGAAGAAGTTTAACAACCGTTCTTCGCGCCTCCAATACCTTTTCAGAATTTGTATTTATTACCATGCCTGAGGATATTGGCGCTACACAGGAGGCAAGGAGGTTGCCTGATTTTTCATCTTCCACCAAACATACCCTGCATGCGCCTGCCGGCTTCAGATGCGGGTCATGGCAAAGGGTTGGAATGTAAATATCATTCTTCCGCGCTAAATCGAGTATGGTCATCCCTTCACGACCAACCGCATCAGAGCCGTTCAATTTAATAGTAATGTCACTCACGTTTAGTATCCTTATTTTATTTCAACTCTTACTTTGCTTAGAATGAGACTGGCTTCGTAATTGTTTGGCGAGTTCACTGGTGCCGCATTTTAAACACCTCTGAGATTCCATTAATGCCTGTTCCCGGTTATAGCCCAATTCTACCTCAGCAAAGCTATTTATCCTTTTTTCGATTGGAAGAGTGGGCATCTTCTGCCTGTTTGATTTATTAATTAATTTAACTATACGATCATGAAGCTTTCCAAGAGACAAATATCCTTCCTCCTCTTCAACAGGCAGGTTGCGCAGATAATAATGGGTTGTTTTTGCCGTCTTTTTGCCTGATGCGATAGCCTTGATTATGCTGGAGGGACCACTCACAACATCCCCGCAGGCAAAGACGCCTTTTATATTGGTAGAGCCTGTCCCATCAACAATTATCCTGTTATTTTTGCTTACGATCAGCCCGTTATTTTCCAGTGTCTCTGTTTCAGGGATATAGCCGATTGCAAAGATAACTGCATCAGCGCTGATTTCAAACTCAGAGTTTTCTATAGGCTTGGGGCGGGGCCGGCCCGACTCATCAGGCTCACAAAGTTTCATCCTTATACATCGTACCTTTTCAACCTTTCCGTCACCTAAAAACTCAACAGGGTTTGTAAGGTACATAACCATTATTCCTTCTTTTTCTACTTCTTCAATCTCCTCACGGTTAGCAGGCATCTCCTCAAAACTTCTGCGATATACAATAGTTATATCAGGAAAACCCAGGCGAAAGCATGTGCGGGCTGCATCAATTGCTGTATGCCCGCCGCCAACGACTACAATACTTTTCCCCAAGTGCGGTCTTTCCCCCCTGCTAATTTGTTTAAGAAACTCAACGCCTTTAATGATTCCGGATAGCTCTATCCCTTTACATTTTAGTAGCATGCTTTTTTGACTGCCTATAGCCAGAAGCACAGCATGGAAATCCCTTAGAAGTCCCTCAATCGAAAAGTCCCGGCCAAGTGATAAACTGGTTTTGGCTTCAATACCGAGTGATAATATGAAATCGCACTCTTCATTGACAATATCCTTGGGGAGTCTGAATTCGGGGATGCCTTCCCTCAGCATCCCTCCAATTGTATTTTGTGCCTCAAAAACAGTGACCTTATAACCGAGTAATGCAAGGTCATGGGCTGCAGCCAGACCGGACGGACCGCTCCCTATTACAGCGACTTTTTCACTATAAATATTTTCGGGTTTTTGGAAGAGGTTCATGCCTTTGGTATTATCGGCTGCAAAGCGTTTTAAGGCTGCAATTGCAATAGGTTCGTCCACCTGTGCGCGCCTGCATACGCTCTCACATGGCCTTGCACAAATTCTGCCACAGGTAAAAGGAAACGGGTTCACCTGGCGAATAATTCTGATAGCCGTCTCTAAGTCTCCGCTGCTAATTGAAGAAACATAACCGCGAACATCTGTATGAACCGGGCATGCTGCCTGACATGGCGGAACAGTTTTAGTAGCCACTGTGTTTAACCCTCCTGACAGCTTTCTTCAAAAATATTTTTATCCTGCGGCAGTTGTTTCTGCCTGCATCTTTGCAGATTGAACAGTGTTCTTCATCAGCATGGTAATGGTCATTGGTCCAACCCCACCAGGTACAGGTGTTATGGCGCCGGCTATCTCCTTGGCTTTATCGAAATCAACGTCCCCTTTAAGTATAGGCACAGGCTTTCCTGTCTTCTCGCTGATCTTTTCGCCGACCCGGTTGACGCCAACGTCTATAACGCAGGCGCCGGGCTTGATCCATTCAGGTTTTACCAGATGAGGGACACCGGCAGCAACAATAAGTATGTCGGCCCGTTTACAGTGAGCCTCAAGGTTCTTTGTGCCCGTGTGAACGACCGTGACCGTAGCATTTGCGCCTTTGGCCTTCTGGAGCAAAATGTTGGCAATAGGTTTTCCCACAATATTTGAGCGTCCCACAACTACAACCTCGGCACCTGATGTTTCAAAACCGGAACGTAATATTAGTTCCTGAATGCCTGCAGGCGTACATGGCAGAAATTTTGCCTCTTCGCCGCCGATCATCAGTTGTCCGACATTAACAGGATGGAAGCAATCTACATCCTTATCAGGGTCTATAGCGTTAATGACCTTCTTTTCATTTATGTGTTTTGGAAGTGGAAGCTGGACAAGGATGCCATGTATCTTCGGATCCTTATTGTACTTTTCAATAAGCTTTATTAAGTCTACTTCGGATATATCGTCTGGCTGATCGTCCTGAATCAAATAAAAACCAAGTTCGTGAGCAGTCTTCTGTTTCCCGGTAACATAGCTGACTGATGCAGGGTTCTTGCCTATCAGTATGGTAACTAAACCGGGAACAATTCCATATTTTGCCTTCATCTCGGCGACTTCTTTCTTTAGTTCTTCCCTTATCTGAGCGGCGATCTCTGTCCCGCTAATGATTTTAGCAGACATCTTATCCCTCCTTTATTCCCTTTTCTTTATAAGTTCCAGTAATTCTTGCCTTGTGGATTGCTTTGTCCTGAATATTCCCCTAACTGCTGACGTAACCGTCTTGGAACCCAGTTTCTTGACACCTCTCATACTCATGCACATATGTTCTGCATCAATAATAACCATAGCGCCCTTGGGTTTAAGCCTTTCCATTAATAAATCGGCAAGCTGTGTTGTCAGGCGTTCTTGCACTTGCGGCCTCTTTGCGAAAATCTCCACTGCCTTTGCAAGCTCACTCAGTCCGACAATCTTTCCACCCGATGGGATATATGCAACATGGGCCTTTCCAATAAAGGGCAGCAGATGATGCTCACACATGGAATAAAAGGGGATGTCTTTTAAAAGCACTAACTCGTCATGGCTTTCGCCTTCGATGGATTTAAGCAACTCTTCGGTAGGGGTTTTAAGACCAGCGAATATCTCCTCGTACAACCTGGCAACACGTCCAGGTGTCTCCTTAAGACCTGCCCTTTCAGGATCTTCACCTATGCCCTCGATTATGAGCCTGACACCCTCTTCTATCTTTCTAATATCCATGTCCGTGTAACTGAAACCTTTTAAATTCAGGGACTGAATTTTAACATTTATAACGATTTATGTCAAAAAACGGCAAATTGATTATTTAATCCTTATTATACGCTTATCTGTAACAATCACATCCACCTTCACATCATGTTCCTCTACTGGTATTGAATCAACAAGCTGTTCTTCATATGCAAGAGCAATAATAGGCATCTCTTTTTGTCTCTGAGCTAAGAGCATATCATAATAACCCCCTCCATACCCAAGTCTGTTACCTGAATAATCAAAGGCTACTCCAGGGATAACAATAAGGTCTAACTCATCGAGTGATAGAAAACGTGAGTTGGAAAAAAATGGTTCTGGTATCCCCATATATCCGGGAGATAATTCATTAATATCTGCAATCTCATACAGCTTAATCATGTTACCCTTCCTCTGTACTTTTGGAAGCACAACCCTTTTACCCATTTTGAGAGATTCTTTTATCATGCTCAATGTCTCTACCTCCGACCTGAATGAGGCATAAAAAAATACAGTCTTTACAGCAATAAATTCAGGGAGAGAGAAAAGCCTTTGTTTTATGAGTGAGTCCTTTCCAGCCTTTATTTCTGGAGATATCTCATCCCTTCGCTTGAGAATCTCTCTTCTAATGGTTTTTTTCATTACCTGTTACCTGTAATCAACACTGCTACATATACCAAATAAAGTCCTCCGCCAAAAAGCATTGTTAACGGTGAAAGCCGTTTTCTCAAGATTAATTCAATTAGAACTATCAATGCTGAGATCAATGCAATTATAGCCGAAAAGAAGGCCATGCCTGTCAGTCTCCACTCCGTAAATAATAATCCTATAGAAACAGGAAAGGTTGACTGAAATACCATAGCGCCTGTTATATTTCCGATAGCAAGTGTATCCCTTCCTTTCCATGTCCATGTAACGCTATTAAATTTCTCAGGTAGCTCTGTTGCAATAGGCGCAAGCATCAGGGCAAAAAGGAGAGGGTTCATCCCGAATCTTATTGAAACATGTTCAAGGTTTTCAACAAACGTATGAGCACCTGTAATCATAATGATCAATGCCCCTGCAATCTGAATCAATATTAGAATAAGATGGGGGGTATCTGTTTTTGTCAAACCCATTTTATTAATCATTCTCCAGAGATACATCCCCTCAGAGTGTTCAATATCAGCGCTTTCACACTTGAACGTCTGATATGCATAGAATATATATCCACAAATAAGCATTATTGCTATCGGTATCGAGAAGTACCTGACTGTAATAGTCGGCATCAGTATTGCCATTGAATACATCGGCAAAAAAAAGATGATATCTCTTTTGGTAGAATGTGTTTCAACATTAATCTCAAATCTGCGCTTTTTTTTAATATAAGATGCTAATACAGTTATACCAACAAGGAAAAATGCAAGAGTGGATAGCATAAACGGTGCGCCGAGTATAGCCCCAACACCTATATCCTTTGCTGATTTTCCGCCGTAAAAGAATATTGCTACCACAGGGAGTATGGTTTCTGGTAAAGCAGTTCCCACAGCAGCAAGGATACTTCCCACAACTGCTTGAGAAAGATTAAATCTCCTGCCGAGGGTCTCTATCCCATTTGTAAAACTCTCAGCTGCTAAGAGTATCATTGCGAGTCCGGCCATGAGAAATAAAATCTCAGAGAGCATCAGTGTATTACGAGAACCGGACAGGGAGATGATTTCAATACAGCATCAGTTACACTTCCAATAATCATACCTTTAATAAAACTCAAACCCCGGGCACCCATTACAATCAAATCAATATCCTTTTCTACCGAGAATGAAACTATTCTCTTATCAGGTTCATCTTGTTCAATCATCCCTGAATCTTTAATGTCATGAACCTTCATAAATTTATTCAGACTAATGCTTGTTTGTTCAAATAATTCTTTTATCGCTCTATCATAATCCTTATATTTTTTCATTTTCTTTTTGATTACATATGAAGGAAGAATATTCAAAACATAAAGTTTTGAAGAAAAAAAATCTCTTAATTCTTTTGCCACCTCAAGGGCCTTTCCTGATGTATCCGAAAAATCAGTAGGACAGAGAATTTTATCGATTTTTATAGATTCTTTTTTTGAAAACCCTGCCTTTTCCCCTCTTACAACAAGCATTGGCATTTGCAGTCCTTTAATAAGCTTTTCTGAACTGCTGCGCCTTACGGCATGATGCATAAAACCGAGGATAAGCATATCAGCATTTATCTTTCTTATTTCTGCATCAAATGATTCATGAAGTCTTCCCACAATAACCCTATTCTTTGTTTTAATTCCTTTATCTATCAATTTCTTTTTAAGTTCTGAAAATTTTTCCTCGGCGATCCTTTTTTCTTCTTCCATATAATGTGTAAGATACGTGGGTGGCGTTATTAAATAATCAATCACATAAAGAAGATTTAAGGATGCATTAAAAACCTCTGCAAACAAAGATGAATATTCAATAACTTCTTCTGTGAACGGTCCGAAATCAATCCCTGCGAGGATTCTTTCTATCTTCATTAATAAAATACCTCAAATCCCCCCTCCCCCCTTTTCTAAAGGGAGGTGAAGGGGGGATTACTAATTTCATTTTAATAATTTAAATTCTTTTCAATTTTTGTTTTTAAATCCTTTACCTCTTTAACGGTCTCAGGTGAATAACTATAAGGTGATGCACCTCTGATATCTGCGGTCATTATTGCTTCATTAAATTTAATTGAACCTATAATTTCCATATCACCAACATTGTCTTTTATGAAATCTAAATCCTCAGAGCTTCTTACCTTATTTGCTACAACAAAGACCTTTTTTACACCGAGTCCTTTTGCCATCTCCCGAACCGTCCTTGCTGTCTGGATGCTTCTCTGCCCGGGTTCGACGACAACAATAAATGCATCTACAGATTCTGCAGTTCCCCTTGTCAGATGCTCTATCCCTGCCTCCATATCAACAATAACTACCTCACTTCTTTCAATAACAAGATGTTTCAGAAGCCTTCTAAGAAGCACGTTCTCAGGACAATAACAACCAGAGGCTGCTGCTTTTGACTTGCCCATAGTAAGAAGTGTAATCCCGTCAAGATGATATCCAATACCCTCTGGGAGGTCATCAACCTTCGGATTAAGTTTAAATATCCCACCCATACTTCCTGGCTTTACTCCTGTCCGCTCCTCTATTAGCTCTGCCATGTCTGCGATAGGTCTTATCTTTTCGGCTTCTTCTTTTGATATACCTAATGCTGATGCGAGATTTGCATCTGGATCTGCATCAACCGCAATAACCTTTCTACCTTCGGCCGCAAAGAGATAGCTTAATAAAGAAGCAAGTGTGGTCTTACCAACCCCACCCTTCCCTGTAATAGCAATTTTCATAATACTTGCTCTTTAGATAGTTTTATTCATAACGAACTCTGTTACAATGGCTGTCATTCCCACTTGTCGGGAATCCTTCTTGATTCCCCCTTAGTAAAGGGGGTTAGGGGGTTGTTTTGAAGAAAGATTCTGGACAAGCCAGAATGACAGATTAAAAGATTTAAACAACTTTTAATATCTTTGAGAATTAATAGCATTAAAGTACTTTCTTAGTTGAAGGAACCCCTTTTACTCTCGGATCTATTGATACCGCCTGCCTTAAAGCCTTTCCCATAGCCTTAAATATTGCCTCAATTATATGATGTGTATTTCTTCCATAAGGTGATTCAACATGAAGTGTAATTGAGCTGTTGCCCACAAATGCCTGAAGGAAATCTTCAATAAGATCAGGTTCAAAATTCTTGATCCTGCTTCTCTTCGGGTAAACTACCTTATAAACAAGATATGGTCTTCCACTGATATCAAGACTCACTGAGGCAAGTGCCTCGTCCATCGGCACAGATGCCTGGCCATACCTTGATATCCCTTTCATATTACCAAGTGCCTGTTTAACTGCTTTTCCAAAAACTATCCCGATATCCTCAACCGTATGGTGATAGTCAACATCTATATCACCTCTTGCTTTCATCTTCATATCAAAAAGTCCGTGTTTACACATTAAAGAAAGCATATGGTCAAGGAAGGGAATCGAGGTGTCAATCGTATATTTGCCTTCACCATCAAGATTCAGCATAATTTTAACTTCCGTTTCTTTTGTTTTCCTATCAACTTTAGCTGTTCTCATCTGTTGTCTCCTTTGTCCAATACACATCCTTTTCCCCCTTTTAACATAGACAATTTTACCAATAAATTGCAAGATTGTTAGGAGCGCTTAAAAATGCTAAAGTAGTGACAGGAGACCCAGAATTTAAAAAATTAAGAAAGGCTATAAGGTTGGAATGGATAGGGTAGAATGGGAATGTTTACTGTCAGTCCCTTAAAAGAGAAAGAACTTATTAAAAAAATGGAAGCGCTGAATATCCACGAAAAGGATATAAAGGAATCCTTTGTCCGTTCAGGAAAAAAAGGCGGTCAGCATGTAAATAAGACCTCAACCTGTGTTTATCTTAAGCATATCCCTACGGGTATCGAAGTTAAATGTCAGGAGGAGCGTTCTCAGTCCCTTAATCGGTATAAGGCAAGGGTGATCCTTGTTAAAAAGATTGACCAATTAGTAAAAGGAAAAGAGAGCGAGGAGATAAAGAAGATAGAGAAAATCCGACGTCAGAAGAGAAAACGTTCAAAAAGGGCAAAAGAGAAAATGCTCGCTGAAAAAAAGATTATGTCTGAAAAGAAGAAACTCCGCTCATATATTAAGGGTCTCAAAATTGAATTTACATAAATCATAAAATCTCCCCTCACCCCTCTTTGCTAAAGAGGGGTATAAATCCTCCCTTTGGCAAAGGGAGGTTAGGAGGGATTTTATAAATAATGTTGT
>JBFLZS010000055.1:0-20305 GCA_040756135.1 Nitrospirota bacterium
TGGCAGATTCCATCGGTACAACATCGACGGCTATGGTTTTTGAGCGCAATGATCTTTTGGTGATCGAAGCCTCATATAGAATGATGCAAATATAGCATTTCTTTTTTCATACTGTCTGAATTGCAGGGAAGCGTAGAAATATCATTTACAAAAACTTTTATTTGTGCTATTTTTCCTTATGTACTCACTCCTTAATGAAAATCCTACAAGAGGAAAGATAATGATGCTCCTTAAAAAGATGGGGCCCATGCCCATTGATGATCTGAGCAAGGAGCTGAAAATAACCCCCATGGGGATAAGACAACACCTCTTATGTCTCCAAAGAAAAGGCCTTATAGATTATGTTACAAAAAGACAAGGCATCGGCAGGCCGGCTTTCCTTTATCAGCTTACCGAAAAAGCAGACGATCTTTTCCCGAAGGCTTACCATACGTTTACCTCAAATATATTAAGATACATCGAAAAGAACGAGGGCCGAGATAAAATAGATGATATATTTAAGTGGCGCAAAAATATAATCCTGAAGGACTATCAAGAAGCCCTTTTCGATAAGAAAAGTCTTAAAGAAAAGATTCATGAATTTAAAAATATCCTTGAATCAGAAGGGTATTTTGTTGACATCAGCGAAACTAACAGCCATTATAGTTTAAGACAATTCAATTGTCCCATTTATAAGATAGCGTCTGAATTTAAAGAGGCATGCAAGTACGAACTACAGATGTATAAGGACCTTCTCGGAAAAGAAGTAAAACGTCAACAATGTATGTCCGATGGAAATCCCTCCTGCACGTACATTATACCAAAAGTGCAGTAACCCGTTTATATAGATTTTTTCTTGTCTTAAGATACCATTTTATTATATAATTGTATAAACAACTAAAAATTTTAACACTTACAGGAGGTTATAGCTTTAAATTTAGTTTCATTGCCTGCCCTGTTGGTGATAAGGAGAAAAAGTTAATCCGGCAAATTAGATCTTTTGGGAGTCTGCGTAAGGAGTCGGTGTGCATACCCTGCATAAAGAGAACGGGGAAGCCTAAAGTCTTCTTCAGGGCACCCACCTATTTTATAGGCGGATCTAATCTTCCCTTACACGGCAGGGTGGGTTTATTTATGAGGCTGGTTTTTATGATGTCCACACTTTTCTGGAGGATTATAAAAAATCATATGATGATAGAATATAGATGGAAGATTATTTTAAAGATTAAGTATGTCTCACCTCCAATCCTGAGTTCATCTCGGGTCTTTTTGAAGTCATAAATCAGCCACAGAAAGCAAAATTCTAAAAAAAGAAGCTTTTCACGCTTCATAAAAGTATTCCTTTGCTTACAAGGGAATAGAGAAAAGGGGGTCTAATACAGAAATGAATCTAACAGTGTATTTAATAATAGCAATATTTATAGGGCTTACCGCAGGGTTAGTCCTGACTCTTATATACCGAGCAAATCTCAGAAGCAAAAGAGTTGCTTTAGAGGAAGAAAAGGCAAAGACGATTGAGGAGGCCCAGAAAGAGGCTGAGAGGGTCAAAAAAGAGGCTCTTATAGAGGCTAAAGATGTTGTTTATCAAGCCAAATCAGAGGCTGAGAAGGAGATAAGAGAGAGACGTTCCGAATTGAACCATCTCGACAGAAGGCTGAGGCAGAAAGAAGAAAGCCTTGAAAGAAAGGTTGAGCAGATCGAAAAAAGAGAGCAGGAGTTAAGTAAAAGAGAGAAAGATTATACCCTAAAAGAACGTGCTATTCATGATAAAGAAAATCATTATAACAATTTGATAAAGGATCAGACACAATTGCTTGAAAAGATATCAGGATTGAGTTCAGAAGAAGCAAGACAGGAACTTTTAAGGAAAACTGAAGAGGAATTAAGATTTGAGGTCGCAAAACTTTCAAAAAGAATAGAAGATGAAGCAAGAGAAAATGCAGAGAAAAAGGCAAAAGAGATAATAAGTCTTTCTATACAGAGATATTCGAGTGACTATGTTGCGGATGCAACTGTAACTGCTGTAAACCTTCCTAATGATGAGATGAAAGGAAGAATAATAGGCAGGGAGGGTAGAAATATAAGGGCACTCGAGGCTGCAACAGGTGTTGACCTTATTGTAGACGATACGCCAGAAATAGTAACACTCTCCGCCTTCGATCCTGTCAGGCGTGAAATTGCAAGACTTTCACTTGAACGGTTGATAACAGACGGAAGGATCCACCCTACAAGAATCGAAGAGATAGTCGAAAAGGTAAAAAAGGAAGTTGAGGCTCATATCAGGGAAGAGGGGGAAAGGGTTGTTTTCGACTTTGGGCTTTCTGGCATACATCCAGAACTAATAAAACTTCTTGGAAAGCTGAGATACAGGACATCATATGGCCAAAACGTCCTTCAGCATTCTAGGGAAGTAGCATACCTCGCAGGTACGATGGCCGGTGAACTTGGGGTGGATATTAAACTCGCAAAGAGGGCGGGCATCCTACATGATATCGGAAAGTCAGTAGATCATGAAGTAGAAGGGTCACACCAGGAGATTGGTGCAAACATAGCAAAGAAATACGGAGAGAACCAAAAAGTAATAAATGCTATATTAGTCCACCACGGAGAAGGAGACCCTGCAACCGTTGAGGCTGCCCTTGTAGCTGCTGCTGATGCCCTGTCAGCTGCGCGGCCAGGTGTAAGAAAGGAAAGTATAGAGAATTATCTCAAGCGTCTTGAGAAACTTGAACAGATGGCACTTTCTTATAAAGGTGTTGATAAGTGTTACGCTATCCAGGCAGGAAGAGAAGTAAGGATAATAGTAAAACCTGAAGATATAAGTGATGAAATGTCCTCTATGATATCAAGAGAGCTTGCAAGAAAAATAGAGTCGGAGATGACATATCCGGGGCAGATAAAGGTTACTGTTATAAGGGAGTCACGATATGTTGAATATGCAAAATAAACATAAACAGGTTAAGGTTAAGAGTGGTTTTTCTCAACCTTAGCCTTAACCTTTTTTTATTATGAAAGTTCTCTTTATCGGTGACATAGTTGGAAAGGTAGGCAGGGTGGCCACAAGGTCACTGCTCCCTACCATTGTTGACAGATATAAGATAGATTTCGTAATTGCAAATGGTGAAAATGCAGCAGGTGGCTTTGGTATAACAGATAAGATGGTCACCGAGATTCTGAGCTGCGGCATCCACATAATTACCACCGGAAATCATGTATGGGATAAGAAGGAGTTTATCACACAAATCTTAAAAGAAGACAGGGTACTCAGGCCATTAAACTATCCGCCAGGAGTGCCCGGTCATGGAAGCATACTCTATACACTCCACAACGGTGAAAAGGTAGCAGTAATTAATATCTCCGGACGTGTCTTTATGTCAAATTTTGACTGTCCTTTCAGAGTAGGCAAAGAAGAAGTAGAAAAGCTGAGCAATTTAACAAAGATAATCATCGTAGATTTTCACGCAGAGGCAACCTCAGAGAAGATTGCATTCGGATATTTTATGGATGGCAAGGTAAGTGCTGTTATTGGAACTCATACACATGTACAGACAGCCGACGAAAAGATACTTCCCGGCGGGACAGCTTATATTACAGATGTAGGAATGACAGGCCCATACAACTCTGTAATAGGCATAGAAAAAGAGCAGATTATTCAGCGATTTTTAACAAATATGCCTATGCGATTTGAGACAGCCAAGGGTGAAGGGATTTTTTCAGCCATTGTTATCGAGATAGACGAAAGAACCGGAAAATCCACTGCAGTACAGAGGCTTCAACTTAAGTATCCGTAAGGGTTTTAAAAAATATAAACTACTTAGAGTCTGTGTATAAACTGCTGTTCAGATAGTCCGTCATTCCACGACTTGATCGGGGAATCCAGTGTTTTCTATGTTCTGGATTATCCGGTCAAGCCGGATAATGACAAAATACGACTTTTTATACACAGACACTACTTCGCAGGAAGCTGAGCAGGTGTTTGGGGGACTTGCTGCTGAGAAGGCTGGACCGGCTGCACACCTCCACCCTGAATAGGACCGGATGTCGCTGGAATCTGTTTCTTTTCCTCTGCTACAGGCGTCTTTTTAACAACAGATCCTCCTTTTGCAGTAACAGTAGCTAATGTGAGAGATGTAATCATAAAAACTATTGCAGCAACTGTTGTCATTTTGTTTAAAAATGTTGCAGCCCCACGACTTCCAAAAAGCGTGTGGCTCGACCCTCCGCCAAATGCTGCGCCGAGTTCCGCTCCCTTACCGCTCTGAAGAAGGACTATAGCTATAAGGATAAAACAGACAATAATATGAATGACAATTAAAAGGGTTATCATTATTCCTTCCCGAACTTAACTATGTTAATAAAGCTCTCAACCTTCAGGCTCGCACCGCCAACAAGTGCACCATCCACATCCTTACACGCCATCAGGTAATCTATATTCTCAGGCGTTACACTGCCACCGTATATTATACAAATTTCATCAGCTTTATTACTATATAAAACGTTAATTTTCTCTCTGATATAGGAATGAGCCTCCTGAGCCTGTTCAGGGGTTGCAGTCCTTCCTGTGCCTATAGCCCAGATAGGCTCATAGGCTATGACCATATTTTCGGCATCAATTCCCTTAAGCCCTTTCTCTACCTCCCTGTTTAATACATCAAATGTTTTTCCTGCCTCTCTCTCATCGAGAGACTCACCTATACAGAAAATAACTCCAAGGCCAGCCTTCTTTGCAGCCATTATTTTTTTATTTACAATATCGTCAGTCTCATTGAAATACTGTCTTCTTTCAGAATGACCGACAATGACAAATTTACAGCCGATATCAATTAGCATTAGAGGAGAGATTTCCCCGGTATATGCACCTTTCTCTTCATAGAAAATATTTTGTGCAGCAAGCATTATATTCGTCCCCTTAAGTTTCTCTGCTGCTACACATAGAGAAGTGAAAGGCGGTGCGATAACAATATCAACATCTGATAAATCTTTTACAGCAGGGATAAGTCTGGATATAAACTCCTGTGTCTCGGATATAGTCTTATTCAATTTCCAGTTTGCTGCTATAAATGGCTTACGCATTACAATAATTTAATTCATATTTTGTTTTGCTGTCAAGACACGTCTTTTTCCATTGGCATTTTGGCATTCGCTGCCCTTGAAGGGTTTACTTTATTATGCTATAGTATAATTTTCCCACAATGGAGGATTTATTTATCAGCATATGTTTGAGAGATAGTAAGATATGGAAGAAACCCTTGAGAGGATACTGACGAATTACAGGGAAAATAGAGGAAACATAATAACTATCCTCCAGGATGTAGAGGAGACCTTCGGTTATATCCCTGAAGAGGCAGTAAATTGGTTTTCGAAAAAACTTTATATGCCTCCAAGCCGTTTGTTCGGTATTATTACATTTTATTCCCAGTTTCATTTAAAACCGAGGGGCGAGAATGTGATTACCGTCTGCTGCGGTACTGCCTGCCACGTCAATGGTTCCGAAAGACTGATAAACAGACTTTTTCTAGCGCTTAAAATCCCGCAAGGCGGCGATACAACTGACGACCTTAAATTTACTGTAGAAAAGGTTAATTGCATCGGTTCGTGCGGCATCGCCCCTGTCGTAGTCTTAAATAATAAAGTGCACGGTAAAATGACATTTGAGAAACTTGCAAAATGGACAAAGATACTGGAAAGCAAAAAGACCGGCTGACAATAATGAAAGTTAAGAAAAAGATATAGTTCTAAATGGGGCCTGGAGGCAACCACTCAATTATGGAAAGATTTCGCGCAAATGTGATGCTGTGTTCAGGGATGAGCTGTGTTGACAGTGGAACCATGGAGATTAAGGCTGCCCTCGAGGAAGAGATAAAAAAGAGGAGGCTTCAAAAGGAAATAAAGATAGTACTGACAGGCTGCAATGGATACTGTGCACGCGGGCCTGTTATGGTGATTCAGCCAGAAAAGATATTTTACAACTCATTGACTGCCGAAGAGATACCCAAATTGGTTGAAGAGCATTTCCTGAAAGGTAGACCTTACCAGAAGTTGATGTTTGAAGAACCAGAAAAGAAACTGGCTATTCCCGTAATGAACGAGATACCGTTCTTTAAATATCAGGTCCGCCGTGTGTCAAGGAACATGGGGTTTATAGATCCTGAAAATCCCGAGGAATACATTGCAAGGGATGGGTATCAGGCTGCTGCAAAGGCACTCACCCGGATGACCCCTGATGAGATAGTAAGGGTTGTAAGAGACTCTGGATTAAGGGGTAGGGGTGGCGCAGGCTTCCCGACAGGGTTGAAGTGGGAGTTGGCCTTATATGCTAAGTCTGATGTGAAATATGTTGTCTGCAACGGTGACGAGGGTGATCCAGGGGCTTTTATGGACAGGGCATTAATGGAAGGAGACCCCCATTCTATTATCGAGGGAATGATTATATGTGCAAAAGCGACTGAATCTAACTATGGCTATATCTATGTAAGGGCTGAATACCCGTTAGCCGTAAAACGCCTTCAGATGGCTATAGACCAATGCTATGAGGCTGGATTACTCGGCAAAAATATTCTGGGCACAGGGTTTGACTTTGACCTCAAGATATTTCAGGGTGCAGGTGCATTTGTCTGTGGCGAAGCAACGGCCCTGATGCGTTCTATTGAAGGGAAACGCGGTATGCCAAGCCCCAAAATATGGCGCTCTGCTGTTAAGGGATTATGGGACAGACCAACGGTCTTGAACAACGTAGAGACATTTGCAAATATCCCTAAAATCATATTAAGAGGTGCCGAGTGGTATAAAAGTCTTGGAACCGAAAAGAGCGGGGGAACCAAAGTCTTTTCATTAACAGGAAAAGTAAAAAATTCGGGTCTGATTGAGGTACCTCTCGGCATTTCATTAAGAAAGATAATCTATGACATAGGCGGAGGAATTGAAGGTGATAAGGCATTTAAGGCGGTGCAGACAGGAGGTCCATCAGGAGGGTGTATCCCGGCTGAGTTTCTTGATATAGAAGTAGATTATGAATCTCTCGCATTGGTTGGCTCAATCATGGGTTCAGGAGGAATAGTCGTACTAGATGAGACTAACTGCATGGTTAATACAGCAAAATTCTTCCTCGAGTTCACCCAGGCAGAGTCATGCGGCAAATGCATACCGTGCAGGGTTGGCACAAAAAGAATGCTTGAAATATTAGATAGAATTACATCAGGAAGAGGTAAAGACGGAGACATCGAACTTCTCGAAGAACTTGGGAATTATTTAAGGGCAACCTCATTATGCGGATTGGGTATGACAGCTCCTAACCCTGTATTAAGTACCATTCAATATTTTAGAAACGAATATGAGGCACACATCCGGGATAAGAAATGTCCTGCTGCTGTATGCAAAGACTTAATCAAATACTCTATTCTTGAAGATGTCTGTATCGGCTGCGGGGCATGCAAAAGGATATGTCCATCAGGTGCGATTACGGGCATAAGAAAAAAGCCCCACAGGATTGACCCGAATCTATGTGTGAAATGCGGGACATGTTTTGATACATGTAAGTTTAAGGCAATATTAAAGGTGTGATATGGTTACTTTGACAATAGATGGCAAAAAAGTTACTGTAAGGAAGCTGTCAACAGTTCTTGATGCTGCAAGAAAACTTGACATCCCGATACCTACATTATGCCACCATCCCGAACTTTCGCCCTTTGGAGGGTGTAGACTTTGTATAGTGGAAGTTCAAGGCATGGCAAGACCTGTAACAGCGTGCACAACCATAGTAAAAGAAGGAATGAAGGTCATAACAACCAGCCCTTATCTGGAAAAATTAAGGAAAACAACCCTTGAACTGCTTCTTTCCGACCATCCAAATGACTGTATGGTTTGCGAAAGAGCAGGTGATTGCATGCTCCAGGAACTTGCATATTTTTACAATATCAGAGAGAACAGGTTCGCTGGAGAAAGAAGGCCTTTTATTAAGAAAGATGTAAATCCGTTTATTGAAAGGGCTATGGAAAAATGCATACTCTGTGGACAATGTGTGCGCGTTTGCGACGAGATTCAGGGCGTTGGAGCAGTAGACTTTGCTTACAAAGGTTTTAGGACAAGAGTATGCGCCTCTTATGAGAAGGATCTCGATTGCGAGTTCTGCGGTCAGTGTGTAGCAGTCTGCCCCACTGGAGCACTGACAGGTAAGATGTGGGCACATAAAGGGAGGCAGAAAGACACAGAGCAGGTTGACACGGTTTGCCCTTATTGCGGATGCGGCTGCAACATTACACTGCATGTGAGACGAAACGAAGTTATCCGTGTCTCCTCAAAAGAGGATACACTTAATGGAGGCTGGCTCTGTGCAAAAGGGAGATTTGGTTATAATTTTATTAATCATCCTGATAGACTCACAAAACCATTGATAAGAATAGCTCCAAATCCACCCACTCCCCCTTTAGCAAAGGGGGGCATGGGGGGATTTGAAAGTGGGGGGCATAGGGGGAGGTTCAGGGAAGTTTCATGGAATGAAGCATTAAATTATGTTGCGGAGCGCCTGAAAGAAATCAAAGACAGATACGGCCCTGATTCCATCGGTGGGCTCGCTTCAGCACGATGCACAAACGAAGAGAATTATCTCTTTCAGAAATTCATGCGTGCAGTAATTGGTACAAACAATATTGACCATTGTGCAAGGTATTGACACAGCTCAACAGTGGCCGGTCTGGCCTCAGTCTTTGGCTCAGGGGCTATGACAAATTCTATACCTGAGATCGAAAAACATGATGTTATTTTTGTCATAGGCTCAAATACAACCGAGACCCATCCTATAATAGGTCTTAAAATAAAGAAGGCTGTGAAAAAGGGCGCAGAGCTTATTGTTGCTGATCCGAGGAGGATTGACCTTATAAGATTTGCTGCTATACACCTCCAACACAGGCCGGGCACTGACGTTGCCCTTTTGAATTCCATGATGCATGTAATAGAAAAAGAAGGTTTAATAGATGGGAAGTTTATAGAGGCATGGACAGAGGGATTTGATTCATTTAGAGATCTGCTTGCTGAATATACACCTGAAATGGGTGGGAAAATTACGGGGGTTCCAAAGGAAGACATTATTAAAGCGGCATTACTTTATGGAAACGCGGTGAGGCCGGGTATTTACTATACAATGGGTATTACTCAGCATACACACGGGACAGAAAATGTCTATTCTATAGCTAACCTGGCACTGATGACAGGCAATCTGGGAAGGGAGAGCACCGGGGTCAATCCCTTAAGAGGACAGAACAATGTCCAGGGTGCAACAGATATGGGTTGCATACCCGATTTCTATCCCGGCTATCAGAAGGTAAATATACGAGGGATCAAAGACAAGTTTGAAAGGGCATGGGGTGTCAGACTCTCAGAGAAGACAGGACTTACAGCAACAGAAATGATAGAGGCAGCCCTTAAAGGAAACCTGAAGGCATTATACATAATGGGTGAAAACCCTGTTTTAAGCGACCCTGACATGACCCATACAATAAAGGCATTGGGAAAATTAGATTTTCTTGTTGTGCAGGATATATTTATGACAGAAACAGCAGAGCTTGCAGATGTGGTATTACCTGCAGCCTGCTTCGCCGAGAAAGACGGTACATTTACAAATACAGAGAGACGGGTTCAAAGGGTAAGAAAAGCGGTAGAACCGCATGGAGAGGCAAAAGAGGATTCATGGATAATCATGGAGCTATCAAACCTCCTTGGTTATACGATGAAATATAACTATAGTGGAGAGGTACTTCATGAAGCCGGAAATCTCTGGCCAGCAGTAGCAGGCATAACTTACGGAAGGATAGAAAAGAGAGGTCTTCAGTGGCCATGTCCTACACTCAATCATCCCGGAACGCCCTACCTCTTCAAAGGAGGTTTTCCCAGAGGTAAAGGTGCATTCAGTACCGTCAGATACAGACCATCAGAGGAAATACCTGATAATGAGTATCCTTTTTTACTCTCAACAGGAAGGCAGCTTTTTCAGTATCATACAGGTTCGATGACAAGGAAGATTGACGCAATCAATAAGGTATCTCCCGAGGCCTATATAGAAATAAACCCCGATGATGCTAAACAATTAGATATAAATGATGGTATGATAGTACAGGTTTCTTCAAGAAGGGGCGCTATTAATGTTAAGACTGTAATTTCAGATAGACCAGCTAAGGGAATGGTGTTTATACCTTTCCACTTCAAGGAGGCTGCAGCAAATGTGCTTACCAATACTGTTCTGGACCCCATTTCAAAGATACCGGAGTTAAAGGTATGTGCAGTTAAAATAGAACCAATAAACCAGATATGAATTACTAATAAGGTCATAAGTATGAAGATATTAATTATAAAATCCCTCCTACCCTCCCTTTGCCAAAGGGAGGAAATGTACCCCTCTTTGGCAAAGAGGGGAGAGGGGAGATTTTCAAAATGATACCTTACTTATGAATTCCTTAGTAAAGGGTGATGTTTTCTTAACTAAAAAGGAGGTGCTATGACTAAAACATTAAAACAACAGGTTTTACTCCAAAACCTGGAGAGTACAGAGCTTAACAAGATATCTAAAATCGTTAAAAAAATGACCCTTAAAAAAGGGGAACAACTTTTTACGGAAAAAGATGACACAAAGGGACTATATCTTATCCATTCAGGAAAGGTTGAAATCTCCAAGATTACATCTGACGGATGGAGACAGACAATCGCTGCCTTGACCGCAGGACATTTCTTTGGTGAATTATCAATCCTTGAGAAGAGACGACATGAGGCAAGTGCTGTTGCGGCTGAAGATACTGAACTCTTTCTTATTTCAAAAGAAGACTTTGAAAAATTAATGGAAGAAGATATAGCACTTGCATGTAAGATTATTACGAAAATTGCAGTAGTGATGAGTAAAAACCTGAGGCGAATGAACGATAAATTCCTTAGTGCATTAATAAGCTACTAATTTAGCATATAGCAGACAGTAAACAGCATACAGGGAAAACAGATTTCTGTCTACTGTCTACTGCCTACTAACTACTAAAAATGAAGGAGGATTTTAAAAATGCCGCTTGATCCAACCAAACATGCAGACTGGCAGATTGCAGAAGCAGCAGAAAAAACGATGAAGACATCTCAGCAATTAGCGGA
Organism: Nitrospirota bacterium; assembly: GCA_040756135.1. Classification (GTDB taxonomy): domain Bacteria; phylum Nitrospirota; class Thermodesulfovibrionia; order Thermodesulfovibrionales; family SM23-35; genus JBFLZS01. The sequence goes on from JBFLZS010000055.1 coordinate 11,101, forward strand.
GGAATTGGGTATTAAAAATGATGAACTCTTACCCCATGGGCATTATATTGCAAAGGTTGATTATGCACGGGTTTTAGAAAGATTGAAGGATAAGCCTGATGGGAAATTTATTGAGGTAACAGCAATAACACCAACCCCTCTCGGAGAGGGAAAATCTACTACTACATTAGGTCTTCTTCAAGGAATGGGCAAACGAGGGAAAAAAGTCACCGCCTGCATACGTCAACCATCTGGTGGTCCAACCATGAACATCAAAGGCTCTGCTGCGGGAGGAGGGCTCTCGCAATGTATACCGCTTACTGAGTTTTCACTTGGTCTTACAGGCGATATCAACGCAGTAATGAATGCGCATAATCTCGCTATGGTTGCATTAACAGCCAGGATGCAGCATGAGTTCAATTATAATGATGAGCAGCTTATGAAGAGAAACCTGAAACGTCTTAATATAGACCCCAAGAATGTTGAAATGGGCTGGATCATTGATTTTTGCGCACAGGCACTTCGTAATATTATTATCGGAATTGGTGGCAAGATGGATGGGTTTATGATGCCCTCGAAATTTGGCATAGCTGTTTCTTCAGAGGTTATGGCTATACTTTCTATTTTTAGTGATCTTGCTGATTTCAGAAAAAGGATCGGTGGCATTGTCGTAGCATACGACAAACAGGGTAACCCTATAACTACAGAAGATCTCGAGGTTGCCGGCGCTATGACTGCATGGATGCGCAATGCCATAAATCCAAATTTGCTTCAATCTATTGAAGGGCAACCTTGCTTTGTACATGCAGGACCCTTTGCAAATATCGCTGTTGGTCAGTCATCCGTTGTTGGAGATAAGATGTGTCTTAAATTGTCCGACTATCATCTCACTGAATCTGGTTTTGGTGCCGATATAGGTTTTGAGAAGTTCTGGAACGTTAAATGTCGCTATTCTGGAAACATTCCAAATGTCTCAGTTATTACAGCTACTATAAGGGCATTGAAGCATCATGGTGTTAATGCTGGTGCACCGCCTGTTGTACCCGGTAGACCCATTCCAAAGGAGTATTTTAAGGAAAATCTTGCATGGCTTGAAGATGGAATGGCAAATGTAATACATCACATAAATACAGTTAAAAAAGCAGGGATAAACCCTGTTGTTTGTATAAATAGATTCCACACCGATACAGATGAGGAAGTTAAATTGACAAAGAAGATGTGTGAGTTGGCTGGCGCACGCGTCGCAGTGTCTCAACACTGGCAGTACGGAGGCGAGGGTGCATTGGAACTGGCTGACGCAGTCCTCGATGCCTGTAATGATAAGGTTAATTTTAAATTCCTCTATGATCTTGATACCCCAATTCGTAAGCGTATCGAACTTATTGCCAAGGAGGTTTACGGCGCAGATGGGGTAAGCTATTCTGCAGAAGCAACTGCGAAAGCAGAGCGTTTTGAAAAAGATTCAAAGTTTAGAGACTATGCTACTATGATGGTAAAGACACACCTGTCTCTTTCTCATGATCCAACGCTTAAGGGTGTACCAAAGGGCTGGACACTTCACATTCGTGATTTTCTTACATATGGTGGATCCAAATTTATCTGTCCTGTGGCAGGAAATATCAGTTTGATGCCCGGGACATCATCTGACCCCGCTTACCGCCGTGTTGATGTAGATGTTGAAACAGGTAAGGTTAAAGGATTGTTTTAAAAATTATTATTTTAAATTGGTAACACACTGTCACCCTTCGACAGGCTCAGGGTGACAGTGTAAGCTTGTCATGGTGACCCTTCGGCAAGCTCAGGGTGACAGTGTGAGCTTGTCATGGTGAGCTTGTCGAACCATGACACTATGATCTATGCAACCTTCGACAGATAAAAATAAAGACTTCCGATGAAAAAAGTTGGATTTGTTTATGATGATATCTTCCTCAAACACGATATGCCTGCCGGCCATCCAGAATCTCCCCAGAGGCTTATAAAAATATTAGATGCCTTGAAAAAATCGGATATATGGAACAAACTTATACATATAAAAGGTCGACGAGCAGACGAAGAAGACATACTAAAGGTTCATACTAAAGATTATTTAGATAATGTCAAATCCTTTACAGGTTATTATGACCCTGACACATATATTTCACATAACTCATTTGAGGCAGCAATGTTTGCTGCAGGTGCTGTCATTGAGGCGATAGATAGATGTAGCAAAGGCGAGATAGAAAGGGCTTTCTGTGCGGTTAGACCACCGGGTCATCATGCTGAAGCAGACAGGGCCATGGGCTTCTGCATATTCAATAATGTTGCTATTGGCGCCGGATACGCGCAGAAAATTGGATATAAAAAAGTCTTTATCATTGATTTTGATGTCCATCACGGAAACGGCACCCAGCACATATTTGAAGAGGATGATACGGTTTTTTATTTCAGCACACACCAGTATCCACACTATCCCGGGACTGGAAGAGATACCGAAAGAGGAAAAGGCAAAGGAGAAGGCTTCACTTACAATATTCCTATGCAATATGGCGCAGGAGATAAAGATTACTCCTCTGCCTATCACGACACCCTGTTAGGGCTTGTCAAGGATTTCGGTCCCGATATTATCCTTATCTCGGCAGGCTATGATATCCACGCAAGAGACCCCCTTTCAGGAATCAATGTATCAGATGAAGGGGTAAAAAGCATAGTTAGAGGGATTCTTTCATGTTCGACCGTCACACGTCACTCTGAGCCTGTTAAAGAGTCTCTGCCTTTTATATTTACCCTTGAAGGCGGGTATGATCTTCACGCCCTTAGCGAATCGGTATTGATTACTATAAGGGAGATGTTGGAAGATTAAAACTTATTAATGTTCTCATAATAGGATTAACATAATTATCATAAAATCCCTCCTAACCTCCCTTTGCCAAAGGGAGGAATAATCCCCCTCTTTGGCAAAGAGGGGTAAGGGGAGATTTTCAAGAGAATGTTCATTCAATTATGAGACTCTTAATAAGAACATTAACAATAGAGCAATTTCCTATCAAATTGAGCTTAATTTTCTTTTTATTTCCAGCGCCTCTGCAACTATATTTAATACCTGATCAAACTTAAAGGGTTTGCTTACCACAAGATCTACGCCACTTTTTTTTACTTCTTCATCATCTATTTGGACACCCCAACCAGTTATTAATATCACAGGGATAGTGGAATCCTTTGCCTTAATAGATCTGGCTACTTCCCAGCCGCTTATACCGGGCATACCCAGGTCAGTAAAGACCATGTCAATTCCACCTTTATAAAAGATATTCAAACCCTCTTGTCCAGAAGATGCATTAAAAACATTATGTCCGCTCCTTGTAAGCAATTGCTCAAGAATAACCCGGACCATTTCCTCATCCTCTATCACCAGAATATTAGTGCGCTTAGCTTCCTTGATAGGGACTTCTTTCTCTGCCACCTCTTCAAGTTCAGGTGGGACAGGCAGATTTATTATAACGGTGGTACCCTTCCCTTCTTCACTCTCAATATCTATCCTTCCCCCGTGTCGCGATATAATGCTGTAGCCAATGCTTAATCCTAACCCATCGCTTACAACACCTTTGGTAGTAAAAAATGGATCAAAGATCCTTCCTTTCACTTCCTTGGGTATGCCAACCCCTGTATCGGTCACCAGTATCTTCACTTCCTTATCAAGGGCTCTTGTCTCAATCACAATCTTACCCCCCTCAGGCATAGCATCAATCGAGTTGAAGATTATATTGGTTAATACTTCACGTAGTTCTGAAGGGTTTCCCATAATTAATGGCAGATTCTTATCTAATAAAGTCGTTAATTCAATGTTAATACCCCTTTCCTGTGCGTGATCTTTCCAGCGAGGCTTTGACATCTCCTTCACTTCTTCAACAATCTTGTTGATATCCACCTTTGAAAATTTTTTATCTGCCCTTATTCTGGTGAACTCTTGAATACGTCTCACGGTATCTGCTGCGTCTATGGCAGCTATTTCGATTATTTTTAGTTGTTTTTTTATTTGTTCGGGGCTCAATATATCTACCTGTTTGGCAAGTAGCTCTGTATTGCCCAGTATTATTGCCAATGAATTATTGAAGTCATGGGCAACACCAGAAGCAAGCTGACCCATAACTCTCAACTTCTCAGATTGAATAAGCTGCTCTTCAATCTTCTTCCTTTCAGTGATATCCCTCATGATGAATTCAACACCAACAGCCTTGCCTTTTTGATAATAGGGGTGGTCACCGATTTCGAGAAAAATAACCTCTCCGTTTTTGTTTAATGCCCTGAGCTCATAAATATCTTCTACTGCTTCCCCTGACATCCTTTTTTTGAATCGTTCCTGAGCTATTAAGAGGTCTTCTGGATGGATAAGGTCTGAAATCTTTTTACCTTTCAACTCCTGTTCGGTATAACCAAGTAATCCTGAAAATCTTGTATTATAAATACTGAGTTCACCGCCGGGAAACATAAATACCGCTACAGCGTCATTAATGCTTTCAAATAGTCCTCTATATTTTTCGAGAGACTCTTTTAACTCTTTTCCCAACCTTTTCTTTTCATTTGACAGCATTTGTTTCTCTATAGACTTTTTAACTATAGCCCTCAACTCCTCAATACTGAAAGGTTTGGTTACAAAGGCATCAGCACCCTCATTCAATGCCTTAATAGCAACTTCCACGTTTGCATAAGCAGTCATCAAGATTACGCTCAAATCTGGTTCCGTTTTTTTAATAATTTCCAGTAATTCTACACCGTCTATATCTGGAAGTCTTATGTCCAACACAGCCACATTAAAGGAGCCTTCCTTTATACGGGCTACGCCCTCGGAACCTGTGCTTGCTGTTGAGACCCTGTACCTATCCAGTTCAAAGATGCGAGAAAGGGTTTTACACATACCTTTATCATCATCAATTATCAAGACATTTGGTATCTCGACATTAATATCCACGTTATACCCCAATCTATGATACTAATGGTCTCATAATAATGTATACATAATTATCATAAAATCCCTCCTAACCTCCCTTTGCCAAAGGGAGGAATTATCCCCCTCTTTGGCAAAGAGGGGTTAGGGGAGATTTTTCAATGATATTATAAAATCCCCCTCATTCCCCCTTTTCCAAAGGGGGATTTGTTTAACCCGTAACTGAAGGGATACCAAATTTTGATTGTCTTTTTGATCATTACGCCCCCATTTTAGCTATAGGCAGCCTTACAATAAAAGTAGTACCCTTACCAACCTCACTTTTTAGATCTATCTGCCCTTCATGCCCCTCTATGATTCCATGTGTAATTGCTAAACCTAATCCAAAGCCTTTGGCCTTAGTAGTAAACAGGGGATCAAATATCTTCTTTTGATCCTCTTCCTTAATTCCGCAGCCAGTATCTTTAAATTCGACCGTAACAAAGCTCCCTTCTTCACGGCTGGTTATCACCAAGTTTCCACCACCATCCATAGCATGGAATGCGTTTAAGGTCAAATTATTAAAGGCCTGCCTTATTTGATGAAAGTCAATCATGGCCTTCTTAAGGTCTGGTTTTAGATTCAACTTTACCTCGATGTTCTCAGGTGCCTTAGTAACCGAAAGGGCATATTTTATAACCTCATTTATATCAGATGGCTTCACTACTGGTTTTGTAATCAGAGAAAAGTTCAGGAGGTCTCTGATAATCCTGTCAGAGAGACCTATTTCATTCTCCATAATATTAAGAAACTCAGAAATACCTGGATCCACTGCTATTAAACCACTTTTAACTATCTTTTCTCTCAAATAGTAGGCTGAGTTTTTAATTACCCCTAAAGGATTCCTCAGTTCATGGGCTACACCCGCAGCCAGTTTCCCTATGGCAGCCAGTTTTTCAGACCGAATCAGCCGCTCCTGGGTTCTTCTTAATTCTAAGGTACTTCTCTCCAGTTCAGTTGTTCTTTCCTCTAATTTCATCTGATGATCTACCAATTCTGCATAAATGCGGTCTATAACCTTGATGATTTCCTGCCACATATTTTCTTCCATCTGTCTGTGGACTACACTTTCTGTTACATCATTTGCGATATGAACAAATTGGGTAATTTCACCGCTTCCATCCCTTATTGGATATAAATGGATTAATACATGGTGTTGATCACCATTATTAAGGGTGCCAGTATGGACATGTGTCGTAGAGCTTGGTTTGCCCGATTCCAAAACATCAAATATTGGACACATATCAAAGGGTCCCTGACATGGAAAATCCAGGCCATGGGTCACATAATAGCAACGTTTACCAACAATTTCAGGCCCATAGGTGTCCAACGACTTTTGATTTGCCCAGAGAATATTATAATCCCTCGATATAAGCAAAATCTCTTCGGCGATTCCTTTGACAATCCTTTCAAATACTGTTTTATCTTCCATACCTACCGCCTTATCATATGTACGGTACATACAAGGCAAGGATCAAATGATCTTATCACATGTCCAACCTCTATCGGGTTATTCGCATCTTCAACTACAGTCCCTTTCAACGCCTGTTCACATGCCCCGTACTCATTAAAATAATCCCTTGGCGAAAGATTCCAAGCAGTGGGGGTTATCACCTGATATCTTTCAATCCTGCCTTCTTTTACAGATATCCAGTGACCAAGTGCCCCTCTTGCTGCCTCAACAAGACCAACTCCCTTTGCCACTGTAAGCACTATGGGCTTTTTATAGAAAGGTTTACGGGCGTCTATCTCCCTTATCCAGCTTCCAACTTGTTTTACCAGCCTCACCGCTTCATGAAGCCTTGCTAAGACCCTTAAAAAAACACTCGAACCCGACTTTTTAAAAATATCATAAATCAAAGGGTCTTTATCAAGTATCATCCTGGCAAAAGGCCCCACCTCAACTACGTTGTTGTCATAGCGTGGAGATTTGGACCAACTGTAAGCCCCTTCCTTATCCGGATCAGGTTCGGTAATACCTTCTGAAGGATGCAGTCCTTGTGAATAGCCTTTATAAAAGGAATACTTGATGAATTCACTTATTTTGTCCTGCTCAAACGGGATAAAATCACCGTCATAACAACCGCTGGGAAACCATTTTCGCCCATCGGGAAGTTCGTATGCTCCATAAGATAAAAATCTATCAGGACCCTGGCCAATTTTATCCAACCCTAACTCTTTACTGCACCTTACATAAGTCCCTATGTCGCTATCCCGATGCCCTGACTCCGTTAACCACTTATCAAGGTCATCCATGCTCTTATTCTCCAGCCATCTATCAATCTCGCATCCCAGTAAGGTCTCTTCCACAAAATCCTGTAACTCCCTTAGTAGTCCCAGTGCCTTAGTCTGGCGTGAAATACTTATACTACACGTAACCCCTCCTGGTTGAAAGATGAGTGTATTTGGCCACTTCCCTGCAAATACCCCCATGAGTTCTAACATACTGGGACGAGCCTTAATAGCCTTCAGGTAAGATGTCCCCTTAAAAGGAAGAAAGCGTTTTGCCAATTCAGGATAATCTGGATGAAACAAATATTTTTTATTGGTCAAATCAGGGGCAAATAGCACGTAGAAATGCACTATGTGACTCATAAGATTCTCGATCGCCAGAACAATATTTTTTACTTTATATGCATTATCAGGCATCTGAGACTGCCATGCATTCCTTATGGCTGTCGAGCTTGCTACTCCATGTGATGCACCACAGATACCACATATCCTCGGAGTAAATACTATGGCGTCCATAGGGTCCCTTCCTTTTAATATCGTCTCAAACCCCCTGAACATCACACCCCTTGACATGGCATCTTGCACTATTCCATTCTCAACCTCAACAGTCACCTCCAGATCCCCTTCTACTCTATTAAATGGACTTATGTTTATTTTCTTCATTTAAAATCCTTAATCCGCCCTCCTGAATGATACTGCATTCTTCTTTAGTCTTTCAGGGGTGGCAAGCTTTGCTAAGTTAGCCATACCCACATACCATGCTTTCGGAACATCAAGAGGCAATGTAACAGGAACATCGCCTATCTTTCTGGTCTCAAAGAAAGGTACAGAGCCATCTGGAAAATCTGGCAAGGTACAGGCGGTACACGGAAAGCCTGCTCGGGTACAGCTTCCTGTTCGACCCAGCCACATACGCTCATTACAATCTGATTCGCATAATGTCCCTTTACAGCCCAGATATTCAAACAGACATCCCAGTTGGCTGTACTCAAAGGCCGAGGCCTTAAATTCGTAATATTCATTTCTGGGGCAGCCGTGATGTGCCAGTTTCTTATAGAATGCCTTAGGACGATTGAATTCATCCAATTCCTCAATGCCTAACTTCCCCATGAGTAACCTCATTAGCGTCTCTACTATCCAATCTGGATGACAGGGACAACCGGGAACATTGACCACTGGAAGACCTGACCCCGAGATATAATCTTTTCCCAGGGCTCCTCCCTTTTGTTTCCTTAAGAACTGGAGACCGGTAGCCTCGATAAAATTAGCCCCGGCAGCTACTATACCGCCAAAGGCGGCACATGTACCAATTGCTATAACGTATTGGCTGACCTTAGCAAGCTCTTCTATCCAATCCTTAAATGGTCTACCATTAAAGAGAAAATACTTGCCGGTACCATCAGGACCACGAACCACCGAACCCTCAACTATTAAAACGTCAAGTTTTGTTTTTCCGGAAATACATCTATCAAATATCCTTTCTACATCTTCACCTATTTCAAGGCTGAGAAAGGGGTGCCAGAGTAAATTTATATCAAGCATCTTCAGAGCAGTAAGTACATGAGGTTGTTCTGCATTAAGGAATGATATTGTATCCCCATTGCAACCACCACTTTGTAACCACAATAGATTAACCATTGTCTATACCTCCTCTCCCTAAAAAAGAGAAACTTATATTGTTAATTAGTCCATAAAATCAGTTTTATTGTCATTCCTGCGGAGGCCGGAATCCACCCTTCGACAGGCTCAGGGTGACAATGTCATGGTGAGCTTGTCGAACCATGGATTCCGGCTTAAGGACTGCCGGAATGACAGAGAGCAAACGTTAGTTTATGGACAGACTCTAATTAAATACTAACATGGGCCTAATTAAAAATCAAAACTAAGGTCTTACGTTTACCCTATTCTCTGCAATTCAGACAGTGGGAAGAGTAGTCAATATTTCTTCGGCAGTGCACACTCGACAAGTATCTAATCGTTATATTTCTCTAAGCCCATCATTTTTCTCTTGACTTTCTCTAAGTCTGTATGCTA
>JBFLZS010000056.1:0-19827 GCA_040756135.1 Nitrospirota bacterium
AAACTGCTGTTCAGATAATCCGTCATTCCCCGACTTGATCGGGGAATCCAGTATTTTCAATATGTTCTGGATTATCCGGTCAAGCCGGATAATGACAAAATACGACTTTATACACAGATACTAATTAGTATTATTAACATAAAACAATTAATAATACAATAAGCTGTAATTTTCCCTGCCTATTAACTTATCTATTCGTTTTCAGTTATATTTTATAGATTATATATGCAGGAATTCATAGTCATAAAGGGCGCAAGAGAGCATAATCTCAAAAATATCGACCTTTCCATACCGCGAGAGGCAATAACTGTAATAACAGGCCCCTCGGGTTCGGGTAAATCTTCACTCGCCATTGATACTATATATGCGGAAGGTCAAAGGCGCTATGTCGAAAGCCTGTCCGCTTATGCCAGACAGTTCATCGAACAGCTTCATAAACCTGATGTTGACTATATCGAGGGGTTGTCTCCGTCCATTGCAATAGACCAGAAGACCATCCACAAAAGCCCGCGTTCAACTGTCGGTACCACCACCGATATATATGACTACATGCGTGTCCTTTATACAAGGATAGGCAAGGCATACTGCTATAATTGCGGCTCTGTCATATCAAAACAGGAATCCATGGATATCATTAATTCAGTCATGTCACTGCCTCAGGGAAGCAAGCTTCAGATCCTTGCGCCGATAGTCAGGGATAGAAAGGGCGAATACAGGAAAGAGCTTCTGGAGATGCGCAGGGAAGGTTTTATAAGGGCGCGGATAGACGGTGAGATGATGGACCTGACACAAGATATTACTCTCAGGAAACATAAACGCCATACAATAGAGATTGTAATAGACAGGCTTATCATAAAACCGGGAATTGAGCGCCAGATAAAAGACGCAATCGAGACAGCCCTAACTTACTCTGATACGGTGGTCATCAATCTCATAGAAAAACATAAAGATATCCTTTTCTCCAGGGCTACGGTATGCCTGAATTGCGGGATAAGCTATCCCGATATAACCCCTATGTTCTTCTCGTTTAACAGCAGACAGGGTGCTTGCCCGAGATGTAAGGGGCTGGGCTTCGAGAACCTTGAAGAAGATTCTCTTGAGATTGAAGAATACAAATACTGCAGGCTCTGTGGAGGATTGAGATTGCGAAAAGAGGCGCTGAGCATAAAAATACAGGGCATAAACATAGGTGAGTTCGCAAAGATGTCAGTAAAGGATGCATTATTTTTTATCGAGGATCTAAAGCTCACTGAAAGAGAACAGACAATCGCCTCACGTGTCCTTAAAGAGGTTAAAGATAGACTCTATTTCCTGGAGAAGGTAGGACTTGATTACCTCACGCTTGACAGGTCGTCACTCACTCTCTCGGGCGGAGAAGCCCAGAGGATAAGGCTTGCAACACAACTCGGTTCTTCACTGACAGGGGTTCTTTATATACTCGATGAACCGAGCATTGGTATGCATCCGAGGGACTGCAAAAACCTCCTCGAAAGCCTTTCATCAATAAGGGATGCGGGCAATACGGTTATCGTTGTCGAGCATGACGAGGAGACGATACGGTGGGCCGACAATGTTGTTGATATGGGACCTGGTGCTGGACACAGAGGCGGGTGGGTTGTTGCCACAGGAAGACCTGAAGAAATTGAGAAAAACGAAAAATCGATAACGGGTAAATACCTTAGTGGCTCTGTGTCGATAGAAGTTCCTTTTGTCAGGAGAGTGCCGAAAGACTTTATTAAGATAATAGGTGCGCGAGAGTTTAATCTAAAAGATATCAATGTTGATATTCCGCTCGGAACCTTCATCTGTGTGACAGGGGTTTCGGGTTCAGGCAAAAGCACGCTCGTGCTCGAGATACTTTATAAGGCACTATGCAAGGAAATATATGGGAGCAGGTTAATACCCGGCCGACATAAAGAAATTATAGGCACGGATAAGATAGACAGGGTGATATGTGTTGATCAATCGCCACTCGGAAAAACGCCCAGATCTAATCCAGCAACGTATACCGGCGTCTTCTTATTTGTTAGAGAACTTTTTGCACAGGTTTCTGATTCGAAAATAAGGGGATATACCCCCTCAAGGTTCAGTTTTAATCTTTCGGGAGGCAGGTGTGAGTCCTGTCGCGGGGATGGGCTGATCAAGGTAGAGATGCACTTCCTTCCTGACGTTTATATACCATGCGATACATGTAAGGGGAAAAGATACAATAAAGAGACCCTCGAGATCAGATATAAAGAGCGAAATATTGCAGAGGTACTTGCGATGACCGTATCCGAGTCGCTTCAATTTTTTTCATCAATCCCGCATATAAGACAGAAACTGGAAATACTCGAAGATGTCGGGCTTGGGTATTTGCAGCTCGGACAACCTGCATCGACGCTTTCAGGAGGCGAGGCGCAGAGGGTGAGACTCTCAAAGGAACTGGGAAAGAAATCAACAGGCAGCACGCTTTATATTCTTGATGAACCAACTACAGGACTTCATTTTGTAGATATCCAGAGACTGCTCAACGTCATAGACAGCCTTGTAAAATTGGGAAACACGGTGATTATAATAGAGCACAACCTCGATGTAATAAAAGCTGCTGATCATGTCATAGACCTAGGACCTGGAGGCGGCGAAGAAGGGGGGAGGGTTGTTGCAGAGGGAACACCGGAGCAGGTAAGTGAAAATCCGAACTCTTATACAGGCAAATTCTTAAAGAAAAAATTGTCAAGGCTCAGCCACGCGATGGTAGCATGAAAATCTTCTGCCCTATATGTAAGAATATAACGACATGGGAGGAAAATCCCTGGAGACCGTTCTGTTCTGAGAGGTGTAAACTCATTGACCTCGGTAAATGGGTATCAGAGGAATATAAGATAGAGGGGAAAGAAGAAAAGAAAGAGGAGGTTAATCATGATTAAAATCGCAGTTGCAGGTGCAGCAGGAAGGATGGGAAGCAGGATTACTGCTCTCTCAAAAGAATATGGAGAACTCCAACTATCAGGTGCATTTGAGAAAAAGGGACATAAAGATATAGGTAAAGATATCGGGACGATAGTCGGTATTGGAGAAACCGGGGTAATACTTGTAGATAGCCTTGAACCAATTATTGACAATACTGATTTAATTATTTCCTTTACTACAGTAGAAGCAACAAAGGAACATCTGAGGCTCGCATCTTCAAAAGGTAAGGCCATAGTTATCGGGACAACCGGCTTCTCAAAAGACGACTTTAAAGAGGTCTCTGAATTGACAAAGAATATACCATGTGTTATGGCATCCAATATGAGCATGGGTGTAAACCTCCTTTTAAGAGTCTTACAGGATATTGCAAGGGTGCTCGGCGATGCTTATGACGTTGAGATTATCGAGGCACACCACAGGATGAAAAAGGATGCACCAAGCGGAACCGCATTAAAGATGGCACAGGTAATCGCAGATGCCCTTAACAGAAATCTTGACGAGGTTGGAGTCTATGCAAGAAAAGGGATAATCGGCGAGAGAACCGCAAAAGAAATTGGCATACAGACTATACGTGCAGGCGACATTGTAGGTGAGCACACAGCTATATTTGGTGGTCTTGGGGAAAGGATCGAGGTTACCCACAGAGTATCCAGCAGGGACACATTTGCAAGGGGTGCGTTAAAGGCAGCTAAATGGGTATATGGTAAACCGGCAGGGTTATACGATATGCAGGATGTGCTGGGGCTGAAGTAGAATTAAGTGTCAAATAAAAATCAATTTGTCAATTTAAGTAGGAGGGACCATGAAGACGTTAATTTGTGTTACTACATTTTGAGATATGACAACACAAGTTTCAAAAGATACTAACAGATATGTGGTTCTAAAAAAAATTAAGTGCTGTACTCTAACCAATGCCACCATTGCATTAAATCTTTACAATGCTTCCCTATGTCTAATGACAAAACAAATATGCCGTCTAATTTGACCTTTGATTTTGATGAAATGTGGACAAATGATGCCCACCATCGAGCAATACCGATATCCTGAGTGATTGCAAGAATTTCATAGTTAAACTGAATCTGGTCCTGAAACTGTATAACGTTTAACCAATAATCAAGAATTGCTGAACGACCCTTAATAGGCTCGCTAAAAGGGTTTACGTGATAAGTGGCATATTACCCCCTAATCCCTATTTGAAAGAAGCTTCGAAATGGCCTCTTTGGCTGCAAGTGTCTCTGCCTCCTTCTTACTTTTGCCACGTCCTCTACCAAACTCTTTCCCCGCTATATATACATCAACTGTAAAAATCTTTTTATGTTCTTCACCTTCTTGCTTTACCATTTTATACTTAGGAATGGCACCAAAAAGGGTTTGAGTCTTTTCCTGGAGCTCTGTCTTAAAATCGTGGAATTCTCCAGAACGCAGGATGGTATCTATTTTTTCTTTGAACAACTTCAGTACAAGTTCCTTAGTTTTTTTATAACCTCCGTCTATATAAACTGCACCAAAGATAGCCTCAATAGCATCTGCCAATAGCGATCTTTTTGTTCTGCCACCGGTAGCTTCCTCGCCTCTCCCTAATCTGAGATATTTTCCGAGGGATATAGAACTTGCAATCTCAGAAAGTATAGATTCTTTAACGAGATAGGATTTAGTCTTGGCCATAACTGACTCTGTAAATTCACTCTTATATGTAAAAAGATATTCAACTATTATAAATCCGAGTACAGAATCGCCGAGGAATTCAAGCCTTTCATTATAGGCATCTGCCCTATCAGGGTTTTCATGATAGAAAGATCTGTGGGTCAGGGCCTCTATGAGAAGCCCTTTTTTCTTGAAGAGATAACCGAGTCGCTTTTCTAATTCAGTGATATCCTGCTCAGACATAAAAGGAGTTAAACTTCAAATTTCTTAAAAAGAAGACAGGCATTAGTTCCACCAAAGCCGAATGAATTTGATAAGGCATAATTAACTGTCATTCTTCTTGATTTATATGGTACATAATCGAGGTCACATTCAGGGTCTGGATTGTCAAGGTTTATTGTTGGTGGAACAATATCGTTGTAAATACTCAGGATACTGATAATCGCCTCAACACCCCCTGCGGCACCGAGTAAATGACCTGTCATAGACTTCGTCGAACTTACAGCAACCTTGTGTGCATGTTCTCCAAACACTGTCTTTATAGCATTACTTTCAAGTTCATCTCCATATTTTGTGGAAGTACCATGGGCATTTATGTAATCCACCTCTGAAGGATTAACCCCTCCGTTCCTCAATGCTATTGCCATACACCTTGTAGCACCCTCGCCACCTGGAGAAGGAGCAGTTATATGGTATGCATCTGCAGTCATACCATATCCGACTATCTCTGCATATATCTTTGCGCCTCTATCCATGGCGCTCTCGATGCTCTCAAGTATGACAATACCGGCACCCTCTCCCATCACAAAACCGTCTCTATCTATGTCAAATGGTCTACTTGCCTTTTCTGGCTCATCGTTTCTTGTCGAAAGAGCCTTCATTGCATTAAATCCGCCTATGCCTAAAGGTGTTATTACTGACTCTGTACCACCTGCAATCATGACATCTGCTTCGCCCCTTTGAATAATTTTAAACGCATCTCCAATTGAATGACTTCCGGTAGCACATGCAGTAGCTACTGCCGAATTAGGTCCCTTAGCGCCGAATTTTATTGATATCTGTCCAGCAGCAAGATTTATTACCAGCATCGGGATAAAAAAAGGGGTAATCCTTCTTGGTCCTTTTTCGAGTAAAACAGAATGATAGTATTCAATGGTTCCCAATCCCCCTATCCCTGACCCAACAATTACACCTACTCTTTCTGCATTTTTATCTGTTATCCTAAGACCCGAATCATCAATTGCCATTTTTGCTGCAGCAATGGCAAGATGGATAAAACGGTCCATTTTCTTTATCTCTTTTAACTCGATATAATCTTCAGGGTTAAAGCCTCCTATCTCCCCTGCTATCTGTGTGGGGAATTTAGAAGAGTCAAAATGGGTAATCCTTCTTATACCGGATATACCCGCAATAAGGTTATTCCAGCTATCTTCAATTCCAAGACCAAGTGGGGTAATCATGCCTACCCCTGTTATAACAACCCTATTTTTATCCATCGCCTATTATTTTTTCTTATTGTTAATATATTCGATAGCATCTTTGACTTTTATAATCTTCTCTGCATCCTCGTCAGGTATCTCGATCCCAAACGCCTCCTCAAATGCCATAACAAGCTCAACTGTATCCAGTGAATCAGCGCCAAGATCCTCAACGAAAGATGCCTCAGATGTAACCTCGGAAGTATTCACCCCGAGTTGTTTTGATATAATCTCCTTCACCTTCTCTTCTACCATATAATGCACCTCCAGTTTTCTTATTTTATGATTCACGATACATGATACATGATTCATGATACTGTGTCGCTATCTTGCATCATGCATCTTGCATCTATTTACATATACATGCCGCCATTCACATGTATCACCTGCCCAGTTATGTAACCTGAATCGGGCGAAGCAAGAAAAATAACAGCATTTGCAACATCCTCCACTGTGCCGAATCTCCCTAACGGAATTAGTCTCTTCATCTCCTCCTTCACGCTGTCTGGCAGAACGTCTGTCATCGCAGTCTGTATAAAGCCGGGGGCAACAGCATTTACTGTTATCCCTCTGCTTGCATATTCTTTTGCTATGGTCTTTGTAAAACCAACCACCCCTGCCTTTGAGGCACTGTAATTTGCCTGCCCCGGATTACCCATAAATGCAGCAACAGAGGTTATATTCACTATCCTGCCATATCGCTGTTTTGACATATCCTTTATGGCTTCCCTGGAACACAGGAAAACTCCCTTGAGGTTAATATCCACCACTGAGTCCCAGTCTTCCTCTTTCATTCTAAGCAGAAGGCAGTCTTTAGTTATTCCAGCGTTGTTTATCAAAATGTCTATCCTGTCAAACTCCTTTCGTACATCTTCGAACGCCTTTTTAACTCTTTCGGCATTCGATACATCAAGTCTTATTCCGATAGCCTTAACCCCGTGTGTTGTAAGCCTTGCAGCGATTTCATTAGCTGCCTCTATGTTTATGTCTGCAATAGCCAGGTTAACACCGTTTTTTGCAAACCCCTCACCGATCGCCTCACCTATGCCACGTGCCCCACCTGTAATTATCCCAACATGGCCTTTAACATCCATAAATACACCTCCTATAAAAACTGGCCTCTAATTTTAACAAAGAGTTTTTCTCTTTTCCAGTCCTATTTGTTTTTTTGTTCTTTCGTATAAAAGTTGAAAAATGAAAATTATGTGTAACCTTTCAGTTATGAGTGCATGAATAGTTGCATATTGTTGTTCCCCTCTTTGGCAAAGAGGGGTTAAGGGAGATTTTTCAATGATATTATAAAATCCCCCTCATTCCCCCTTTTCCAAAGGGGGATTTGTTAACCCGTAACTGAAGGGATACAAAATAATGAGTCCAGAGGGGTTTTTAAAATTGTAGAGTGCAAAGAGGCAAAAAGAGGGCTTAAGGTGAGAACCTGATATAATTTTCCCAGTAGCTTAAAAGCTCCCTTGTCGCCCAGAGGTCACCGACGCAGTACCTCGCAATATCGATGTATCTGCCGGCCTTAAACAGATCTTTAACCTCATAACCTGTAATGCCACTTTCTTTAGGGCTCTTTATCCCGAATGCCCTGCACCACATATCAAGACTAAACCTCCTGCGTGTGGCGCCATAAAATGTGAGCTGATCGAGAAGGTCTATATGCATATCATTGTATCTACTTGGCATTAAATCCTTCTTCGGCTTTATCCTGTGGATGGCAGAGCGGATTAAAATAAAAGGGCAGTCAAAACCCCTGCCATTAAAGGTTATAAATTGCTTATAGTCCTTAATGACATCCCAGAATTTTTCAAGTATCTCCTTCTCTGTTCCAGTTTCATATCGAATATTATCTTCTTCGAAAGGAAGCAGTGGTTCCCCCGTGGTCTGGAAAAATACAAGCCCCTTTTGTGTATCAGGATTAAGCAACCCTATCGCAACGACTTCAGCTGTCAGGGGATAAAAAGAAAGGCGGTCTTTTATTTCCTCTTTTTCATCTTCTGTCTCAGCATACCTCAGAAGGTATTCCTGAGTTGCACTGTCAAGAGACTCAAAATCCTTTCCAACAGTCTCTATATCAAATATAACCCTCGACATCACTCATTAATTTTACCCTTTTCTTTTTTTAATTGCTACAAATATTCCCTTCGATCGCCATACTTTTGACGAACTCCATATACCCCTCACCCTAACCCTTTCCGACTCGAGGCAAAGGGCATGAGAGAAGAAGCGGTGAAATATTTCAAGAAATCGATAGAATTGGAAGAGAAAAAACAATGAATCAACCTTTATCAAATTTTAGGTGTTCCGGACGTAAGAGAGGGTATTGTACGGTGTACAGTACTTTAAAAATTTAAAAAAGGAGAGATGATATGCTTAGCATCGTTTTTGGTCTCATTGCAATATGTCTTGGAATATGGGGGTTAGCAAAATACTGGTGGTATATGGTAGAAGTTTTGATCGCAATATTCCCGTTAGTGCTTATATTCGGTGGAGCAATAGCCCTTCTTGCCGGAATAAGGAATACAGGCATAAAAGCAACACTCAAGGGGAAAACTCAAAAGGAAGAATCAGAAGAAAAAAAGACGAATAGGAGTAGAGGTATGGGAACAGAAAAAACAAATGATAATGCCGGGAAAAATGTCCAGCCTGTTGAGCGCTGCCCCAAAAACTATAAGCCATGGATATGGGCTCTTGTAATAATGGCGGATCGGTTTATCAAGTGACTCAAAATCTCTCCCAACTGTTTCTATATCAAATATAACCTTGGCCATATGATCAAGCCCCTTCTATTTTCGCTGTTATCTGCCTGAACAATATCTTCCCTTTTAAGATAAGGGTAATCAGAAAGGATTTCCTCTTGAGACATACCTGCTGCAAGAAGATCCAATATCTTGGAAACTGGAAATCTTAGTCCTCTTATGCAGGGCTTCCCGCCAAAGACCTTTGGGTCGATAGTGATTCTATCTAATCCCTTAGCAGAGTTCCACGGGCTTGCCCGTGGGTATCTACTTTTCCCATCCTTTTCTCCGATTATTTATTATTGATTTTACCTTTTTTATTTTTAATTTGCTATAGCGACCTCTTTACAGTCTAATCCGTTATCCGTAACTGTTTCAAGGGTAAATGTCTAAAGTGAACTAAGGTGTACTAAAGTGCCTAAATTTAATTCTGATTCAATAATTTTAGTTCACTTTAGTCATTTTAGGCACTTTAGTACACCTTGTAAAGTTTCAATCCCCTTTTATCGGGTCACATTCCTTAATTAAAAAACATCGCAGAACTGAAAGAAGCTATACGCGGCAGTTTCAGTCCCCTTTTATCGGGTCACATTCCTTAATCCTTCCCTTGTAAACCGCTGTAATTCACTGGTTTGCAGGGTGGTTTCCGCCTGAGTTTCTTTTTTCCTCTTTTACAGCAGAAAAAATTGCCCTGAAATGCCGGGAAGTTATCAAAGATCAAGTATTTTCAACCACCGCCTGAGAGAAAATCCCGAAGTGCATGAAATTGCATTTATTTGTAAATATTTAGACATCCAGTTCGCAATCCTTGCTTTAATTATCAAAATCTCAGACGGTAATGTCAAGTGACGCCGTAATTCAGCAATTCGTTTGCCACATCGTTTCTTCTTTTATCGTCAGTGATATCGTATGTTACAACTATCATCATGTCATATTATGAAAAAGTGTTCATTTTCCATTATGGCGCCGTTACCAGTGAATTCTATCTTCCCTGCGCATGCCCTGCAAAGAGGATAAAACCTCACGTTGTCCTCATCCCTTTTTATGGAAGAAAAGACTTTTCCTTTCAAATCTCTATATTGTGAATCAGATATATCACATTCGAACACGCTGTACTGAACTCCCTCACCGTATCCTTCAAGGAGTTTCTGCATCTTCCTTCTACGGGCATCATCAATTATGTCATAACATATCATGAAAAACATGTCACTTTATCGTCATGGGTTCGTATTTCTTCAGCTTGCCTTCGATTACTTTCTTTAATGCCTGCGCCTGCAGGTCAATGCACCTCCTGTAATCAACATGGTATCCGGAAGGGCTGTGCGAGACAGGGCTGTTCATCTTTCCTTCAAATGCCCTTATGAAAACCTTCCGCGCATCTCCCTTCAGCAGGCATGGCGAACCTTCATCCTCCGGCATCTGGAAATCGTTTTTCTTCAGGCTGCCCCTGATAAGCAGGTTCATTACAGTAGAATCCACCACAGGTGCCCTGAACTCTTCGAGGATGTCAGAAACGAGAGCTGGGTGGCCATCTCTTATGCCGTGAAGGAAACCAACATAAGGATGAAGCCTGTGCATTCTAACCATTGCGTAAATATTGTGGAAAAGGAGTGTATACCCATAGCTGAGAAGGCTGTTTACAGGATCAGGAGGCGGCTGTTTCCGCCTTTCCCTGAATCCCCATACATCTCCAATCAGGATCCTCACTCCAGAAAAATAACTTGCCGATGCCGCGCCTTCGATCCCCATAAGCTCCTCATGGCTTGCTGCAAGAGGAACCCTGTCCAGAAGGAGATTCATTTTCTCCACGTGAAGGTCTAATTTGAGATGCTGCCTCTTTCTGCCGTATCTCTGGATCAGGACCTTTGAGTTGTTGATCTTTGCCCTCACAATCTCTTTAGCTATCTGAAGAGAAGCCGCTCTGTCGTCCGCCATCTCGAATTGTATCTTATGCAATAACACATTCGATCCTTTAAATGAGTCTACTGCCCCGAAATATTTTCCCCTGCTCGAGAGGAGGATTATCGGAATATCCTCCTGAAGGCAGAACTTCATTGCCTGAGTGGTTATCTGGATATTTCCAAACACTATTATCTGATCCACCTTTATGGCGGGTATCTCCTTTATCACCTCTCCTTCTTTCCGGATATTAAACCTTTCGTCCTCTTTTGAAAGGACAATTCCCTGTTCCATAAGATAGAGGGTTCTCATAAAGGGCTCCCCGAAGGCAGAGGGTTCAATATCAGGTCTCTCGCCGATCATCGCATCGAAATCCTCCTGACCTGCCTCATCGATAGCCTTTCTGAAAGCCTGCGCCATTAAGGTATCAGGAACGTCCAACCGCCGTTTTTCTTCTACCTTTGAGGGGGTAACAATTGCTTGTGTGACTGGCAGTGTTTCCTTTTCAATCTCTGTCTTTTCTTCATAGACAGGCTTAAAGGCCATAGTTCTGATGAATTCCACACCGAGGAATTTAAATCCATAGTTGAAATGCGTAAGCCTTGTCTTTTCCGGGTTCAGATTTAGCTTCAGCATCTTCAGCACATCTTCGGTAAGTTCAAGGGCATCTTCAGCATCAGGTTTATCCTTGCACAGGATTACAAAATCGTCTGCAAACCTCACATGCTTCTGTTTTGCCTCCATCAATGCCTCGTCAAATGTATCAAGATAGAGGTTAGACAGGAGCGGCGATATCGGTGAACCTTGAGGAACTCCTTTAGTCAATCGTGTTCTCTCCCCCTTGTACATGACATCAACTTTCAGCCATATCCGGATCAGATTTATAACCTTTTCGTCATCCACGTGCTTCTTGAGCTCTCCTATCAGGATTTCGTGGTCTATTTCATCGAAGAATAAGGTTATGTCAGCATCCACCACCCATATATATCCTTTATCTCTGAGTTCAATAATCTTCTGAACAGCCTTCTGAACAGAGAGGCCCTTTCTGTAGGCAAAGCTGCATTTTTCAAATTCCCTGTCGAGTATTGGGTCTAAGACCATTGCAGCCGAGGTCTGGACGATTCTGTCACGGACAGTGGGTATCAAAAGCCACCTTATCTTTCCGCTGTCTTTTAGGATGCTAACCTTGAGCAATGCAGCAGGTTCATAAGAGCCACTCAGGAGCTCTTTCCTTAGAGACAAAAGCCTTTCTTCAAGACCGATCGAGAATCCCTCTATGGTTATGTTGTCAACGCCGGGGCATCCTGCATTCTCCTCAACCCTGTCAAAGGCTAAAAGGAGATTATTATAAGAGCATATCTCTTCAAAAAGGCTCATTGCACTCCTTTAAAACTCTGAAGAACAGAAGCCCCGCCTTCAGCTCTTTTGCGCTATTTTACTGAAATACTGTACCTTCCAAGCCCCATGCTGGTTGCCTTGCCAGTATGTGTATATTCCCCTACTTTCAAGAAAGGCATAAACGGAACAAGATTCCCTGAAATGGTAAAATCGCCTACTACTCCGCCCATGTACATCTCTGTCTTCTGCCGGCTACTGTATCTAATCCAATCGTGCCACCTGAGATTTCTTCCGGTTATCTCCACACCCTTGCTCAGTTCCAGCAGCTCCCTTTGGCGTCTTTCATTATCGCCGCCGCAGTGAAAACGCGCGATAAAATACAACCTGTTAAGAAGACTCCTGAAGAAATCAAAGAAGGTAAAGTCATCCCTGAGATGCCCGTCAATCTTCATCCTGAAGGGTGTGACAAATTCTATCCTCATTGTTTTAGGATTCATAGCTATGAGATTTTCATAAAGATAAAGAAAATTTTCCGATGAGTAGATGTGAATATTTCCTTTGAGACAGCCTGTCTTCGCATTGAATATCTCAATCTCATCGCCAAACCTTTCGTTTTTTACTGATTCAATATAAAACCTTCCCCTCTCCCTGCCAATGCCATGTTCCCCCAACTGCTGAAAAACAAAAAGGACATAGGGAAGATAGTCAATCGCTTTTCCAAAAAGCGCCATGCTGAATTCAAAAGGCTCTTCAGCATCGAAGACGTCTTTTCCGGTATCAGGCGGCACAAGTACATAAGGACGTGGCACATCGGTTAAATCAATTTTTACTCTTGAATCCTGAAGCGGCCTTGTCTCAAAGACATAGGAATAAACACACTTCGGTTGCAGAATACAGTTACCGCAATCACCATTCCTGTTTATGCAGACCGTTCTTTTAAGGTTATTTCCGAAGCCTCCACGAAAAGTAGACCCCTTGTATATGGGCAATCTGAACCTGTTCAACGCCCTTGTATGAAAAATAAACCGCGCAAAGGTGAGATATTTTAGTTCATTGTATTCGGTATGCATTTCTCATTTCGATTGAATGGAGAGGAAATTAGGCATTTTTCCCACTTCCCATTTCTCACTTCCTATTTCTCATTTATTGTTGTAGGCTATGGTCAAATATTACCACATCACTTGTTACAGGTGAACGATAAATCAATTTCCTCGCTTTGCCATGCAATGCATGCGCTATCTTCAAATAAAGCCAGACAGGAGCTGCGCCGGTAAGTTAACACTTTCTCACTTTATCAATAAATTCTCTAATATCAGGGATTTTGTTTTTCACGGTCACTATGTTCTGCCAGTTTATCTTCAAATACTGGTGTATTGCTTCGTTTCGGTGTTTCACCAAGGAGGCAACTTTAAGAACAATATCTCCAGCAAATTCATGACAGGCAAGGATTGTATCTTTATAAGTATCAGGAATACTTCTCCCGTGTTTCTTCAAACACTCTTCGGCAATGTCAACCATGCAAAGTATAATGTCATTTATAGTCTTATCAAGGATATTTCTTATGTCTCTATCTGCAAAGTAGCGATCTCTGTTAACATCTTTAATCTTCATAAGAAAATAATCGATAGTATCTTCCATGAAACTGAGAAGATTTTTTATTCTATCCAATGGTTAATTCCCTTCTAAATCTAATACTTTCACACTCATGGAGTGTTCTATGACTAACTCCGTATAGAGTTTCTTCATCAGGCTTTACCAGATGAATACCTTTAAGGGCTTCCTGCACCACAAATGGAGACTCATCCTCATCATCCAGCCTTAGAATTGAGATATCTCTTTCAACGGACATAAGGATTCTATCTACTATTTCCATTTCTTCCTTTTCATCCTTTGCTTTTATATAAAGAGCAAGGTCAATATCAGACCTTTTGTGAGGGATACCCATCGCATACGAGCCATAAAGAATAGCTATAAGGACCTTTTCCTCTTCTCTTAATCCCTTAAGAACCTCTTCGAGGGGGGCTATTTCGTCATTTTTTACCATAGCCTGAGATGATTATTTCCTTCAAAACTTTTATAAAACAGCTTTCTTGCCTTCATTTCTTCCTTTTATCCTCTGGGTTTTACTTCCCATTTCCCATTTCTTACTTCCCATTTTTTTATTTAATAAGGACTATGGTCAAATATTACCACATCCCCTGTCACCGGTGAACGATAAATCAGTTTCCGTGCCTTGCCATGCAAAGCATGAGCAACATATGCCTCTGTTCTTACTTTCGTCTCCAGTGAACCATACAAAATTATGGGGATTACCGGAATATATCTCCTATCAACCAGGTTATAAGGAAATATCAGAGAATGCACTCCAACTCCTCTTCTCTTGGTATAGGTGACAATAGTGGTATGTCATCAGGAAACATCTTTCTGGCTTTTTTCATAAGCCTTGAATATTTTCCT
Source organism: Nitrospirota bacterium (assembly GCA_040756135.1). GTDB lineage: Bacteria > Nitrospirota > Thermodesulfovibrionia > Thermodesulfovibrionales > SM23-35 > JBFLZS01. Next base: position 14,510 of record JBFLZS010000056.1, read on the forward strand.
TACAGGCAAACCCTATTAGTTGTCCTCCTGCGATAATAACCCACTCACCGCCATGTTCTTTCACAAACTCGGTTAAATGTTCTTTAAAATAAGCATCGTTAGGATCGTGATAAACTTGTCTTTTTGGCCGTATTTCATCTCCTTTAAATGTCTTTGCGAAACCTCTATTTTTTTCGTTACTTCCTACTTCTCACTTCTCATTTCCCAATTATAATGGCTCCGTAATCGTCTTCTCCTCCCAGATAATCTGGATGAAGATGCCGATGATACAGCTTATATGCTAATTTCTATCTCTGATTTCTTTTTCAATTTGCCATTCTTCTCTATAAAGCCTGTTTCTTGCAAAGCCTGCTCTGCATTTTTGTGCACTATATTCAGATATTCAGTAACACTGAGATTTTTTGACTCCTCGTAGCATTTCTCTTTCCACATCCAAACCTCTTCCAATGATTTAGATATCGTTGCTGTCTTCATAGCTTACCTCCATAGGCGTTATAATTCTTAGCGGATAATTATATCCATTTTCTATATTAACAAGTAACACTTGCCTTTCTCGTTTTATATTGGCAAGGTGTTTAAAATTCCAGCTCAATAATACATCCATCTCAAAAACAACTGAATAAGCAATGTGAAGGGCGTCTTCAATCTTTGTCATCGGAATTACGCCTTTATTAAGATATGTTTCTGCCAAGATACCTATTTCATTATCTCTATTATCAGGCAGTTTAGTAAGTTCATAGGACTCTATTACTGACAGGAGTTGTTGCTTTTTCCAGAGGTCGTTGGTCTTGTTTATCTCATTAATAACCACATCGGAGATATATACGTCAAAACGTTCGCCATCTCTAACATAGGCAAAAAATTCTTCTGTTATTTTTTTTAATTCAGGCACGTCACCAGCATATAAGAAGTTAATTACGGAAGTATCCAAATATATTTTTATCTTTTTCATAAATACTCTCCTGATCTACCGATTCGTTTCCCATTTCTTAACTTCCCATTTAATAAGGACTATGGTCAAATATTACCACATCTCCTGTTACAGGACTACGATAAATTAACTTCCTTGCCTTCCCATGCAGGACATGGGCAATCTTCAGATAAAGCCAAATTATTCCGCTAAAAGCTTTTCGATTTCCTCATCAGTAAACCGTAATTGCCTGAGTATTCGCTTGCAATAAACAGGGTCCAAGGTTTTTTTGCCCATCTGTACTGGCGCGGAATACCTTTTGGCCTCGACAGTTCTTGAATATATCGCATGATCTGTTGAACCCTGCCTTACAAAAACAGCCCCACCCTTTTCCAGCAAACTTACAAGTTCTTTGCTGGACATCGAGGGAACTTTAGGCATATGAAGGGACCTCATGAATTTCAAGCGGCTTTAAAATCAGCCCCTCATCCGGCTCTTTGTACCAGTCGGGCTCTGTGTCGCGTATGAATTCGATGAATTCGTCGGTAGATATAGAGGTAACAACTGTTTCAGGATTCTCTTTTATGTCTTCCAGATACAATTCAATCGCTGCCCTAAGATTCTTTTCGACGTCTGCCAAGTCAGTTCCGCGGGCCGAGACATTCAATTCCAGACATATTGCAACATACTCAAGCTTGCTTTTGCGAACTATCGCCGTATATTTTCTCCTCATATTTCCTCCTTGCCTTCTTACTCACTGTTATGTAAAAATCATTTATGCACATATGGGAAATCATTTGTGCACATATTGTTAGGTAAAGTTCTTGCTCTTGATTGTGTCATTCCTGCGGAGGCAGGAATCCAGATTCAAGTTTATCTATTTCATGCCTTCAAGTTCGGCCTTTTTTTCAAGAAGACGATTACGCATCTGATATAACGAAGACCATTCTATAAAATCCATATTGTCTCCGAGTGTGCCTTCTTTAAACTCCTTTCACCTCCTGACTGACAAGAGAATATTTAAAATTATACAACTTTAAAAAACAGAAAATAGTCTATTACTTCCTACTTCTCACTTCTTACTTCTCACCTCTCATCTACAACGGCTCCGTAATCGTCTTCTCCTCCCAGAAAACCTGGATGAAGATGCGGATGAGGAGGGCGGCAGATTACTACTTTTCTTTCTCAAGTAATTGCAAATAATCATGAAGTCTTGCAGTAAATTTTTTAAATACATCATCTATACTATCGAGCCCTTCGCGTCAGTGAGATCTTTCAAGGTCATAATAAGATCTTACCCTTCTTCTTAATATACTCTGTAAATCTAGATGGGGGGCTGAGGGGAACTATATCCAGAGGCGTTTTTAATTCCTCCTCAAGCCTCGCTGCCAATTCATAGAGTTTCCATCCAATAACTCCATCACAGGCCAGGTCAATATCTTTTGCCTTAGAAGGAATTTCCGCCGCACTGCCAAAAAGGATCAAACGCATAGCTCCGTATTCCTTTGCCACTGAAATTATTTTTTTAAGCTTTAACTTGCCAATCGCCATTTTAAACCTCACTTCAAAGTCCTTATAATTATTTTATAGTTTTCGTCTCGGCCAATTTTTTCAATTTCTCAGTCGCAGTTGACGAATATGTATGTCCGGTGCGAAATATCTGCACTAATCCCTTTTCTGACAATAATCTCATAAAGGCTGAGAAGCCCTTAGTTTTTGATATACCATAATTTTTAATGTTAAAACTTGAGTCAATCTTTTGAAGTTTATCGTTTATTTGACTGAATAAACTTTTATTATCTTTTCCCTTAGATTGCTCAATCGCCTTATAAAGATTAGAATAAAACGTATTCGTAAAATCGGCATCCTTTATTTCTACTTCTTTCGGTAATCCTACCAAAAAATCTCCTTTTTCATGTTTTTCAAGTTCAACTACTCCATCCTCTCTTGCCTTTTCTAAGAAAAGCCTCCATTGGGAAAAACCATATTCTGTTTCGCTGAATGATGGGTTTATTTGCTTAATTTTTAATTTAACAAAAGAACCAAGCGGTAGTTTATTTTCATTTTGTATTTCAACAACGGCATCTTTTAGCAGCTTATACGCATTTGTTATTTCTGTAACTTCCAGTTCTTCGGATGTTAAATTAGAATAATATATAATTTCATCGGAAAAATTCCCCAGTATTTTACTTGTATATTTATCTTTTCCAACAACAATAGTAAATTTATTGTACGTCCTTAACTTAGAAAGCAGCGGAGCAAAATCGCTATCTCCTGTAACAATGATGAAAGTATCAACATAATCCTTTGTGAGAGCTATTTCTAAAGCATCAACGGTTAGTTGTATATCTGAAGAATTTTTTCCTTTGCCGCTAATAATGGGCATTTCTATAAGTTCAAAAGAATTAGTTCGCAATTCATTTTTATATTTAGCGTACTGCCCCCAATCGCCATAAGCTCTTTTTAATATAAGCCTTGCATTATTGGGTAAATTTAGCATTCTATACAATTTTTCTACTTCAAAAATATCACTGGGGTTTGCAGAAAAATTTTCAAAATCAACTAAGAGTGCAATATTTTGAACTTCATCTTTTGTCATTTGCTTCTCCTTTTTAATCCGGGGCTATGGTCAAATATTACCACATCCCCGGTAACAGGGGAACGGTAGATAAGCTTTTTCGCCTTTCCATGCAGGGCATGTGCAATCTTGAGATAGAGCCATACCGGTGCGGCACCAGTAAGAACGACTTCATTTCCTTCGCCGGCAAGCTCCTTGGCTTTCTGAATGTATGAGTCAAGCTCGGAGAGCTTGGCAGTGTTAGACAAAAGAGCACAGAGATCGACTGTTATCGTTTGTTTCTCTTCCATCTATAGATAACCTCTTTTCTTTTTTCACAGAAGGCTATCTCATCAAAATACTCGAATATGCCTTTTCTTCCAAGAAGGTTAAAACCTATATTGAGTTTTTCAGAAAAGGCAACATCAGATATAATCTTTTCATTGCCTACCTGGAGTGGAATTTTTATAACCCTTGCTGGGATAAAACTACCATCGCCAACCACAAAAAACTGTTCACGTGCATTCTTGAGGTTGAGCATCAAACTTTTTGCGATATCTATATTGAAAATGCTAAAGGTAGCGCCAGAGTCAACAAATGCCTCTGTTCTTATTTTCATCTCCAGGGAACCATACAGAATTAGTGGAATTACTGGAATATACCGTTTTTCAACCAGTTTATATGGAAAGATTAGAGAATACACTCTAACTCTTCCTCCCTTGGTATAGGCGACAACAGCGGTATATCATCAGGGAACATCTTTCTGGCTTTTTTCATAAGTATTGATATATTCTCTTTACGGGCAAACCCTATTAGTTGTCCTCCTGCAATAATAACCCATTCACCACCATGTTCTTTCACAAACTCGGTTAAATGTTCATTAAAATAAGCATCGTTAGGGTCATGATAAACTTGTCTTTTTGGCCGTGTCATTTCACCTCCTTTAAATGTCTTTGCGAAACCTCTATTATTTTTTCGTTATTTCCTACTTCCCACTTCCCACTTCTCATTTCCCAATTATAATGGCTCCGTAATCGTCTTCTCCTCCCAGAAGACCTGAATAAAGATGCCGATGAGAAGGGCGGAAAAGGCAAAAAAAATTAATATTTTTGGATACAATCTGAAACCACTGCCCAAAACTGGAATAAAAGAATTATTTGCTCCAATAAAATGCTTTGAGAATATCATTGTTAAAATTGAAGATAGAACAAATGCATAACCTAACCCCATGAGACTAACTACAAGTGGATTATAGTTCATTCCTTTGCCTGTAGCCTTTGAGTATTCAAGGTTGAAATAGCCAAATGTAAGGGCAAACGAAAATAGTGCCAGAACGCCTAAAAAATACCAATCAAGTGTTAGAGGCAATCCCCAGAGTTCAGTTGCCGATACCAAAGGCAAAAACCCAATGAAGATTGATCCAAAAAGACGCGGCAAAAACAAATCTAGCCAACCCAATTTTGGTTTTATATGTAAAGCACGATAGATTTTTATAGCTGTTCGTAAATCATATCGCTTCAAAAACCAAGCCATAATTTTTTTTAACCGAGGCTGCCATTCACTTCTATCAAAAAAAGTTCTTAATTTGCCTGAGTTATAGTTTTCGAAAAGAATAATTTTGACTTGTTCCTCCCTATCAATTCCCTGAACAATTTGACTAACCTTGATTCCCACGTAGTGAAATAATTCTAACATAACTTCGGAGAAGAAACCGCACATCCTTGTAGATACTATCAGTTTAACCAAGATAGCGTTATATATATCATTAACTTATAATTCCTATTCCACATAGTTATAAATATTTTGTTGCAAGTAGTTGCATAATACATTCATTGTAAAAATATCCATATT
>JBFLZS010000057.1:0-19780 GCA_040756135.1 Nitrospirota bacterium
ATATTATTAGTCACTATTTATAATTTCTGAGGCGTTTCATTCATTGTTTCTTTGAATATCAATAGGTTATGTGTTTGAATTTTTTTAAAAAGTCTGTTTTTGTGAAAATTGTGCGGAAGTTAGGCTAACCTCCCCTTACCTTAAGGGGAGTGACATCCCCCTCTTAGGTTAAGAGGGGGAAGGGGGAGTTACCCCCTGGGTTCATCCCTTTTTCTCCAAAAAATATATAAAGACATCCTCCATAGGAGGTGGTATATTTCTGATATAACGGTATTTAATACCGTGGGAATCTAACAACAATTTGATATCATTTTCACTCAAGCCTTGTTTCCATACGTGATAGCGTCTTCCCAAAGGTGTTATTGCTATCTGGTTCGAAGAGAATATTTTAGTATCCAGTAGAGTTTCGGGATAAATCTCATAGACCTCACCGGAATCACTCACAAAATCTTTCCTGAGATTTTCAGGTTTATCAATCGCTATGACCCTGCCCTCATTCATAATAGCAATCCTGTCACAGAAGTCAGCCTCTACCATGTTATGGGTGGTAACAATCACTGTAATGTCCATCTTGTCTGAAAGCATACGAATTAACTGCCAGAAAGACCTTCTGGCAACAGGATCAACCCCTGATGTGGGTTCATCAAGAATAAGGACAGATGGTAGATTCAGTGTTGAACAGCCGAGGGCGAGCCTCTGTTTTATTCCAAGGGGAAGCCTGTTTACAATGGTATTTTCCATGCCTGCAATGTCAGACACCTCTATAACCCACTTCACCCTCTCTTTGAAAGCTGTCCTGTCTATGTTGTAAAGACTGCCGTAAAGATCTATGTTCTCCTTTACAGTAAGGTCTCCGTAAAGGGAGAAAACCTGGGACATGTAGCCGATTATTTTCCTGAGTTCAGCACTGCCTGACTGCATGCCTAAAACATTTATGGAACCTTTATCATGCTTAAGAAGGGCAAGGATGCATTTAAGCAGGGTGGTTTTTCCTGCTCCGTTAGGTCCAAGGAATCCGAATATTTCACCCCGTTTTATTGAAAGACTGATATTATCTACAGCTTTGAATGAGCCGAAATATTTGCTTACTCCAGAGATAGTGATAGCTGCTGAATCGTTTTTAGATAAATTCAAGTCAAAGGGGATATCGTAGACAGGCAGTTCTTTACCTTCAAGAAGCATCTCGAAAAATGCCTTTTCAAGGTCTTTTTCTTCTGTCATCAGTTGCTCGGGATCCCCGTTATATATAATTTTCCCTTCGTGCAGAAATCCGACAGAATGGCATCTTTCAGCCTCATCCATATAGGAGGTTGCCAGTACAAGAGTGGTAGCGGTTTCTTTTATAAAACCATTCAGAAGCTCCCATAACTGTCTTCTCGAAAGAGGGTCTACACCGCTTGACGGCTCGTCAAGCAAGAGTATGTCGGGGTTTGAGATAACCGAACAACAGATTCCCAGTTTCTGTTTCATTCCACCTGAAAGATGTTTAGCCAGTCTGTCCTTAAAAGGTACCAATCCTGTCGCCTCAAGAAGCTTGTTTTTTAACCGGTCCCTTTTATCGTCAGGGACATTCTTAATCGCAGCAAAGAAATTAATATTTTCATCAATTGAAAGGTCCATATAAAGGTTCAGCCCAAGACCCTGCGGCATAAAACTGAGATGTTTTTTTACGGATTCAGAATTTTTAAGCAGGTCTTTATCCATAAAAATGGCTGTGCCTTCATAAGTTAGAACGCCTGAACATATCTTGAGAAAAGTGCTTTTCCCCGAACCGTCAGGACCGATAATACCTGTAATCTCGGAAGGAATTATATCAAGGCTGACTTCCTGTAACGCATATTTCTTTTTATATTTTTTTGATACATTTCTGAACGATATTATGGGAGGCTTTATCTGTCTCAATGTCCAACATCAAATCTTACATCCACAGGCATTCCCTTTTTAAGTACTTCCTGATAAGTCTTTCCTTTATCTGCAGATTTGTCTCCTTTTGAAAAACAGATCTTGGATGCAAAAACCTGTTTTACCCTTTCCTCATATGATTGGACCTCTTTGGGTGTAAATTCTGCCTTATCTGAAATATAGCAGACATAACCGGTGAAAGGATGCTCAGGATAGGAATCGGTAAGAACTTCGGCCTTCATGTTTATCTGTATTTTTCCGATGTATTTTTCCGGCACATATGTCTTTGCGTATATGTCGGCCGGATTTATCATAACACCCACAACTCCTCCCTGATGGACTACCTCACCTGGTTCAGCAACCTTTCTCAGAATTATTCCATCTAAAGGTGCAACAATCTTTGTATACCCGATATTTATCTCCATCTGATGCAGGGTTTCCTTCAATTGGCTAAGTGACTTCCTGAGCGCAAGAAGTTCTTTCTCCTTTGCCATTACCAGCGCCTTTGAGTCTTCTGCCTTCATCAGAGCAACATTTGCCCTTTCAATCTCTTTTAATGCAACATTTACCTCCTCTTTAGAAAACTCAGAGGCAAGTTTTTCTCTATCATACTTCTGTTTAGATACCACTTCTTTTTCTAAAAGATTAGAATATCTTTTGAATTCCTTTTCGGCATTCTCCCTTTGGGCTTCTGCCTGTTTAAATCTTGCATTTGCAACTGAGAGGGTCTTCCTTGCTTCATCTATGGCATGTTTAACATTATTTGCAATGTATTCGAGATCAAACTCAGTAGCATTAATCTTCTCACTAAGTTCCTCAATGCCCTTGATTATCTCTCTCCGTTTTGACTGTAACTCCTTATCCTCAATCAGAGCAACGGTATCACCTTTTTTGACATTCACGCCATCCTCTATAAGGACACTTTCCAATTTCCCCGGAATCCTTGCAGCCAATTCTATCTCACTGGCCTCAACCCTGCCGCTGACCGTTAGATAGTTATTTTTGGGGTTTAGATGAGGGAATATTACATAAAAGGCAACCGCTACAAGAAGGATGAGAATAATGAGATATAAAACCTTTTTACGCATTTTCAAATTATATCGTAATGATTGTCTCAAGTAAACAATCTTTTCATATCTCAAATAGTCTTTAGAAATAGTCATACTCCGCTGAAATGAGTTCAGGTTGACATCTTTTGGGTGAATTGAAATTTTATGCTATACTTCTATCAATCTGAATGATTTATGAAGGAATGGAGGAATGGAAATTGAAGGAAGAAATAATTTTAAAAGAAAATTTTAAACTCCTTGAAAAGGAAATTGGAACTCTGACAGATAAATTAGAGGAGGCTCTAAATTCATTAAAAGAATTTGAAGATTTAAAACACGAAATAAAAGGATTAAAACTTTTCATCGGAAGGATGCATCCTGAGTTTAAAGACAAGTTTCCCGAGATAATGCAGAAGATTTATAAAAAGAGATGAAATGAGTTATGTAGCCGCTTCAGGATATCTGATACCTCACCTATTACCAGCTTCCGCCTCCACCGCCACCAAAACCGCCTCCTGAAAAACCTCCTCCTCCAAAGCCTCCACCACCGCTACTAATACCGCTCCCTCTTGGTGCGGAGAACATTGCAGAGGAGAGGCTTGATATTGCCGAATTTATAGAACGTGAAAAAGTGTATGGGCTGAAAGTCCTGAATTCACCATGTGATACATACCATTGAGGTGGCTCCTGGTAAATCCCCTCGAATGCCTTTGCCCAGTTATCTACAACATCAAGGGCGATGGCATAGGGTAAAAATTTAGAAAAAAGGTCCTTGTCCCCCATCCGTTCCATTTTATCCTTTTCTGCACGGTTCATAAACTCTTGAAACCCGAGAATGTCCATATAGACAGATGACCCTGTTTTTGTTTTGGCAGGCATAACCCGTGCAAATGCCAGTACCGGCAAACCCATGAGTATCCCTGCAATTGTACCTTTTGCAGAAGATGTTAACCAAACCAAAGCGATTATGCTGAAAACCATCATCGCTATCCCGGTAAAATAATATACCTTTCGTACTTTTTCAGGACTGACGAGGAAATACTTTTTACTTATCAGCTCTCCATATAACGTACTTCTTAATAAATCGAGGTTTTTATAAAACTCATTTTTCATCTCTGATACCATCCGGCCGGGTAGTTTTTGTTCCTTCGGGAATATTCTGTCCATAAGGGTTATTTCAAAGGGGCTCAGGTTTTCATCGGGTTCTTTCACCTTTGCAAGGTAATAATCCGTTGAATCGAAAATCAACCCTTCTGTTTTTGTTTCTTCTATCTTGATATACCCTTTTACAGCAAGGCCAACGATGGTCGAGGTAATATCCCTTGCATCGAGTTTTTCATCAATAAGAGTGCCCACCTCTCCGGGTGTGAGAGGTACATTCTGATATTTAGGGGGTTCATACATTACTCTAACAGCCTCCCTCACCCTCGGATCTCGGCCTCTTGTTCGCCAGAGATTTGTCATGAATATTAGAGAAAAAACAGGCAGGATAAAAATCCAATTATCCTTTATATTTATTATCCACAGGAATTTCCTCCACGAAGAAGGAGGAGAGATCAGTCCTTTATCCCAGCCGAATGCGATGGTAAAACCTTCACGGTTATCGAGATTCTTCGTAGTAGTGAATTCACCGGTATTATGAGATATTTCAAACCTGCATGCGGTTTCCTTTGAACCAAAGGGACCTGTGTAGCAAGCTGCCCACAGGTTTTCACTCTTTTTCTTTGTTGCCAGGGTAACATTTGCCGAAGCCTTTTTTATCGGCGCCCACCAGTAGTTACCTGTAACATTCCAGTAAAGTTCATCATGGTCATCAAAGAAGAGTGTTGCATTCTCGACTTTGTAGGTAATCACATACGTCTGATGTCCTTCAACATATATTTTAGGATCACCAATCCTTATATTTACTACGTTTCCTTTCTTCTTTATCTTGTATTTCCAGTCTTTTCCTGACTCATCAGTAACAGATAAAACTGATAATGGTGTCTTTATAGTACTGCCACGCGCATCGGTATATTTAAAAGGAATTTCTCTATAAATTCCGTGTCTTACCCTGTGGAACTCCACATCTATGGTTTCCTTAACAATAAATGATGAATCTTCATGAATAGTAATATCAGAATGGAAGTGGTTGATTGTGAAATCCTGGGCAAATACAGGGAATGCAAAGATGGTCAATATGAAAAATGCGATTATGATTATCCTGCATCCATTGAGGTCTTTATAAACGGATTTACTCACTCATTTATACCTCTTAAAAAAGTTTATCAAAGAAATCTTAAAAAGTCATTGAGAAAAAAATTCATAACAGAAGATTTTGACCCGAAAAATGCAATCATTCGGTTAAGGAAAAGGTCTTGAGCAGGGGGATGAATGATGATTTATTTTTAAATATCCTGATCTGAAACTACAACAACCTTTAAAGATGTTTTTGCTTCCGAGGCTAATTGAAACCCCTTCCTGATATCTGAAAGCGGAACTCTGTGAGTTATCATTCCTTTGACGTTCACACGTCTATTCTTAATCAGCGATATTGCTTTTCGAATATCATCCGGAGATGCTCCATAGGAGAAGGTTACTGTTATCTCATCCCTCCAGAATCGCACAGAGGGAATCGGGATATCTTGCTCTGGAACAGCAAAAAAAAGAATCTTTCCTTTTCTATCAACAGATGAGAGGGCATCTTCAACTGCTTTTCGTGCGGCCGCGCATACAATAACTATATCTACTAATCTATTATTATTGACCCTTTTTAATTCATCAACGGAATAGGTATTCGCATTGATTATGGTGTCTACACCGAATTCTAAAGCCTTGTTGAGTTTGTACTCATTGATATCCGTGGCTACCACCCTCGCCTGTTTCACCTTTGCCAATTGAATATGAAGAATACCTGACACACCGGAACCGATGATCAAAACAGTCTGGTCTTTCTTGAGCCCTAACTGGTTCTGTCCTGCAATCACACATCCCAGCGGCTCAATCATTGTAGCATCTTCAAAAGTCACTCCCTCGGGCAGGAGAAATGTTCCATATCTCATATTCTCTTCAGGGACCCTTATAAATTCTGAGAATCCTCCCGGGTCATAATTTCCACTGTGAAGATATTCGCATGCAGTATAATTGCCTTGAATACAATGATGACATCTGTAACATGGGACATGGTGAGAGACGAATACCCTGTCACCTTTTTTAAAATTCTCCACTCCCTTTCCAAGAGCAACAATTTCACCCGACATCTCATGACCCAAAACACGGGGAGCCTTCTTTATCCTGTACCACTGCATAACATCTGTTCCGCAGATTCCTGAAGCCTTCATTTTCACCAATATCTCGCCACTGGATATGCGGGGCTTCGGCCTCCCTTCAATCCTTATATCATCATTGCTGTAATAAACGGCTACTTTCATATAAGAAAAGGGTTCGGGGGTTCGAGTGGTCGAGGGTTCAAGTAGTTGTTGTTTTCACTTGAATCCTGGAATCCTTGAACCCTTATTTTTTTGAATAAATCTCAAAGGCCTCTTCTACAGATGCACCTTTATGAACCACAGCCCGTATTGCCTTAATCATACCAACAGGATTGTCACTCTGAAAAATATTTCTGCCCATATCAACGCCTGACGCCCCTTCTTTGATGGCATTTTCTGTCATCTTCAATGCGTCCATCTCAGGTATCTTTTTGCCTCCTGCCATAACAATGGGCACAGGACATCCTTCAACAACCTTATGAAATTCTTCACAGTAATATGTTTTAACGAAATGCGCCCCGATTTCCGCTGCCATCCTGCATGCAAGTGCAAGATAGCGTGCATCCCTTCCCATTTCCTTCCCGACTGCTGTTACAGCTAAAACCGGCATCCCGTATCTTTCCGCCTCGTTGACCAGTTTACCGAGATTGGATATTGTCCTATCTTCATTGCTTGCACCAACAAAGATGGACATCCCAACTCCGGAAGCATTGAGCCTGAGGGCCTCTTCCATAGATGTGGTAACATCTTCATTGGATAGCTCACCAAGTATGCTCGGCCCGCCGGAAACCCTGAGACATATGGCAACATCACTTCTCGGATCAATACAGTTTCTCACCATACCGCGTGTTATGAAAAGGCAGTCAGCGTAAGGAATAAGCGGTGTAACCGTTTTCTTCAAATCTTTCAACCCTGTTGTTGGCCCCTGGAAGTATCCATGGTCAACTGCAAGCATGACAGTTTTACCTGTTTTTGGTCTGATGATTCGTGATAGTCTGTTTTTCATTCCAAAATCCATATATTAGTCCCCTCCTTGTTGTCATTCTCCGGCTTGACCGGAGAATCCAGTTCCTTTCTCTGGATTGCCCGATCAAGTCGGGCAATGACGATCGTTGGATAATTTTATGCAACATTTGGGTATATAGAAGGATACAATTAACTGTCTTCATTGTTTTTCTGGTCGCTATTGTTACTACTCCTTCCCCTGTTATTCTCACTAAAAGCTACTACCAGTAAGGCGGCGGCGGATATGGGTATCTCCACCAAGGCTCATGCCACCAATAAGGATATGAATAGTACCAGGGGGGATAGGGTGGTCTCATATAAAAGAGCCTTCTCTCCTCCCATAGATAAATATCCTTTATCTCGAAGAAGGGATAGGTATATTCCATCTCATCTATCTTGCGTGTACGTGTTTCGATAAACTCTCCAGCAATGGTTATCTTTCTTCCACTATGGTAAATCTGAGGGTCTAAAAGACCTTTCTCTTTAGGATAGAATGCCAAAAACCTGCCATTTGAGTGTCTTACCTCATCCAGGTAACCTCTTGAATCAACAGAGACGTAAACCGCTTCTATTAAAGAACCTTTCTCAATAATCTTTGTATTGACAATTATCCCGCCGAGGATGAAAATCTTTCCTCTGTAAAGGTCAGGATTTGCACTGATCTCTGAAAAGGGTACATCTACAATGGCAACATCCATGAGGTCTTTTCTAATTACATAGGTACATGAAAAAAGTAACATAATTACAAGGACTATAAGGTAAGACTTTTTCATCGTATCTGCCTCTCTTTTTATGCAACTGATGGAACTACTTAGTGTCTGTGTATAAATTGCCTTTGTTGTCACCCTGAACTTGTTTCAGGGTCTCATAACCTATTGATACTATTAGATGCTGAAATAAATTCAGCATGACAGAAAACGGTAACTGATCGACTTTATGGACAGACACTACTTAAAGAATTATTTCCAATGTCCAGGAATCCAGCGTTTACCCGGGCCCCAACGTCCATGTACCCAATGTTTTCCACGAGGTAACTTACCTGCCCAGTGCCCTGGAACCCATCTTCCTTTCTTCCAGTGCCCTGGAACCCATTTAGCATCCGGGCCGGGTAACGGAACCGGTTCCCAGTAGCCAGGTACCCAACGTCCGGGAATCCATCTTTTCCCTTCCCAGTAGCCAGGCACCCAATGTCCGGGAATCCACTCGCTTCCGGGTGGCGGAGGCGTTGGGTCTATCACCCATTTCCCGTCTATCCAGATATAAGGGCCTACTCCTGGAGGTGCAATGACCAGTGTCCACTTTCCGCCGACCTCAACCCATATTTTGCCTTTGGGTGGAGGTTTAGGCGGTCCAGCCGAGGCATTACCGCTAAAGAAGATGAGCAAAGATACGCATAAAAACACTGTGAATATAACCCCTTTCGTACACCCCTTTTTCATACAGTCTCCTTTCATACATCCCTCCTTTGTCTTTCTGCCGAAGCAGCTAATGATTATGATAATTAAAGACTGAATTGTTTGTAATATAACAACAGATCAATGCTTTTTTCAAACTGTTCACCTATCTTATCCTACAGTTCTGTTATAGTCTATCAAAGGATTATGAATAGGTATCGAAGGAATCATGAAGATGTTGTAAATCTCTGCTTTACCATCTCGATTACATAAGAGAACTCCTCACTTTTTAGTAAATAACTCAAGAAAAGATATATTCCGATGCATAGAGTAATAGTTCCACCAAGGTAGAATACTTTATTAAGTGTACCGCCATGGATCTGCCATACATCGCCATGAAGAAGCATCCAGCTCATGAGTCCCATAACAGATGAGGCAAAGATTGTCTTTACAAAGGAACGAAAAATTCTCTTCGCATCAACCATCTTAAGCTTCCTTCTGAGAAAGAAAAAAAGAAGAGTGAAATTTATACCTGAGGCAATGGTATTAGCAAAGGCAAGACCGCTGTGTTTAAGCGGCTTCATAAGTATTATACTGAATATAATATTCGCTGCTAATGCGATTACAGCAACCTTAACAGGTGTTCTGGTATCCTGCATCGAATAAAAACTTGCTGTCACTACTCTTACACCAACTATAGACCATATCCCGAGTGAATAAAATAAAAGGGCGTGGGCTGTGCCCGCTGTTGCAATATAATCAAATCTGCCTCTCTGAAAAAGTATATTCACAATCGGTTCTCTTAATGCAATTAATCCTGCCATTGCAGGGATCGTTATAAAAAACAGCAATCTTAATGCAAATGAAAAATCATCTCTAAGCTTGTCAAAATCTCCTTTTACCGCATGTTCCGACAACGTTGGAAGAACTGCCATTCCCATCGCAACCCCGAATATCCCTATCGGAAATTGGATAAGCCGCATCGAATAGTAAAGATATGTGATGCTACCTTCGGGGAGATAAGAAGCAAGGATAGTACTCACAAAAATGTTTATCTGTGCTACAGCCATCCCCATTGTTGCAGGCACGATGAGTATGGACATCTTTTTAAGTCCAGGATGTCTAAAATTATATTCCGGTTTCAAAGAATATTCATTTTTGAAGAGAGAAGGGAGTTGAAATGTAAATTGGATAAAACCACCCATAGTAACACCGATAGCAACTGCGACAATAGGTTGTTTCATCAACGGAGCAAGCAGAATCACGTAAGCTATTATCGTAATATTTAACATCGCAGGAGCTAGCGCTGGTATAAAAAAAATACGCCTTGTATTCAATGCTCCCATCACAAGAGCTGCAAGGCTGATAAACAATAGAAAGGGAAACATCGCTCTGGTAAGGAGAACAGTTAATGAAAATTTTTCAGGCATATCGAGAAAACCCGGCGCTATTACTGTCACAATTGCTGGGGCGAAGACAATTCCAACAATACATATTAAGCCTACAAATATCATGATAAATGTAAATGTAATCCTGACAAGTTTCCTTGCCTCTTCTATTCCGTGTTTTGTCTGATATTCTGTCAGAACAGGAATAAAAGCTGAAGACATGGCCCCTTCCGCAAAGAGCTCTCTTAAGAGATTGGGAATCCTGAATGCAACAAAGAATGTATCTGCAATGCCTGTTGCCCCGAAAAACCTTGCAAGTATCATGTCCTTTACATAGCCAAGAATTCGGCTGATAAATGTAGCAACGGACATAAGGCCAGCAGCCCTGGCTATGTGTCTTTTTTCATCTCTGCGAGTCATTTATTTATCCTGCAAGCTTTTTGATTTCCTTAATATCTTTTGTTTCACCAATGAGTATTAAAGCATCTCCCATTTCAAGTCTTTCTTTTTCTGAGGGACTGAATATATATTTATCTCCCTTTCTGATTGCTACAACAGTAACTCCATCCTTGTTTAATATTCCAGATGTTTTCAAGGTCTTGCCAATAAATACAGAATTGGAAACTATAGTAATATCCTCCACCCTGTAGACTTCCTCTTTGCCCTTCAACATCTTATCAAGAAACGTCACTGCCTCTGGTCTTATCATCTCTGATGCCATTCTCAGACCCCCGATAAACTCTGGCAAAACCACCCCATCAGCACCTGCCTTTCTCATCTTATCTTCTGATTCGTCTTCTTCTGCCTTTGCTATTATCTTCAGTCCTGGATTTATCCCCTTTGCCGTCAGTATAAGAAGAAGGTTTTCTGCATCACTTGGAAGGGAGCAAAATACTCCCCTTGCATGTTCAGCATTTGCAGCCTTCAGGACAGCACTGCTTGTAGCATCTCCCATGATAAACAACATATCTTCCTCAGCGAGCTTTTTGCAAGCCTCTTCATCTTTATCTATAGCAACAAAGGATCTCCCCGTCTTGTAAAGTTCATCAATTATATGTTTCCCTGTTCTGCCTACCCCGCAAACAATATAATGCCCGTTCAATCCTGAGATTTTTTTCTCCATCTTTCGCCTCCTGAGTATTTCGCTTAGTTCACCTTCAACTAAAAAGGCTGTAAAGGTTGATATTCCGAATAGCAGAACACCCATTCCAAAAATAATCAAGAATATTGTAAATATTCTGCCATGAGGGGATAGGGGATTTACCTCCATATATCCGACTGAAGCGATGGTGATGACCGTCATATAAAATGAATCCAGAAAGCCCCATCCCTCTATCAGCATGTAACCAGAAATCCCTGCTATAAAAACAACAGGAAGCAATATAAGAGCAAATAGAAGTCTCCTCTTTATCATTTTTGAGGATTATAGCAAAAAAACATGTTAAAATTTGCAAAATATGGAGGCGCTTTTATAAAATTCTCTTTATGGGAATCCTGAGCGAGATCATTTCAAAGAAAAAGGAGCGGCTGAAAGATTCAAAAACCCGATTGTCTATAAAAGATCTCAGGACAAAGATTGGCGATATCGAAGAAACAAGGGATTTCAAGACTGCAATAAAACGTTCCCACGGTGAAAAAATCAAACTGATCGCCGAGATAAAAAAGTCATCGCCATCGAAAGGGACCCTCAGAAAAGACTTCGACCATTTATCAATAGCCAGAACATATGAAGAAAGAGCAGTTAATGCGATTTCCATTCTCACAGAGGAGGACTTTTTCGGGGGAAACGTCAAATTTCTATCTGAGGTTAAAAATGTCCTAACGAAACCCATTTTAAGGAAAGACTTCATATTTGACGAATACCAGATTTATGAGTCAAGGGCAAACGAGGCAGATGCTATCCTTTTAATCGCCGCAATACTTGATAAGAATCAGGCGGCTGAATACCTTCATCTCTCGAAAGAACTCGGGTTATATGTTATTTTTGAGGTACATAATTTCAAGGAGCTCGAAATTGCGCTCTTAATAGATAGTAACATAATTGGCATTAACAATAGAAACCTGAAAACATTACAAGTTAACATCAATACAACCTTTGAACTCAAAAAAGAGATCCCATCTGACAAGGTTATTATCAGCGAAAGCGGGATAAAGACAAGAGAAGATGTTAAAAGACTCGAAGATGCGGGTATCGACTCCATACTTGTAGGAACAGCCTTAATGGAGGCAGAGGATATAGGGAAAAAGATTGATGAGTTAATGGGGAAGGTGTGATAAAATTGTATCATGCAGGTTAAGGTAAAAATTTGTGGCATAACAAATATAGACGATGCGGTCGCCGCAGTTGATTTTGGGGCTGATGCCCTCGGTTTCGTATTCTTTGAAAAAAGTCCGCGTTATATATCACATGCTGATGCTGCAGCAATAATCAAAAAACTCCCCTCTTTTACAACAACTATAGGGGTCTTTGTTGATGTAAAACCCGATCAAGTAAGGAAAATAATAGATCTGACCCATATCGACGCCGTCCAGCTCCACGGCAACGAACCCCCGGAGATGTGCGATATTTCAAGACGTGTGATAAAGGCGATAAGGGTAAAATCTCTCGAAAGCCTTGATCCCCTTATTAATTATAAGGACAAGGTTTCTGCATTTCTACTCGATACATTCACGCCTGATGTTCTTGGTGGTACTGGTCAGATCTTCAACTGGGATATTGCTATTTATGCCAAACAGTTCGGCAAGATTATCCTCGCAGGTGGTCTGACACCTGATAATGTTGCCGAAGCCATAAGACGAGTGAGACCTTACGGCGTTGACGTAAGCAGTGGTGTTGAGTCAGAAAAAGGGAAGAAAGATCATAAAAAGATGAAGTTGTTTATTGAAAGAGCAAAAGGAGTTTAAAAGAAAGTCATTAGTCAATAATTAGTAGCCACAACCCTGAACTTGATTCAGGGTTGCCTGCGTTCCTCTGAACAAACCCTTACAACCGTTTTTACATTTCCCCGTGGACTGAAATCTCCTATTACTTCCAAAAATCTTGGCTTTAATTTTTTTTCAAATTCTCTATATATCCTATTGGTCACCTCTTCATGAGACATGTAGAGAGATCGAAAAGAATTGAGATAGAGTTTAAGTGATTTTAGTTCTACAATTTTTTTGTCCGGGATATACTGTATTTTTATCGTGGCAAAATCGGGATATCCTGAGCGTGGACACAGACAGGTAAATTCAGGGAACTCGATATTGATCTCATAGTTCCCTTCTGGGCAGGGGTTATCCCATGTCTCTAATACAGCCTTCTTTATTGCCTTTTCTCCATATTTCATGAGAAAATCTAACATCTAATGTATAAAATTGTAAACCCCGTTAGAAAAAATGGGGCTTTAACCCTACCCTTTCTAAGATTAATTTAATATTATTTATTTTTATCATCCATATCATAAACAGTGGTTTTTCTAACGGGGTAAAGCCCTATTTAGTATCTGTGTATAAAGTCGTATTTTGTCATTATCCGGCTTGACCGGATAATCCATGGTTCGACAAGCTCACCATGACAATTGTCACCCTGAGCCTGCCGAAGGGTGGATTCCCCGATCAAGTCGTGGAATGACGGATTATCTGAACAGCAGTTTATACACAGACATTATTTAAGGTATTGACAAATTCATTTGGCTTTTAGTATGGTAGTTATAAGATATATTCTTCTTGTATAAATCGTAAAAACCTCCCTGGATAAGGTACAGTACTATCGGGTTATACGAAAACCACCATATAAAATTCATAGGAGTTTAATAATGGAAAATCCAAAAAGGAGTCTAATGACGGATAATATCCCTATTTCAGAACTTAAGGAAAAAACGATCGATGCACTAACAGAGGTTGCAAGAGAGCTCAATGTAGAAGGTGCCAGCGGCATGAGAAAACAGGACCTCATATTTGCAATACTTCAGGCTCAGACAGAAAAAACAGGATATGTATTTTCAGCGGGGGTACTTGAGATTCTTCCTGATGGATTTGGCTTTCTTAGATCGCCTGACTACAGTTATCTTCCAGGACCTGATGATATATATGTATCGCCATCGCAAATAAGAAGGTTCAATCTCAGGACGGGTGACCTTGTTTCAGGCCAGATAAGGCCGCCAAAGGAAAGCGAGAGATATTTTGCCCTTCTCAAGGTAGAGGCAATAAACCATGAACCTCCGGAAGAGAATATAAACAGACCCTTGTTTGATAATCTCATCCCCTACTATCCAACCGAAAAGATAAAACTCGAATATGACCCCAATGATTACTCTACAAGGGTGATGGATCTTACAACACCTATCGGCATGGGGCAAAGGGGCATGATAGTTGCTGCACCCAGAACTGGCAAGACCATGCTCCTGCAGTCTATAGCTAAGGCTGTCAAGAAAAACCATCGAGACATTCATCTCATAATAATCCTGATTGACGAAAGGCCTGAAGAAGTAACGGACTGGAAGAGGCAGGTCCCGACAGCAGAGATAATAAGTTCAACATTCGATGAACCGCCACAGAGACACTGTCAGGTTTCGGAGATGGTTATCGAGAGGGCAAAACGCCTTGTCGAATGTAAACGTAATGTTGTAATACTCCTTGACAGTATAACAAGGCTTGCAAGGGCTTACAATGCTGTTATACCAGCCAGTGGCAAAGTCCTTTCAGGCGGTCTCGATGCAAATGCCCTTCAGAAGCCGAAGAGATTTTTCGGAACCGCAAGAAATATAGAAGACGGCGGAAGCCTGACCATAATAGCAACAGCGCTCGTAGATACAGGAAGCAGGATGGACGACGTTATATTTGAGGAATTCAAGGGCACTGGAAATATGGAACTGCACCTCGACAGAAAGCTTGTTGACAAAAGGATATTCCCGAGCATTGACATCAATGCGTCCGGTACAAGAAAGGAAGAACTTCTTGTGGATAAAGATGTGCTCAACAAGATGTGGATACTAAGAAAGGTTCTTACCCCTCTGAGTACAGTTGAGAGTATGGAATTCCTCCTTGGAAAACTCATGGGCACAAAGAGCAACAGGGATTTCCTGGAGATGATGAACAAATAATCCTCCCCTACACCCTTTACTAAACGTTGTAAAAACAAGAGGGCAGACATGCTGAAAAACCCCGTCAAAGCGAAAGGAATTTATTATGATACACATGACTGCAAATCTCTCAGTAGATGTATTTTCGATAGAGGCTGGCTAGCCATGCAAAAGGTCTCTAAGGAGTCGCTGGACGGCCTTTTTCAGCACATCTGCCCTCTCTTTCGATAATGTTTTTTGTAATATTAAGGTTTAGTTCCCTGTATGAAAAAATTAGAAGACGATCATTATTGTTTTGTCTGCGGTGAAAAAAATCCCAACGGTCTTCATGTCCAATTTTCTTTTCAAGACGGAAAGGTACTGGCTGAATTCGTTCCTCAGAAGATCCATCAGGGTTACAAGGATATAATCCATGGGGGAATAATCTCTACACTTATTGATGAAGCGATGGTCAAGGCTACCCTCATGCAGGGGATACCTGCTATTACAGCAGAGATTACAGTACGGTTTAAGAATCCCCTTATGTCTGGAGAAAAGGTTATCGTCGAGGCTACCATTGTGAAGATGAATAAAAGAATTATCGAGACATCGGCAGTTATGAAAAAATCAGACAATACATTAATTGCTGAAGGTCATGCTAAACTTTTAAGACAGGATTAATACTACATCCCGAAGTCCGTAATCGGGAATCCACCCTTCGACAGGCTGAGGGTGACAATTGTCATGGTGACTCTTCGGCAGGCTCAGAGTGACAATGTCATCCTGAGCTTGTCGAAGGATGTCGAACCATGGATTCCGGGTCAAGCCCGGAATGACGGCTAAAAGCCATTGATTAGCGGCCTCTATTGAAAAGTTCGCTATAGTGTTAATCGAGGTTTTAAAGTATTTTAATTATAACAATATGCCTTTTTATATCGGTTAAGGGTAGGTTAACAGTTATAATCTCATATTTTATATCTCTAAGCCTTTTTAACTCTTCCTTTATTTTTGGTCCCTTGCTGTGAATGAGGATCCCTCCCTGTCTGACAATATGAGATGCCTTTTTAACAAATTCCTTAATACTAAATAATGCCCTTGTTATTGCTAAATCAACTGATCCGGGCAATTCCTGATTCACCTTTACCTCTTCAATTCTTTTCTCTATCACCTCAATCTTTTTTAATTTGAGCTTATTTATGATATGTCTGAGGAATGCAGACTTCTTCATAGATGATTCGATGAGATGCATTTCTATTTCAGGACGGATAATCTTTATCGGTATCCCTGGAAAACCTGCACCACTTCCTATATCAGCAACCTTTATCTCACCATGAGGCATGACATTGAGATAAAGTAATGAATCAAGAAAGTGCTTAATTATTATGTCTTCATCTTTGTTGAGGCCGGTGAGGTTATATGCCTTATTCCATTTCTTTAGCTCGGATAGATAAACCATAAAGGCATTTACTTGTCCCTCTGATGACTTAAGCCCTAATTCTTTGAGACCGTCCTTTAAGAGTTCCTCAGGCTTTTTATCATGCATGGTATTTCCTCTTATAATAGGCATATTGTATTTTCAAGGCAAGAGGCATTAAAAGTATTGACAGAGGTATAATTATTTAATTTCTTGCAAATTTGCATTCAAACTGCAATAATTCATAAAGAGACTATCATGCCAACTCGCTATATTGAACGCACTATAGAGCCAGTCCTTAAACGGGCAGCGAAAGAGTTCCCTGCCGTGGTGCTTGTTGGCCCACGCCAATCGGGGAAAACAACGCTTCTTAAGCATCTCTTCAGTGAAAGGTACAGATATGTTTCGCTTGAACCGCCGGATGTCAGGATATCTGCAGTGGAAGATCCTCGTGGTTTTATTGACATGTATCCGCCACCTGTGATATTCGATGAGGTTCAGTATGCCCCGGATCTCCTTCCGTACATTAAGGAAAAGATAGATGCGAAAAGGGAAAAGTTCGGGCAGTATCTTGTTACAGGTTCACAGAATCTGTTAGTAATGGAGCAAGTTACAGAGTCGCTGGCAGGGCGTGCCGCAATTCTTAAGCTTCTTCCGCTCACCCGGCGAGAGACTGAAGGACAGCCTCATAAACAGCTTCCATGGGAGTCGAAAAGATATAAGTCTGAAAAGAAAAAGGTATCCTCAAGAGACCTCTGGAAAGAGTTTCTGCGAGGAGGTTATCCTGAGCTTGCTGCATACCCGAAAAGGGATGTTGCCCTCTGGCACTCGGCGTACATACAGACCTACATGGAACGAGACGTACGTCTATTACGCCAGATTGGTGACCTTACGCAGTTCCAGAATTTTCTCAAGGCGTTGGCTGCACGGAGCGCTCAGCTATTGCATCTCTCCGACCTTTCACGCGATCTCGGCGTCGCACTGAATACTGCCAAGGCGTGGATTTCAGTATTGGAGGCCACATATCAGGTAATAGTGTTGCGTCCGTACTTCGCAAACGTGGGGAAACGGCTTGTTAAGACACCGAAAGTCTATTTTACCGACGTTGGAACGCTCTGTTACCTTGGGGGACTCAGAGACCCTGAGCATGCGGCTTCCGGTCCGATGGGAGGGGCCATATTTGAGACGGCAGCGGTCACGGAGATATATAAAACACTTATGCATTGTGGCACCGAACCCCAGATGTATTTCTGGAGGACTTCGGCCGGAGCCGAAGTGGATATCGTAGTCGAGTTCGGCCAAAGGCTTGTTCCAGTAGAGGTAAAGCTTTCGTCAACCCCGCGACCTGCGATGGCCTCAAGCATCAAGACATTTCAGGGAGACTTCAGAGGCAAGGCAGCGCCGGGATATGTACTACACACTGGAGACATTCGACTTCCGCTCGGTCCCGGAGTTATTGCATTGCCGTTCACAGAATTGTGACCTTGCGATTGAACAAGGTACTTAGCCTTCAGTCTTCCCAACTAAAATCGTCTTCCCAGCCAACAGCCTCTTGCTCTTCCACAGTATGACAGAGGCGATATTAAACGGCTGCCCATTGAAATGCATTAAAGAATGAACTAAAGGACGCATGATTTATTCCCCCGCCCGAAAAGTTAGTTACGACACCGCAGGGATATTTAATGCTTAAGTTCATTTAGTGAAGAACATCCCCTTATTCCGTCTTCAATAGGTATTTTGTCTCGAAAGACGACGAGTAAATTTATCTTTATTTTTAAGAATGTTATCCCTATAATGAGAGCAAGAGAAACTTTATAAAACGATTGATTGTCTTGATATTAATTAATGATGGAATTTCCCAATAGAGAAAATGCTTATATGCCGTTTTCTAAACTGAAGGACTACTTATTATCGTAAACACACTCCGTTGGCAAATCTAAGGCTAAACTTCTAATATCCTTTGGCTTTAACGAGATGAATATTGATATGCTTGCTCAGGGTTTAATATCTATTGCTCATTCAGGAGATATAAAGGAAGTATTATCATCACCACATGGTGTAAAATATGTCATAGATGGGTTGCTTAAAACGCCGGCTGGAGGGTCTATTAAAATGAGGACTATCTGGATTACTGATAAAGACCAAGTGCGTCCGCGTTTTGTAACCGCTTATCCGGTATGAGCGGCTATTAGGAGGACAGAATTATGATCAAAGAATTAGATTCAGTTGTTCTGACGCATGATATTGAAGAATATGGACTTAAAAAAGGTGATATAGGAGCAGTAGTGCATTGTTATAGTGACGGCAATGCCTTTGAGGTTGAATTTATAACCGCCGAAGGGAGAACAATTGCAGTCCTTACACTGAATATAAATGACGTCAGATTAATGAGTAATAAGGAAATATTGCATGTGCGGGAATTTGCAGGCCAGTTAGCTTAAAAAGAAACGTTGCTATCCTGTTTTTTGTGATCTGTTACGGAAACCTTCCTGTTCGCGTTCTTCCGAAACTTGGCACCATTTAGTCAAGAAGTCTGGAAGTTATGAAGTTTTGACGGAGATCCGCAGTCCGGAAGTTTATAAGTCCGCCTTCCCAACTACAGCCTTCCGCTTTTCCGCAGTATGACAGAAGCGATATTGAACGGCTGCCCGTCGAAATGCAGGATAGGATGTACTGAAAAGGGTGCATGATTTCTTCACCCGCCCGAAAAGTCAATGTGCGACACCGCAGGGATATTTTAACACTTAGTTCAATTAATTAAGAACGTCCCCCTCCCTCTCAACCCACTATCTTCTGTAATGCAATTTTTGGTTCTTTTATATCAAAGTCTTTTAAATATTATTCATAGCTAAGAGTGCGTTTCATATAACCAGAATAATCCTTCATTATAGGTTCATACTTCGTGTTTAATAAAGATGATGATATTATAAAATCAGCCGTTGAACGATTACATGCAGTTGGAATGTTGTATAAAACTGCAATTCTCAGTAATGCCTTTACATCAACATCATGCGGTTGCGGCTCCATTGGATCCCAAAGGAAGATTACTAAATCAATATCTCCCTCTGCTATCATGGCCCCTAATTGTTGGTCTCCGCCCAAAGGGCCCGATTTTAATAAAGTTATTCCATATTGAACAGTATCTTCTTTTTTCAGTTTAGCTTTGATAATCTGTTCAATTAATTTTCCAGTAGTTCCTGTACATATTAATTTACCTGACTTTTCCCTAAAAAATGTACACTACACATCAGACATATAGAAACTATAGCAGAATCAGGAAGTTTGGGGAAATAAAAAACTTGACATTTTATCTTGTAGTGTATATTGTATACACTATG
>JBFLZS010000058.1:0-19667 GCA_040756135.1 Nitrospirota bacterium
AGATCGGGGAGGCTTTAGAGATTGTGCGCTATCACACTATTCGTAACCACATAGCATATCTATCGCACAGGAAGAAAAGACTGGTGGCAATTATCGATGATTTATAAGATTCGCTGTAGTATTAATGGCAATCCTAAAATGCGTCTGTTACTTAATGGTATTCTTTTCCTTGCTTCGCTATATCTTGTTCCGATTGTTCCAATAGCTTTCTCCCAAGTATCCCATGTTTCTGATGTAAGCCAGATGCTTGTGGCATTACTGGTTAAAATATGAAACGGTGGTAATCCAGCACTTGAAGATTTTGTATTGCTTGGACAAATAGAAGTGACAACTGTTTTTACTTTTTTTAACCCCTTTTCGATATTCTCTTTAAGATCAGAACAACTCTCTATCGTTGCTGGTAGTAGCTCTTCAGGAATAGCGTCCCCCAAAGCATTTTTAATAATAATGCTGCCGCTACATCTTCTTGACCGTGTCCCTAACCCTCCGAACATAGCCATAGCCCAGAAAGCTATTGAGGATAACGTTAATATCTCATCGGACCTTTTTTTATCAAGAGTTGAAAGCTCAACCTTAAAGGATTTTCCGACTTGTATATAGGGGCGCTTATTCATCTTTGCTGAAAACAACATGTATGTCATGCCAAGATTTCCCCCGCCTAACCTAAGCGTATTAATATCTTTTTTTTCGCATTCAGAATCTTTTAATATGATTGCTATCTTTGAACCTTTCTCTTCTTTTCCCCAAAGGTCACTTTCCATTTTCTTGAGTTCTCCTATGTCGGTCACACCACTTCCACCTAATAATGCTCTATACCAATATCTCAATTGACCTCTAATACTCTGTGCCCTGAGTTCCACCTCTTTCTGATCCGCACCCGACAGAAACATCGGTGTAATCGTTTCGACTTCAAAACTAATTTTATTTATCATCTATACCCCTCCATCCTATATCATGCAGCAATGCTGCCAATATCACCGTCTGATATTCTCTCTGATTAAAATCCATCATCTAACACTCCGCATAATAGTTTAAAGCTTTTAAAAGTATCCTATATTTCGATCTCACCCGCAAACAAAGAAACATTTCTGAAACATTGCTATTTTATAACCCTATCTTTTTGTATTAATAAAACATCTTCTTTCTTAGAGATTTCCTTCATCCCTTGAGTGAAACCATTTTTACTGAATAATATGAATCTGTCTTTTCTCTTGCCATTGTGCCAGTCAACAAGTTGCGATTTCCTCACAAGGTCTTTATATATATCATCTCCGACTTTTTTATTGCTCCATTTGCATTCTCCAAAAAATGCAGTCTTTGTTTCATCATCAAGCGCCACAATATCTATTTCTTCGTTTTTAGACCACCACTTTCCTATGGATGTGAATTGTATTAATCCTTTTTTCATTAAGTCTCTGCACATGTCTGTGCAGACATCTTCATACGCTGTGGAAACATGATGTTCAAAAGTATCCTTGATCAGTTTCAGGACATAATTTTGATTTCCGATTTCGAGTCTGTTTCTGTTCGGGAATACATATTTAAACCAGAAGGTAAAGAACTTATCATGGAGCTTGTAAAGTCCCTGTTTACTCTTTTCCGGATACCTCTCAGTAACAGGTACATCCTTTTCAACAAATCTAAGGCTTTTCAGAATGTCAAGATATCTTGCTACAAGGCTCTTCTCAAATCCTGTCTCATTGATAATCTCTGAGAGTTTTCGTTTGCCCTGAGCAATTGCCTTAAGAATAACAAAATAATTTCTTGGTTCTCTTAGTTCCTCACGCAAGATATATTCTACTTCGTTGTAAAGAAATGTCCCCTTATCAAGTATCAAATCCTTTATATTTCTAAATATGTCGTGCCTTTGATTGATTTTCTCTATATATGCCGGAATAGTGCCCAGGACAGAGTATATTTTTACGAGATTTTCAAAAGCTCTGTCAGGAAAGAATTCTTTTAATGAATCGAATGTCATCTCTTTAACCTCTAACGATGCTGTCCTTCTTCCATAGAGTGGAGCCTTGTAAAATAAAACCTCCTTTTCCATCATTCCAATACTCGAGCTCATCAATATTAAAAATACATTGCTCTGTTTTAAATGTTCATCTATCCCTTTTTGAAATATGGATGATATCGCAGGGTTGGAGTTAACCAAGTAAGGGAATTCATCTATTACAAGGATCAATCTTGAAGACGGTTTTTCCTTTATGTATGTAAAAAACTGATACCAGTCTTTAAATCCCGCACTAATGAGAATAGAGTCGTTAAAGTATTCTCCAACAATACGCCCGAGATTCTTTAACTGTTCACCCTCCGAGACGCTATCAGCAAGGAAGTATATAGCCTTTTTATCTTTAATGAATTCCTGAATCAGCCTTGTTTTACCAATACGTCGCCTTCCATAGATAGGCACAAACTGGAAGCCGCCATTGCTGTTGACTTTTTCGAGAAAGGATAACTCATCCTGTCTGTTTACAAACCTCAAGTAACCTCCAGAAAAAGTATAATCACGATTAGTATAATATAAATTATACTTTTATTCTATACTTATCTTCCCCTTTTCTACCCTTACTCCATATCGGCTACCGGCATATTGTTTTATAGCTGTGATTGTGTAATATGGCAGTAAGGTATCATTCATCAATTGCTCCTTTATTGTCCTGTTAATCTTGCTTATGTTCGATCTAAGAATCTCCATACGAAGTCCTTCCTTACATTTATCAAGCAGGTCGTCCGCACGGTTAGGTTGTATACTGTAGATTATCCTATAGTCTCTCGACATCTTTTCAAGGGCAGACCGACTTAAGAGATCTACTATAGGTAGAAAACAATCTGAGCAATTAAGACAATAAATATTTTCAGGATATTTGCAGTGGTCTATTTTCTGCCTGAGATAAGCTGTATAAATCATTAATTGAAGTGGTACCATATCAACGGGACTATCCCCTATATAAACTGTTCTTTCGCGCAGGTTTATTCTCAAGAAAGGCTGGGTTAGTGCTGTGTCTATCTCCTTCTGCCCTTCCTCAACAAGCTCCTTAAAACTCTTGCCATTCAGAGGAATCTTGTCTTTTAATCTTATAAATGGTAATTCTGCAAGAAATATTTGAGCATCCTTTGTATGGAGTTCTTTTAACCCCCCTTCTCCCCCCTTATCTAAGGGGGGAATAAGAGAGAAAGTCTTATCTAAGGGGGGATTAAGGGGGGTTAGTACTTTATCTTTCTTTGGTTTGTAGTAGAAATCAGGATTGGATTCGAATTCAGGAGTTACTAAAACATGGTAAAGTTTATCCCATGGTCTTCCGAATAGCTGAAGTGTTGAGCCCATATAAAAACTCATCGTCTTCCTTCCACCAGCAAGGGAACAGTGGAGCCTTGTCCTATCGTCATTTGCTTTATCCCTTATAAAATTGGTAATAAAATTGCCAAGAGATTCGTTATCTATTGCTTCTCTAATATCTTCAAGTGGTTTATTATTAATGTCTTTAACAACAATGATAGAATTTTCACCCAAAACGTTTTCTGAGACCTTAAATTCTTTACAGAATTCTTTAAATCTCTCTGAATCAATAAGGTTTTCCTTGATAAGTTTCTTCCCGTGAGTAGTCGTAATAATATAAATTTCATCAGGGCAAACAGGAGGTTTTTGGTGTATTAAGGCATAAATAGTCTCTGTTATGATCTGCGGTGTAGTTCCTGCTACGAATATAAGGACTTCTTTGAATTTTGATTCTTTCATAAATCAAGCATAAACTTTTTGCAAGAACCCTTCAAGGGAAACAATATTTCGACAATATTTTCATTAAAAAATCCCCCCTCGCCCCCCTTTTCCAAAGTGGGGTAATTATTTATCTTTCGTTATCTCATACTTCCCCAATCCAAACCCCGTACCTTTTCCAACATGCAAAACTTCTCCTACCTTAATGAACGGCATAAAGGATTCAAGATTTCCCTCAAAGGTTATCTCTCCAACAAAACCTCCCATTTTTATCCTCGTCTCCTGTCTACCTGAGTACCTTTCCCAGTCATACCACCTTAAATCCCTCTTTTTGACTTTCACATCTTTAGCCTTTTCGATTATCCCCTTAAAGTCCCCATCGGTGGGATCGCCGTTGCAGTGGAAATAGTAAAGCAGGGAAAGTCTTCGCAGGAGTTGTCGTATGAGCATATGGAATTCGAGGTCGAGGGTAAGGTGACCATCGTAGAGGATGCGGGTGGGGGTAATAAAGTTTAAAGTTAAAAGTTGCAAGTTCGAAGTTTCGGAATCCAAATCATGAAATTTTACCGGCATGGCCGAGAAACTGAAGGACTTCAGGGTTTTGGCTTCGGAATCGTAAATCTTCTTTCCTTCACAACTAACTTCTGTCAATTCATAACCAGCCTTGCCCTTCCCTATCCCGATCTTTCCGAGCTCATCGAATGTATAAATAAAATATGGGAGATAATCTATCGCCCTGCCAATCAGTATAAGATTGAAATTTATCTCATCTCCCGGTTTATACCCTCTCCTTCTTTCCGGAGGTGGTTCAATAACAAAAGGGTGAGGGGCTGACTTGTACTTTCTCATGATTTTTGTGTCTGATGGCGGAGGCGTTTCAAAAACGTATGAGTAAACACATTTCTCTTTAAGCAGGCAGTCAGGACATTCTTTATCTCTTATAGCACAAACGACCCGTTTGAAGGCGTATCCGAAGCCGCCCCTGAGCGTTGAGCCTTTATAAGCGGGAAGAATGAGAGGCTCTTTGGCAATTAGTCTAAAGACAAGCTGCTTATAATTAATAGAACATGCTGCATGTTCCCTCATAACGCCCCCTGAGAAACCGTTCACATCATACCATAAGTGTCTGAATTAGACTATCAATATTTTTTATGTCGTATCCATCCGTATCAGGGAATCGAGGAAAACCAAAGAAAGACTGGATTCCCGCTTAAGAACTGCGGGAATGACATATTTTTTGTCATTCCCCGACCCCCGATTACAACCTTCGAGGGCAGGCTTGATCGGGGAATCCAGAATATAAGTAATATACTCTTACTTTTGGACTCCTTATTAATCACTTACTATATCTACAATTATCTCTCTTTCTTCCATATCAACCCTGTCAATTCTCACTTTTACCTCTTTACCAATTGTAAATGAACGTTTTGTATGCCTTCCGATAAGGCTCATGGAACGGTCATTATATTTATAAAAGTCGTCTGTCATATATGATACATGAAGGAAACCTTCCACAAAAAAGTCTTTGAGCCTTACCTTAACACCGTAAGGAGTAATGTTCACAATTTTCCCTTCAAATTCCTCTCCGACCTTGTCCTTCATAAACCATACCCTCATTGCATCCATGACTTCCCTCTCGGCTTCATCAGCAAGCCGTTCCATGCGCGAAGAATGAAAGGCAATATCCGGAAGGAGTTTGTTGAGTTCCTGAACCCGCTTTTCTGACAGATGTTTTTTATTCAATGCCTCCCTTAAAATCCGATGTACAACAAGGTCAGGATAGCGTCTTATCGGCGACGTGAAATGTGTATAGCATTTTGATGCAAGACCGAAATGGCCAACATTTATGTGTGAATAACGCGCCTGCTTAAGGCTCCGCAATACCATATAATTTATAACCTCTTCCTCAGGCTTACCTTTTATATCCCTGAGCAACTCTGAGAGACCCTTTGGCTTTAATGGCCATTTTGCCCTGCAAACAGATTTAAACATCTTAACCATATCTTCAAACTTCAAGGGGTCCGGCTCTTCATGGATTCTGTAGAGGATCGGTATCCCGAGACCATCGAGATGCTCGGCTACTGCCTCATTGGCTGCAACCATGAACTCCTCGATGATCATATGCGCATAATTCCTCTCTGCCTTTAATATCGCTTCGGGCATTCCCTGAATATCAAGTAGAACCTCCGGTTCAGGCAGGTCAAAGTCGAGGCTTCCACGCTCAAGCCTCTTATTTCTGAGGATGCTGCATAGCTCTCCCATCAGCTCTATATCCTGGAGTAGATAATCATATCTCTTGCGTTCATGTTTGTCATTATCAACAAAGATTTTTCTTACAGAAGTATAGGTCATCCTCTCGTTGCTGGTGATTACGCTTGGGTATAATTTTGCGTTAAGCCTGTTTCCATTTCTGTCAAAATCTATCTCTACTGTGAAGGCAAGCCTTTCGACTCCTGGTTTCAGGCTACATAAGTCTTCAGAGAGTTCCTTTGGCAGCATTGGTATAACCCTGTCAGGAAAATAGACACTCGTGCCCCTCTTTCTTGCCTCAATATCAATTGTTGAGTTCCAGTCAACATAAAAACCAACATCTGCAATATGTACATAGAGTGTATAACCATGTTTAGATAACTTTATAGAGACTGCATCGTCAAAATCTTTCGCGCCCTCACCATCAATGGTGACTGTTAAAAGAGATATTAAATCTTTTCTTCTCTGCTGATAACCCCCCCATCCTCCCTTTGCCAAAGGGGGGCGAGGGGGGATTATTTTCTCTGTTCCGAGTTGATACAGAAAACTTATCTCTTCGAGGACATTTCTCGGAAACCTCCGGGGAAGACTGAACTCGTCAATAATAGCCTCTACCTCTGCCTTTGGGTCTTCTATCTTTCCTAAAATCTTTACCACCCTACCAGCAGGCGGTTTCCTGTCCGTTGGATAACTGATTATCTCCGCTATAACAATGTCTCCATTCTTTGCACCTTCTCTGTCTTTTTGGGCTATAGTGAGGTCAAAGTGTAGAGACCGGTTTTTCGGCTTCATATAAAGTCCTGTCTTTGTTACCTCGAACCTTCCAGCTATTCTCGTGTGGGCCCTTTCAAGAATCCTTATTATCCGGCCCGCACGTCTTTGCCGGTCTTCAATGCGCACAAGAACCCTGTCATTATTCATCGCCCCGGACGTTGCCCGCATAGGGATGAATAGATCCCTTTCTCCTGGTTTTTCCATTATCACAAAGCCATAGCCATCTTTATGCTGCTCGAAATAACCGCTTATAATATCCATGTCTTCAGCAGGGCCATAGAGCCCCTTCCTTGTAAGTACAATGTCCCCATCACGAACCATCATCCTGAGGATCCTTTTCAGTGCCCTTGTCTCCGCATGGCTCAATTTCATGAGATAGACTATATCCCTGAAGCTGAGGGGTTTTATTGTCTTTTCCCTAAAGAATGAAAGTACTGCCTCTTTATTCACCATAATTTACCTTTGAAGTATTTTATGCTATTTCTCGGAAATAGCCTCTGTTTAAATGTAACCTTTCAGTTATGAGTGCATGGATAGTTGCATATTGTTGTTCCCCTCTTTGGCAAAGAGGGGTTAGGGGAGATTTTTCAATGATATTATTAAATCCCCCTCATTCCCCCTTTTCCAAAGGGGGATTTGTTAACCCGTAACCGAATGGTTACTTTTAAATATCTTCTGATATATAATACTACCACTCCTTTATGTTATTATAAAAAAAGATAAGATTTTACCTATCTTTGTTAATGTCATGATTTCTGTTTTATTGACAGCTTCTATCAGTTGTGATAAATAATACACAGAATGTCAGATAAATCGTCCATAATAAATGAAGCTCAGAGGTATCTCGCCAGGGGTCAGATAGATAAAGCTATTGCCGAGTTGGAGAAATTGTTAAAAGAATACCCTGATGGTAATAGCTATAATACTGTCGGCGATCTGTATCTTAAAAAGGGTGATAAGAAGAATGCTGTAGATTTATTCCATAAGGCCGCAAATCTTTTCTTGCACGAAGGCTTTTCGCTCAAGGCATTAGCAATTTATAAAAAGATATTGAATGTAAATCCAACGGACCCAGACGCCCTTTTTTCCATCGGTGAACTCAGTGAGGAGAAAGGACTTACTATAGATGCCATGAAATATTATCTCGCTGCATCTGAAAGTTTCTCTAAAGAAGGCAAAAAGGAGAAGCTTATCAAGGTATATGACAAGGTATTCTCTATTTCTCCGACCAATATACCTCTCAGGAATAAGATTGCAGAAATATATGCCAAAGAAGGTCTCACATCAGAGGCTGTAAAGCAATATTTTCAGATAGCAATGCTTTACGCTGAGGAGGGAGACATAGAAAAGTCTATAGGTTATTATCAGAAGGTTCTTAATTTTCAGCATTTAAACAGAGAGGCCATCCTGGGGATCAACTTCTTATATGAGAGGACAGGTAATCTTGAGCGGGCATTGGAACAGATGAAAGAGGCTACCACACAATTCCCGCAAGATATAGATATCCATCTCAGATATGCAGAGCTAAACATAATGATGGGGAGACTTAATGAAGCACGGGAAGGTCTAATGAAGGTCATAGAACTTGATTCTGCTAACACAAGGGCAAGGAGGCTCCTCGGAGATATATATGTAAAGGAAGGTGATAAAGAGAAGGCATGGACAGAGTATCTTCCGGTCCTTGATAAGATGATACTCGAAGAAAAGTACGACGATGCTGTTAAACTCCTTGATTCTTTCAAGGATGTAAAGCCTCTGGAGACAAGGAAGAGACTCATCTCACTCTATAGACAAATAGGTGATCAGGTTCAGACAGCTAATGAGCTTATTTCTCTCGGAGATATGCTTATTGAAATGGGTGTGCAAAAAGAGGCACTTGATTGTTATAAGGAAGCACTTAAAATAACTCCCGATAGTGAACCGCTCAAAGCTAAAGTAGCCGAACTCGAGACGGAACTCAGCATTGCAGCACCTCATCGAGAACCTGCCCTTGCTGAAGGTAAAATCTCCGAGGTAGAGAAGATACATGAGCCTGCTCTTGAAGGGGAGGTGCTTGAGGTATTCAGCGAATTTAAAAAGGGTCTTGAGAAAGAAATTAAAGCAGAAGATTATGAAACACATTACAACCTTGGCATAGCCTATAATGAGATGGAACTTATAGATGACGCAATAAGGGAATTCCAGATATCACTTAAAGAACCAAAGCGGTTTATTCATTCTTCCAATATGCTCGGTATATGTTATATGAAAAAAGGTCTCTATTCCCCTGCTATAGATGTTCTGAAAAATGCTATTGAAAAGATAGGAGACCGGGATGAGTCCTACTGGGCAATGAAATACGATCTTGCCGAGGCATATGAAAAGAACGGCAACACTAAGGAGGCGCTTGATTTGTATACAGAGATCTATGAATGGAATTCGAAATTTCGAAATGTTTCTGATAAGATAACTCATTTGAGGGAAGTATGTGGTATTGAACAAAAGAAACCGAAGGGCAGAAAAGACAGGGTCTCTTATATATAGGATATGGACTATTTAGAATATTACAACCTCAAAGAGCACCCATTCTCTAATGTAGTTGATAACAGGTTTTATTATAAAATCCGCCAGCACACCGATGCCCTTGTAAAGCTCAGATATGCAATAGATACAAGAAAAGGTCTTGCTGTTGTGATAGGTAGTGTAGGAACGGGCAAGACAACACTTGCCAGAAGGTTACTTGAGGAATTGGATGAGGACATATATGAAGCAGCCCTTCTTGTAGTAGTGCATTCCTCTGTGAGTTCAGAATGGCTCTTTAAAAAGTTTGCAATGCAGCTCGGCGTTAAGGATATAAAAGAGGATAAGGTAGAGCTTCTTACCCAGATTTATAAGAGACTTTCTGAGATAAATGAGGAAGGTAAAAGGGCTGTTGTGATGGTTGATGAGGTCCAGATGTTGAATTCAAGGGAGACCATGGAGGAATTCAGGGGGCTTTTGAATATGGAGGTAGAGGAAGGGAAGCTGCTCAATTTCATCTTTTTCGGGCTGCCCGATCTTGAAGATGTCCTTTCTCTGGATGAACCACTCAAGGAGAGGGTGGCGGTTAAGATCAGGTTAAGGCCCTTTTCTGTAGAGGACACAAAGGATTATATAAAGCACAGGCTCGCGGTTGCAGGGTGTAATAAGGAGATATTTGCAGAAGAGGCTATCAGGCTTATCTACCGGTGTACTCATGGCATCCCCAGGCGTATAAATACTGTCTGCGATAATGCACTCCTTGAGGGTTTTCTCTTTAAGTCAAATACCATAGACGGTACGACAATAAAGACTGTGGCAGTTGACCTCGGTTTAGACACCGGGGAAGAATGATATCTCTTTAATCTTTAAAGTCACAGAATATTTAGAGAGATCTATCTTAATCTTTGAGGGATACCAGATATCTCCTGCCTTCTCAGGATTTTCGTAATGTATATTAAGTTCACTGCCATCGTCGAGAAAGACTGTCTGCTTTATTGGAAACATTGTTTTTCTGTCTATCCATAATCTTCTCGAAAGATTTTTAAGAAGATAGACATCTTCTTCTTCATATATATTAAAGTCTTTTATATTCCACCAGAAAAGACAGTCTCTCAGACCATATGTAAGTATTGTACCTTTGTTTCTGTCAATCACAGGAACACTCTTTATAATGCCATTTTCTGATATAAGTTCGAGTGCAAGAAATCCAAATGAATACACACGCAGGTTTAGATTCCCGTTTCTATGTATATTCAGCACCCCGTCTCCTTTCATCTCGGTATTATCCTCTTCAAGGGTTATGGAAAATGTAGCTTCTATGGCTGAAATACTATTTTTTGAATTGAGCGCCTCCTCCACGCCAATACCTTCATATACAGGAATCTCGACCCGTGGTGCTGCACAGGAAAATAATAGCGACAAAATGAGAAATGAGAAATAAGAAATGAGATTTTTTAGTTCCCATTTCCCATTTATTAATTCTAACTTATTCTTAAGAGAGAATAGCCTCGAGACTGCCTTCAACATCTTTTACCCCTGTTATCTCCAGTCCAAAATTATTCTTTATCTTTTCAGCGTTCCCCACAGGCATGACAGCCCGCTTAAACCCTATCTTTGATGCCTCCTTTATCCGTGCCTCTGCCTGTGTAACAGCCCTTATCTCACCAGAGAGACCAACCTCGCCAAATACAAAGAACCTTGGGTCTACAGGGATGTCTTTAAAAGATGAGGCGATCGTTGAAATGATACCAAGATCAACAGCAGGCTCGATTATCCTGAGTCCTCCGACAACATTTACAAATATATCCGTACCTCCAAGATGAAGGCCTGCCCTCTTTTCGAGCACTGCTACAAGGAGGTTTACCCTGTTAAAGTCAACACCTATAGTCGTCCTTCGAGGCAGACCGAAGTTAGTCCGGGAGACAAGTGATTGTATCTCGACCATCAGGGGTCTCGTACCTTCGAGGCTCGCAACAACTGTTGAACCTGAAACATTCAGTGGTCTTTCCAGGAGGAAGAGTTCAGACGGATTTTCTACCTCTATTAATCCCGCATCTGACATCTCGAAGATTCCTATCTCATTTGTCGATCCAAAACGGTTTTTTACAGTGCGCAGCATGCGGTATGAATGTCCCCTGTCACCTTCAAAATAAAGGACTGTATCCACGATATGCTCAAGTACCCGTGGACCGGCGATTGCTCCCTCTTTGGTTACATGGCCAACAAGGAAAACAGGAATATCCGACCTTTTTGCAAAGAGCATCAGCTTTGCAGCGCATTCCCTCACCTGGCTAACGGAACCTGGTGCGGAGACAAGCTCCTCAGTGTATATAGTCTGGATGGAATCTACAACCATTGCCTTGGGGACAAGTTTTGACGCTGTATTAACAATGGCTTCTAGTGAGGTCTCTGAAAGTAAGATTATCTCATCAGAATTTATCGAGAGTCTTTCTGCCCTCATTTTAATCTGCTCGGGAGACTCTTCACCAGAAACATAAAGCACATTACCGTATTTTTTTGTAAGACCTGAGAGGGCCTGTAAGAGCAATGTAGATTTTCCTATGCCCGGGTCACCGCCAATGAGTACCACAGAGCCAGCAACAACACCACCTCCCAGAACCCTGTCGAACTCTTTTATCCCTGTTGATGTCCTTTGTTCATATCCGCTTGTGATTGAACTTAAGGATTGTGGCTCCGATCTACCAAGATGAGTTACAAGTGATGAGTGGCGAGTAACCGGTCCTTTCTTTTCTTCAACGAGACTGTTCCATGCCCCGCAGTCAGGACATCTACCGAGCCACTTCGGGCTTATGTAGCCGCATGACTGACACTGGAAAAATGTTTTTATCTTTGGCATGTCATTTAGTTTAACAGTTTCTTAACACGATGTATGCAATATTTTATCTGATTTAGGCCTAATTATGCATCTTCTTCGGAAATCCAATCTGCCTTCCATACCTCCAACCCTTGTTGCGAGGAGACTCACAAACTATCAATTTTTCTAAAAATTGTTATAAACTAATAAGGAGTTCATGAGTAAAACCACATTCTTGTCATTCCCTGGCTTGACCGGGGAATCCACCCTTCGACATGCTCAGGGTGACAATTGTCATGGTGAGCTTGTCGAACCATGGATGCCCGATTAAGCCTGTCCTCGCAGGTAGTAAGCGGGGAAACTTCGAGCATGACGTACAGAAAAGTTATATTTGTCCTTACTAATGACCGCATTAGTAGATAGAAGGGGAGTTTAAAATGTCAAAGAGTTATTCGGTTTGTGCTTCCTGTGGCAAGAAGGTGGAATATATGGATTGCTCTGATGAGTGGCCTCCGCCTGAGAACCCTCGCTGCCAGGCGCTCAAAGGCTGGTTTTCGGTCTCGAAGTGGAAAGGGATTGAGTCATACGAGCAATATGACTTTTGCTCTTTAGATTGCCTTCGAGCGTGGATAGATGAACAGATGCCAAAAATCCCTGAAGGATACCTGAAGACCTTCGAGAACGATAACTGTTCCGAATGAGTTAAACAGTCGCTTTGAAGCTCTTCTTACCCAAAAGGCTGTCAAGGCATCCTATCAGGCCGATTACAAAAAGTGGTTACGGTATTACCTGGATTTCTGTCAAAAGTACAATCTACTTCACTCAAAAAAAGAGAGTCTCCCTCTTGATTTTTAATGCTTTTCACGATACATCATTTGAGAAGAGATTCAGCAACAATTGTTTTTCCTTTAAGGTGATACAAATAACTAAAGTATATGACATATGAATGGACATAATATATAATAATAATGTATAAATACAATATGGAGGAATGATGACTAATAAAGATAAAGTTAAGGCACTCGAGATGGCTATTACACAGATCGAAAAGAGTTTCGGAAAAGGTGCCATCATGCGGCTTGGCGCAGAGGGAATTGCTGAAGGCATTCAGGTAATCCCTACAGGCTCTTTATCCCTTGACATTGCAACCGGGGTTGGAGGGTTCCCGAGAGGCAGGGTAATAGAGATATTCGGTCCCGAGTCTTCAGGTAAAACGACACTGGCTTTAAGCGCCATCGCACAAGCACAACTAAGCGGTGGCGTTGCAGCCTTCATAGATGCAGAGCACGCACTCGATATCAATTATGCACAAAAACTCGGCGTTAAAATAGAAGACCTCCTTGTTTCACAACCCGATACAGGAGAACAGGCCCTTGAGGTAGCAGAAGCTCTTGTCAGGAGTGGAGCTGTAGATATTATCGCCATAGATTCGGTTGCAGCCCTTGTACCCAGGGCAGAAATAGAGGGGGAGATGGGTGATTCACTTCCAGGACTTCAGGCAAGACTTATGAGCCAGGCATTAAGAAAGCTGTCTGCTGCGATATCAAAATCCTTCACAACTGTTGTATTCATAAACCAGATAAGGATGAAAATCGGCGTTATGTTTGGCAGCCCCGAGACGACAACAGGTGGAACAGCACTCAAATTTTACTCTTCCATAAGACTCGATATAAGAAGGATAGAAAACATCAAGGAGAATCAGGAGACCATAGGCGGCAGGGTAAGGGTTAAGGTGGTAAAGAATAAGGTCGCTCCTCCTTTTAAACAGGCTGAGTTTGACATATATTTCGACGAAGGAATTTCAAGAGTTGGAGAGATTGTTGATCTTGGTGTTGAGAAAGGCATAATTGAAAAATCAGGGGCATGGTATAGCTATGGCGGGAACAGGATCGGCCAGGGACGCGAAAATGCAAGAGTGTTTTTGAAGAATAATGTAGAGATTGCAAAAGAGATTGAGAATAAAATTATTGAGTCTTATAACCTGCGGAGGTAAATCGTGGAAATCAATGAGCTTTTGAAAACAGCACATTTATCAAATGCCTCAGATCTTCATATAAAGGTTGGTTCGCCTCCGATACTCAGAATCTACGGAGAACTCACCCCGCTTACATCAGAAAAGAGGCTAAGCCAGGAAGAAGCAATGAATATAGCCTCCTCTGTCATGACACCCGGACAGAGTGAAATTTTCAAAAAGAAGAATGATATAGATCTTGCCTATAGCGTTCCCGGACTCGGAAGATTCAGATGTAATGTCTTCATACAGAGAGGAACTATTGGTATTGTCTTCAGGGTTATACCAATGAAGATCCCCACAATTGAAGAGTTAAATCTCCCTGAGGTTATAAGGAAGATTTCGATGGAACAAAGGGGACTTATCCTTGTTACAGGAACGACCGGTAGCGGAAAGTCAACAACACTTGCTGCAATGATAGATCTTATAAATACAAACAGAACAGAACACGTAATTACTATTGAGGACCCTATTGAATATCTGCACAGGGATAAAAAAAGCATAGTTAACCAGAGGGAGGTAGGTAGCGATACAGAGTCCTTCAGCAAGGCATTGAGGCAGGCTCTCAGACAGGACCCTGATGTAATACTTGTTGGTGAGATGCGTGATTTCGAGACCATCCAGACAGCTCTTGTTGCTGCTGAGACGGGTCATCTTGTTTTAAGTACACTACATACAATAGATGCTACCGAGACTATCAACAGAATTATTTCTGTATTTCCTC
The DNA here is from genome assembly GCA_040756135.1 of Nitrospirota bacterium. GTDB lineage: Bacteria > Nitrospirota > Thermodesulfovibrionia > Thermodesulfovibrionales > SM23-35 > JBFLZS01. The sequence goes on from JBFLZS010000058.1 coordinate 14,795, forward strand.
CTTATCAGCACAAGCAGGTACGCATACAACTTGCATCGGTACTAAAAGGGATTATATCTATGAGACTTATGCCGAGGGCAGATGGCAAGGGCAGGGTTCCTGCAGTTGAGGTTCTTGTAGCTACAGCAACTGTAAAAGACTGTATTCTCGATCCGGATAAAACCAGATTGATCACAGATGTAATAGAACAGGGATTGATACATTATAGTATGCAGAGCTTTGACCAATCTCTCTTCAGCCTTTTAAAGGCAGGGCTTATAACGTATGAAGAGGCACTTAAAAGGGCAACCAATCCTGACGATTTTGCCCTCAAGGTCAAAGGCATACAATCCACAAGTGACGTTACATTTGGTGAACCTTCTGAGAAACCTGCTGAGAAAGACAAGATGAAAATTGAAAGATTTTCACGATAAGGATATAGACATCGTCCATAAGGCAAGGCAATATGCCTTGAAGCTACTGAGCTACAGAGGAAGAAGCGAAAAGGAACTAAAAGAAAGACTCATAAAAAAAGGTATTACCAAATCCGTGGCTTCTTCTACAATAAACTATCTTAAACATGTAGGGCTTATTGACGATAAGGCATTAGCTGAAACCCTGAAAAGAGAGGCACTAACAACAAAACTACTCAGTCAAAACGGGGCGAAGAGGTTTATGCTCAACAGGGGCATACCACGTGAATTTGTTAATATGATACTCAGCCACGATGAAAACGAGGATATCGAGAACGCAAGAAGGCTTGTAGAAAAGAAGCTCAAGGCTTATAAAAATTATTCTTCTGAAACTGTGAAGAGAAGATTGCATAATCTTCTCTTGAGGAGAGGCTATTCATTCGAGACAATAAAGAGGGTACTGAACTATAAAATAGAGGAGGAAATATGAAACCACAGAAAAAGAATATCACCACAGAGCACACAGAGAAAAAGATTTTTAAGTTTAAAAAAACTCTGTGAACTCTGTGTTCTCTGTGGTTAAGTTTTGACAATAAGATAAAAAATTCAAGGAGGATTAAAAATGAAAAAAGCTTTTTTCTTAGTCTTAGCACTACTATTTCTTTTACAGATCGGCTGTACAAAGTCAATTCGATACACTGAAGAAGAGATTAGAAACTTTCCACCTGAAATACAGGATAATATCAGAAAAGGTGAGATCGTACTTGGCATGAACCCACAGCAGGTAAGGTATGCATGGGGATCTCCAGATTCAATAAAATTCCTTGAACCAATTGATGGAAAAGCAAGGGAAGAATGGATTTATTCCAAGACGGCTACCCTGGGGGTTATTGGAGAAAAGCTTCTTCTATTCCTTGATGGTAAATTAATATATATTAGCAAATAAGCGCTCTTGAGAATGTCATAAAATAATGCAATAGGTCATGCTGAATTCGTTTCAGCATCTCAAATTAATACATTATAAGACTCTGAAATTATAGATAACGCACTAAATACTGTTATAGTGTCATTCCCGCTTGTCGGGAATCTTTCTTAAAAAGAAGGATTCTGGACAAGCCAGAATGACAGAAAATGACACTTCATTTAATGCGTTTGTATTAATTCAAGGTGACAAAAATATTAAGGTAAGATGAAGAGTTCGGAGATAAGAACAGAATTTTTAAAATATTTTAAATCCAAAGGTCATAAGATAATCTCAAGTTCTCCCCTTATCCCGCAACATGACCCTACCCTTCTCTTCGTAAACGCAGGAATGGTTCAGTTTAAAACAATTTTTCTTGGGGAAGAAAAAAGTCCTTTTAAGCGTGCTGTCTCATGCCAGAAGTGTATGCGCGCTGGAGGAAAACACAGTGATCTTGAGAATGTTGGGCATACTGCAAGGCATCACACTTTTTTTGAGATGCTCGGTAATTTCTCGTTCGGAGATTATTTTAAGGAAGAAGCGATCATTTTTGCCTGGGAGCTTTTAACCGATTGGTTCAAACTGCCAAGAGAAAAGCTCCATGTCTCTGTATATGAGGAGGATGATGAGGCTGTAAAACTCTGGTCTGAGTTGATAGGACTTCCTGATGAGAGAATAGCAAGGCTTGGTGCAAAGGACAACTTCTGGCAGATGGGAGATACAGGTCCATGTGGGCCGTGCTCCGAGATAATAATAGACCAGGGAAGCAGCATAGGATGTGGAATGCCTGATTGCTCTGTTGGATGTGAATGTGACAGATTTCTCGAACTCTGGAACCTTGTATTTATGCAACTAAACAAGGATGAAAAGGGGAATCTTACCCCTCTGCCAAAACCAAGTATCGATACAGGCATGGGACTTGAGCGAATCAGTGCAGTCCTTCAGGGTAAGACAAGCAATTTCGATACAGACCTTTTTGAACCGATTATGAAAGATGTTTCAGCACTCTCAGGTGTTCAGTATGGTTTATCAAAGGAGACAGATGCATCATTCCGGGTCATCGCTGATCATATACGTGCAACAGTTTTTCTGCTTTCCGAAGGCCTTGTACCATCAAATGAAGGGAGGGGATATGTACTGAGGAGAGTAATCCGCAGGGCATCAAGACATGCAAGACTTCTTGATATGCATGAACCGTGTCTTTATAAACTTACTGATTCTGTCATTGATATCATGGGCGATATTTATCCTGAAATTAAAATAGAAGCGAATAGAACTCAAAAGCTTCTCAGGATAGAAGAAGAAAGTTTTTTAAGAACCATAGAAACCGGGTTGAATATACTCGACGATATTATATCGAGGGTAAAGAAGGAAGGTATCGAGGTCATCCCGGGAACGGAAATATTCAAACTATACGATACATATGGTTTCCCTCTCGATTTTGCAAGAGATATTGCAATGGACGCAGAACTAAGCATTGATGAAGAAGGGTTCCAAAGAGAGATGGAGTTACAGCGACAGAGGTCAAAAGTGATAGAGGCAGAGGCATATCTTACAGCCCCGAGGTTCAAGTTATATGCAGAAGGATATGCAGCTAAGACAGAATTTGTAGGATATGATAATTTAAAGGCTGAAGCCATAATTCAGGTTATATTGAAAGAGGGCAATTTAGTGAGTGAATTAAAAGAAGGTGAGGAGGGAGAAATAATCCTCGACAGAACACCTTTTTATGGAGAGTCAGGCGGTCAGGTAGGTGATGCAGGGATCATAGAATCAGAACATTCATCTCTCAAGGTTCTTGATACAAAAAAGCCGTTACCTAACATTATTGTTCATCATGTAAAAGTAGATAAAGGCATTATTGCTCAAAATGATAGAGTTACATGTACGGTAAATGAAACGTTAAGGAAATCTATCATGAGGAATCATACAGCCACTCACCTTCTCCATAAGGCATTACGCATGGTTCTTGGTGAACATATTAAGCAGTCAGGTTCGGTTGTAGACCCAGAGAGACTCAGGTTTGATTTCACACATTTTACTGCAATGCAAGATGAAGAGATAGAGAAGGTTGAAAATATAGTAAATGAAAAGATACTCGAAGATTTACCTGTCAAAACAGATCCTATGAATGTTGATGACGCAATAAAAGCAGGTGCTGTTGCATTATTTGATGAGAAATATGGTGAAACTGTCAGGGTTGTTTCAGTAGGAGATTTTAGTAAGGAACTCTGTGGTGGCACACACTGCAAGGCTACAGGTGAGATAGGATTATTTGTTATCCTCTCTGAAGGAAGCGTTGCCTCTGGCATCAGGAGGATCGAAGCCTTAACAGGAAAATCTGCCTTTGATTATCTCAAACAGAAAAAAACTGAGCTTGATGCATTAAAGGGATTGTTAAAGACAGATAGACCCATGGAGAAGATAGAAAAACTTCTCAATGATATGAAATCTCTCGAAAAGGAGGTTCAGAAACTCAAAACCGGCTCTATTAGAGATACTATATCAGAGGCATTAAAAGAGGCACAAGAGCTCAACGGTGTAAAGATTGTGAAAATGAGGCAGGATGGTCTTAATCAAAATGAACTCCGACTTTTAGCTGATAATATAAGAGATCGTCTTAAGTCAGGTATTATTGTTGTCTCGTCAGTAACCGATAGCCAGGCTGCTATCGTCTGTATGGTAACAAAGGATCTAAAAGATAAATACCATGCTGGAGAGATAGTAAAAGATATTTTTAGAATTGCAGGCGGAAGTGGCGGCGGCAAACCTGAAATGGCACAGGGCGGCACCCGGGAGATAGAAAAACTGGACAGCGCCCTTGAATCGTTATACGATATAATTAAGAAAACAGTTATGAGTCAAAAGTTGTGAGTCAAAATCTTTAGATCTTAATTTTTGAGGCTCTTGTAAGAGTCCCAATTTGTCACCCTGAGCTTGTCGAAGGGTGATAAGATTTTGATTTTACGTCATGGTTCGACAAGCTCACCATGACACTATGGCTTTTGTAAGATTTCTGCAAGAACTTATTTTGACTGATGACTATTGACTAATGACTATTAAAACAGGAGGTGTTTATGGCATTCTTTGATGTTGTCAGAAATGCAATATTAGCAGGGTTCGGGATACAGGAGACCGTTAAAGAATTTATTGATGAGCTCGTAAAAAAGGGGGAACTTAACAAATCCCAGGGAGCTAAGCTCCTGAAGGTATGGACAGAAAAAGCTGAAAAAACCTCTGAGCTATTGAATAAAAATATCTCTGAAATTTTAATAAGGACCCTCGGGAAGATGAACCTTCCGACTAAAGAAGATATAGAAAAATTGCGTAAAGAGATTCAATCGCTTTCGGACAGGATCAGTAAGATCGAGGAGATCAAAAAAGAGGGGTGACCTAACACTACAGCGGATTTTTTTTAACACGTGACCTCAGTTTCTTTTTCCTGTGTGATCGATATGCAATGTAATTTCTCATCGTGTAATATCTCACAATTCCTATAGCCTCTGTCAGCGACATCGTG
>JBFLZS010000059.1:0-19570 GCA_040756135.1 Nitrospirota bacterium
CCTGCCAGGTTTCAGCCGCGCTGATTGTGTGCTCAGCCGTATAACATTTACTGACAACCACTTTTGTCCTTGCGTCTCCAGGTCTTTTAGCAAGCACAAATATTCTTACGTCATTATCTGTTGAACCGGATGAAATCCCTCTGAGTGTTTGAGTTACTCTTGCTGCGATTGCAGAGAAAGTTGCACCTTCAGGATCAACAATATTATCATCGGTACCGCCCATTAAACCGGCAAGTTCTGGGGCAGTTTCCGGTTTTCTTGTAGGATATGAAAAAAGGATTGAAGAACTATCAATCTTCTTTGTCAAATCAATCCATGTCTTAGCTTTTCGCACATCGTTGGATAGCCATTCAAGAGCCCCTTTCATTTCTCTGCGTATATTTGCACCTACAGGGAATGACACAGCGTCAATCATACCGTATCTTCCTTGACATGGTGATTCACTATTCATCGCCCGCAATATTACATTCCCAAGGATTGACATGCGAACAGAAGGAAGCTTCTCTTCCCAACCGATGGCGCTGTCGTTAAAAGCATCCTTCTCAATATCTCCTGCCGTTCTTTTCGTATCGCTGAAGCGCATGAACCTATCATTCATCCATCTTTGGACAGCAGAATGATTCGCAGGGAAGCTTGCACCGATTGCTGCCCAATCATTGATCTCAAAAACAAGCTGAAATTGTTTTGCAGTTTTTCCTGCCTGAAAAAGCATATCTATCAAGCGGGAGTTTGTGCTCTCGCTCAATCTCTGTAATATTAGTTGTTGCAGTTTCTGATGAAATTCATCTGCATTGAGTTCTTTTGCTCTTTCAAATAGCTTTTTTATGGCCGAATATTCAAGGGGGATCTCTCCGATCTGTTCTTCAATTTCATCTATTGCTCTCGACAAGCATAGATTAATCTTTGTCAACGCCGCTTTATCCCAGTTAATACTGCACCCGCTTATGAATTCATTAACCTTTCCAGTTTCTATCGATTTGCCTTTTTGCAGGATTTTCTTACTCTGATTTATCTCCTTGATCAACTCGGCATCGGTTGCTCTGAAAAGAGGCGGGACATTAAAAGCCGGAAAAGAACAACCATTCGCTTTTTCCCACTTTCTAATTGTTCTTGCATCAAAACCGGGCTCAGGGAATAAAATACTATCGATATTCCCTTTGTCGGCAACATAAATAAAGCAGGTTATTACAGCTTTGGGACATTTGTCAAAGTTCGGATGCCAATCAGTTAATTCAACTCCGGAAGCTATAAGGCTTCGTGAAAGGTCTTTCAGTTCATTAAGCATAGTCAAGACCTCCATTTTCTATTTTCTTGTCCTGTTTATATTCGGCAAGATTTCTTTTGCCAGATGCCACAAAAACAATCCTATGCAAAAAACTTGGTAAGGTTAGATTAATGCTTCCTTCAACAGTGGTCTTATCCCGAAAAGGCCCGAAATAGTCTGGCGCAAATTCGCGCCATCCAAGAAAAGGGATATCATGACATTGCCCTTGATTTAATCGCCGATTAAAAATCGCCTGGCAGGCATGGCGGTCATTAAACCCCTTATTCTTTTGCGTTAATGCCTTCTCTGATAATTGACGATTATGTTGCGCGGGCTTGATTTCAGCATAAAGACGATAACAGACATTTATCAACACCGTAGCCAAAAGTTGGTAACTGCCATGAGGCATAATGGCACTTTTCCGCAAAGGTCCGCCATAATTAGTCACATAATTGTGATAAATGATAGGCGAACAAATCTCAACTCTTGTCGGCACTATCTCTACGGTTTCGAGTCTAATAATGGATTCAAAAATTCCTTTTGCTGCTGACCATGTTGGCACTGGATAACTTACAGGCGCATCGCCCGTGTCCGGCCTTGTCCACATCGCCGTTGGGCCTGAGATTTCAAGACTAATTGGATATGATTCCATTGATTAATCCCCTCCTTTCTACAATTGATTCTAAATCATAGCGTAACATCCGCCAGATATCCCCACTCTTGGCAGCCAAACTCTGCTGCAAACGATGCGGCGAGTTCAGCCGTGTCCTTCAGATGCTCCTCAAGCCGGTGCCACTCATCAACCGGCTTTCCCTCAATACTATGGGCGTAAAATTTCATAAGCTCTCTATTTTCTACTGAAACATTTGGCAGTTTGATGTGGTGAAAAATAAATCTCGATGAATTCGATCCTGTCCTCCTCCTCGTGATAAGCATAGACGACCCTTATTCCGGACTGAACGCCTTTTCCTTTAAGCGCTTTGCAGGCAAATTTTTTGACCTTATATATTTTGGGAGAATGGATGCCGAGATCGGACATTTGAAGGATCGCCCGGATGTTCGTTCATTCGTTTTCTTCCGCATACGCCCGCACGGAATAGGGCGGTGTGCGGTAGAACACAGATTCATACTCGATGACCTCGCCGTCCCCGGTTGTAATCCAGGGAACGTCTCCATGGGAATAAGCGCTAATCTGGTTGGCGTTCATTTCGGAAAGCCTGTTCAGGACGTCGTCGATCACCTCGATCTCCGTTGCCTTGAGCTTCGTAAGATCCGGTTTTTTTCGCGGCAGGTACTTCGTCTGCGGATAATTGAAATAGTCGCTCTTTACCTTTTCTATTTCCCCTTTTTTGATCATCTGCTCAACGATCTTGGCAAACTCGATAGGGGTCGGGCCATATTGATTCTTCATATACGTTGCGCCGATAAGCTGATCTTCATACTTTTCATAGAAGTCGAAATCCATGAAATAGAGAAGCTTATAGATGACCGTTTCGCCGATGTTCGGCTTCGAACCAACCTTGTTCAGGATGTATAGAAGCACTTCCTTGAATTTCTGAAGATTCTTTTGCGGTACGCTGATCCGTATTCGCGGTTTAGGTCCCCTTTCTTCTTTCCCTTCATGTAAGCGGACTTCCGGTTCTTGTCCGGGATTAAGCAGGTCATCTACCGGTACATGAAATATCTGTGAAAACCTGAGAATCTCATCGGTAGCGATCTTCCGTGCACCGCTCTCTATTTGAGATATAGCCGGACGGGGGAGTCTCATTTTCCGGGCTAGCGCATCCTGGCTCATTCCTGTCTTTTCCCTCAATCCCTTGATCAGGATTCCTATTTTTTTATAAATGTTCATTGCATTCCTCCCTTTATAAAATCATAATAGCATAGGTAAGATTATCTGTCAATAATCTGTTAAATATTATTACACCCATCACTTCCATCTGCATCTCATGCACTTAACTATTTGACTTAGTAAAATGATAGTGGTATCTTGTGATCAGAGGTAGAGACTCTTGAGATACTTGTTGATAAGGATGCAATATCCACAATCTCGAAGTCTGTTAGAGAGTTTGAAAGAGGCGAAGGTATACCTATAGATGAGTGGTAATGCAATAATAACCTTAACAACCGACTTTGGCTACAAAGACCCTTTTGTAGGGATTATGAAGGGGGTAATACTTAATATTAATCCCCTTGCTAACATAGTTGACATTACACACGATATTAGTCCCCAGAACATCCTGGAAGCAGCCTTTGCGATCGAGATGAGTTTTGAATCCTTCCCTTATAAGACTATACACGTCGTTATTGTAGACCCAGGGGTTGGTTCTGTCCGTAGACCCATTCTTGTAATAACCGATCACCATTATTTCATAGGACCTGACAATGGTGTCTTTTCCCAGATTTACAACTTAGTGCATGAAACCCTCAGTGTAATCCACATTACGGCAGAACATTATTTTTTACCGCAGAGGAGCGCTACCTTCCACGGCAGGGATATATTTGCTCCTGTTGCTGCATGGCTGTCAAGGGGTATAAACGTGTCAAAATTTGGAGACCCTATCACTGATTATGTGAACATACCTATACCAGTTCCAATAGTGTTAGAAGGAAACACAATCGAGGGAGAGGTAATCTATATAGATCGTTTCGGGAATGTTACAACTAATATACGGAATCAGAAAATAGGTGAACTTTTTGCCGACAACCCGGAGGGAAGACTAAAGGTTATAGCTAAGGGAAAAGAGGCGCCACTTAAAAACTATTATTCAGAGGCCGGAGACAATGGGCTTTATTCATTAATAAACAGCTTTGGCTATCTTGAGCTTTTTGTACGAATGGGCAATGCCTCTTCAGATTTTGGCATAAGTGTTGGCGAAAAGGTGAACGTTGTATTGACATAAAAAACATAAAAGTTTAAACTGTTGCCATGGTGGACAAATATCTATTCTTAGCAAAGAGACTTCTCAAGGCAGGCCGGCATCTGGATGCCGTGGCTGAGGAAGGTTTCTATTAGCTAACTTTAGATAAACCGAAAATTTCAAAGGCCACGGAGGTAAAAATCGTGGCCTTTTTTATTTTTTGTCCACGTATATCCCCCTCTGGAAAAGGGGGAACAAGGGGGATTTTTTAAAAATATGAATTTTTTTGATTATAAAAATCTCCCCTAACCCCTCTTTGCTAAAGAGGGGAATAAACAAGCGGAGGTGCGTAATGAAATGGGATGCTGAAAAATATGATTTAGTAAAGGCGCATTTTACATTTCTAAAATGCAAAACAAGAGGAGGTTGAATAAAACTATGACTGAATTCAATAAATCAGAATGGGCAAAGGCCGAATTTGCCCGGGAATACAGAGATAATGCTGATGTTTATATTGTAGAGCGGAGAAGATCACTGGAAATATTAAGGTCATTTTACAGGCATTTTCTCGGAATTAACAACCGTAAAAAGGTTTTAGATCTCGGCTGCGGAGATGGAATTGTCAGCCACGAGCTTTTTAAAATTGATAATTCAATATCAGCTACTCTGATTGATGGTTCTAAGGATATGCTTGATAAAGCAAAAGAACGTCTGAAAGGGTTCAAAGATATCCATTTTATTAAAGCAAGCTTTCAGGAGACTATAAATGAAGATATTCTACAGCAGGACTTTAATTTTATAGTCTCTTCGTTGGCTATTCACCATTTAACAATGGATGAGAAGATATCGTTATTCAAAAATATCTATTCTCATTTACACACCGATGGATACTTTCTGAATATTGATGTCATCCTTGCACCGACTGAGGCCCTTGAGCAATGGTATTTATCACTGTGGGAAGAATGGATTGACGAAAGGAAAGCCTCTTTGGGAATAGAAGGTGATCATTATAATGATATTGTCTGCAGATACAAAGATAATAAGGATAACAAACCTGATACACTTGATGATCAGTTAAATGCCTTAAAGGTTATCGGGTTCAGAGATGTAGATTGTTTTTACAAATATGGGATATTCTCAATGTATGGCGGCAGAAAATTGGATAGTAGAGGGAAGGGGCAGTTGTAATGGTTTATAAGGAAGACAAGAAATAATAAAAAGGGGGATAAATATCATGCTAACAACCAAAGATGCCATTGAACAAAGACGAAGCATAAGAAAGTTCAAGCCTGATCCTATTCCGGATGAGTATATAACTGATCTCCTAAATGCAGCAAGACTGGCTCCATCAGGCTGTAATGCACAGCCCTGGCGTTTCAAGATAATAAAGGATCAAGAAACAAAACTGAAATTGTCACATGCAGCCTATAACCAGTCATTCATTGCAGAGGCGCCTGTGGTACTGGTATGCTGTGCAGACATAAAAGGGTATTTAGAAGGAACGATTTCCGGGATTCAGGATATCGGAAAAATAGGGGCTGTGGAAGATAGAATTGTAAAGATACTCCTTAAACGTGCAGAACAGATGGAACTTCAGATGAAGTTCATGAATAAAGATCAGCTTGGCCTAAGAATAGCTTTCAATGTTGCGATCGCTGTAGAACATATCGTATTGAGGGCTCTGGATTTCGGCATAGGAAGCTGCTGGGTCAGGTTAATTGATGAGCAAATGGTGAAAGATATTTTTGGCTGGGATGAGAATATTTATGTAGTTGCTTTGCTGCCAATCGGGTATCCAGCCGAATTTCCTACGCCTATAAAAAGGTTAAAAATTGAGGATACACTAATTGACTGAATTATGGAGGTAAAAGGTGGTCAGTAAAACTAAACGTAAATCATGGCAGGAAAAATTGGCAGATAATAAAGGTCTGCCGAAGATTGAAACAATCACGGATAAACAGCGTAAAAGATGGGGAACCGGCACAATTGTCATTCCTGCACCAAAAGAAGTAGACGAAATCATGAAAAGGGTTCCTAAAGGCAAACTTATTACCATCAATCTGATTCGTGAAATACTTGCTCAGAAACATAGTGCTACAATAGGTTGTCCAATAACTACTGGAATCTTCGCATGGATTGCAGCCCATGCAGCAGAGGAGTCAAAAGCTGAAGGAAAGAGTAATATTACTCCTTACTGGCGAACATTAAAATCTGCAGGGGAACTTAATGAAAAATATCCTGGAGGTGTAGAAGTACAAGCTGCTCGTCTAAAAGAAGAAGGACACGTTATTGAACCAGGAAAAGGCAAAAAACCACCAAAGGTAAAGGATTTTGAAAAATATCTGGTTAATTTTTAAACCCTCGGTTTTGCAAGTATTTCAAGAACCCTCAGTTCGAGAAATCTTTTTGAGGCGGCTGACTTAAGAAGCATCACCGTATCAGAACCTCTTGCCGTACCTGCAACTGCAAGAACCTCTTCACCTTCCGGGATAAGGCCAGCATCAACCGCCATCATAACAATCTCGCAGCACACCTTTGCACCCTCACCAAATCTTCTCAGGGTGTTGGCAATAACAAGTGTTAGATAAAGACCACCAAATTTTGCTGCAAAGGAGGTTTCTATGGAATGGGTAAGCATTGAACCTGTAAAAACCTTTGCTCCGTTTGCCTCTATCTTTTTTCTCACATTATCAGGCATCTCATGAGTATTAGGCTCTTTAAACCCGGATGAATGGGTTACGATAACAACGTTAACTGGGAATGCCTTCAATGCCTCAGAGAATAAAAGACCTGTCTCCCCTGTTGTTGAGGCAACAACTATATGCTTGTATCTCTCATCTTCAACCGCCTTCTTGGCAATCTTGAGACATGCAACAGTATTATCCCTTCCCGGTTTTTCGAAATATGTAACTGTTTTTTGCATCAAATTTGTTAATCCTCACCTTCCACTATTGTATAGAAACTACACTGCCGAACTTCTTCTTTTTCTACCTTCAGAAGCAGTCTGTAATGTGTCCATGTCAATTCTCCACGCAGTGCGTGGAGATTCTTAAAGGCAAGATAAAATTGTTTCATATACCAAAGATTTGTCTTGTTAAATCCCTGACCATATTCTGTAATTAGTCTTTTGGATAGTTCTTCAATAAGGGCCGCGCCATACTCGATGTGATGAATTTGGTGAGCCGTGGAGGATTCGAACCTCCGACCCGCTGATTAAGAGTCAGCTGCTCTACCAGCTGAGCTAACGGCCCACATGCTTTACTGGCGCGCCTGAGAGGATTCGAACCTCCGACCCTCGGCTCCGGAGGCCGATGCTCTGATCCACTGAGCTACAGGCGCACCTAACAACAGGTATTAGTGAATAGTGATTAGTTGTCAGTAAAAAAATACTAATCACTAATAACTGCAAATTTTGTTTTACAAAATTTGCTTGGGGTGAGTGAGGGGACTCGAACCCCCAACACCTGGAGCCACAGTCCAGTGCTCTAACCATTGAGCTACACTCACCATTTGTAACAGTTACAACTTTCGCAGGACTAATGCTGACGTGGTCTTGTCATTCCTGCGAAAGCAGGAATCCAGAGGCAAATAAACGACTGGATTCCGTGTCAAGCACGGAATGACGACTGAATTACAACTGCGAAAGTTGTATAACAGTTTTTTAGTAAATAGTGAACAGTTAATAGTAAAACAGAAAATACGATTCAGTCAATTAAACTAAATAATGAAATCATACATCAGATTAATGCGAATTCACTCTGTGGAATTCGCATGGCGCGCCTGAAGGGATTCGAACCCCTGACCCACTGCTTAGAAGGCAGTTGCTCTTTCCAACTGAGCTACAGGCGCAAGATAAAATAATAACCTGGTAAATTAGTGAGTTTGAGAATAAGATTAAGTAAAATTATAAGAATTCACAAGGGTTTATGTCAAGGACGCATAGTCAAAAGTTATCCTTTTATTTATTTGTTTCTCCTCTGGAATTTTGTTTTCTTTCTCAATTTTTTGTGCTTATGCTTGCTCATTTTCTTTTTACGCCATTTTACAACATTCCCCACACATTCACCTCCCTGTAAATAAAGTAATTAGCAATCAGTAAGTAGTAATTATACTTAACTATTCATATGAATATGATTTGAGTCCCTTTGATTTACAAGTCTTTTTCAGCGTATCTGCCTCACTTTTTGCGGCATTAAAGTACTAAGACGACCATAAGTAAGGATACATGATCGTCATTGCCCGACTTGATCGGGCAATCCAGAGAAAGGAACTGGATTCTCCGGTCGAGCCGGAGAATGACAAACAGACGAAACTATGTCGCCATACTAATGACCTCATTAGTATATTCAGTAAAAGCATATCTAAAGTTTCCAATGTTTACCCCGTTAGAAAGTCTTACCATATATAGCCCCATTCTTTCTAACGGGATTTACTGAATATATTCCGTGCTTGGTCCATGAATGCCTCGATCTGTATCTCTGTTGTGGGTGATTCTGTTCCCTCATAGGGGATACTGATGCAGGGGATGCCGAAATCCCTGCTCACACCCCTAAGAAGGGCGGTAACAATGGTGCCTGGCATACACCCGAATGGCATAGCATTTATGATCCCGGAAGCTCCTTTTTCTATAAGATCAATACATTTTCCGATGCTTAAAATAGTCTCACCCTCAAATGATTTGTGCACATAAGGTGATGCCTTCTCGAGTATCTCTTTAGTTTCGGGTTCTTTCAATGTCTTTAAAAATCCCTTAAAATATCCTGCAAATTTATGCTCTATCTTCTTTTGGAAAAACTTCTTCAAAAGAAAATTGATAACAGCAGACCTTTCCCTTTTTATCAATGCCTTTGTTAAACCCATGTAGTTTACATAATATATCCATTCCTCAACGGGTGCCAGCCATACCTCGCCACCCAATGACTCAACCTTTCTCACAAGGTTCTCGTTAGAGAATTTGTGGGATCTGACGAATATCTCACCTATTATTCCGATAAGGGGTTTTCTGTCTTTGTGCCTGAGAAGATTTTCAAAATCTTTTCTTATATCCTTCAGAATTTCTTCTAAATTACCATTATTACTTTTTAAGGAAAGGAATAACTTTTGCAGATAATTTTCATATAGCTCATCTGCAGACCCTTTATGTTTTTCGTATGGTCGAACCTCGTGGAGACATTTGTTAAGAAGTTCGAAAGCAATAATACCTCTCCATGCATGCATTGTAAAATCCTTGCCAACAATTCCAAGGTCGCTGTAAAAGGTTGTATCCTGGTTGGGTGAAAATATAGGCACATCCGCATAACCAAGGCTATCAAGAACCATCCTGTGAAAGACGTTGTACTGGCCAAATCTACACGGACCTGTACCAGAGGGCATGAAAAAGGCACTTTTTTCAGGTATAAAATCAGGCTGCAATACCTTTTTTACCATATCACCTGTGGTAACTGTACATGGATAACATTCCTTGCCTGAGACATATTTCCTTCCTGTGTCCGCGGTCTTTTTATCAGATTCGGGGAGGACCTCGGCATCAACACCACAATGCTCAAATGCAGATGCAAGGGCGAATGCATGGTCTGACATGCGGGGTATGTAAATAGTACGTTTAGAGTGATGAGTAATGAGTGGTAAGTGAAGAGATATTATTTTGTCTTTGCTTGTAACTTGTGGCTTGTGACTTGTAAGTTTATTCTGGATGCTGTCGATGAATGCCTCGCATCTTGTAATGGCGCCTGCATCTGCACTGTGTTCGTCAATCTCAAGATGCAGGAAGGGTTTTCTGCCCATTTCCTTTTTAAAATATTTTAAAATAAATGAGTCAGGTCCACATAAAAAATTCCCTATATAAATGGCATAGAGATTTTGAGTATCTTTTATGAATCTTGCAGCCTTAAGTATCCTCTGGCCGGACCTCCAATACATATTAGGCCAATCATTGTCGATAGCATATCTTTCGAGTGGCAGGAAATCCATGGGGATTGATGAGATACCGAGGTCCGCAAGTTTTTTTGGTATTTCAAGATTTGCACCGTTATCAAGGGCATTATACGACCTTCCTATAATCGCAATAGTAATATCCTTGAGCGATGATAAAAACTCAGCACCTTTTGCCTTTACAGCACTATTAAATTCATCCTGTGCCTTATGTGCAGCTTCGATTGCCCTTGATATCGAAGATTTCCTTATACTGAATGGTTTAAAGGCATTCTTGAGCTCATCTAACAGAAATTTTCTGCCGATCCTCAAGTTAATTTTAGGAGAAATTATTTTTATTGCATCAAATGCAACCTTTGAGACGTAAGGAATTGTCTGTGTGTGGGGGCATGCAAACCCCCTCTCAAAGCGGTTTCCTGCAGTATTAAGATTAATGAAGCTCGGCAGGAATATTGCGTCTACATTTTTATCAAGCAAATATCCGATATGCCCATGTGCAACCTTCACAGGAAAACATGCCTCTGAAAGAAGACGTTCAAGGCCGAGGTTAATGATCTGCCTATTCGTCTTCGGGGAAACCTCTACGTCAAAGCCGAGCTCCCACAGGAGTGTGGTCCAGAAAGGAAGATAATCATGGAAGAAAAAGATGTAGGGCATGCCTATCTTCGGTCGAGGGTTGCGATTTACGATTTGCGATTTTTTTAATTCTTCTCTGTCTGAATATCTTTGCAGATGTTCCTTCCACAGTATTTCATCTCTGAACGAAAAGAGGTCAGGGAGGCTGGATGTCTTTTTCTTTCTTATATCATATTTTTCGCACCTTCCGCCGTAAAAAAGGAACCCCTTTTCGCCGGCTATCTTTACCCTGTTTATTTCACAAACATTAGGGCAGCCTTTACATTCAAAGGACGATACCTCATAAGGCCTTTTTGAAAGTTCAAAACCCTTAAATTTAGTCTTATCTTTTACATTTCTCATCGCAATTAATGCCATACCTATTGCACCAGCGACCTCGTGATGAGGTGGAACGGTTATATATTTGCCGAGGTATTTCTCGAATGCAGCAACAACAGCCTTGTTAAAGGCAACCCCACCCAAAAAGGATATATTTTCACCTATCGCCTTTCCTGCAACAACCCTGTTTATATAATTCTGGACTATAGAATATGAGAGGCCTGCAAGAAGGTCATTCCTGTCAACACCTTTCTGGAGGTTTGCCATCAGGGAGTTTTCCATAAATACAGTACATTTTTCGCCAAGCCTGCAAGGATTTCGGGAAGAAAGTGCAGACTCTTCAAATTCTCCCTTGATCGAGATATTCAATTTTTCTGCCTGTTCCTCGAGAAAAGAACCTGTTCCGGCTGCACATGCCTTGTTCATCTCGAAGTCAACGACTACTCCGTCTTTAAGTGATATGAATTTTGAGTCCTGTCCACCAATCTCAAAGACCGTATCAATAGTTTTATCAATAAATACCGCTGCTACCGCATGGGCTGTAATCTCATTTTTTACAATATCAGCACCAACATAGTCAGCAATCATGTATCTGCCCGAGCCTGTTGTGCCAACACCCATAATCTCGATCTTATCTCCAATCTCCTCACCCACCTCTGTAAGTCCCTGTCTGACTGCCTCTATAGGCCTGCCTGCTGTCATAAGATACCGCTTTGAGAGGAGTCTTCCGTGCTCATTTATTACAGCGAGGTTAGTGCTGATAGAACCAATATCAATACCGAGATAAGCCCTGATCCTTTCCGAGTTAGGAGTTAGTAATCCTCCCATCCCCCCTTTAGTAAAGGGGGGCGAGGGGGGATTATCGGAGTGTAAGGGGTAATTTGACTGACGACTAATGACCGATGACTGAAGCTTGTCAATCAAGGGCGGGTGCCCTGCCTCGATAAGCCTGGGTAGCTTTAGAAATTCCTCAAGCCTTGATAGGTCAAAATTTTGTATTCTGCCCTCATGCATATTCTTTAAAGCAGCACCAATTGCTCCCATAAGTGCGTGATCATCAGGGACAAACAGCTCATCGAGTTCAAAGATTTCCTTAAAAGCCCTGACCATCCCTTTATTTGCTGCAACTCCTCCCTGGAATGATACCGGGGGTGTTATTTTCCTGCCCCTGGATATAGAGCCTTTGAAGTTCCTCGCGACAGCAAAACAGAGACCGGCTACAATATCTTCAACAGGTGTTGCTATCTGCTGGAGGTGTATCATGTCAGACTTTGCGAATACACTACATCTTCCTGCAATCCTCGGTGGCTTTTTTGATTTTAGTGCAAGCTCGCTGAATTCTTCTATTGTAAGTCTTAGTCTTTCTGCCTGCTGGTCGAGAAAGGAGCCTGTGCCAGCGGCGCAGACAGAATTCATGGAGAAGTCTCTTACAGAGCGGCCATCTTCACTCAGGAGTATGAGTTTCGAATCCTCCCCTCCCATCTCGATTATCGTCCTTATATGGGGAAAGAGTTCCTGTATGGAATATGCCTGGGCAACAATCTCGTTGACAGGTTCTATACCAAGGATAGAAGCGATTAACTTGCCGGCAGAACCGGTGATAGAAAGTGAGAAGTTATTAATCCCCCCCTCACCCCCCTTTAGTAAAGGGGGGATGGGGGGATTTAAGTTAGAATTCCGGATTGTTACTGCCTTAAGCACTTCAAGGGCGACACTAACTGGGTGTCCCTTGTGCCTTTCGTAATGACTATAAAGCCTGTTACCTTTCTCATCAAGGATAACGAGCTTTACGCTCACAGAGCCTGCATCAAGACCGATAAACCTCGTTTCCATAATCGATTCCTAAGAATTATACCACAGATTCAGCGATACATTATTTTATTTATAAATAAAAAAACCTTATAATCCCTGTTGTTGCACAAATTATTATGAGTATGTGCTAGCCCTTTTTATACTAAACCCTATTTAATGTCTGTGTATAAACTATGATTTTTGTCACCCTGAGCTTGTCGAAGGGTGGCTAACCGCTTGATTTTATGTCATAGTTCGACAGGCTCACTATGACATTTAGGCATTATGCCTGAATTTATACACAGACACTATTTAATGGGGATCTATAAATAAATGCTTAATTTTCTATAAACATTATATTATAGCCATGCTATGAGTTTTATGTTTGTAACTATTGCAACAACTGGGTAAATTTTCAGATAATGAATAAGCATGGAAAAAGAGACAATCCAGAATTTATTTTTTAAGACTGCAATTGAATATAAAGATAACATAGCCTTTAATTACTTTGATCCCGTTAGAAAAAAAGCCCTACCTGAGGAACAACATTCCGGGCTTTCTAACGGGGGTGACCAGACATGGAAGGCAACCACATACAATGAGCTTTTAACAAATACAAGGAGTATTGCATCTTATCTCATTAAAATGGGAATTAAAACTGGTGATAAGATTGCGATCATTTCTGAGAACAGACCTGAATGGTGCGCATCATATCTCGCCATATCTATATCAGGTGGAGTTGCTGTCCCTGTAGATGCCCAGCTCGGACCTG
The DNA here is from genome assembly GCA_040756135.1 of Nitrospirota bacterium. Classification (GTDB taxonomy): domain Bacteria; phylum Nitrospirota; class Thermodesulfovibrionia; order Thermodesulfovibrionales; family SM23-35; genus JBFLZS01. The sequence goes on from JBFLZS010000059.1 coordinate 13,574, forward strand.
ATGAGATAAGAAACCTTCTTTCTGATTCTGAATCAAAAGTAGTATTCCATAGTTCAAAAACAGAAGAAAACATAAGAAAGGCTGTCGAAGATATTATTACAAGTTATGGGTTACGAGTTACACGAATAAACCTCGATTCACCTGAATTTAAAGATATATGCAGAACGCCGGAGGCTATTAATTACCCCGAGGGTTCAGAAGAAGATGTTGCATCCCTTATATACACGTCGGGAACGACGGGTATACCAAAAGGCGTGGAACTCACTCATAAGAACTTCTGTTCTGATGCAAGGGCTATCATAAAAGCTAAGATTGTCACACATAATGATAATGTGCTTTCAGTACTGCCTTTACACCACACCTATCCCTTCATGTGTACATTCCTTGTCCCTATTTTCATGGGTGCTACCATTACTTTCCCGCCGAGCCTGAAAGGCCCTGAACTCATGGCTGCAATAAAGAATAAAAAAGTAAGCATTCTTATCGGAGTACCTCAAATCCTCGAACTTATAAGAAACGGGATCATAAACAGGATAAGACAACTACCCGGCCCGATATTAAAGATAATGATTGGCATCTTAACCCTTTGTGGATATCTCAAGCAAAATACAGGGATTAATCCTGGTAAATTAATCTTCAGTTCAGCCCATAAGGCACTCGGCAGGAGTTTCAGGTTCTTTGGAAGTGGAGGTGCAAAACTTGACCCGCGGGTGATGGAAGATCTTGAAGCGCTCGGTTTTACAGTCGTTGAGGGTTACGGTCTTACAGAGACCTCGCCTGTTGTCACGTTTAACCTGATTACAAAGAGAAAGGCAGGTTCAGCAGGTAAGCCTCTTCCTACTGTAGAGATAAAGATAATGGATCCTGAAAGGCATGAGGAGTTAGCTGCTATGGAGGAGGGCGAGATTGCAATAAAGGGGCCTATGGTAATGAGGGGATATTACAAAAACCCTCAGGCAACAGAACATGTGATGAAAGAGGGATGGTTTTTTAGCGGAGACCTTGGATATATGGATAAGGACGGCTATCTATTTATAACCGGACGCTCAAAAGAAGTAATCGTCCTGAGCTCCGGGAAGAATGTTTATCCGGAGGATGTTGAAAAACAATATACGAAAATCCCTCTTATTAAGGAAATATGCGTAATCCCCTCACCCCCCCTTTTAGAAAAGAGGGACGAGGGGGGATTAGGCATTATTGAATCTCTTCATGCAGTGATTGTACCAGACCTCGAGTATGCAAAAAAGGCACAGATCGGGAATCTACAGGAGGCCCTGAAGTGGGAGATAAATAATGTTTCGCTACATATACCCCAGTATATGAGGGTAAAGGGATTTACCATTTATCCTGATCCTTTGCCGAGGACCCCTCTCGGAAAACTCAGGAGGTTCATGATCAAAGACCTCATACACGCAAAGGGCAAAGAGCAAAGAGCAAAGAGTGAAGACAGAGAACTTATTACTGATGAGACAGGCAGAAGAGTAGTTGAATGCATAAAACCACTGCTTAAAGAACCTTTCCCTGTTCATGTAATAGATAATCTTGAGCTTGACCTGGGGCTTGATTCTCTTGCCAGGATAGAGCTTGTTGTTTCACTTGAGAAGGCATTCTCGATGAGACTCCCAGAGACCTTTGCATCGGAGATACAGACTGTCGGAGAACTTGTTACAAAAATAAAGGAATACGGTGTACGTGGTGTTGCTGAGATTGAAAAAATAGTATGGAAGGACATATTAAAAACAGAGCCTGATTTTAATGACAGGAAGAAAGTGGGACTTCATCACGGTTTCCTTGAATGGCTGATAATCCTTGTTTGTTTAAGGCTGGTAAAGATTATCATGAAGATGTTTTTCCGGCTGAAGGTTAAGGGGCTTGAGAATTTACCTGAAAAGGGGCCTTATATCATTACCCCAAATCATGCAAGCTACCTTGACGGATTTAATGTTGTTGCTGTAATCCCATTAAAATCATTCAGAGATTTATATTCCCTTGGGTTTCAGAAATACTTCACCGGAAAATTTAAAAAATTCTTTGCCAGGCTTGCCCATGTCATCCCTGTAGACCCTGAAACCTATCTTAATAAGGCACTACAGATGGCTTCCTATGTTCTGAGAAACGAAAAGTCCCTCATGATATTCCCTGAGGGTGGAAGGTCTTATGACGGCGAAATGATGGAGTTCAAAAAGGGAGTAGGTATACTTTCCATAGAACTCGACATACCCGTCATTCCTACTTATATCAAAGGCTCATTTGAGGCCCTCCCGCGCGGTGCGATATGGCCTAAATTTACCGAGATGAAAATCACATTTGGAAAACCTTTTTATTACTCTGAATTAGATATGTCAAAGAAACCAGAGGGCATGGATGCTTATCAGTTCTTTGTTAATGAGTTAAGGGAAAGGGTTTTATCTTTACGGCGTCTATGAAATAGACAGGGAGAATAACAACAATCTTTTTACCCTGCCGAGTTTTTTGCCACAGTTTATTTTTTACTTGACTTTAGGTTAATTTAGCTCTATATTTGTTAATAAATGTTAATTTATGTTTTAGCCTAAAAACATGATAAAAATGGAAACTACAATTAACAATAAAGAAATATTAACTGAACAAGAGCTACAGAAGCTACTCGGCGTGTCACGAACTACACTCTGGAAACTGCGCAAAAATGGACATCTGCCGTACACTAAAATAGGCCGTGAATATCGTTATTTAAAGAGCGAGATAATAGAATGGCTTAAAGAATCGAGATTTAAACAAACTCAGCCACGTTTGCAATTTTAACATGAAATGAAATAATAATTTGCGATAGAATTCCAAACTTATGGAGGAAGCCGTGAAGAAAAATTATGCCTATGTAGCTGAAGATGATGACATGATGATAGCTGAACCTTCCGCTCCTTTTTCTGTTAAGAGACCTCTTTCAAGTATTATTAGTGCTTTTATACCAACTCTTTTTAATCTGGATGAACTGCCGCCTAAAATTTCAAAAACTAAAAATGGATTTGCAGAAGAAATAACGAAGATTGATGGTGAAATCCCTGTTGATTTAGAAGTTAAAAACGGAGATAGATTTCTTTTTATAAGTTATGACCAGTCTGTTTTGACTCATGGCCTCCATAAATACCCTGCAAAATTTTTCCCTGAATTACCAAGATGGTTAATCTATAAATATTCAAAGGAAGGTGACTGGGTTATTGACCCATTTACTGGGAGTGGTACCGTAAATCTTGAGTGTCTCTTAGCCCGTCGACACTCTGTAGGTGTAGATGTTGATCCCTTTTCAAAATTCCTTGCACGGGTAAAATTAACCCCTTTGAAAGTTGAGCATCTCCAGAAGGCCCATACATGGCTTAAGAAGAAAATATCTGAATACAAATCAAATATCCCATTAGAAAAAGATTTTCCTCAATTCCCTTATCGTGATAATTGGTTTAATAGATATATCATCGAGGAGCTTACCTTCCTGAAGAGGATAATTTATGAACTTGAAAAAGAAATAGCATCAAGACTTGATAAGAATGATGCAAAGAAAATAAGAAATTTCTTTTTGATTTGCTTTTCATCCATTATAAGGGGTGTCTCAAACGCAGATGATAATTGCACAAGAACTGTTATCCGTAAAAAACTCAATAAACAGGTAAAGAAAGGTGATGCTCTTAGCAAGTTTATTAGAGTTATTGACATAAATGTACCAAAGATGACTATGTTCTCGGAAATATGTCCTACAAATATAAAAGTAGATATTCCTGATGGAAGCGATGCAAGAGACATTAAATATCCAGATAACTATTTTCATTTAGCTATAACCTCTCCACCTTATGTTAATGCTGTGGACTATCCAAGAACGCACCAGCTTGAGATGTATTGGCTTGGGATTGAGAATGGTTCATTAGCATCTCTTAAGAAAAAACATGTCGGGACTGAAACAGTCAGCAGCAGTGAGTATCAACATCTTCACAAGATAGGGATTAAGGATGCAGATAAACTCTTAGCCAAGATTTATGAAAAAGATCCAAGACGTTCTTTTATCTTATATAAGTTTCTCATTGATATGCAGGAAAACCTTATCGAGGTCAGGCGTGTGCTAAAGCCTGGTGGAAAATATGTAATCGTCATCGGCAATAATAAAATGAGAAGCTATTTAGTTGAGTCATGGAAATATCTTATGGAGATAGCGGAACAAGTAGGTTTCAAGATTCACTGCTACTTCGCATCCGAGATAATTAAACACTTCATAAAAGTCCCTCGTGAGGAGAGGATAAATACGGATTGGGTGATTGTGCTTGAAAAATAAACTCCTTTTTTGTAAAATTCTCTTGACATTCGGTAAATGGTAATTTATATTTTGGATAAATAAGTAGTCTGGTGAAAAATTTCATTAAAGGCTGTTGTTTACCATGAGAGGTATTACCCAGACAGATGGATCCTTCTTTAAAAAGACTCTATTCAAGATTAAAATGGAAACTACCATCAAAGCCTTGGCTGACAGTCTTTCAAATACCAAGGTTTTTATTGTTAACCTAAAATTTCATGAGGAGGTGAGGTAATGCGTCCCGGAGATATCTGAACGTAGACGCATAGTAAAAGTTTTAAAAGCAATGTACAAAAAAGAGCTTTAAAAAAGAAAGAGGGGAGGAGAGTATGATTGGACTAAAGTTTTTTAGTCCCAGTGATATTATCAGGATAGGCTATATTGCCAGTGGTATGGGAGCCTTGGTTGAGAAGTATAAAAGAAGAGAGATAGAGCTTACTAAAGATGAAGCGTATACCTTAGAGAATGCTAAGAATTTTGTAGATGCAATAGAAAAGGGATTTCAAAATACTCAGGAACCATATCGTTTTTCAGCCAATGCCTTTCATTCAGCAACTTATAATTGCTATGTAACCGTTCGCTTACGATTCCCTTTTAAAAGGATTCCTCAAACGATTGATGAAATAAGGGACGAGATTTTGGAATTTAAGACCGTGCTTGACGAGATGATGAGAGGATTTACTGTGGATAAGATTGGTAAAGAGAAAATAGAAAAAGTAGGTTTATTCTTTTCTAATCTTGGAAAGATGGCTTTAGAACAGATGTATATTTTAGACCAAGAAAAAGACTCTGAGAGGGAAGCTATGTATGCATAACTTGTTGTGGAAATTCCAACCACAAGTAAAGCGAACGCGCCCTGTCTATGTAGCTTTAGACAGGGCGTTCTCGCTTATTGAAAAAATTGAAGAATTGAAGGTAGAAAAATTGACCTCCCTCAATCCTATTGTTTTATTAAATATTTTGGAGGAGGTTGTAAAAGTATGTATTGATAAATTGTTAGATATAGAAAAGGAATTAGCCGATGAGGACATATCAAAATCAGAATTAGAGGATAAAGAGAATCAAGCTCGTAACATAGCAAGGGCATTAAATGAAATTCATGCTTACCTCCGCTACATTTATGCTACAAAACTGGATAGAAATCCAAGCGGAATGGTTTTGCCATGGGAATTACTTATTGACAAATATTATCCCGGCGTCAAAACAATAATTCGACCACAATGGAGATGGAATTATAAGTACCTCGATATAATGAGGGAGCTTAAACGATTATTAGAACCAATAGATCCAAAGGTCAAAGATGTTTTGGCCTCATATGATAAGTTTCCAGTTTTCTCTTTCCCAGGATTAGAAAGAGATAACATTCTTTTACATGTCATCTTAGCTCATGAAATTGGGCATTTTATTGACGATGTGTTTCAGCTTTCTGACGATTCAGAAGTCATAACCGCCATAAAATTTGATATGGAGAAAGTTAAACGATTTATTGAGTTAGAAATTGAAATAAGTGAAGTCCACAAAACTCCATCGCCTCTTGCTTTAAGTGAACAACAATTAGTACTACAGCGAATCTTATAAATCATCGATAATTGCCACCAGTCTTTTCTTCCTGTGCGATAGATATGCTATGTGGTTACGAATAGTGTGATAGCGCACAATCTCTAAAGCCTCCCCGATCTCCAGTG
>JBFLZS010000060.1:0-19007 GCA_040756135.1 Nitrospirota bacterium
AATGAAGGTGGACAGAATGTTTTAAGTCTTAGAGCATTGATTTTAAGTAATCGCTGGGAAAAGTTTTGGAATTATTTTCTGCGATCTCATTTTCCCGAATATGATACGTAATATCAGACCAACACCCTATCAAACTCACTATTTACTCACTATTTATTTTCATTACTTTCTCATATATTGACAAGATTTCCTCTGCTTTAGATCTCCGCATCTCAGGGTGTACAAAATCCAATGCGTTAAGAAAATCCATTAAAGAATCTGTTGTTCCTTTTCCAGCAGCAAGTATACAGCACAAATAAAACAGACTTTCACCTCTTTGTATTATTTCTATTTCGGAAGAAAATTTTTGAGATCGATTTTCAGCAAAAGAAACTATGAGACGTTTAAATTCTTCCAACTCTCGTCTTATATCTGTAATAGTCTCGATGCTAAAATAGTGCATAGCGCTTACAAGAGCTTCAATTGACGCTGGATTTTCTACAATTTGAACTCTATAAATTTCGGCAATCTGAGAATCAAGCGATTTCACAAGGTCGTCCTCATTAATAAAGGCTTGTAAAGATGCTTTGTCAATATAGATATTTATAGGAGATTCAGCAATTTTCTGAGAAACAGTATTTTCGTAATTTTGTAATTCATTGCAAATTCTGATAAATTCGTCATCTGCAATTTCCAAAAGCCCTGCAAGCCGTGAAAAACATCGCTGAATTTCCTTTGGTACAGACTGCCTGCTCTTGTAACCGAGGTCATGCCAAATCTCAGCCCATACGTGTTGAAGTATTGACCTCATTTGAATCTCAAATTTTAAGCCAGAAAACCTTTTGTACTCAGTGAGTTTTGAGTGTCGTTCTGAAAGTTTGGCAATATAATGGAGTGACAAGTAACCGAATCTATCAGGGTCAAGTAGGGCACGCTTATCAACAGAATTTTCAACGTCAATAGAAAATTCATCTTCGATAACCTTTGCCACAGCATCTACTTCGTTAGCGAAGTACGTAATGATTCAGATACCCGTTATATCAGTTATATCGCTTAGTTTTAAATACCTTCCCTCAGAGCGAACCAACTTCTCCCTCAGACTATCTTTGTCTTTAACACGAGCTTCAATTGAATGAACTTTAAAATTATTTTCCTTTAAAAGTTCAGAAATAAGGCTCTTGATTTTATCTTTAAAGTCAGAATAGAGAGGGCATTGATGGTCGTAATCTCCAAGTATTGATTCAACTATAGATATATCTTTAGAAATATATTTTTTGTGATTAGACAAATTATGGACACTTCTCATATTTTTTTTCAGTTCTCTTTTTTAGAAATTTTACACTGGTGATTCTGTCTACTAAAACTTTCGAAGATTATTTCCTTCTCCTTTCCTTCCTTATTTTTCACCTATTCCATTTTAGGGATATTCATTTCCATGACGAAACCGGCCTTACTAAATTACTCCCTTTCATCCTCCACCTTTTTCTAACTCTGCTATTGCCTCAATTGCGCTCAGCCTTCGAAAGGGCAAATCTTTAAGCTCCTCCAGAAAGTGCCGGTTCTCTGTAATAAGTACCTTGACACCTAAATCTTCCAAATGGGTTGCTAATGCTGCATCACCAAGCTTACAGCCAAGACTTTTATATTTGGAGATGGTCTCCATTTTGGCTTTCTCCCAATGAATTAGGACCCGCTTTGAGTGCTTTTTCAATAATCGGAAAAAAGATCTCAATTCACTCTCTGTAAGATTAGCTTGCAATTCCCGTAAAACCTGGCGTGGAAGAATCACTTGCAATTGACCTAATCGCTCTAAAATGAGGGTACAAGCTGGAAGCTCCGGATGATGTCGTAATCCAAATATCCAAACATTGGTGTCAAGAACAACTCTTTCATCCCGGATAGTCATGAGCAGCGACCTCTTCACGGACCCGTTTTAACTCAGCCAAAATCTCCTCAACCGAGCGGTCTAATTCTCCTTGGCTCCGCAATCGTTCTCGATATTGCTCTGAAAGAGAATAAAGACGCCGATGATAATTTAACTCGGCCATACGTTCCAAAAGCGCTTGCTGCTCATGCTCATCCAAGGCTGAAATCTCAGCAGCTAATTTTTCCACTTTTGAAGTCATACTCACTCTCCTTTCATAAAAAACCTCAAAACCCTTACTTCTTATGAACTCTACAACCGCTCTTTCTATATTCTCGTCAGCGAGAAAACGCACTATACTGTAGCCTGTAAAATACTTAATTCTTCTGTACTTAAGGCTTCTGCGGCATAGGATAGAGCAGCATATATGTCTTCACGGGTTAATCTGGGGTAATCCGCAAGTATCTCCTCTATTGATATCCCTTGTGATAGTTTTTTCAATATTATCTCAACTGTTATCCTGGTCCCTTTTATAACAGGCTTCCCCATCATAATGTCAGGGTTTATCTCTATCCTTTCAAGAAGTTCTTTCATCCCGTTAGACCTCCTTTTTATTGAGTTATCTGCTGCAAAGAAATCTCTGCCATTCATGTCTTACCAAATCTACTAACAGGGTTCTAAGCTGCCCAATAAACGATTCTTTAAGTATCTCTTGCCCATCCCTGTTTTCAAATACCTTTCTCGCCGAAAAGCATCATCTTTACCCCGTAAGAGACCAATGGTCTTACGGGGTTTATTCAAACATGCTTCAAAATAAATTAACTTAATTGGCAATCTATATTTTGTAGAATCTACCAAGCCATTTTTGTGCTGCCCAATTCTCTTGGTTAGGTCATTCGTGGCACCAGTATAGAAATTCCCATCTTTTTCACTTATCAAAACATAAGTATAAAACCAATTGTAACTGTCAGCATTTTTTCTTGAAGAATTTGAGGTCTAACGGGATTCATCCCACCCTCCATCTTTTTTAAAAAGTTATGAGTTAATGAGTTACTGAATTATGAGTTTATGAAAACTGATCACTTTTTGTTTTCCACTTGGATATCTCATTATAGAGTTCGGATGCAGTTTTACTTCCGAATAGCTTTTCTTTGATTTCGAGATAATCGGTTTTTTGAGAAAATGTCTCCCTGATAAAAAAGGCAGCTTTTGTTATCCCAAGACTCTTCACAATCGCATTTATAACCTCGCTTTTAAGAACTTTTGTATCCGGAAGGGATTCAGTCCTGGCTGTCATTTGTTGCCTCCTTTTTTAAAATGTTTATTACAAAATCTACCGGATTTATCAATTTTATTGAACCTTTATATTTTTTCAATATTTTATCATCACAAGTAAGAAAGTAATCAACCTTTATTTCTTCCGCACAGGCTAAATGTAGAGCATCGAGACCTTTTATCTGTTCTTTTTCTATTTCCTGTGCTCGTGAGAGAAGACCCTCATGAATTGATTGAATATACTTTGCCTTTTGAATGCATAAATCCACGAATGCACGTCTTTCTTCGTAAGGATTGCAATTATTTTCAAACAACAATATGTCTGATGAGAAAAACTCGATAGCTTCGGAATCAATAAGCATGAAAATTATCAGCATAGAGGACGCCTCCAGATAAATCCTCGGCTGAAGCTGGTCGTCAAATATTTTGTTTAACGCACTGGTGTCAATATAGACTTTCATTGTTACAGATAATTTTTATAGTGAACCATGAGGAGTTAACCCTGACATAAGAGCCAAAGATTAAGATTTCCAAGCATTCCGAGGGAGATTACCAGCCCCAGAATTAATAACCAACAAAGTGTCCGTTTCATCCCGTTAGACCTGTGGTTAGACATGTTTTTCCTCCTTCTTTAATTCATTTAGACTACTTGATAAACGGTTTTTCAAGTGTCGCTTACCCATGCCGGTCTTTAAATACTTCTCCCGGCGAAAGGCGTCTTCTTTACTTAAGCAGGCTTCAAAGTAAACCCCGTTAGAACCCCGCTCTAAAGAGCGGGGCATTTTAGTTCGGGGGAAAATATTACCGCATTCATCCCTACTGGGGCATTCTGTTCTAACGGGGTAAACCAGCTGTACTGGCATCAGGTCTAACGGGATTCATAAATCCCTACCTCCTTTGCCCAGAGGGCAGATCATTATTTCTCTATTTTACCCCTTCCATTCTACATTCCTCCCTTTGCTTTCAATTCCTGATAGAAATAAAGAAACTCAACTGGAGTTAATATCTGTACTTTCCTGTGTTCCTTTAAGTCAAGAAGATGTCTATCACCTGAAACAATTATATAAGCCCCTGAATCTAAAGCCGCTGCGATAAATTTATTGTCAGTATCATCAGCTTTTATGATGTCGACACAACTATTTTCATCATACGCCGTTACAATATCCTGATAATAATCAATCAGCTCTTCCTGTGTTACCCCGATTGCCTTCATCCTTTCTTGAAGCCTTTCATAATAAAGTACTTTCTGAAGTTCATCTATCATGAAGCTTGTACAACAAAGTTCGATTTCTCCTTCTCTTGCGAGTCTTAGAATATCGTTCGGCGCGCCTTTCCATAATAACCCTGAGACAGCAACATTGGTATCAATTATTACTTTTATTTTCAACAACCCCTCTAAGCTTATGAACTATCCTGCTAATCTCCTCAAGTGAAAGAGCTTCTTTGTCTTCTGATGATGCTGCAAGGTCAAGAATATCGGGTTTCTTTATCCTTTTGAGTCTTATAGAATCACCTATAACCATCACCATGAACTCATCGCCTTCTGAGACGCTCTTTTTAAGCTCCTCAGGAAGTTTTATGGTGAAATCTTCTTTTACTTTAACCTTTTCCATCCCTATCCCCCTCATTATGAAACTTTTGACATTACTAATGTCTTTTTTAGTTATATTTTATCACCCTTACAATTAAACATATCTCGTTCACCATCCATTTTAATCTTACTCCTTCTTCACACACCCAAGCATTCCGAGGAGATTATCAGCCCCAGAATTAATATCCAATAAAGTGTCCGTTTCATAACTCCCTACCTCCTTCTATGGAGAGTTTCAATAAAGCGATTTCTATATTTTCCTAAATTATAATCAAAGGGAGGCTTATAGTAAACTACTGTTTATCAAAACCATAGGGCTTGGCCGAGCCTTGCTTTAGTTTGCCTTCTTGCAAGGTGAAGGACAAATCTGAGCGATGGGGACTATGGATAATCCTGTGCCTGTATATGACTCGTAGAGCGGAGTGGTAGGCGGGCGTAACAGGCACACCTTTGTGTAAAGGTGTACTTTGGCTACTTGAGCTATCGAACAGTGCCTGATAAGGTCAAACTACTCCTTTAACTAAACATCAACTTCCTTTGCTATAATTGTGATCTCTCAAGCTTCTTTGTGAGCAAGACGGCTGTTGTAACGCTAAACAATGCATAATAAGCCCTATTTACTGCTGCCCTGTATCTTTTGAGCGATAACAGTTCTTCGGCAGTCTCGACATCCTCTTCAGCCTTTTCTAAACGGACTTTAATAAGTTCTTTTGTTTTCTCGTCCAAATGTCTATTCCGTCCTTACGGATGTTCTTATAAAGAGGGTCTCTGTTTGTTCTGTACCATTCAAATGTGTTTTTATCCATAACAATCGGTGAAAGCACTACATCGTTCTTAAGCATTATTTCATAGGCTGACATGCTTATCTTATCCTTTACCATTGTATTGCTGTCTGATGTGACTATAAGGATGTCTGCATCAGATTCTTTATTCGATTCTCCCCTTGCAGCGGAACCGAATAACACAGCTTCTAATATCTTGTCGCCATAATGTTTCTTAAGCAACTTTATGTAATCGCAGATGGCTTTATTTAGTCTTCTCTTCATAATCTCTAATCCCTTTTTGTTAAACAAAACATGCTTTCGGTTATTTTATCACATATTTTATTTGCGAGGATTGCGGAGGACTTATGATTGATTTTTCTCATCCCGTTAGACCTCCTTAGAACAGTTTTCAGTTTATAGTTATCAGTTTTCTGTTGTTAGCCAAAACAAAAAAACCAAACTCTTAAACTTCATAACTTATGCCACTGCCTTCTCACTGTTCATAAGAAACCATTTCTAATTCATTAATGAAACGATAATCATTTCGATTTTTTGTTGCCAAAGATGCCCCTTTGATAATAGCTGTCGCAGCTATTATGGCATCAGCAATCAGCAGGCCGTGACTCAGACGATATTTATGAAGTAATTCCACCGCCTTACCGCCAATTGATTCATTCATGCCTTCAATATTGAATCTGCCGACAAATTTATCGAGGGCGGTTAATTCTTTCTTGCTCCTGCAACCGATTATTAATTCCATTTGCGTAACAACACTGATTATCGTAGTAAATTCTTTCTCTATTCTGTCCAGAAATAAAACAGCCTTTGCTACATTGCGACCGATATCTATCAGAATATCCGTGTCAATAATAACACGTTTCATGCTCTGTCAGCCCATTCGCTACGCCTCACTTTTCTTACCCATAAGGCGCTGTCCTGCATATCCTTTCTCTTTTTCCACATCCCGACAAAAGCTTCATCTTTAAGCTTTAAAACTTTTTCTTTCTTCTCTGTGGTTTTTTCCTTATAGCGGCTGCCAAGAAAGGCGATAAAATCTGCAACCTCCTGTTGTGCCTTTTGAGGCAATTTATCGAATTGATTTAATACCTCTGTTTTTGCCGTGCCGGCCATTTCCTTGACCTCCTCTAAAAAATCTTTAAGGCAAAGTTAGTTACATTCATATCCCCCAACCGTTTCCTTTCAATATCTTTGTGCCTTAATGCCTTCGAAGCAACTTAACCTCCACAACTTATGCCACTGCCTTCTCTTTAACTATTGAAAAGTCAATCATGTCGAGAGGGTTTTTTGTTGTCCGCTTTCCGGCATCAAGTATTTCAATAGCTACAATCTTTCCATCCTTTGAGTAGTCAATTATAACTCCGTCAAGCTCTATTGATTCAGCTATAGCCTCATCAACAATGAACTCTATATTTAAAAGGTCGTGTGCCGGATCATATTCTATTTTCATCTATAAGTGGTTCTTTTCATGACAATTTATCCTAAAATAACCATTTTATTAGAAGAATTATATAGATTTTCGCTATAGTTGTGCAACAATGAAATTTTAGGAAGGTCTTGAAAATAAATAAAAACTTTATGAACTGCAAGTGATTCGAAAATAAAATTGGCGGAGGGGGTGAGATTCGAACTCACGGTAGAGTCGCCCCTACAACGATTTTCAAGACCGTCGCCTTAAACCGCTCGGCCACCCCTCCGGTGAAACAGCATTCAGCAAACAGTAGTCAGTAAGCAGTAATAAATATGAAAGAACCACCCCGTAGCAGAGCTGCGAGGTATTATTAAGGAGTTCATAAATAAGGCATCATTATTGAAAAATCTCCCCTTTCCCCTCTTTACCAAAGAGGGGCACATTTCCTCCCTTTGCCAAAGGGAGGGTAGGAGGGATTTTATAATCAATGTCTTCATATTTATGACCTTATTAGTAAGTCTGTCATTCTGGCTTGTCCAAAATCCTTTTGAAGAAAGATTCCCGATCCGCCTTATGCGAGGAATGACAAACAAAACAAAAATATTTACCTCTGAAGCCAGCCTCAAGGAATTCTTTTGATTGAATATTATAACAGAAACTTCATTTGACTTTTTGAACTGAATCTTTTTTAATTAAAAGAGTTTATTTTATTCTATTATTGAGGTAAAGGTATATATGAATGATTCAGCTGTCCATTTAATCCTGCAGGCAGGATATGTTGTTAAGGGTGTTCTAATTATTCTTCTATTTTTTTCAATAGTGTCATGGGCAATAATATTTTTTAAACAGAGATATTTCTCGAGGACAAATAAAGAGACTGATCAGTTTTTACGCGCATACAGGTCGGGCAGAGATCCCAAGGGGCTTTTCCAGGCAACAAGGAATTTAACCATCAGCCCTATTGCAAATATATTCAGATCTGTTTATACAGATGAAATGCATAAGGGAAAGAGTGAGACTAAAAGACTCTTGAGAAGATATGAGGCGCTCGAATCAGCAAAACTGGAGAAATATCTTAATTTTCTTGCTACAACCGGTTCAACAACTCCATTTATAGGATTGTTTGGAACCGTCTGGGGAATAATGAATTCCTTCAGGGGTATCGGAGCGACCGGTGCTGCTTCACTTGCTGTTGTGGCACCCGGCATAGCAGAGTCTCTGATCGCAACTGCTGCAGGTCTTGCTGCTGCAATACCTGCGGTAATTGCATATAATTACTATCTGAGCATGGCAAGAAGGATGATTGTTGAGATGGAGGATTTCTCAGAAGAACTTCTTGACTTTTTTACAAAAGTGGATACATGAAATCAAATAGAAACAGGGGTGTTCTTTCAGAAATAAATGTAACGCCATTCGTTGATGTCATGCTCGTGCTTCTTGTCATCTTTATGGTAACAGCTCCTCTTCTCCAGCAGGGAATAGATGTGAATCTCCCAAAGGCAAAAGGCAGGGATCTCCCGCCTGAAGAAAGGATAACACTGGTCATAAAAAAAGATGGTATCATCTATATGAACGAAAATCTTGTTTCTATTGCAGAGATGAGGCGTAAACTCGAGGCGATAAGTAAGCTCAACCCAAATGTCTTTCTAAAGGCAGATAAAGATGTGCCATACGGCTTCGTTGTTGAGGTCATGGGTGAGATAAAGGAGGCAGGCATAGAAAAGCTCGGCATGATTACCGAGCCAAAGATAAGCTTGAAATGAAGGGACCAAGCTTTCAGAAAACAACCGCCTTATCATTCGTCCTTCATCTGACAGTATTCTTAATAGCCTTTCTTATTTTAAAACAACCCAATCATATCATCAGCCTACCTCCTTATACTGTCAGTCTTGTCAGCCCCGATGTTTTAACCAGTATTAATGAAGCCCCTGATACTTCGAAAGAATCTGTTACCCTACCAGATATCTCCAGGAAGGACATAAAAAAAGAAATAACAAAAAAAGAAAAAGGAATGGTAGAGGAAAAAATATCTGCTATCGCAACCAAGAAGAAAATAGAACGAATTGTCAGACTCCGCTCGATCATCTCTCTCAAGGCGGGTGGTAATAAACGCAGTGGTAATCCACAAACAACTTCTACTTATACAGGTAAGGGCATCTTGTTTGATAATTATTATTCAAAGATAACAAGGGAGATATGGCAGCAGTGGGTCTTCCCTGATACAGGACAAAAGGATATCGAGGCAATAATCTCTATAAGGATATTGAAAGACGGGACAATTACTGCACAAAGGATAGAAAAGAGCTCGGGAAATCCCCTTTTTGACAGATCAGCGATTAAGGCGATAGCAAAGGCAAGCCCTCTATCACCGCCTCCCTATGAGATGGAGATAGGTGTAAGGTTCTTTCCATGAAGGAAAAGTTCAAAGTTCAAAGTTCAAAGTTCAAAGTTTTTATAATTTTTTTCTACTTTTCATTTTTCTTCTTAAATCTCCCTCCATCACCCTTTAGTAATCCCCCCTCACCCCCCTTTAGTAAAGGGGGGATGGGGGGATTTATGGCCGAAGCAAAAGTATATATTGATATAACCTCACCTGCCTTCAAAAAGCTTCCGATTGCGATACAGGAGTTTTCCGGCACATCAGGCAGAGAGATACCAGACATTATAAGGGACGACCTGATTTTTACAGGGCTTTTTTCGTACATAGAAAGAACTGCCTACTTAGAAAATCCATCCCAGCCTTTTAACCCGAGGAACTGGACCCCTATAGGGGTCGAGGCTGTTGTAAAAGGCTCTGTTCAAGGGGGCAAAGACTTCATCACTGTAAAAGTGTCTCTTTATGATGTCTTCGAAGGAAAAGAGATTTTAAGAAAAGAATACAAGGCAGAGAAGGAATTTATAAGGCCACTTTCCCATGCCATTGCAAATGATATCTATTATACTCTTACCGGCGAAACAGGTATTTTCAGGTCAAGGATATCATTTGTCGCAGAGGACAAAGGTGGAAAAGGCATTTATATTATGGACTGGGACGGAAAGAGGATCACAAGCACTGGATTGAAAGGGAATATTATTCTATCCCCTCACTGGTCAAGAGATGGCACGAAACTTATATACTCGGCCGAAAGAAATAGACAATGGGGGATATATTTGTTAGACTTTAAAAACATGAGTGAAAAGAAGGTGTTCTTCTCAAAAGGCACTAACATAGCTGGAGATTTTTTCCCTGAAGGGAGTGATTTTATCTTCTCTTCTTCAAAGGAAGGAACGCCTGATCTTTATGTAAAGAATCTAAAAGAAAACAATATAACAAAATTAACTTCATCTTATGGTATTGAGGTTTCACCTGCTGTGTCTCCTGATGGCAAATATATTGCGTTCGTCTCCGACAGGGGTGGGAGTCCTCAGATTTACTTGGTGCGCAGAGACGGCTCAGATGTGAGGAGAATAACCTTTAAGGGCTCTTATAATACTTCTCCATCATGGTCTCCAAAAGGCGACAGGATTGTTTTTGCAGGGAGACAGGGAACAAACCAGATATTCATTGTTAACCCCGATGGGACAGGATTGACACAGCTTACAACACAGGGGAACAATGAGGATCCCTCATTTTCTCCCGACGGAAGATATATCACCTTTTCTTCGGACAGGGATGGTGTTAAGGGTATATATATCATGAGGGCAAATGGAGAATCTCAGAAGAGGATTACCCCTAAGAATCTGAGGGCCTCTGGACCAAGATGGTCACCGAATTAAAAGAGAGGAAAAAATGAAACCACAGAAAAAGAATTTCACCACAGAGCACACAGAGAAAAAGATTTTTAAGTTTAAAAAACTCTGTGAACTCTGTGTTCTCTGTGGTTAGTTTTGACAATACGGTAATCACCAAAAGGAGGGGTTTTATGAAAAAGGCTTTTATATTGGTATTATTAGTATCAGGATTAATGCTTGCAGGTTGTCCGCCAAGAAAAGTGGTGCAACCAGAACCGCAACAACCGATGGTTACTCCGCAGGAAACTAAAGAAAAGAAGGCTGCTGAGATAAAACCAGAAGAAAAGATAACAGAACAACAGCTCGCAAAAATAGAAACAAAAGAGGAAATACCAAGGTATATCGAAGAAAAAAGTCCTTTTGGAGATATCTATTTTGATTTTGATGAATATGAAATTAGACCGGATGCAAAGCCAATTTTACAGAAGGTTTCGTCCTGGATGCTTAAGAATGCCTCTATGAAGATTCTAATTGAAGGTCATTGTGATGAAAGAGGAACGGACGAATATAACCTCGCCCTTGGAGACAGAAGGGCAAAGGCAACGAGGGACTATCTTACAGCACTCGGCATACCGTCGAACAGGGTTGAGATGCTGAGCTATGGTGAAGAGAAGCCTCTTTGCACAGATAAGACAGAGGAATGCTGGGCAAAAAATAGGAGAGCACATTTTGTTATCCTGAAGGAGGCAGGTAAATAGTGCCCCAAAAATTCAATATTCAAATCTACTGTTTACTGTTTACTGTTTGCTGTTTATTATCTGCCTGCGCATCTACTGAGAATCTTGATTTACTCAGGCAGGATGTAATTCAACTGCGGAGGGATCTCACAACAACAAGAACTGAATTGGACAGATTAAAAGAAAAAACCTCAGGGGTTGTCAGTGAGGAGTCATTTAATGTTATGAGACAGAGCCAAGCAGAAATTCAAGCTCTGTTATCGAATATGTCCCGAGACATCCAGGTCTTGAGTGGCAGGTTTGATGAGAATAAATACTTCGTGGAAAAGACACTGAAAGATTCAGCAGCAGAGACGGACCTCATAAAAGCACAGATAACAAGCATTGAAGGGCAGATAAAAGATATCAAGGGAAAGCTGAATGCCTTAGAAAGCCAGGTAATGCAGCAAAAAGAACCTTCAAAAGAGCAATCAAAAGAGGATGAAAAGAAGGTAGAAGAACCTCAAAAGGAACAAACCCGTGAGGAACAGCCTCCAAAATCAGTAGCGCCTTCTGATAAAAAATCTAAATATGAGGCAGCATATAGTGCATTCCAGAATAAAAGATATAAAGATGCAAGAGAAAAGTTTGAGGCATTTATAAAAGAGTTCCAAAAAGATGAACTTTCAGACAATGCGCAATTCTGGATTGCAGAGACATACTATGCAGGGAAAGACTTCGAGGACGCAATCCTTGCTTATGAGACATTGTTGAAAAAATATCCAAAAAGTGAAAAGGCGCCTGCCAGCCTTTTAAAGCAGGGATTTTCATTTATTGAGATCGGGGATAAAAAAACCGGGAAGATAATCTTAGAGCAACTGAGGGAACGCTATCCCGATTCAAAAGAAGCAGAGACTGCAAAGAAAAAAATAGAGGAGATGGATAAGAGGACCCGAAAAAAGAAAAAATGAGAAAGATAAAGGATAACTTTCAGCGCACTATAGACTATATGCGCATTTCCATCACTGACAGATGCAATCTGCGCTGTATCTACTGTATGCCCTTTGAAGACATGAATTTGATAGAGCGGAAAGAGATTCTTAGTTATGAAGAGATATTAAGGGTCGTCAGGGTCGCCGCTGGCATTGGTTTAAGAAAAATACGTATAACAGGTGGTGAGCCACTCGCAAGAAAGAATGTTACCTATCTTATTGCTTCTATAAAAAATATTGAGGGCATAGAGGATCTAAGCCTTACAACAAATGGTGTCTTACTCGAGAGATTTGCAAAAGAACTTGCAGACGCAGGCCTTGACAGGGTCAATATAAGCCTTGATTCATTCAGACCTGATAAATACAGGGAGATAACGAGAGGCGGAGATATTGATGTTGTCCTGAGGGGTATCGCATCTGCTGAAATGGCAGGATTAAGGCCGATAAAGATAAATGTAGTTCCAATACGAGGGTTCAATGACGATGAGATAGAGGAGTTTGCAAAAATAACCTTGAAGGCATCATACCAGGTCAGATTTATAGAGTTCATGCCCTTTGGTGTAAAAGGTATAGAGTGGCCTGAAAAATATATCTCCTCAGACGAAATAAAATCTATTGTCGAAGGTATAGGTCCTCTCACGCCTGTTAAGATAAGAAAATCAGGACCTGCAAGATATTTCAGATTTGATAACGCACCTGGAATAGTTGGGTTCATCAGCCCGATAAGCCATCATTTCTGTGAAGAATGCAACCGCCTTCGATTAACCGCTGACGGGAAATTAAGGCCATGCCTTTTCTCAGAAACAGAGATAGATTTAAAACTTGCCCTTCGGGGCAGTTTACCCGATAATGAAATTGAGCGACTCATTAAACTCTCCATCGAAGTAAAGCCTGAAGGTCATACTATCAGGAGTCAGGAGTCAGAAGTCAGAAGTCAGAATGAAAACACTCATCACTCATCACTCATCACTCATCACTTTTTAAGAAGGCCGATGTCGAAGATCGGAGGGTAAAGATAGATAAAATCCCCACCATCTGTCCTTACTGTGGTTGCGGGTGTGGTCTTTATCTCCACACAGAAAAAGGCAATATTATAGGAGTCTCACCAGTCAGAAACCATCCAGTAAACAATGGCAGCCTTTGTGTTAAAGGCTGGAATTGTTTTGAATTTATACAACATCCCGACAGGCTTAAATATCCTCTTATAAAAGAAAAAGGTTCCTTTAGAAGGGCCTCATGGGATGAGGCCCTAAGGCTTACTGCAGTTAGACTCTCGGAAATAAAAAAGTCGTCAGGCCCTGATTCTATCGGCATAGTTAGTTCTGCTAAGTCCACAAATGAAGAAAACTATCTTATGATGAAATTTGCAAGGGCAGTAATCGGTACAAATAATATAGACCATTGCGCAAGGCTCTGCCATTCATCAACGGTAGGAGGGCTCGCAGAGGCATTTGGATCAGGGGCTATGACCAATTCTATCAATGAGATAGTTAATGCGCGACTATTATTTGTCATAGGTTCAAATACCACAGAACAGCACCCAATGATTGCCATGCATATGCTCGATGCTGTTGATAAAGGTGCCATATTGATAGTAGCAGACCCGAGAAGGACACAGATTGCAGAATTCGCCCATATCCACCTGAGACATCGCCCCGGCACTGATGTTGTCTTACTTAATAGCATAATGAACGTGATGATAAAAGAAGGGCTTGTGGATATATCTTTTGTAAAGCATCGCACAGAGAATTTCGATGCCTTCAAAAAATCTGTCATGAAATATCCTCCCGATGTTGCTGAGCAGATAACCGGAGTTTCTGCGCAGGATATTAAGAAGGTTGCAAGACTCTATGCTACAAGAAAAAAATCAATGCTTTTTTATGCAATGGGGATTACACAACATACTACTGGAGTTGATAATGTCTGTGCATGTGCAAATCTCACTATGCTTACAGCACATATCGGGCTCCCTGTGTCAGGATTGAACCCATTAAGGGGGCAGAACAATGTCCAGGGTGCCTGTGATATGGGAGCACTCCCTGATATGTATTCAGGATACCAGAAAGTTACCGCCCAGAAATTGAGAAAGAAGTTTGAACAGTCATGGAGGGTTAAACTTCCTTCAGCACCAGGCATTACACTTACAGAGATGTTTGATTCTGCATTAGAAGGTAATTTAAGAGCAATGTATATAATGGGAGAAAATCCTGTTATCTCAAACCCTGATACAACCCATACGATGAACGCTCTGAAAAACCTCGACTTTCTCATTGTCCAGGACATTTTTCTATCTGAGACTGCTGAGTTTGCTCATGTAGTATTGCCAGCTTCTTCATTTGCTGAAAAAGATGGTACTTTTACAAATACCGAGCGTCGTGTTCAGAAGATAAGGGCTGCAATAAAACCCCTCGGTGAATCAAGACCTGATTGGGAGATTATATCCACCCTTTCGAGAGAGATGGGCTATGATATGCATTACAATGCGACGCATGAGATAATGGAAGAAATAGCGCTCCTTACTCCTATATACAGGGGTATACTTCATCACAGGCTGGATAATGATTACGGACTCCAATGGCCATGTCCTGATAGAACACATCCCGGGACCCCTTTCCTTCATAGAAAAAAATTTGCAAAGGGACTTGGTACCTTTATCGGTGTCGATTATGACCCCCCAGCAGAAATACCTGATAGAGAATTCCCTTTTATCCTTACAACGGGAAGAATGGGTTTCCATTATCACACAGGCACAATGTCCAGACGCACATCCACACTCAACAGGGAATGTCCTGAGTGTCTCATGGAGATAAACCCAAAAGATGCGGATTCCTTAAAGATAAGGCATATGGATGTGGTCAAAATCTCATCGAGACGAGGGTCAATAATGGTCAGGGTTTATATTACAGACAGTACCCCTGAGGGGGTTGTTTTTATACCATTCCATTTTAAAGAGGCTGCTGTAAACCTCATCATAAATCCTGTCCTTGACCCTTCTGCGAAGATACCGGAATACAAAATCTGTGCTGTAAACATAAAGACGGTAAAATGAAACATTTATGTCAACAAGTCGGCTTGTCATTCCCGCGCAAGCGGGAATCCAGGGACAAAGGTATAGATTCCTGCTTTCGCAGGAATGACCATATTAAAGAGGTATTTTCAGGTGAAAAATAACCTCATATTGGATAAAAATTATCTTTCCTATTGGCTAAGGCAAATAAGAAAAGAGAGGTCACTTATAGCACCACTGAGGTTAGGAAACTCGGATGTTGTTTTCAAAACAATCGAAAATATCCACGAGATTGAGCTTAATTGCCCTTCATCAATGCCAACCATAAAAGAATTCCTGTTTCCTCAGAAAGAAGACATGTTCAGATTCTCCGGGGATGCAGTAGATATTCTTAAAGATTATACAAAGAGATTAATCTTTGGTGTAAGGTCCTGTGACTTATCAGCAATTACGCTACTCGATAAATTCTTCGGTGAGAATTTTATTGATGATTACTATAAATCAAGAAGGAAAAATACTCTATTTATTTCTATAGTCTGCAACAATCCAGACCCAACCTGTTTCTGCCGAGGTCTTGGCACAGGGCCATTTCTTGAATCTGACTTTGATATCCAGCTTACAGACCTTGGAGATCGATATATGGTTGAAACAGCTTCAAAACAGGGGGCAAATCTGATTAAAAACTATCACTATCTCTTTTCGAAGCCGAAGAAATCAGATTATGAAGATCAGTATGAAATCCTGTTAAGCTCTCAAGCAAAGTTTGAAAAAATGATCGATCTTGAGAATGCGCGGCAGAAAATCTTGATCGGGAGAATCAGCGACCTCTTCTGGGATTGGATTGCAAGAAGATGTTTTGAATGTGGCGGGTGCGTATATGAGTGCCCTTTATGCACCTGTTTTAATGTTGTAGATAGATCTGAGCAAGAGGTTAATGGCTTTCGCTTCAGGATATGGGATGCCTGCATGTTCAAAGGTTTTACAAGGATGGCAGGGAATGTATTGCCTGCTGAAAAGAAGGGTTCGAGAATTAAGCATTGGTATTTTCATAAACTCGTATACTATCCTGATCATTTTGGGAAATTTGGCTGTGTTGGCTGCGGGAGGTGTACTATTACCTGTCCTGGCCATATAGATATGGCAACAATTGCAAATAGGATTGATATCGGAGACAGAAGACGTAAGTGAAAAAAGAGATATATCTTCCCACAAAGGCTGAGATCGTTGAGGTCGTAGACATGACATCTGATATTAAATTATTCAAGATCAAACCTGACAGGCCATTCCATTATCAACATGGGCAGTTTCTTATGCTTTCCTTATGGGGCAAGGGCGAGGTGCCGATATCTATAACATCAACATATAGCTTCCATGAATATATCGAGCTCTGTATCAGGCGCGTCGGTTATATTACCTCTGCGATGCATCAGTTAAAACCGCCATTTGAGATTGGATTACGGGGGCCTTTTGGAAATACATTTCCTGTAGAAAATGCGAAAAACAGAGATGTCCTCCTTGTTGCCGGTGGGCTCGGTATTGCGCCTTTACGACCATTAATAACTATGGTGATGAACAGGAAAAAGCATTTTAGAAGGGTTGCTC
This sequence comes from Nitrospirota bacterium, assembly GCA_040756135.1. Classification (GTDB taxonomy): domain Bacteria; phylum Nitrospirota; class Thermodesulfovibrionia; order Thermodesulfovibrionales; family SM23-35; genus JBFLZS01. Next base: position 16,931 of record JBFLZS010000060.1, read on the forward strand.
TTATATACGGCTCACGGAATCCATCCGAAATCTTATTCAAGGACGATATTGATTCCTGGCAGAAAAAAGGCATGCATATCATACTCACTGTTGATGGAAGAGAGAGGGGATGGGATGGAAATGTCGGCTTTGTCACAGAATATCTGGACAGACCAAAGATTTCATTCAAAAATGCCCGTGCCTTCATCTGCGGACCGCCAATCATGATTAAGGCAACCATGAACAGCCTTTCCATAATGGGGATAGATGAAAATAATATTTTTACATCACTTGAGGCGCATATGAAATGCGGAGTCGGCAAGTGCGGTCATTGTTATACTAGTGGAAAATATATCTGCACCGATGGACCCATTTTCTCGTGTACTGATATTAAAAAATACAACCTCTATGGCCCTTGAATTCTGGTCGGGGCGAAAGGATTTGAACCTTCAAGAGATTATGAGATATTTTTAATAACGGAAAGCACCAATACAAAAGTTATTTCCAAAAATGTCTTAATGAAAAATATGTTGAAAAAAAATGTTGAAAAAAATGTATTGACAATATAATGAAATTCATGAAATACTTTCGCAGATCTTTTTTGAACTTATTTTTGGGGGTAAGCCTCTGTATTTTTTAAAAAACAGACTTTTTTGTTTGGAGTGAAGCGAGAGGCGTGCGCGAACTCTTCGTTGGCTTGATATGATCGGGCGGTAAGCGATCTTAAGAAGATGAAGAATAGAGCAATGACGTTTCCTTTATTGATTTGCGAGATTGGTTTATTTCTCCTATTAAGCATCTTATTTGTGCCTTCAAGCTCGCATTCCTGCGATATACCGTCTATTGAGACTTTCCCCTGCTATATTCCTTCAACTATAAGCAGTGGTGCCTACCTTATGAAAGGTTCGGTCATAACCCTCGGATGGGATGGTTTTCCCTTGATAACTTACACAGCGCCGCAAGCCGGATTCTATCATTTCCACTACTCTATGCTTGAAGAGCATCAAGTCAGTACATGTGATCCGGACTGCCCTTATGACGTTACAGTGCTGGTGATTGATTGCCAGTTTCCTTCAAATATTCCCAGTGGCGACCCTTCTCATCCAGGTATTTGGCAACAGATAACTGAAGTAACCGGCTCGGGGGTTATATACTCAACTGAATGTTATACTGACACTGTTACATTAATGTTAGCCACTCATTGCAGGCAGGGAAAAGAGAAGGAATGAATTACAGAACTGTTCCATTTATTAAAAACTGCTTAGTCTTTATAGGATGTTTGATTCTTTTTAGCAGTGAAACGTTTGCTTCTACATATCTGGAAGAGGTAGAATTAGATAGCGGTTCCAGAAATTACCATGAGCATAGTGAAAATTCATACACAGAGTACGAATATCTAGGATAGGATATGTTCCTGAATGTGAACTTATTTTGCCAAGTTTCATTGAACATCAATATGTAGGTGATAGTTATATAACAGAGACCTATAGCGGACAAAATCTTAGAGTTTGCAGCAGATTAGCAGCAAGTTCGATTACGACACCATATGAAATAGGCTATTCTCCTATTTATGGAAACATATGCACATCATGCACATCTTCCTCCTCTTACGATAGTGGATTGGAATGTTATGACCAACAAATAATTACACTATCAATAATTATATCCGTTGGCTCCGTGACAAGAAATTATTATCAAGATTATCCTCCCGATGTAATCCAAATGTACGAAGCTTGCAATTTGCAACCCCCTATCTCTTATAGAGGCTATGAGACTGAGGAAGCTCAAAGTTTATATACTTTCAAACTAAGTTGTGAGGGAGAAAAGACTGCAAAACTTCTTCAAATCGAAGCATATGCCATAATGATTTCTGAGATGCAACCTTCAGGAGCAGAATTTTTGATAAATGGAGTTCCTCCACTTTATATTCAGCAGAGTTATGTTGGGTATAGTGAATATCTGAGGTTATATGGGTAATGTCAAAAGTTTTATGGAGAAGCAGGAAGATTTATGAAAAGGATATAAAAGGCAAAAGAGAGATAAAGTGAAACTATAAATTTCAGGTAATGAGCAACGAGATTTATAACAAGGGAACAAG
>JBFLZS010000061.1:0-18655 GCA_040756135.1 Nitrospirota bacterium
ACTTTCATCAGCCACCCCCAAGTTTTTTTGCTGCAAGTATACACTTCTGCAACACTCTTGAGGTGCCTTCAAACAGATGATGTATCGATCGCGCTGCACTATCGGCAGCCTTTTATATGATTATCAAGTCTTGAAATATCAGTTTTCATCTCTCCCCGCTCTTTGAGATGCATTTAAAGTAGATTTAGAAATGGGACAATTATTTCAGTATACTGTTTCTTAATACTTCTTTACATTTTTTCATTCCGTCATTCGACTTAGATCCTAAATTTACCATGCAGGATGTTACCCTCTTTATTACCCTCTTTTATGTGTATTACCCCTTTTCCTCCAGATTGCTCCTGGACCCCGTACAAGGCACTTCACTTCTTTGAGGCCCTGGCGTTCTCTGAGCACCCTACGAATCATATCTCTTTTAGAGGCGGATAAATTCCCTTTGAGGGTCAGGGATTATTTTAAACCGATAAAAATGTGTCCGGTGAAACTATCTTAAGACGGTTTAATCCCGAGGGTTTTAGCTTGCCTGTTGGGATTTCGAGAAGGTCTTTATCTCCTGTCAAAAGAAAGTCTGCTCTTACTTTGAGACAAAGGTTCAGATAGGCATTATCTTTTTTGTCCCTTGAGAGTTCTATCTTTCTGCTTACAACAACCTCTTTTGCGGTAGAAAGAAGGTTTAAAATTATAGAGCGAAGACGTCTAATTTTTGATCTATTGAGTTTTTCTTCAAGTTCTTCCAGAAGACCGCTTAGTTCGAGCCTTATCTCAGGAGAAATATAAACATCGCACGTTCTTAAAGCCTTTAAAAATGCCTTTCTCGGTGTGCCTCCGAATATCGCCGAAACGATGACATTTGCATCTATTACAGCTTTAGGCATATACTTTTTCTCTTACCTTTTTAAGCGCTTTCAGGACACCGACTTCAGTAAGTCCGCTCTCTTTAAGCAGGGATTCAGCCTCTTCAAGCAATGCCTCGGCAACAGCAATCTTATCTTTGAATGGAATTATCAGGCCGACTGGCTTGCCTCTCTTTGTGATTATTACTCTCCGCCCCTTTTCTACATCGTCCCTGAGTAGCTTTGTTGCTGAGGAACTGAATTCACGCACATTAACAAATTTCATATTATCCACCTCCTCCTTAATAATTGTTAGTATAATTGTATAAACATTATCTGTCAATAAGCCGCGCCAAAAAGATTAGGAGCTTTATTTCTCCTTTTTCATAATGATTTTCAAATAATTCTGATTTTCAAATCTTCGACTCTCAATTTTTCCTTTTTTGAATTTAGTATTAGCGATGATATCTCTTGCTTTTTCTGGTGGTAGATATATTGGAAGTCCGGGAAATATCTTTTTATAGAATTTATAAATTAATCCTTTAATTCTATTCATCAAAGATAAACCTTTTATTTTATGGTAAAGAGGTATCGGATCATAAATTACTACTCTTCCAGTGAATTTTAACACTCGATGGCACTCATTTAGAGCTCCTTCTGGATCCCTCAGTCCATGAAGAACTCCCGAACTTATGATTAAATCAAAATAATTCTCAGGGAAGGGAAGAAAATTAACGTCAGCTAAACAAAAATCTAATTGTCTTTTATTCTGCTGTAAATACTTACTCCATTGCTTGGTCAAGTCGATACCATAGATTTTTACTCTGGGCCTTTGCCTGGCAATCTCTGCTACGAGAAATCCAGGTCCTACTCCAACATCTAAGATTTTTAAATCTGTATTTTCGGGAATAAACTCCAGACTGATTTCTTTGGCAAAGTCGATATACAATTGGTAATTAAGAGAAGCTAATTCATGATAGAGACCGGCAAAGAATTCTGGAATTTTTTCCTTTTTTATTTTACTTCTCATATTGAGCCATCCGAGACTCATTTCTTTCTGGATTTATCGTCTTAATTAATTTTTCCATAGATATTATTAACCTCTTTTTGTAGAAAGAGAGGATTCAAAAATTCATTTATACCTGAAATACTTGCTTAATAAATGAAAAAAGAAAATCAAGTGAAGATCTCAAGCCAGTGCATGTGTTTACGGGGTCAAGCTTGAATTGCCGTATTAAATCATCCAAGGCTTATCTTCTCGGACCACTTTTTTGCCTTATAAAGAATCTCTGATTCATCAGCGGTCACAAGTTTCCCCTCATTGACAACAATCTTCCCGTTCACCATTACTGTTTCAACGTCGGAGGCCATCGCTGCATACACTATGTGGGAGTAAACATCATATATGGGTGTGAGATGAGGTTTTTTCAGATTAATGATTGTAATATCAGCCATTTTGCCCTTCTCGATGCTTCCAATATTATCACCAAGCCCCAACACTTCTGCACCCCACCTTGTTGCCATAAGCAAAACAGTTTTTGCATCAAGGACAGTTGGATTATTCGAGAGTGCTTTATGAACCTTTGCGGTAGTAGACATCTCACTCAGAATATTCAGGTCATTGTTACTTGCGGCACCATCAGTGCCAAAGGTTACCTTTACCCCTGCCATAAGCATTGTCACAACAGGTGCAAACCCCGATGCGAGCTTGAGGTTGCTTTCCATACAATGAGAAACGCCAACCTTTCTTTTTGAAAGTATCTCGATTTCGTTATCCTCTACCCAGATGCAATGGGCTGCAAGAACATTTTCACCTAAGAATCCAAGGGATTCAAGGTATTCAACCGGTCTTTTTTTATATTTTAACATCACCTCCCCAACCTCCCATTCTGTCTCGGAAAGATGGATGTGCAGAGGTACGCCCAGTCTTTCAGCCATTTTCTCTGATTTTTTTAAAGTCTCTGAACTGCATGTATAAATTGCATGGGGTGCAATACAGGGAGCAATGAGCTCGTCACCTTTCCAGTTGTTCACAAATCGCTCAGCATTTTCAAGATATTCGCCTGTTGTTTTTGCTGAAGCAGTCGGAAAATCCAGAATACCACTTCCCAGGACTGCCCTCATACCTATCTTTTTAGAAGCCTCACCTGCAGCATCTTCATAGAAATACATGTCGTTATAGGTTGTAATCCCTCCTTTGAGCATCTCAAGACAGGCAAGCTCAACTGCATCGGAGATGAATTCAGGGCTTAGCCATCTGTTCTCTGCCGGCCATATATGATTTTTAAGCCAATCTGTTAATGGAATGTCGTCAGCAATACCCCTGAAATAGACCATCGCCGCATGTGTATGTGTATTAATCAGCCCCGGAAATACTGCTTTTCCTTCTCCCCAGATAATTACTTCTGAGGTATATTTTTCGAAAATCTCCTTACAAGTTCCAACTTCGAGGATACCTGTACCTTTTACAGCAATTGCACCATCCTTAATAATGGTGAGCTTTTCATCCATTGGAAGGATATAATCGCCACAAATGATGTAGTCAATATTAATCACTCTGATATATTTTCCTTTTCATATTACGCCATCTCAATCAGCTTCTCTGCTATCTGTACTGCATTCAGGGCAGCGCCCTTCCTTAGGTTGTCTGCAACTATCCACATATTGATACCACTTTCAATAGACTCATCCTCTCGTATTCTGCCCACATATGTCTCATCCTTCCCAGCTGCGTCAATAGGTAGCGGATAGATATTTTTATCGGGGGCATCATAGACTATTACTCCCGGTGCTATTGATAAAATCGCTCTTACCTCATTGGCAGAAAGCTTTTTTTCAGTCTCTATATTCACACTTTCTGAATGACTCCTGAATACAGGCACTCGAACAGTTGTTGCCGTTATCCTTATCGAGTCATCTCCTAAAATCTTCTTCGTCTCATTCACCATTTTCATTTCTTCCTTCGTATAGCCATTTTCAAGAAACTTATCTATATGAGGAAGGACATTAAATGCTATTTGATGAGGATATACATTGCATTTAATCTCTCTGAAATTTAACAGGTCAGTCGTCTGCTGTAACAATTCATCCATAGCCTTCTGCCCCGTCCCGGAGACGGACTGAAAGGTCGTAACTACGACCCTCTTTATCCTTGCAGCATCATGCAGTGGTTTCAATACAACTACCATTTGTATTGTTGAGCAGTTAGGGTTTGCAATTATGCCCTTATGCCATTTTAGATCATCCGGGTTAATCTCAGGCACTACGAGCGGGACCTCGGGGTCCATCCTCCACTGACTTGAATTATCTACAACAACACAACCTGATCTGGCAGCCACTGGTGCCCATATCTTCGACCTCTCTGCACCTGCTGAAAAGAGGGCAATATCAATGCCTTCAAAGGAACCGTCATTCAGGGTTTCAACAGGAATCTCTGTATCCCTGAACTCCATAATCTTCCCTTCAGAACGCTCTGATGCAAAGAGCCTGAGGCTCTCCACGGGGAAATCTCTCTCCTCGACCGTTGCCACCATCTCGTTACCGACTGCCCCTGTCGCACCAACAACACCAATGACATATTTATCTTTCTTTTTCAGCATCTACGCATATCCCCCCATTCTGTTAACTTTTAGACATTAAATTTATCACAATTTATCCCCAAAATTCCATTTTAACTCTATCTTCCCAGCAATCCCTCAGTTATCAGCCGCATCTGGCGTAAAAATAAAAACTCTTTTTCTTCTCGAAAATAGAGCCAAGCAATACAGTAAATCCTTTGCAACGCCAAAGTCATTCTGAGCCCTTCGCTCTTTGTCATTTCGAGCGCAGCGAGAAATCTGTCTGTTCGCTCAGGGTGATATTCTATTGATAAATCTTCTATAAAATTTTAAAATTATTATCAAAGGAGGAATGATGGGATTTTTTGATCGCCTTAAAGAAAGTCTGACTAAGACAAGAAAAAGTTTAATAGAAAAAGTTGAGACTATATTTACTGGTCGCAAAATTGACGAAGAAACCATGGAAGAGCTTGAAGAGACACTTATTCTATCAGATGTCGGAACTAAGGCATCGTCAGAGATAATGACAGCTATTAGGGAAAAGGTTAAAAAGGGTGAGGCCAAAGACGTGGATTCTGTAAAAGATTTACTTAAAAAAGAGATGATAGGAATTCTTGGAGATTCGCAGCCAATCGAGGTGCAAGGGAATAAGCCTTTTGTAATCCTTGCGGTTGGAGTAAACGGTACTGGGAAGACAACAACCATAGGCAAACTTGCAAGCAGGTTCCGCACTCAAGGCCTTTCGGTTTTGCTTGCAGCAGGTGATACATTCAGGGCTGCTGGAATTGAGCAGCTCGAGATATGGGCAAAAAGGGCCGATTCCCAGTTCATTAAACACCAGAAGGGCTCGGATCCGGCTGCGGTTGCCTTTGATGCTGTTGTAGCAGCACAGCACAGAGGCATAGACGTTGTTATAGTGGATACCGCTGGAAGACTACATACAAAAAGCAGTCTTATGGAAGAACTAAAAAAGGTAAAAAGGACGATTGAAAAGGCAATGCCGGGAGCGCCTCAGGAGATTCTTCTCGTCGTTGATGCAACTACAGGGCAGAATGCCATAAGACAGGCAGAACTTTTTAATGAGACAATCGGTGTAACAGGTATTGCCCTTGCAAAACTCGATGGTACTGCAAAAGGTGGGATTATTTTAGCAATAAAGAAAGGATTTGATATTCCTGTGAGGCTTATAGGAGTTGGTGAAGGAATTGATGACCTCAGGGATTTTGATCCAAAAGAGTTTGTAGAGGCGCTTTTTTCATAAAATCAATCCATATTGGAAGAGCTGCCCTTGCACCTGTCTCCCTTGAGCCAATCGGCTTATGGTTATCCCTTCCAACCCAGACACCTACTGCAAGCCTGTCATCAAATCCTATGAACCACGCATCAATGTAATCATTCGTTGTACCGGTTTTCCCGTACACAAGACGTTTAATTTCTTTTGCCCGATACGCAGTTCCCTCTTCAACAATTGCCCTTAAGAGAACCTTCATTTCCTCAACAGTTTTCTGAGTGAGCAGATTTTCCATGACGGGTTTTGTCTCTTCAACGATTATACCGTCTCTATTTACAATCCTTTCGTAAAATAATGGTTTTACCCTATACCCACTGGAAAATACAGAATATGCATAAACGGTATCAAACAGGGTAACAGTAGATGCACCGATTGCAGTTGGTAAATATGGCTGAAAATTGCCTTTTATCCCAAACCGGTGTGCTGTGTTTATAACAGAATTGATTCCTAAATGGGATGCAAGTCTGATTGTTGCTGCATTGAGTGATTTTGCAAGGGCAGTTTTGAGGGTTACATTTCCATGATATTTACCGTCATAGTTTTTCGGGATCCACAACTGACCGGGGCGTGAACCCAGGAATGATATGGGTGCGTCATTTATTATGTCATTTGATGTCATCCCATTCTCGATTGCAGTGACGTATACAAAAGGTTTAAATGCGGAACCAGGCTGTCTTAACGCCTGTGTTACCCTGTTGAACTGGTTTTTCCAGAAATTAGATCCACCTACCATTGCCTTTATATATCCTGTTCTCATATCTATTGCTATCAATGCGGCCTCTACGCCTGATTTTACCCTTTTCTCTATAGAGGATATCCCTTTCTTGACCGACTCTTCAGCGATCTGCTGCATGATAGAATCTAAAGTGGAGTATATTTTATACCCTGAAGTATACAGTTCATTACCATATTTTGTCTCGAGACTCTGCCTCAGGGTTTCTATGAAATAAGGTGCATCGTATTTTCTGAAATGAGGAGTTAATGGAAGGGGAACCTTTTCAGCCTCTTCATACTGAGCCTTTTTTATAAATTTATGGTTCAGCATCTGTTTTAAGACCATTGTTCTTCTTTCTTTTGCCTTTTCTGGATTTTTAAAAGGAGAATACGTTGAAGGTGCCTTTGGCAGCGACGCAAGAAGTGCTGCCTCGGCTATGTTGAGATATCTTGCCGACTTGCCGAAATATGTCTGGGCCGCTGCCTCGATGCCATATGCCCTTGTCCCGAAATAAGCCTGATTCAGATACATCCCGAGTATTTCATCTTTTGTATAACGTTTCTCTATCTGTATGGAAAGGGCTGCTTCTTTAATCTTTCTTTTTATACTCCTGTCAGGTTTTAAAAAGAGCATCCTTGCAAGCTGTTGTGTAATAGTGCTTCCCCCTTCGACGATTCCTCCTGCCTTAATATCATGCCATAGTGCCCTCAATATCCCTATGAAGTCAACCCCGGGATGAGTGTAAAATCTTATATCTTCAACAGAAACGAACGCCTTTTTTACATGATCTGGAATCTGATAATGCGGTATAAATGTCCTCCGTTCAAGGTAAAGCTCGGCGATAATTTTTCCATCGCTTGAGTAGACTCTGGATGATTCTATCGGTGTATATTCCTCAAGAAGCTTTATATTTGGCAGGTCAGAAATTGCCCAGTATACAAAGCCTCCCAGAATACCTGTGAGCGCTGAGAAGATGATAAGTCCTGTAATTATCCTTTTTGAGATAGACCTTCTTTCTGCCTTTTTGAGATCCTGCTCAAGCCTTGTCATTAATTAATTATAACTCAAATCCGCTGATAAACAGCCTAAAGTCTTTATATACCTGTCATTGCGAGTCCTGAAAGCATTCGGGATGTGGCAATCCGACCTGAAAGGTCGTTGCGAGGGCGAAGCCCATGGCAATCTCAAAGAGATTCCTCGCGGAGCCTGCCCTGAGCGAACAGACAGATTTCTCGCTGCGCTCGAAATGACAAAGAGCGAAGGGCCCGGAATGATACTTTGTGTCAGATTGCTTCGTTACACTCGCAATTACAATCTTTATCGCTGGATTTGAGTTGAAAATTAGAAATTTAAATAAAATTAGTGTCAGGCCCTTGACATGGTATATACCGTTATTAGCGCGCAGTTATCTTCCTGCCCGCTAATAACAGAAAGCAAAATCGTTAATTAATGACTTGATTCGTAGTCTGGATGGTCATACATAATAGCCATGCGGTTTACGATAAAGCGATAGGCAAGGACTAACATGGCTACCACGCCAAGGGATAGTGCAATTTCACTCCACAATGGATAATACTTTTGTGAAGAAGGAAGATACCAGTTATAAGCAATTACAGATACATTGAGACGATTTAATATGACACCAAATGCGGTTAGAAAACCTGTGAATCGTACAAGTTTAGGTTTGTGCTTTCTTGCACAATGAGTAAAGAGAATAGCTGGTAGGAGCACAAAGCCAAGAATTTCAACTAAATACCAGTAACCAAATGGAGTATCCAGATAAGCCCAGTTATCAGAATGGGCTATGTCAAATATTTTTAGTATGAAATATATAAACAGGGCAGATGCCGCAGCCTTACCGAGGCCTGTAGTAAGCCTGTCGTATTCATGATGATCAAAGTGTTCAAGCTGTCTTTTGAAAACTTTATGCGTAATTGTACTTTCAACAATCACCATACCAATTCCAGCGAAGATGGCTGACAAAAGGAAAAATACAGGCAATAGTGCTGAATACCAGAGGGGATGAAGTTTGCCAGGGGCAACAAGATACAGACCACCAAGTGCAGATTGATGACCACCAGCTATTATTACTCCAAAAATAGTTGCCCAGATAGCCAGTTTTGTAAAGAATTCGCGAAGTTTCCTCAGATTCAACCATTCAAACAGGGCTGGGGCCCATTCAATAAGACAGATATTTATATAAAGGAAGAAATGCCAGCCGATTAAAAACAGGATTGAAGAAAATCCCCATGACCAGCCTATGAGGTAAGGAATACGATAATAACGACCGAGGTCGAACATAAGCGCAAATACAGCGAATATATACCCGAGAAGGCTTGAAAGTATAGCCGGCCGGACAAAATGATGATATTCCTTCATCCCGAATAGATGGACAGCAGTGCCGAGGGTAAGGCCAGGCGCAGCTAAGGCGATACCGACAAGGATATCAAACCCGATCCATATTCCCCAAGGGTAGGTATCCGAAAGATTTGTAGATGGGCCGAGTCCGAAAAAGAGCCGATAAATCATCACTGCAACTCCAAGACCCACAAAACCGCCTGCGATTAAATTTGGGAAATTGAAATTACTGATAATGTAATCCCTTGGAGTCATTCCAAGAAGTATCTTTTCTCTGAACCATGAATTAGTGCTTTCCGCCATAGCCTTCTCCTTTCTCTCCTGAGGACGTGTTATGGCTTGAATGATGTTTCTTACGAGCTTTTGAGATAGCGTAATAGGCCCCAAAAACAAGAGGCCAGGCACCAACAATTTCAAACATCTTTACGCCAAAAAGGAAACTCCTGCTGAAATTCGGTATCGGAGTCTTTCCGATATCTGTTCTGAGTCCGATTTCATGGAAAGGAACTGATGATAGATAAAGCCAGCTTGTGCCCCCTACTTCATGCTCTCCATAAACATGATCAACATATTTACCCGGATTATTTCTTATCCTTTCGTTAGATAGGTTTATGAGTTCTTTCCTTTTTCCAAATCTCAAGACTTCTGCTGGACAGATTTCAACACATGCTGGTACCCCACCTTCCTGGGTAACCCTGTCATAACACATAGTACACTTTGTAACCTGAGGATTGAGAGCATCATAATACTCATATGCCGGGATATCAAATGGGCAGGCAATCATACAGTAGCGGCATCCTATACACACGCCGGGATTATAGAGTACCGAACCCTCCGCAGTTTTCTTAAATGCCTCAACAAAGCATGCGGATAAACAGCCGGGGTCCTCACATTGCATGCATTGCTTCTTTACATATATAGGTTTTCTATCTTTTGAGCTTATATAGCGATTGACAACGGTAAATGTCCCTGCGTGAGTTCTTCTAATATTATCAAAAACAGATTTTTTCTGATTTACTGAAGCCTCAAATTCTTTTATTGGCCTGTTCGGGTTTTTATTCCATTCATTACATGCCCATTCGCATCTCCTGCATCCAATACAACGTGTTGTATCAATTAGCACACCATAAGGCTCTTCAGGGACAGGGGCCTTCGCCTTTTTCCTTTCTTCCCATAGTTTCCAGTTTTTTCTATTTGCAGTATTACCTTTAGAAAAAATAGAAGGGCCACCTTTTTCATACGCATGGGCAACAGCACCACTGCCAAGTAAAGTAGTCCCCGCAATCGTTGCAGTCCGTTTTAAGAATTCCCTCCTGCTAATCCGCATAGATAGCCTCCGTCCTAATATTTTCTCTCCTCTCTAAGAATTGAATAAAATAATATAAATATGAACGCCGCCAGAACGGCTACCAAGTATTCATAGCCATGATGTGAAAAAAGCTGTTCAAAGATATACATTACTTTTCCCTTTCTAATTTAATAACGGTTATTCATATTTTGTTATTACATCCTTCGGGCGCACTTCTTTCTCTTTATGGCACTCTTTGCATTCCTTTGGTTTTTCAAGCTTCATATATTCGTGACAACCTATACACTGGCGATGATACGCTGCAATTAGCTTCGGTCTATTCATATTCTGGACATCAAATGATACACTATGACAGTTTCTGCAATAAGGAGGGCTGTCCTTTTCAACTTCAGCCTCTGCTCGGCTCTGATGATGGCATCCATCACATATCGTTTCTAATTTTCTATGGAAATAACTTCCCAATTTACTATCATTGGATGTCTTTACCAACCTTTCAATAATCTTAAGATGCGGAAATTTTGATGGCTCATATTCCTTTGACAGGATTTTTACTTCAACTTCTTTTTTGACTTTTTGTGTGTCAAGCCCTGAAACTGAAAGAGTTACAGCGGCAAGGACCTCTTTCTTGCCTGTATGACAGATATAACATGTCTCTTTCTTGGGACCTTTTGTTTGAATATCCATTATCGGAAGAAGACCGTGACAGCCTGCACAATCCTTTTCTGATTTCTTAATTCTATGGCATCCGCTACAACTATGTTCAGAAAGTACATCATGATATGCATTTGCGGTATTTACCCATTTTCCATCGCGACTACCTGTCAAACTATGACATTGCCTGCATGCATCCAGGGTTTCATGGTGGCAGCCCCGGCATGTCTTATAATTCTTTTCGTGATTTTTATGATTAAATGCTACACCCTTCATTTTTGCATTTTGAATACTTATAAAGGCTGTTTCTTCTTGCCCCCTGTCAGGGCGAGGGACTTTTTCAAGTTCAGCTATTGTTTTATATTTTCCTGTATGACATTTTGCACATTCAGTAGGCCCTGCTTTTTCTTCTTTCTTCCTTTCCTTCTTCTGTTCTAATTCTTTCTCGTACTTTAAATGGCAATTCACACACTGCAGATGTGAAGCCCTCTGTATATCAAGCCCTTTTTTGGCAGCTACCCGTGTTATTGCAGTAAGCTTAGGGCCTCTTTTCTTTTCAAGATCGTGACAATAGTAACAGGACTCCTCTGTACCTTTTTCATATACTAATGCCAGGGTTTCATCCTCTTCTTCTACATCATAAATATGATGGCAGAGGCTGCAGTCGTCTTCCCCTATCTTTTCCTTTAGTTTCTTAACATGGTTATCATGATAGGAGAAGTCAAATTCAACAACAGGATATTTCACGGCCATCAATTGATATTCTTTCTTATGGCAATCTCCACAGGTAATAGGCCCAGTTTTTTCCTTGTCTTCTTTATCCCGCTTTTTATGACACCCGATACATTCATCATGGTAGGCATTCATAACCGATTCTTCATCTTTTTTCTTCAATTCCTTAGGAAAATCAAATAAAAACTCTTTCCACTCATCATGAGGATGGCATGCGTCACATCCTTGTTGTTCTTTCTTAAGGGTTCCCACATGTTTCTGATGATTAAAGATTACCTGCGGACGTTCTAATTCTCCAAAGATTTCAGTATGGGCAATGCCAATCTCGTTCTTGGGTTCGATCTTTATTATCGGTTGGACTGCTTTAGGGGCAGGGCCTTCTGTAGAATAAACGCTATGCAACCCATTTACAACAAAGATTAGGAGACTTATACTAATTACAAAGAATAATATCTTTTTCTTCATAATCCTTCCCTTTTCGGTTTATTATCCTACTTTAAATTCCTCAGGAATTACCATTGTTTCAGATATCAATTCATCCATAAACTTAGCATGACCTTCGATATTGTAAAACTTCAATATATCATTGATGCTGGTATAACAATTATGGCATGGGGCAAGAATATTGTGACAACCCGTAGCTATAATTTGCTCGGCCTTTACCCGAGCTCCCTCACATCTATTGCGTTTCCATGGTGGCCCAATAGCAGCCCCCCCTCCGCCAGCATTACAGCAGAAATTGTGTTCACGGTTGGGATGCATCTCTATAATAGGACCCTCACATGTTGCATTTGCAAGATACCTGAGCTTATCTCCCGCACCTCTAAGCCTTACAAGATTGCAGGGATCTTGTATTGTAATAGGGCCTTTAATTTTCTTATTCTTATCTATCTTTATCTTTCCGGTGCTGACAAGCTCATAATAAAATTCGACAGGATGAAGAGTTTCAATAGGAAGATTTGGACCACCCTTCCATCCCAGAAGCTGCGGTGCCACATAACCTGTGGCATTAATTGGATGCCCTCATTCAGTTAGTACTATTCGTTTTACTTTCAATCGCAAGGCATTCTCAAAAATCCCGCGCACAATCCTCTGCATCGTCTCCATGCCACGTGCAAACATAGACATATTAGCAGCGTCCCAGCCATCCCTTGCGGCCACTGTCCAGTCAATGCCGGCAACATTCATAACCTTTGCTGTACGGGCAATATGGTATGTAGCTACTTTTGGCTCGGTACCGAGAGGGCACCACATTACATCGGCACCTTCTTTATCAATAGGAATCCGGACATTTTTTATCTCTGCTCTTACCTCTTCCTCCTGCCACTGCATGGTATCAATCCAGTCTGCCTGGTTGATCCACAACTGGGTCAGTGTAGCGGAGAGGCTGTTGTCATAATCCATTAAACTCTGGGGCACAACCCCGAGCACATAACATATGCGGCGAACCATGCCCATCTGAAATGTAATATCGAGCCCGAAGGGGCAATACATACTACAACGGCGGCAAAGATTGCATTCACAAAAGGATATCCTTGCACACTGTTTTATGAATTCAGGGCTAACCTTTCCTTTTCTCTTTATCATCTCCCATAAAGTCATTCTTAGTTTCGCTACAGGTGCGTATGTGGGATCTTTGCCATGAGACTGATACCAGTGACATGCCTCAGAACACAGGGCACAATGAATACACGTCTTTAAAGGAGCTACGAATGTCGCGGCACCCCCCATCATATTCAAAACAGCGTTAATTGTCTTTTCTATCTTTTCTGGAGTGAGTTTTTTAATACTTTCATCAAAGCCTGGATCAGCAACGGGTGGTCTTATATATTCTTTAAATTCCCTGCTGACGACCTTTTCTGATTCCTTAACCTTTTCCACAACTGCCATAGTTATTATACTCCTTATATTATTTTAATCGCTTACCAGTCCTTTGAATGGCGATACCCATGGTCAGAACCAATATATGCCCTTGTTAAAAAGAAATAAAACATATGTCCTAATCTCGTAAAAGGAATGGCTATTAGCATAATTTCTCCAAAAATCATATGCAAAATTACCATAGTCTTATAGGGAAGAAGGAATTGGTGATATGCGAGAAACCCGGTAAAAAAAGGGAAAAATGCAATCGCGAGGATGAGATAATCTGAATAGAACGTAACAAATTTCACCTCAGAAGCAAAAATCCTTCTGAGAAGAAAGAAAATACATGCAAAAATGACTATGAGGGTCATTATGTCTGCTAAACTTTCAGAAAGGGTCCACCATGTTATTCCCCAGGATTCATACCAGAGGATGTTATGTGAAAGGAGAAAAATTGGTGTAAAAACAAGACCTATATGGAAGAGAAATGTCACAGTAGTAATAACTGGGCGTAAACGCCAATTACGACTGTCAAAGGGAATAAGCCAGTGGAGAAAAGACCGCAGGCTAAATTTTAAATCCAGATACGGGAATACCACCTTCTGCTTCTTTGCCAGTAAAATCATTGACCGTGTCTTATAAATACTCCCTCCGATAAATACGATAAATGCTACCCAGACTAAAGGACCTCTTACAAAACTATATATAGATGGGCTTGTAATAAAATCGTACATAAATTTTACTCCCGCATTTTAAATTTCATTTACAGGTATTACCCGACGATAATATTTACCACCATCAATACACCGTATCAGGAGTTTTCCTCCATCCGGACTAAATACAGGATTCCAGAGGGATTCAAACCCCTTTTTCCCTACCCTGCCATCAACAACAATATAATATTTTCCATCTCTTTCTGCCTTGGCAACAACTTTATCACCATGAGGGCTAAAAACCGGATCCCATGTATTTTCAAACGTCTCAGACCATGGAGTGCCATCTACAGCAATTGTCCACTTTTTATCATTTTTCACAGCCGCTGCAACCCTTTTGCTATCCGGACTGAAAACAGGTGAGAGGACAGCATCACCAAAAGTAATACCCCATGGTTTACCATCAACAGCTATAGTCCATCGAGAAAATGGTGAGCAGACAACTGCAGCTAACTTTTGACCGTCAGGGCTGTACTTTTGACGCCATACATTGTAGAAAAACCCCCACATTGGCTTCCCATTCATTGCTAATGTAGTGCCTTTCGGTGTTCTGATCGGAGCAACCACATCATTGCTATTTGGCTTGAAAATCGGCTCCCACACCAGACCAAATAGACCTTCCCATGGAACTCCATCTACAGCAATGGTATATTGAGCTAAACCTGTCCTTACTGCTACCGCTACATGATTACTGTCAGGACTGAACACAGCTCCCCACGCACTCAAAAATGTTTTCTCCCATGGAGTTCCGTCCACTGCAACAGTCCAGATTCCTTTCAGGTAAGTAAAGATGTCTGGTCCGCTAAGACGTTGCAACTGAACACAGGTTGCCGTCCTTTTCCCATCAGGGCTCATTGCAAGGTCTCTAGCATCAGCGAACATTCTTTCCCACGCTTGTCCGTTTAGGGCAATTCCAAGGTCTGGGTCCTTTTTTATGCTTACAGCGATACCTTTTCCGTCAGGGGTTATTGTTAAATTCCATATATAATCAAATTTTTCCTCCCCTATCTCACGATCAATTGCGGTAGCCCACTCATAGTTTCTGTACGTTAAGCATATCAGTTGATTGTCTGGGTTAAATTTAAGTGAATACACCCTTTCAAATATTTCTTCCCAGATCTCTCCATTCACACAGGTAGTAAACTTTCCAGCTTCTGGTTGAACTACAGCGGCTATTTTCTCACCGTCATCGCTGGGAGTTAATTCACGGATGTCAATAAATTTCTTTTTCCAATCATTTATGTTTGCGATTAGTTTTTCTTTGGTACCCCAATCCCAGTCTGCTGATTTACTCATTTATCGTTCCTTGTCTTCATTTAGAATTTTATTTTTAATAAGTTAACTTGTTGAATGATGAGAAAGTAGCATAGCATCAACAAAAAAGTCAACAATTTTTTTTATTTTTTTTATTTTTTTTTAGCATCAAAATTTGATTTATACATCAATTAAAAATTATATTTATACGTAATTAATCTGCCACCCTTTATTCAGCTTTTGACGGCATGCTACGCTTTTGAAGGAAAACAATACAATCCTTACATCCAGCGCCCGCTGCTCGGCTGCATATCATCTGATTAATCTCCCAACAAGGTTTAACCCTGTCTTTGTATGCAAGACATTCATTCTTTTTCTCTTCCGGGCAGTCTATTATCTCCCAGCACGAAGCGTAATTAAGAAGTTTCTTTATCCCTTCTATACTGATTTTCTTTTTATGGATCAATTCTCTTATACAGAAAAGCCATTTAATATCATTCTCAGAATAGAATCTGTTTTTATTTTTACGAGATGGTTTTATGAGGCCATGCTTTTCATAAAGACGCAATGTCTGGTTTGTGGTACCCAATAAATCTGATACAACCCCAATAGTATAAAGAGGCATAGTCTGTTTTGCATTTTCGTCAATAAATCCTGTTTTTACTTTTTTGTTTCCCATCACCTTCTATTTTTATATTGCAATTAATTTACAAAAAATTGCAAATAGGGATTACCTAACTTAACAATTTTACATGAAATGAATCATTGCCTAAATTATCTGAATCCTCGTAATTACCTGCTACTATGATAACACAAGATTTCAAATATGCAGTTTCTTGGTATAATGGTAATCAATTAGCTATTTTCCCGATAATCTACTTTTTAATAGGTTAATGAAACATATCTTGAGGGTATCGGGTTCTGTCATTCCTGCGGAAGCAGGAATGACAACTTAGCTGTAACGGCTAATAATGGTTCCACAGAAAGGCCTGAAGTACCATAATGTCTAATACACCAGTTCAAATTGGTCTGGATAAATTCGAGAGATACTGGCCTAAAAAACTAAAAGGCTCGCGTGTAGGGCTACTTATCCATCCTGCTTCTGTAAACAAAAGGCTAAATCATGCCACTGACCTCTTCATCAAATCAAAAAAAAATAAACTAAAAGCACTCTTTGGGCCACAGCACGGAATCAGGGGAGAAACACAGGATAATATGGTTGAATGGGAAGGATTTCATGATAAGAAAACCGGACTTCCTGTTTTCAGTCTTTATGGACGTACCCGGAAACCGCAATCTGAAATGTTGAAGGATATAGATGTAATGGTAATAGACATTCAGGATATTGGTTCCCGATACTATACATTTATCTGGACAACGGAACTCTGTATGCAGGCATGTGTAGAGACGAACAAATCAATGGTCATACTCGACAGGCCAAATCCAATTGGAGGACACAATATAGAGGGTCCTGTTCTAAATATGTCCTTTGCCTCTTTTGTCGGTCAGCGTCCTTTACCAATACGTCACGGTATGACAGTTGGAGAAATAGGTAATTATTTACGAAATGAATTTTATCCCTCTCTGGACTTTCACATCATTCCTATGGATGGCTGGAAGAGAAATATGTGGTTTAATGAGACTGGGTTACCATGGGTTATGCCTTCTCCTAACATGCCAACACTGGAAACAGCCACAGTTTATCCGGGCATGTGCCTCCTCGAAGCCACAAATCTGAGCGAAGGGAGAGGAACTACACGGCCATTCGAGATATTCGGGGCGCCATTTATTGATCCCGATATGCTTGTGAAGGGTCTGAACGAATTAAAACTGCCCGGCATTATCTTCAGGCCAATGTATTTTCAGCCCACTTTTCAGAAACATGCAGGCAAGTTATGCGGAGGAGCACAAATACACGTCCTGAATAGAGAAAAGTTTAAGCCTTTCAAGACAGGTATCGCTATTCTCAAGGTCGTTCATGACATCTATTCGAACCAGTTCGCATGGAAAGAGCCTCCCTATGAATATGAATTTAAAAAGACTCCCATTGATATCCTCGCAGGCACAGATAAATTGCGAAAGGATATAGAAAACGGGGAAAATCTTAACCAGATGGAAGAGTGGTGGCAGGAGCAGTGCCATAAATTTCAGAGGGAAATTCGCAGACGGTATTTAATTTATAAATGAGTCGGGATGACCATAGAGATATTCAATGGGGCTATAACCCTGAACTCCAACTGCTATAATTGCCACGCATAGTCAAGAAACTTGAAATCTTGTATTAAAATTTGTTATTTTTTTATTAAATCCAAACCTTCATACTTAGAATTGGTTGAATATGGATGAAAGAAATTGTATATTAATCGTTGATGACGATGTAAGTTTATTGGGTATTTTCAAAACTGCGCTTTTAGCAAAAGGTTATCGATGTGAAACCGCGGAAACTGTTGAGCTTGCTCTTGAACTTATTAATAAAACCCCGTTTGACGTTATGATAACAGATATCAAGATGCCTGGCTTGACAGGCATTGAACTTACAGAGAAGGCAAAAAAAATCAGACCAGATATGTCCGTTATCATAATGACCGCATACATTGAAGAATTCTCCTATGACGATGCTATAGAAGCTGGAGCATCGGATTTTATAAAAAAGCCTTTCACTATGAAAGAGCTGTTAGCAAGAATACAGCATGTTAAATTGCAGGAGAAAATACGTGCAATGTCAGTTACTGACGAGCTTACCGGCCTGTACAATCGGCGGGGCTTTTTCACCTTAGCTGAACGGGAATTAAAAATGGCCAATCGGCATAAGAGAAAAATGTTCTTTATTTATGCAGACCTGGACAACCTAAAGGAGATTAATGATACATTTGGGCATTTAAAAGGTGACATGATATTAATCGAAACTGCCAAAATCTTAAGAGAAACTTTTCGCGAGGCAGATATCATTGCCCGAATAGGTGGAGATGAGTTTATTGTTGTCTTAATAGAGACTACAGAGGCTGATGCAGAGATTGTTATTTCGCGTTTAAGGGAAAACATTGATATTCACAATAAAAAAAGAAATCTCAATTATAAATTTTCGATAAGTACTGGAATAGCCTGCTACGATCCGGAATCCCCTTCTTCAATTGTTGAATTATTAAATAATGCGGATAAATCGTTGTATGAAAGGAAAAAGTATAAGTAGCTACTTTAGGCTCCCTGTCTTTATCATTTAATGCGTTTATGTTAGTCACTCTATTTATCTTGTAACTTTAGTTTAGCAAAAATTTATAACTTATTGAAAAATAATGCTTTTAATGTCAGGCGAGACGCCTGACCTACTGAATCTAAAAGCTTTTATTTTCAATAAGTTACAACAGTAGGACAGGCGTCT
>JBFLZS010000062.1:0-18637 GCA_040756135.1 Nitrospirota bacterium
TATTAAGGTTCTCATAATAGAATGGACATTGTCCCAAAAATGATAGGAAATTGTATAACCATAAAATCTCCCCTCGCCCCTCTTTTCCAAAGAGGGGTAATGCCTCCCTTTGGAAAAGGGAGGTTAGAGGGATTTCTCGGTCATTGTACAGACTATTATTAAGAAGATTAATATGTCATTAATTCTCAATTATCTTAAAAAAAGTTTAAGTTTTTTCAGTCATTGCCCGACTTGATCGGGCAATCCAGAGGAAAGAACTGGATTATCCGGTCAAGCCGGATAATGACAACCATTGAACAGAGTTCGCTTATGAATAAGGTTCTGGTACTTGACGGCATGTGGAATAAATCCCTTGCTGTAGTGCGCTCACTGGGTAAAAAGGGATTCAATATCACAGCAGGTGAAAAGACACGATTTGCAACTGCCCTTTTCTCAAGGTATTGCAATAAGAGATTCATATATCCTTCTCCGACAGAAAAGCAAGAGGAGTTCCTTGAATGTCTTGAACATGAGTTAGCAATAGGAAATTATGATATGGTCTTCCCTATGGAATTCTTAACGCAGATCCTTATCACAAACAATGCAAACAGACCAATACTCGACAAGCACACAAGGATTCCCTTTGCAGATGCTAATCTTGCTGCGAATGTCAACGATAAAGCATTCATTATGCAATATGCCTTAAAAAAAGGCTTTAATGTGCCGAAAACATATTTCGTAAATGATAAAGAGCACATGACACAGATTGCAGATACTATAAAATATCCTGTTTTGATAAAGCCACGGATAAGTTCAGGTTCGAGGGGGATCATAAATGTTAGAGATAAGAATGAATTAGCGTCTGCATATCAGAAGGTGCATGATGCATATCCTTTTCCGATTATTCAGGAATGTATTCCCATTGGCGGTGACACATACGGTGTCGGGTTGCTTTTAAACTTTAAATCTGAAGTAAGAGCGTCTTTTGTATACAAGCGCATCCGTGAATACCCTGTAACCGGTGGACCAAGCACTCTCAGAGAAAGCGTCTTAAGAAACGATATAAGAGAGATTGCGGAATCATTGTTGACATCGCTCAGATGGACGGGCATTGCTCATGCGGAATTTAAAATTGATCCCAGGGATGGAAGACCAAAGCTTTTAGAAGTAAATCCAAGGTTCTGGGGTTCTCTGCAACTTGCCGTTGAGGCAGGTATGGATTTTCCTTATCTCTTATACAGGATGGCAATGGATGGGGATATTGACAGTGTAAGGGAATACCGTCCGGGGGTAAAATGCAGATGGCTTATACCCGGGGACATTATGCATTTCATCAAAAACCCGGACAGATTCAAGATGAAGCCGGGCTTCTTTAACTTTGGCATAAAAGATGATATTATATCCCGCACCGACCCTATGCCGACGATCGGCAGAATCACATCTGCTCTTACTTTTTTATTTGATAAGGAGATGAGGGGACTTTTAAAAAGATAAGGTAATATCAAAAGTTTTATGGAAAAGCAGGAAGATTTATGAAAATAAAAGGAGGAAAAGATGAAAAAGTCGATTTTTTATTTTACTGTCGTATCTTTTGTTATTAGCGCACTTTTTGCCGGTTATATTTACTCTGCAGAACAGACAGAACAAATCCCCAAGACTGAACAGGCAGATGTGGAGAAAAAAGAGAAAAGCTCTGCTCCGGTGATAAGTAATGAGGATCTCTATAAGAAGGCTATTGATCTTAAGGACAACGGCAAATACGATGCTGCTATTGAAATCCTGAAAAAACTCGTTGCGGAAAATCCAAATAACAGCAGTTTCGAAATCAGTTATGTAGATGCCGTGCTGGATAAAATTCAGTATCTTAAAGAAACTCAGAATCCTGACTGGCAGGCAAATATCAAAGAGGTTGCCACAAGGTTGAAATCACTCTATCCCAAAAACAAACAAAATGCAGATTACTACATTATTCATGCAAAGTATGCATGGATCATAGAAGCAAGAAGAGAGTCGCATATTTCCAAAGCCCTCGAGAAGGCCCTTTACTTTAAGCCGGGTTATGCTGAAGCTTATATACTGCAGGGTGACGTATACTTAGATAAAGCGATAAAGGGAGGCGACGAAGAATCCGATCAGTCAGCCTCACTCTCACATGCGCCACAACCTGCTGGTTCTTCTCTTGCTTATCAAGCAAAGACAGCTTATGAGAAAGCGCTTTCCGGAGCTAATCTTAATGATAAGAGAAAGGCATATGTTTTTTATAAACTCGGCAATCTCGAAAATCAGATTTTCGGTAAAAAAGACGCTGCAAAAGCAAACTGGGAGAAAGCAGTATCCCTTGCCCCTGACAGCAAAGCAGGTCAATCAGCCAAGCAGCAATTAAGCAAATGAACCACTCTCTTAGCCCAGATTATGCATAAAATATGTTTATTATTAACAGTCTCAAAATAATGAATAAATTAATTTGTAAAATCCCTCCCATCCTCCCTTTGCCAAAGGGAGGAATGTCCCCTCTTGAGAGGGGTGCAGGGGTGTGTAACCCCTCTTTGGTAAAGAGGGGTGAGGGGAGATTTTCTGAAAAATATCTATTCAATTATGAGACTCTTAATAAGTAAGACAGGACATAGTATTTTGTAGGCATGCTTAATGCCTTCACTGTCGACCTTGAAGATTGGTATCACATATGCGGCTTGGAAAGCGCTTCTATTACAGCGCAATGGGATGTATATGAGAGCCGAGTGCGGGGTAATACGGACAAGATACTGAGACTTCTAAGAAAATATAATATTAAAGCTACATTCTTTGTCCTGGGTTATATAGCATTTAAAGAACCTGATCTTATCAAGACGATCAAGAATGAGGGTCATGAAGTAGCAACTCACGGTTTTTGCCACAGAAGAATTTTCGAGATGACAGAGGATGAATTTTTTGAAGATGTCAGTAAATCCATTGATGTTATTTCATCCATTACAAAGGACAGGGTGTTAGGCTTCAGAGCGCCTGAATGGTCTATAAGAAAAAAAACTCCATGGGCATTGAAGACGCTCAGGAAGCTCGGCATACTCTACGATTCGAGCATGGTTCCCCTCACCCGGATGGGATGCAGGGACTTTCCCCTCCATCTATGTAAATTCGATACCGAATATGGCGAGATATGGGAGTTCCCTCTGCCTACAATAAGGCTGTTCTGGGAACATATCCCTTTCAGCGGCGGCTTACCGTTGAGAATGTTTCCTTACTTTTATATTGTTTCAATAATCAAAAGAATGAACAGGGAAGGACTGCCTGCCTTTGTTTACATACACCCCTGGGAATTCGATACAGAACACCCAAAAATTGACCTGCCTTTAAGCAGAAGGTTCATGCACTATTTCAACATAAAAGTTACACCTCGCAAAGTTGAAGGTTTACTCAGGCATTTCAGATTTGCTCCTGTGAAAAACATTCTTAGATTACAGGTTTGATAATATAAGAGAAGAAGTCACCCTTCATATTTAAAAAACTATAAAGATACTCGCCCACCAGTTAATCGGCGCGATATCCTTTGTGCCCTTCTTTACGACCCCATAAGGA
The DNA here is from genome assembly GCA_040756135.1 of Nitrospirota bacterium. GTDB lineage: Bacteria > Nitrospirota > Thermodesulfovibrionia > Thermodesulfovibrionales > SM23-35 > JBFLZS01. The sequence goes on from JBFLZS010000062.1 coordinate 3,553, forward strand.
TAAGGACGCTCGAATTCTTCAAATTCAATTTCTGAAGAGTCATAACCCACTTCAAGACCAAAACCTACAGGGCTCTTCCTTAAAAATTCAACGCCAAGGGCCCCTAAAAAACCAATTTTTGAACCTTCCACATAGTCGCCGCTGGTTATATTATAGCTTGCCCCAGCACGAACATATGGCGAAATTTTTTCCTTTGGCAGGAAACTATACCGAAGATTCAGATTAACCGGTAAATTAAAAAAGTCTGCGTCTTGATTTGTTGCAACTATCATCATAGGACCGAGACCCATTCCAACGCCAAGACCATTATCGAATTCAACATAGGGTTGAAAAGTGAGACCAACAGGCCAGGCAAATTCTGTATCAACATCATAACCTTTTGCTTCCAGATTATCTTCGCGGAAATATGGGGGTCAGGCTTGCATTCATGCATTTAACCTCCCTATAACCTGCTGTACTATCTTCCACCCTTCCATATTTTCAGATGCCCTGCACCATCGAGATAATACTGATAAATCTCTTTTAAATTCAGATTGCAAATCCACTAACCTGTATCCTGTCTCTCTGCATACCCTTACCAGTATGTTTCTTGCCAGCTTTGCATCTTCCCCTCTGCTGCGAGATGTTATTTCTTCATATGCAATTCCTGTTACCTCTGCTACTGCTAAAAATATCTTTCTCAGTGAAGGCCGCTTAAGATGTTTGTCAATATTATCAACTGCCTGCTCCACTTTTTCTATAAATCTATCATCTCCAAGTATCTGCTGACCAACAGCGTTGTATATAGACTCATCCCGTCCAACCCCCATCCCCTCATTAACAAAATCTCTGTACAATATTCTCGCCTGTGATGGTCTCTCCGAAAACATCCGTAAAACCTTGTCTGTCTCTACATGCCCTCTGATACCGTCTAAATAAGCACGATGGCTGCCCCATTTGTACTGATGTGGATTTTTTACCAGTTTTGCCCGTACAGGATTTAAATGTATGTAACGAACCAGACTCAGAAGATATTTATCCCTGTCACAAAGATATGCCTTGTATCTGCCCTGAAAAAGATGCCCTACTTTTTTGTATTTGTGATTAAAATAGCGAGTATATGTGAAGTTGATAACCTGCATAATCCTTGAAATTGGCGATTTTGGTGTCTCAATCAATAAATGTACATGGTTTGTCATGAGAGTATAGGCATACAGTATAAATCCGTGCTGTTTCTTATATCGCTCTATAAGTTCGAGATATTTTATCCTGTCATTGTTGTCATTAAATATTGTCTGCTGCTGATTACCACGAACTATTATATGGTAAAAAGCCCCTTGAAACTGTATTCTCGGTGGTCTTGCCATAAGTGATAAAACTATATCATATATATTTGCATGTTTGCAAGCCTGACCCCATTTCCCCCAGTTTCACTTTTGAGCCGGACTTAATTTCAATATAAAAGCATGGGAAAGCTAACTGCGGGTAATGTTGCATTTGGTATAACTAAATGCTAATATAGTTGCAAATGGTAAAAAGGCATTTCTGGCTCAAAAAGATAGCTGAAGGATTACAGAAACGTTCTGTACTCTGGCTTTCAGGCGTTCGTCGCGTCGGCAAGACGATGCTCTGCAAGAGCCTTCCTGACATTGAACATTTTGATTGTGAACTCCCCCGTGTCAGGAAAATGATGGAAGACCCTCAGTCCTTTCTTGAGGATCTTAGGAAGCGAACAGTGGTTATGGATGAGGTGCACCGCTTAGCCAACCCTTCTGAAGTCCTGAAGATCGCTGCAGATCATTTCCCGGACACGAAGATCATAGCCACCGGCTCTTCTACTTTGGGAGCCTCAGCAAAGTTCAAGGACACCCTAGCCGGCCGAAAATATGAGCTATGGCTGACGCCCATGATAACCGATGACCTCCGGGACTTCAAACAGACTGATATATACCATCGGTTTCTGCATGGGGGGCTACCCCCATTCTTCATGGCGAAGGATTTTCCAGAGCGCGATTTCCAGGAATGGATGGATGCTTTCTGGGCAAAGGATATCATGGAACTCTTCAGACTTGAGAGACGATATTCATTCCTAAAGTTTGCCGAACTCCTCATGATCCAAAGCGGAGGGATTTTTGAAGCGAGCAGTTTTGCCGGTCCCTGTGAAGTCAGCAGATCGACTATTTCAAATTATCTTGCCGTTCTCGAAGCAACATATGTAGTGCATATGATCCGTCCATTCACGTCACATCGTCCAGCGGAGATAGTGTCCGCCCCCAAGGTATACGCCTTTGACACTGGTTTCATGTGCTACTACCGTGGATGGGACAAACTTCGACAAGACGATATCGGAACCCTATGGGAGCATTTTGTATTGAATGAGATACTTGCACGGACTCAATCCAGAAAGATTTACTATTGGCGCGACAAACAGAAACACGAAGTGGACTTCATCGCAATAAAAAATCAGGCTGAACCGATAGTCATTGAGTGCAAATGGACTGAAACAGATTTCGATCCTGCAAATGTAAAGATATTTCGAAGGCGTTATCCGAAGGGACTTAATTTTGTTGTTGTGTCGGATGTCAAAAGATCATATTCCCGGAGCTACAATGATGTCATGGTTAAGTTTGTAAATCTTGAAGATTTGATTAAAGAGATAGCAAAATAGTAATGTTCCTGTTCCATCATTTGCAACTTTTCCGGGCTTCGATGAATCGTCGAAACTGTTGGCAGCCGGATCATCGAAAATGAAAGACAATTATTTTTATAAATCTCTCTTCTCCACGCTATTCGTTTATCTTGTCCTGATGGCGGCGTTGATGGCTTTTGTAATAATTACCGGAATTAGAGGTGTTTTTTTTATTCTGTCGGTCATTGTATTATTATTGGCTTACTTTTATGGGGGCTTAAAGAGGTTTTTCCATTAGTGAAGAAAAGGGTTGTCGTTACAGGTATAGGCATTATCTCTGCTCATGGGATCGGCAAAGAATCGAATTGGACAAAGATAATATCCGGTATATCGAGCATAGGGGAAATAATATCCTTTGATTCGTCAAAATATAGAGGCAAATACGGTGGAGAGGCAAAAGAATTCCATACCACCTCTATTCACAACCTAAAGGAAAAGAGACTTGACAGGGCCTCTCACCTCCTTATTCATGCAACGCGTGAGGCGTTTTTTGATGCGCAGATCAGCGATACGGTAAAAAATATCCCCATACTTTTATCCCTCGGCACAACCCTCGGCGGGATGCTCTCAGGTGAGATGTTTCATAAAGAGGCTATAGAAAAAGGTTTAGACAGGGCAAGGCATTCCCTTGTATCTGATTATTATGCCCATTGCCAGGCGATTAACCTGTTTAGGGAGCTCGAATTGAAAGGAGACTTTTCGGTTTTCTCCAATGCCTGCGCCTCCGGCGCCAATGCAGTGGGCTATGCCTTTAGTTCCATTCGAAACAACAAATACGATGCGGCAATTTGTGGAGGATACGATACTATGAGTGAATTTACCTTTGCAGGGTTCAACTCCCTCATGGCAGTAACTCCTTCCATTTGCAGGCCTTTTGATAAAAAAAGAGACGGACTCATCCTTGGTGAAGGGGCGGGAATACTGATTTTAGAAGAATTAGAACATGCGCTTAAGCGAAGAACTCAAATATACGGTGAGATAACAGGGTATGGCGAGTCCTCTGATGCATATCATATTACAAGCCCGGAACCATCCGGCAGGATTGCGTCTGTAGCTATTAAAAAGGCATGGTCGGATGCCGGTAATCCGGTGATTGATTATATAAATGCCCATGGAACAGGTACAAAATATAACGACCTGATGGAAACTAATGCTATAGTGACAGCCCTTGGAAACGGGGCAAGGAAAATTCCTGTCAGTTCCATAAAACCGATGATCGGTCATCTCCTGGGAGGGGCTGGCGCTGTAGAGGCGATTATCTCATTACTATCAATAATGTACAAGACCCTTCCCCCCAATATAAATTATAATACCCCGGATCCTGAATGCGACCTCCATATTGTAACAAAGGCAGCAAGACATAATATAAAAACCGCGCTCTCCAACTCCTTTGGGTTTGGAGGCTCAAATGCGTCAATAATAATCAGAGAATACCCATGATCGCCTTAACTGGCATAGGTCCTGTAACCCCTATCGGCATAGGAAAGGATCATTTCTGGAATAATGTAATAAGCGGATATTCTTGTATGAAGAAGTCAACAAGGTTTCTCTCATCTCAAGAGTTTTACTGCTGTGAAATCAGCCGGTTTAATGTTGATGAACATCTACAAGACAGCAGGTTCAGACGTGCTGCCGATATATCTAAATATGCACTCGTGGCTACCCAACTTGCGATACATGATGCGAACATTAAGGAATGGCATGGCGAAAATACTGCTCTGGTGATGGGGATAACGAACGGTCCCCTCAACTATACGCAGGAGTTCCATACTGCGTTCGTGAAGGAAGGCATTGACGGAATAAGTCCTTCCCTTTTCTCTGAATCAGTGCTGAACGCTCCGGCAAGTAACATAGCAATCAGTTCTATCATCAGGGGTCCGGTACAAACCCTTCTCGGTGGTACAACAGGTTCTTTAAAGGCTATTATTTTTGCCTTCCAGATGCTGAGCACCGGCATAGTTGATAGAGCAATTGTTGCTTCTTCTGAAGAACTGAATGAGCTTTCACTTTTTTATTACTCCAGGTTTGGCTATACCATGCTCTCAGAAGGTTCAGGTGCTATTTGTATTGAAAAAGTCAAAGGGTTAGAGGAACCATCTCCTTACTGCTACCTGTCAGGAATGGCATCACACTGTAATCCATCAAATCCGAAAGATGCGTTTTACACTGCTGTACAACAAAGTCTAAAAATGGCAGATCTGGAGTTAAAAGATATTGACTTCATAATGTCAGATTCTTCTCTGCCGGCTGTGCGTAAGCACTACCAGAACATCATACCATCCGGATGCATTATCCCCCTTACAGGGAATGCTTTTTGTGTGAATGCGATGTGGCATATAGTTCTGGCCTCTCTATCTATAAAGTACAGGACGATTCCAGTATCTATCAGGACTGATACAATGAAAATCTCCGATAACATAAGTCATATAATGATATGTTCTGCGGAGGAAAAAGGCGCTGCCGCCGCAGTAATTCTATCGAAGTGTTTATAGAAAATACTATTAAGGTTCTCATAATAGAATGGACATTGTCCCAAAAATGATAGGAAATTGTATAACCATAAAATCTCCCCTCGCCCCTCTTTTCCAAAGAGGGGTAATGCCTCCCTTTGGAAAAGGGAGGTTAGGAGGGATTTCTCGGTCATTGTACAGACTATTAGAAGATTAATATGAATATAAATTCTTTAAACATAAAGCCCATCTTAAGACAATTCCTGTTGCAGAGATTCCTTACTGAACGATTTATAAGGTTTGCGGATGAGGAAGGCATTCTTGAAAATCTTGCCTCAATGCGCCGGTTTGACATGGAAGATGCTGTGGAGGCATTACAACGCAGCCTGGATTATAAACTTCAGGACAGGATAAGGTTGAGGATGTTCAAAGTGCTTATTGATTTATTATGCGAGTGTGAGTATACAAAAGATTGCGGCGGGTGGTATATGTGGAATAAAGAAGACAAAGATTCAGACATCAGCATGGAAAAGGGTGAATATGAAATTGTGAGAAATACCTTTGGGGGACAGGCATCATTCTTTGAAGAATGCATTTCATATGCAGGCACATTCCTGAGGGGAGGTCCGCCGCTTTACAGTTTTGATCGCAATTCAACGGATATATGGGAGAAATTTCTGGGAAACGCTGAGTTCATATTTGCCCGCTCAATCCTGACAAAATTATTAATTCCTTGGAAAGACAGCAATTGTACTATCCTTGATCTTTGTTATGGCCCTGGTTTTGATATTCTTCAGATCCAGGAACAATCACCTCAGATACAGGTGACAGCCCTGGATTTCAAGGATATCTTCCATAACCAGGCATCCCGCAGAATACTGAATCCTGATTCAGTAAAATGGGTGGACTCAGCATTATGGAATGGCTTTGGCGCGCCCCTCCCTTTCGATGGCAATACGTTTGACCATGTATTGTTTACATGTGCTGACCCGTATATCGCCGGAGAATTAAGGGAATATGTTTACACCGACATATTCAGGGTATTAAAACATGGCGGTGCCCTCGGTATCTTGACCCGCAGTTATCCTGATCCCGGCAGAAAATATGTAAAAGACACATGGATACGGAGGGGCATTCTCTGCCATGACTTTTCCGAAAGTGTCTGTGAAGGATGGCACGGGTTCCATGATGCACATGAATCCATAACCCTTTTTAAAAGGATTGGTTATTCTGTTCATACCACAATGCTTAATGCGTCTGTATGGAGGCTCGATAAACCGTGAAGAATGCTGTAGTTATTACCGGTATTGGCCTTGTTAGTCCTATAAAACCTTTTATGGGTGTAGATATATTCTGGGACGCATTATGTTCCGGGGAAGATGCCATCAAAAGGGCAGCCCCTCCAGTACTTGATATGGACAGGAAATGGCTTATGGCAGGCATAGATATGTCAGGCAGTCAGGCAGGATTACAAAGTGGATGTCCTGAGGATAAACTTCAAAGTCTTGCTGAAGAGGCATTAAACAGAGCCATGATGGATGCAAATCTTGAGGGAAATTTAACAATCGGGCTAACAATCGGGACCGTGCTTGGCAATATCCTGCTTAAGGAAAAAAGACTGATTAGAAACAAAGGCGGGAATATCACAGGTGAGACTGAAATGGAGTCACTCTCATACATAAACTCCTTTCTTAAGGCTAAATACGGTCTGAAGGGACCGGGGATTAGTGTCTCCACTGCCTGCGCTTCCGGTACTGATGCCATCGGTATAGCGTCAAGGAAAATAATAGCCGGAAGGTCAGACATCATGATTGCAGGCGGGGTGGATGTATTAAGTGATTTTGCAGTTATCGGATTTCACTCTCTTCAGGCATTAACAGAAAAAAAGGTTCAGCCTTTTGATAAAAACAGGAGTGGTCTTGCCCTCGGAGAAGGTGCAGCCTTTATTGTTCTTGAGGCAGAAGAAAAGGCAGTTAAACGAGGTGCAAGGATATATGGAAAGGTGCTTGGATATGCCTCAAGGGCCGATGCCCATCACCTGACCGGCCCTCACAGAGAAGGCCGTGGGCTTACTGATGCCATAAACCAGGCAATGTTTCAGGCCAACCTCAAGCCTCACGAGATCGACTACATTAATGCCCATGGTACAGGTACAGTCTATAATGATATGATGGAAACAAAGGCAATAAAGGCGTCATTCGGAGACGTTGCATACAACATACCTATCAGCTCCACAAAATCAATGCTCGGCCATTCAATCGGCGCTGCCGGTGTCATAGAGGCCATATGCTGTCTGCTTTCGATTAAAACCAAAGTAATTCATCCTACCATCAATTTTGAAGAGAGGGACCCTGAATGCGACCTTGATTATGTTCCGAACAAGGCAAGACAGGAGGAAGTGAAAATAGCCATGTCACTGTCAGCAGGCTTCGGCGGACAAAACTCTGCAATAATATTTGGTAAATCATGAATCCGGTAGCAGTTACAGGCATGGTCAAGATAAACAGTAAAGATATGGATAGCATAATCTCCAATCTTAACGAACATATCAGGGAAATGCGATTCATCCATGATTTAGAAAAATTAGCGATTGTTGGTGTTGGTTTATTATTGTCCGATGCCGATATCCATTTTCCCGTGGGCAGCACCGATATCAGCCTCTATATCGGGATTGATAACGCCATAGAAGGTATAAAGGATGAATATTTTAACAGCGTAATAACATACGGCATTTTAGGATCAAGCCCTTTGCTTTTTCCGTTTACATCTCCGAATGCACTTACTGCCCGGATATCTATAGCCTTTGATATAAGAGGCGAAAGCATCACCATCCCTGTTAAATATTCGTGCGACGATGTGATAGAATACGCCATTGAGTGTATTACAGGAAGATATTCAAGGATGGCGATTGCAGGTGGAATAATGTCATCAGGATTGAGAAATAAAGGGTTAAGGGCTGAGTTCTCTCTTTTAGAAGACATGAAAAGAGCAAAAGAGCGGGTAGCTTGCGTGTATCAGCATATCGACGCAATGGACAACCCAAATAATAGGGAATAAGTATGAAGATATTAATTATAAAATCCCTCCTACCCTCCCTCTGCCAAAGGGAGGAAATGTACCCCTCTTTGGAAAAGAGGGGAGAGGGGAGATTTTTCAATAATGATGTCTTACTTATGACCTCCTTAGTTAAAGGTACACTAAGGTATCGAAAAATTAATTTTTTCTCAACATCTGCCCTGTTCTATTGCATTATTTGGGACAAGAATGAAATTATTTTATGAAATAGATAGACTCCCTGCTGATGCCATCAAGGGCATACAGGATGGACTGTTAAGTGAAACAATTACTCATGCTTATGAAAGGGTTCCCTATTACAGGGAGGCATTCAAGGAGCGTAGTTTGTTGCCTTCTGATATCAAGGGTGTCGAAGACCTGTCAAAGCTCCCATTTACAAATAGGCGGGATATCCAGAATGACAACTGGGCATTCCTTTCCACCGGAAGACAGGACATTGCCGAGATTGTTTCAACAACAGGCACTACCGGAGATCCTGTATTCATAGCGCTTACCAGAAATGACCTTGAAAGGCTATCCTATAATGAGGAGAAGAGTTTCAGTTATGCAGGCGCAGGCAAGGGAGATTTTTTTCACATAGCTGTAACCTGTGATAATCTTTTTATTGCAGGTATAGCCTATTATGGAGGATTGATAAGGTTAGGCGCATCTGTTGTCAGGATTGGGCCTCAGAATACTATCAGACATTTAAACCTCATTGAAAGATTAAAACCCACAGGGATTGTCGCAGTGCCATCATTTATGGTTCACTTAGGCCGTCGTGCAAAAGAGAATAATATAAAGGTCAAGGAGATGGGCATAAAAAAGATTGTCCTGATAGGAGATAGTATAAGGAATGAGGATTTCAGCTCCAATATCCTCGGAAAGTTAATTGAAGATTCATTCGGAGAGATATGCTATTCAACATATGGTATTACAGAGGCACAGGTGGCATTCTGTGAATGTCAGTTCCGTCAGGGACTTCATAGCCATCCTGACCTTGTTCTTGTTGAAGTAGTGGACGACGATGGCAATACATTGCCTGATGGTAAAATAGGGGAGCTGGTCCTCACCCCTCTTCAACTGGCAGGTATGCCGTTAATACGGTACAAAACAGGAGATACCACATTCAAGATATCAGGGACATGTCCCTGTGGCAGAAACTCTGTCCGTATCGGTCCTATTATTGGAAGAAAACATCAAAGAATGAAACTCAAGGGTGTCACCCTTTATCCAAAGACCATTGAGAACGCTATTCTTGATATAAATGGCGTAGCAAATTATCAGATAGAAGCAAATACAGGCGATGATCAGACAGACCATATAGTCCTGAGGATCGGTTCCCACAAGAAAGACAATGGTTTCAGGGCTTCACTGATCGAAATACTCCGGGCTAAGGCGAGGGTGACTCCTGATATTGAGATAGAATCCCCCGGAGAGATTGAAAAAAGGCTTTTTGAAGATGGAGGCAGAAAGGCAACGATCTTTAAGGATAGAAGGATTAGATCATATGAGTAAGACCGTTGATGCGATTCATGAATTAGGATTTACAGATGAAGAGATAACAGAATGCCTGAATAAAAGAGGGCTTCTTTCCATAGAACTGGAGTTTACAAAAAAATGCAACCTCAGATGCCTTTATTGTTATTCCGAGGCAGGGGAGCCTGCTGAAAACGAACTGGGCATTGAAGAATTAAAATCGGCCATCTTACAGGCAAAGGAACTGGGTGCAAAAAAGATAATCCTTCTGGGCGGCGGTGAGCCTCTTCTTTTTCACGGGTTAGAAGATATAGTGGAATTTATAAATTACATTGGATTACAGCAGATACTATTTACAAATGGAACCCTCTTAACCCGAAAAACAGCCATGTTCTTATATAAAAATAAGGTCTCTGTTGTTATAAAACATAATAGCTTCAAGCCAGAGGTTCAGGATATGCTTACAGGCGTAAGGGGCTCATTCAAAAATATAAAACAGGGGCTGAGTTTCCTGATGGAGGCCGGGTATCCTGACAGAAATGTGGCATTGGGCATACAGACTGTAATATGCAGACAGAATAAAGATGAACTGACAGCAATGTGGGTATGGGCCCGCGAAAACCGAATAATACCATATTTTGAGATATTGACCTATCAGGGACGCGCAAGGAAGAATAATTTTTTGAGTGTGCCCATGCTCGAAATACAGACAATCTTTGAAGATTTAGAGGTCATTGACAGGGAGAGATTCGGCATTATATGGCATTCACATCCAACCATTGCTGCATTTTCATGCAAGCGCCATCTTTATAGCTGCCTTATAAACTCTCAAGGTTATATACAGCCCTGTACAGGAGTGGATATGTATGTGGGAAATATCAGGGAAAAATCTCTCAGCGAGATTCTGAGGAATAGCGAGGTCATCAGGAATCTAAGGAATATATATGGAAGAATAGAAGGTTACTGCCGAACCTGTGAATATCACCGCGAATGTTATGGCTGCAGGGGGAATGCATACCAGATCACCGGCAACTATCTGGCATCTGACCCTACATGCTGGAGAAGCGAGAAGGCAAACAATGAAGGTCTTGCTGATTTCTGTTAATAACGAAGCAGAGCCATATCCTGTAGCGCCGATAGGTGTTATGTATCTTGCAAGGGCCCTTAAAGATAAAGGGCACGATGTCAATATTTTTGATCTCTGTTTTGTTGAAGATGATTTACAGGCAATAAAAGATGCTATCAAAGGTTTTTCTCCGGATGTTATTGGCATATCTATAAGAAACATAGACAATCTTACATACAACAAAAGCGTATTTTACCTTCCAAGGATTAAAAAAATCGTTGACGCTATAAGGAATTACACATCTGCGCCTGTAGTAGTTGGTGGATCAGGTTTTTCCATTTTCTCCGGAGAGGTTCTTAAATATCTTAACTTAGATATTGGCATCGTAGGTGATGGCGAAGTTGCATTTCCTATGTATTTAGATGCCATGAGTAACAGCGGTGACATTTACCATATACCAAATCTCTGTTATATAAAAGATGATGAACTAAAACTAAATCCGCTCCAATACAGTCATCCCAACCTTTTGCCTGACAGGTCGCTTCTTGATAATAAAAAATATCTTGAACTCGGTGGTATGGGCAATATACAGTCAAAAAGGGGATGTCCATTTAAGTGTGCCTACTGCACATACCCGGGCATTAATGGTGACAGATTGAGGTTAAGGGAGCCAGGCGATGTGGCGGAAGAATTAAAGGAAATGGTGTCAGAATACGGCATTGATTATGCGTTCTTTATTGATGATATCTTCAATATCCCGGAAGAACATGCATCTGCAATATGCGAGGAGATAATTAGAAAAGGCCTCAAGATAGACTGGACGTGTTTCGCAACGCCAAAGGGCATGACGCGGGAGCTTGCAGGTCTCATGAAAGAAGCCGGCTGCAAAGGCGTGGAGTTCGGGACCGATGCCTGTTCTGAAAGGACTTTAAAAGGATTGAATAAGCATTTCACTTTAGATGATATAGCATCCTCTGCCGAATGCTGTAAAAGTGTAGACTTACCAAACGCGCATTACATTATAATTGGAGGCCCCGGGGAAGATGAATTAACATTGAACGAGACCCTTGCTCTTTTTGATAAAATCAAACCGACAGCAATTATTGCCTTAATAGGAGTAAGGATATATCCAAACACCGGGCTTCACAAAAGGGCAATTGAAGAAAATATAATTGAAAAAAACAGGAATTTGCTTGAACCGGTATTTTATCTGACCCCTGAAATGGATATTGAGATCATATTTCAGAAGATTTCTGAACATGCGGAACAGAGGCATAACTGGATAGTGCCGGGTCTCAATATAAGGTGTGACAATAAGGTGTTGACTATGTTAAGGCAAATGGGCAAAAGGGGCCCGTTATGGGATATGCTCGCATATCAATAACTGAATGGAAGGCAGTATGCAAAGGGTAGTCCTCGTTACAGGCGGAAGCAGAGGGATCGGAAAGGCTATATGCAGGGCATTCGCAGGAGAGAATGACATTTTAATCATGAACTATACCAGATCAAAAAATGAAGCAGAGGCACTGCAGAAGGAACTCTTGCTTGAAAACAATGCTGTAGACATAGAACAAGCAGATGTCTCTGATTACGCACAGGTAAAACAGATGGTGGATTGTATTATAAAAAGATATGACAGAATTGACGTGCTTGTTAATAATGCAGGCATTACCAGGGATTGCTATTTAATGATCATGTCTGATAAGGACTGGAACGATGTAATTAATGTAAACCTTACAGGTGTTTTTCATTGTTCGAAGGCAGTATCGGAACATATGGTCGGTCAGAGAAGTGGCACAATAATTAATATTTCTTCCTTAAGCGGCATCACAGGTCTGCCAGGGCAGACGAATTATTCTGCATCGAAGGGCGGAGTGATTGCTTTTACAAAGGCCCTTGCTAAAGAATTAGGACGCTACGGGATAAGGGTAAATGCAATTGCCCCCGGAGTTATAGAAACAGATATTATTGATTCCCTTCCGGAAGACGTAAAAAATAATTTTCTGACCAATATCCCCCTGAAGAGATACGGGAGACCAGAGGAAGTGGCATCTGTCGTAAAATTCCTTGCATCAGATGAGGCAAGTTATATTACCGGAGAGGTCATTTGTGTTACCGGAGGTTTGCAATAAGAATGTCAGACACCCTTCAAAAACTTAAGGAGTTACTTGTAACAAGGCTCAAACTAAAAATCGGTGTTGACGAGATAAAAGAGGATACACAGCTTTTCGGCCCGAACGGTTTAGGTCTTGATTCTATTGATATGCTTGAGCTGATTGTTGGCATTAAAAAGGAATTTGGAGTCGAGATAATGGACAGAGAGACCGCAGAGAAGGTCTTCACATCCGTAGGTACAATAGCAACATATATAGAAAACAGTTAATAATGGTCTTATAATCATGTGTACATAATTATCATAAAATCCCTCCTAACCTCCCTTTGCCAAAGGGAGGAATAAAGCCCCTCTTTGGCAAAGAGGGGGCAGGGGAGATTTTCAAAAGAATGTTCATTCAATTATGAGACTCTTAGTAATACCTAACAACTTGATACATATGCTTCCCCATTCTTATCCTTTTGTCTTTGTTGATAAAATCCTTGAATTTGAAGAGGACAGAAGGATTGTGTGCCTGAAGAACGTCACCATAAATGAGGAGTTTTTTCAAGGACACTTCAGGGATAACCCTGTAATGCCCGGGGTGCTCATCATAGAGGCCATGACACAAGCATCCGGGTTGCTGCTGAGCGGCAAACAGCCCAAAATGGCATATCTGAGCAGAGTAAAAGATGCCAGATTCAAGAAACCGGTTTTGCCCGGCGACCAGCTTATCATAACATCATCTATAATTCATAATTTCCCACCACAGTATGTCTTTGATGTCGTTGTAATAGTCAGGGATGAAGTGGTTTCCATCGCGGAGATTGTCCTTACAGTGATGTAGCATGTACGGCCTTGGTACGGATATTCTAATGATTTCCAGAATCCAATCATGGATAAATGACGATGCCATGCTGAATTATGTTTTCACTCAAAATGAAAGGACATCTGCTCAAAAGAAAAGATATCCTCATAAATACCTCGCTAAAATCCTTGCTGCCAAGGAGGCATTTATGAAGGCAATTGGCACAGGCTGGAGCAATGGTATCGGATGGAAGGACATCGAGATAATAGAGGAAAACAGAAGCATATCAATAAAGCTTTACAACAAGGCGAATGATCTTTGCAATAACAAAAAGGTGTTTGTTAGTGTAAGCTGTACGGATTCCTTAGCAGTTGCTGTGGTTGTAGTATCCGATACGGAGCAGGACGGACATGATGCAATATGTCAATTGTAACATCTGCAATACTGACGAAACCATCCTTCTGGCAATACAGAATAATTATAGAGTTGTCAAATGTAAGAATTGCGGGCTTGTATATGTAAACCCCAGACCTGATACAGAAACACTGCTGAAGCTGTATAATGATTACCACCAGCGTAATGGAAAGGATGAGTATACATGGGCAAGACTGATGGAAAAAAACTTTAGGGAGGTCTCGGCGCTTTTAAACAGAATTATTCCTGAAACCGGGAAGGTTCTAGATATAGGATGCGGCTATGGACATTTTATGGAGATAATGAGGGATTACGGGCGGCCTGTGTGCGGTATAGACCCATCCTCAAGGGCCCTGTCTGTTGCAAGAGAAAAGGGACTTAATGTCATTGAAACTACTATTGATAATGCCTCATTTTCCTGTAATTCCTTTGATGCCATAACCGCCTTTTATGTGCTCGAGCATCTTACAGACCCGCTAACTGCATTAAAGAAGATATTTACGATTCTCAGGCCCGGCGGGGTTTTAATCATAAGGGTTCCGCACACGACACCAATAGTCCGGTTCCTTTCTGTTTTCAAGATTAAAAACAGCCTTTATGATCCCCCTTTTCATCTATACGACTTTTCCCCTGAAACAATCACCTTATTGCTTAAAATGGCTTGCTTTTCTTCAATTAAGATTATGCCGGGCAGTCCAACCCTTCCTGAGAAAAAAATTGAGAGGATAATCTCCATATTTTCCGGCAATCTTTCCAAGCTGCTATTTTTCATTACAGCGGGCAGGCTGCTTCTACCCGGTACCAGCAAGACCGTCATCGCTACTAAAATGAACTATCCCGCATCAAGTAAAGAGGGACAAAATGAAGCCACAGAAAAAGAATTTCACCACAGAGCACACAGAGAAAAAGATTTTTATTAAGGGTCTTATAATACTACAGCGGATTTTCCTATAGACAAATAAAATGGCATCATGTATCATAGCATTTGAAAGGCGCGTGAAGGAGCGCAAAGTCTCGTTGCCGATCGTTGAACATGACTTTCGGCGACTCAATA
>JBFLZS010000063.1:0-18040 GCA_040756135.1 Nitrospirota bacterium
TAATTTAGTCACTATTTTGAGATTTTTGATTTTTTGCCTAAAAATATTCTTGAAAATCAATCATTTTTCTAAACAGCCTTGGCAAATCTTACGGTTTTTGTGAAAAAAGTGCGGAAGTTGGGTTAAGAGGCATTATCGAGACCGCTGATTCTGCCATACAGACATCCAAAAAGATACTCGATCTTCAGACCAGACATCGGAATCTTCTGTGGCAAAAAAAATATCATCGCCACTTGCCGTTGGAATTCTGGAAAAGCTCTTTTATACACCGTACCTATCTGTTCAGGACATTGCTGATGGCTTTAAAATATCATTTCAGGCCGCCTCAACGCTCGTATCACAGTTTGAAAAGTTGAATATTTTAAGAGAAATAACCGGCAGGAAACGGGATAAAAGGTACATTTATAACAAGTATGTCAATATTCTATCCGAAGGAACAAAGACCTGATAAAAAAATGGAATGGAACAATATAATACGGGACGGGACAAATGGGGGAAGTTGTTTCTTATGTAGCATAACTCTCAAAATGGAAAATTAGGTATCGCACCTTGACTTTTCAGGCGGGTGGAGAAAACATGCGCCCCTTGGTATGTTCTATAATTCATTTCAACCGGCAGCCGTTTACAGTTTTTTTATCTTCTGAATTAGCTCTGAAGTTGAAATGCCTTTTATATACGGAAGGCTACGGGTTTCCTTCACGATATCAGAACCAACGATGTCTTCTTTCTTCCAGTCACCGCCTTTAACGAGGACATCTGGCTGAAGCAACTTGATCAGTTCATAAGGGGTCTGTTCATCAAACAGGGTTACATAATCCACCATCTCGAGTGAAGATAGAACCTCTGCCCTGTGATTCTGGGAATTGATCGGTCTGCTTGGTTTTATGCCAGAAACAGATCTATCTGAATTTAATCCGACTACAAGCACACCTCCAAGCGCCTTTGCCTCTTTTAGATACCTTATATGCCCAATATGTATAATGTCAAAACAACCGTTTGTAAAAACAATCTTCTTGCCATCGGCCTTCAGTCTGTCAACAGTTTTTTTTAACTCATTCCAGTTAAGTATCTTTCCCATCTATTGTTACTTATCCCATTTTTTATCCATAATTATTAAAAGTCTCATAATTGAATTGAATGAACATAATTATGTAAACATTTTTGAGAATACCGTATTTCATCCTAAAATTCAACAAAGCAACCAAAGTAAAATGAATGAGAACTCGGTACTTCCAATATCCTAAGATTAACTTTGTTAAGATAGAGATTGCATTTTTGGATTATTTAGATAAAATTTAATTATGGCTGATAACAAAACAAAAATGTCTGATAAGATTAAAAGCCCCCATTGGAGGGTTGGCGCCGCTTTTTTATTCATTTTCATTCTTTTATATTTGTGGAGTCAATTTTTTAATTTAAAAGGACATGAACAATATAACATTAGCTATAGTCAGTTTATTGAACAGCTTAACGCCAATAACATTAAATCCGTTACAATAAAAGGTTTGCAGGTAAGTGGGGAGTTCGTTAAAGAGATAAATATTCAATTGCCGGGTGAAAAAAGAACTACAGCAATAAAAAATTTTCAAACCTTTCTACCCTCTTTTCAGGGTGAGGGTCTCCTTTCAGAACTTGAAAAGAGGAATGTGGTAATAAATGTTGAACCATCAGAGGAAGGTTCCATTTTTAGGCAATTTTTGATTGGAATTTTGCCATGGGTACTGATTATCGGTATCTGGATATGGATTATGAGGCGTGCTCAGAAACAGATTTCAGGAGGACCAGGCGGGCTCTTTTCTTTCGGGCAAAGCAAGGCTAAACTCTTTGATGTTAAGAAACCAATTGTGACATTCAAAGACGTAGCAGGGATGGAAAATGTTAAGAAGGAACTTAAAGAGACTATAGAATTTTTAAAAGACCCTGACAAGTACAGGAGACTTGGCGCAAAAGTCCCTAAAGGAGTGCTTTTAGTAGGTCCTCCCGGAACAGGAAAAACTCTGCTTGCCCGTGCTGTAGCAGGTGAAGCAGGGGTCCCTTTTTATAGCATAAGTGCATCGGAATTTATAGAAATGTTCGTAGGGGTTGGGGCCTCACGAGTCAGGGATTTATTCCAGAAGGCAAAGGCATCTCATCCGAGCATAATTTTTATCGATGAGCTTGATGCTGTTGGACGCACGCGAGGTGCCGGCTTTGGAGGCGGACATGATGAGCGGGAACAGACATTAAACCAGATTTTGAGTGAAATGGACGGATTTGAATCTCACGAGGAAGTAATCATTTTGGCAGCAACAAATCGGCCTGACGTGCTTGATCCAGCGCTTCTGAGGCCAGGCCGTTTTGACAGGCATATCGTGATTGACAGACCAGGATTAAAGGAACGTAAAGCGATTCTTGAGGTTCATACAAAGAATAAAACACTGGCAGAGGATGTTGACTTTGAAAAAATAGCACGAGGGACTCCTGGCATGACAGGGGCTGACCTTGAGAATATAGCGAATGAAGCTGCACTTATTGCTGTAAGAAAAGGTAAAGTGAAAATAGATACGAGTGACTTTGAAGAAGCAAGGGATATCATACTCATGGGTTCAGTCAGAGAAGAAACCATTAGCGATATAGAAAAAAGAATAACAGCATACCATGAGGCAGGGCATGCTCTTGTGGCATGGAACCTTCCAGGAACAGACCCTATCCACAAAGTCAGCATTATACCACGAGGAATGGCTATGGGCATAACACAACTTCTGCCCGAAGAAGACAGACATTATTATCCCAAGACGTATCTTATGAATAGATTAAGCGTGGCTCTTGCCGGAAGGGTTGCAGAAAAGATTGTCTTTAACGATGTAAGTAGCGGTGCGCAGAATGACCTGAAGGAATCAACTTTACTTGCTGAGAAAATGGTAGCACAATGGGGCATGAGTGACAAGGTTGGACCCTTGAATCTCGGAAGAGGGGAAGAACATCCGTTTTTAGGTAGAGAACTTGCCCAGCCGAAGCGGTACAGTGAAGAGATGGCCTGGCTTATGGACCAGGAGATACAACGGTTAATAAATGAAGCCGAAGCAAAAGCAGAAGAGGTAATGAAGAATAACAGGAAAGCCCTTGATAATTTAGCAGATGCCCTTATAAAAGAAGAGGTTCTGGAAAGAGACGATGTGGAGCGGATAATAAAGGAGTCAAAGAATGTGTAGAAACTTCATTACATGAATCAGTCTCCTGTCCGGTTTATCGATCTTCAGTGCTTGTACCAACGCTTCAATAAATATTGATGTTGACAAAGCCTTTTTGTTTCTTTATATTGAACATAGGTTCACATGAACAGACGTTCAGGAATAGAGTCTAAAAAGAGAATCATTGATGCTGCCATGGGTGTTTTCTCAAGGCATGGCTACGCAAAGGCAAATATCAGGGAGATTGCAAAAACTGCAGGAATAAGCGTAGGCGGGGTCTATCTCTATTTCAAGAACAAAGAGGAACTATATAAAAGCCTTATCAATGACAGGATGCGTGACTTTGGCAGTAAGATAGAGATGATTGCTGAACAAACAAAATCAGCTACTGTTGCATTATCAAATTTTTTAAGATTGTACATAGAAAATGCCATGAAGCATAAAGAATTTATCCTTCTTCACATCAGGGAACATGGATTTACATTCGGAATGGATGAAAAGAGGCAATTTTTTAGAAAACAGCGGAGACTGATTGAGAAGATTATTCTCAGCGGGATTCGCACGGGTGAATTCAGGAGATGTAATGCAAAGGAGATGGCAAAAATCATCATGGGGTCATTGAGAGGTATTCTTCTGTCAATGGCATTAGATGATGATATTATTGTTACACCAAAGGGACTGAACGAATTTGTATTAAATGGACTTCTGAGGAAAGATAGGAAGGAGTGAGAGGGATGAAGAGAACGGGTTTAATTCTGCTTATAATAATTTTGTTTACTCAATATGTCTTCGCACAACCAGCAGATAATCAGCAGCAAATAACAGGCAGTCATCCAGAATATACACTTGGTGACCTTTATAGAATCGCCCTTGAGCTCTCTGAACAGATCAAGATATCAGAGGAAGACCTGTTTATTGCAGAAAGAGGAAAAGATAAGGCATTGTCTTCGCTTTTACCCAAGATTTCTGCCTTTGGTGAGTATACGAGGTACAGTGAAAAAAAACTTTCTACAAGTTCTTTTGGGAGCTTTCCCATTCAACCGGAAATGTCTTCATCCTGGGGTTTCAGGCTGGATCGGTCCTTATCTCTCGGCGGCATGGAGATCACATCGTATCAGATCTCGAAAAAGGGAATCGAGAGTAGTAAATATGATCTTTATGGAGTGAGGGAAGATTATCTTCTTAATGTATCAGCAGCCTATTATGATGTCTTAAAAGCAAAGAAGTCATTGGAGATTGCAGAGGCAAATGTTGAAAGGCTTAGAAAACACAGGGATGCAGCCCAAACGAGATTAAGAGTAGGTGAGGTGACAAAAACCGCGCTTCTAAGGGCAGAGGCGGAACTGTCAGGTGCACAGTCCGAGATGGTAAAGGCAGAAAATAACCTGAATCTTGCAAAGGCTGTCCTTGCAAGGGTAGTCGGTATAACTGGAGGGTATGATATTAAAGAGTCAGTAGTCAGTAGTCAATATGTAGTAAACAGTACAGAAACAATCGAATCTCTTAAACAGACAGCTCTATCTGAAAGGGCAGAACTGAAAAGTCTTGAACTTCAAAGGAAGATTGCAGAAGAACAGGTTAAATATGCAAAAGGTGGATACTGGCCAACACTTTCTATTGAGGGTGTTTACATAAGAATGGATGAGGATCCTTCATCTCCGTTTTTTAATAAAGAAAGCATTTATGGAGCGCTTAAATTAAACTTCCCATTTTTTGAGGGAGGCTTGACAAGGGCAGAGGTCAGAGAAGCAGAGGCAAAACAGAGGCAATCTGAACTTAATTATGAGGATTTAAAGAAGACAATAAATATAGACGTTGAAACTGCTTATCTTGATTTGAAGACACAGGCAGGGATATTGAAATCCCTTGAGGATCAATTAACCTTTGCCAGAGATAATTATAACGCCATTTCAAAACAGTTTGAATTTGGTCTTGCAAATAGCATTGATGTAATGGATGCAAATACTTTGCTTGTTACTTCAGAAAGGCAGTTAACAGATGCAAGGTATAACTATCAATTGTCAATATTAAAGTTGAAACGTGCAACAGGGACGCTATTAAAGACAGTCATTAGTCAACAGTCATCAGTCATTAGTCAAAATACATCAGAATACAAAAAAAAAGCAGAGTAGCCGCAGGGCCGAAAGCTTTTTGGGGTTCACAAAGAAGATTGAAAACACCATAAACTCCCCCTTTGGAAAAGGGGGATGAAGGGGGATTTTAAGAACAAATGAATCGAGTTGTAGATCATAAAATCTCCCCTATCCCCTCTTTGCTAAAGAGGGGTATTTTGGGTTAATGACAACGTTTGATTATATAATCTGGTGAGCAGTTATAAAAACGGATGTTGTGAAATAAGAGAGGTTACAAAATGAAAAAATACTCTTTTTTAATTTTGGTCTGCTGTCTACTGTTTACTGTCTACTGTTTGCTGTCCCTGTGGGGTTGTAAGAAAAAGGAAATTAAGGTAGCAAGAGATAGGTTAATTAATGTTCAGGTTCAGGCTGTAGAAAAAAGGGCGCTCAGACCATTCATTGAAACAATTGGCACCTTAAATCCTTATGAAGAGGTAATTATAAGTGCTGAAGTGGATGGGATCTTAAAGGACGTGAGGGTCGATGAAGGGACTGTGGTTTCGAAAGGTCAGGTTCTGGCAACAATTAATGATATGGATTACATACTTGAGGTCAAGACGGCTGAAGCCGCCTTGAGGCAGGCAGATGCGACCCTTGCAAATACAAAATTGGAATATCAAAGAAAGGAAGCCCTTTATAAAGAGCAGCTTGTGACCCAACAGCAGTTTGATGATGTATCAACAAGGCTTTCTCTTGCTGGGGCGGAAATAGAAAGGGCAAAGGCAATCCTCTCACTTGCGAGAGAAAAACTCAGAAAGACAAAAGTCTATTCTCCTCTTACAGGTGTTATAAAGCAAAAGAAGGTTTCAGCAGGTGATTATGTGAAAGATGGAACAAATCTTTTTGTAATTATCCAGAATAATCCCCTTAAGCTTAATTTTGCAGTAACAGAAAAAGATGTGGGAAAGCTGAGAAAAGGTCAGGATGTTCTATTAAAGGTGGATGCCTTTCCTGATAAAGAATTTAAAGGGAGAGTTAATATCATCTATCCAAGTCTCGATGAAAGAACAAGGACGCTTCAAATAGAAGCATCGGTTCCGAATCCTTATGGGTTTTTGAAGCCAAGTTTCTTTGCCCATGTAACGCTCTATACAGGCGTAGCGAAGGATACAATTGTTGTGCCTATCACAGCTCTCCTCTATGAGGCAGATAAGGTTAAGGTATTTATCGTTGAAGGAGATCGGGCAAAAGAAAAGATGGTGAGGCTTGGGAGTAAATACGGAGAGATGATGGAGATTGTAGAAGGTCTTAGTGAAGGAGAACAGGTAGTAGTGGTCGGTCAACAAAATCTGTCAGAAGGTGTGAAGGTAAATGTGGCTCGCTGATACCTCTATTAGACGTCCTGTATTTGCAACAATGGTCATCCTTGGTCTTGTTATCCTCGGTATCGTGAGTTATCCACGTATTGGTGTTGACCTATTTCCAAAGGTGGATTTCCCCATAGTTAATATCACCACCACCCTTAAGGGTGCAAGCCCTGAAATTATGGATATTGATGTGACAGACAAGATTGAAGAGGCCATCAATACGATAAATGGCGTAAAGACTATAACCTCCACAAGCACTGAGGGGAGGTCTACTGTTGTTGTAGAGTTTGTCCTTGAAAGGGATATTGACCTTGCTGTTCAGGATGTGAGGGAGAAAATTGCTGCCATCAGGGCAAAATTGCCGAGAGACATAGATGAACCTGTTATCGAGAAGGTTGATCCTGATGCAACTCCGGTTATGTGGCTTGGCCTTTCGGGTGAAAAGTCTGTCAGGGATCTTTCTACCTATGCCGATGAAATATTAAAGGAACAACTTCAGAAGATAAACGGTGTCGGAGCTATAAGGCTGGGTGGTCTCAGACTCAGGCAGGTGAGGATCTGGCTTGATGCGGATAAACTTTCTGCTTACCAGATAACTGCTCATGATGTAATTGAGGCGCTCCAGAGGGAGAATATTGAACTTCCTGCTGGAAGGATTGAGAGCGAGACAAAAGAATACTCTATAAAAATCAAAGGTGAATTTAAGAGTCCGCAGGAATTTAATGATCTCATTGTTGGATATTACAAAGGTGCTGCTGTGCGGCTTCAGGATATCGGCAGGGCAGAGGATGGCATGGAAGAAAAGAGGTCCATAGCCAGGTTTAATGGTACCCCGGCCGTTGGACTCGGGATACAGAAACAATCAGGGACGAATACTGTTGAGGTTATAGACAGGATAAAGAAAGAACTTGTAAATATAAGGAAGAACCTTCCTTTAGGAATGAGAATCGAGATAAGTTTTGACCAGTCCGATTTCATAAAACGTTCTATCCATGAGGTCCAGATGCATCTCATTTATGGAGGATTCTTTGCAACCCTCGCAGTATTTCTGTTTTTAGGTAATCTCAGGGTGACATTGATAAGCGCCCTTGCCATTCCTACATCAATAATTGCAACCTTCGCCATAATGAATGCCTTTGGCTTTACTTTTAACAATATGACCATGCTTGCCCTCTCTCTTTCTGTTGGTATTCTGATTGACGATGCTATCATAGTTATTGAAAATATTCACCGTCATATAGAGGGAGGCATGGCCCCTAAGGAGGCTGCATCCTTCGCAACCTCTGAAATCGGTCTTGCAGTCATGGCAACAACCTTTGCTATTGTTGCTATATTCCTCCCTGTGGCATTTATGAAAGGCATAATCGGAAGGTTTTTCTTGCAGTTTGCCCTCACGGTTGTCTTTGCAGTACTTGTATCGCTTTTTGTCTCTTTTACACTGACGCCTATGATGGCATCAAGATATCTGAAACCAGTAAACAGTCAGCAGAAAAAGGCAGAAGATGAGAAGATGAGAAGTTTAGAAGATAAGAAGTCCCAACCTCTTAACCTCTCAGATTCTCAACCTCATAATATCTTTTCAAAGATTTCAAACAAGCTCGAAAAAGGCTATAAAAAAATAGAAGAGCTTTACAGGCGACTCCTCGCTATCGCATTAAGACACAGAGTATTGGTGATAATCCTTGCAACCGGTATCTTTATCTTCAGCCTCTTTATCACAAGATTTCTTGGTAAAGAATTTGTCCCGCCTGAAGATCAGTCAAGATTTGTTGTCAGGCTTGAGTCACCCATAGATTATTCTGTTGATGAGATAGACAGGATGTTTAAAAAGGCGGAGGATTATATAAGATCAATATCAGAAGTAAAGACTGTCTTTTATGCACAAGGACTTGTTGGTGGAGAGGTTAATAAAGGTATTATGTTCATCAGTCTAAGGCCAAAGGCAGAAAGGAAAAAGAGTCAGCAGGAGTTGATGGCAGAAGTTAGAAGAAAGCTCAGAGAGATACCGGGTCTTCAAGGAACCTCAGAAGATGTCTCCCTTATCGGAGGTGGTTTGAGGAGAGTACCTATTCAGTACAACATAAGGGGCAGAGATATGAAAAGTCTTGAATCTTATTCCACGCAGATTGTCGATGAATTCTCGAAATTGCCGGGAATTGTTGATGTGGATACATCTCTTGAGATCGGAAAACCGGAGTTAAGGGTTTTTATTGACAGGGATAAGGCAGCAGATTTAGGAGTTGATATTGCTACCGTTGTAGAGGCAGTAAATTTTCTTATTGGTGGTGAGTTGGATGTGACAAAGTTCAAGGACGAGGCGAAGGGAAGGAGGTACGATATCAGGGCAAGACTTAGTCCCAGCGACAGGACCGATCCCAGGGATATAGGGAGGCTTTATGTGAGGGCAAATGATGGAAGGCTTGTCGAAATTTCTAATCTGGTAGATGTCAGGGAGGCTGGCGGTCCGAGCATTATAAACAGGGTTGACAGACAAAGGGCAGTTACACTTTTTGCAAACCTTGAAGGTAAGCCACTTGGTCAGGTAAAGGCAGAGCTTGATAGTATATCATCAAAGGTACTTCCCGCTGATTATTCAGCAAACTATAAGGGCGAGGCTGAGGTTATGGGTGAATCGTTTCAGTATCTCATGTTTGCCCTTATCCTCGGGGTAATCATGGCATATATGGTTCTTGCGTCTCAGTTTGAAAGTTTCATACATCCTTTCACAGTGCTTCTTTCAATGCCTTTTTCCTTTATCGGTGCATTTGGTGCATTATTCATCACGGGCAAGACGCTTAATATCTTTAGTTTTATCGGGCTTGTTCTGCTAATGGGTCTTGTGAAAAAGAATGCAATACTCCTTGTAGATTATACGAATACCTTACGTGCTCGTGGGATTGATAGAAAAGAGGCAATTCTTCAAGCAGGTCCGATAAGATTAAGACCTATACTTATGACAACCTTTGCAATGATTTTTGGAATGATGCCTATAGCCCTTGGCATCGGTGAAGGTGCTGAGACGCGCTCTCCAATGGCTATTGCAACCATAGGGGGTCTTCTGACATCACTATTTTTGACACTTGTTGTTGTTCCCGTGGTCTATGACTTAT
Source organism: Nitrospirota bacterium (assembly GCA_040756135.1). Taxonomy (GTDB): domain Bacteria; phylum Nitrospirota; class Thermodesulfovibrionia; order Thermodesulfovibrionales; family SM23-35; genus JBFLZS01. The sequence goes on from JBFLZS010000063.1 coordinate 9,723, forward strand.
TTGATGATTTGCAGGCAAAGTTTAAGAGTAAATTTTGACTCGTTATAATTGAATACAAGAAACTATCAGGATAAAAATGGCGACTAAGATAAATTCAGGGTTTTTATACGTATGAAAGTTAACCCGAAAAATGCAATTAGTCGGGTTAAACAGGAGTTGATTGGTCATTTTTATATAGATGGATACAGGAGGTTAAGATGAAACAGTTGAAGCAGTTTATCCCTCTCATTTTGTTTTTTATATTTATTACGCCCTTTAATGCAGGGGCAGAGGATATTATTAAAAAAGGTGAATCTCTTAATCTGGAGAGATGTATTGAGATAGCGCTGAAAAGACAACCTACTATTAATGCCGCTATGAATACAGCAAACGCAAACCAGAATAAGATTGGAGAGGCAAAGGCAAATTATTATCCGCAGATAGATTGGACATCAAGTGCCAGTCGAACCGCTGTCGGCACAAGGAGCTCCTATGGCTTTGAAACGACGTCTGTAATATTTAATTCCTATTCAACCGGGGTTACCCTTAATCAGAACATCTTTGATTTTGGAAAAACCGCATCGCAGGTGAAGATTCAGAAGCTCAATTATGATTCTTCCCTATCAGACCTTGAGAATGTATCGGTCCAGATAATCCTCAGTGTCAAACAGGCATACTATGGAGTGTTACAGGCAAAGCGAAACAGGGATGTTGCTGCTGACACGGTAAAACAGTTCCAGCAACATCTTGATCAGGCAAAGGGGTTTTATGAAGTGGGCACAAAGCCGAAATTTGATGTGACGAAGGCAGAGGTGGATCTGAGCAATGCGAAGCTGAATTTGATAAGGGCTGAGAATGCGCTCAGGATAGCAGTAGCTAACCTGAACAATGCAATGGGAGTTCCTGATGCCCCCGAATACGAGGTCGAGGACATTCTTTCATTCAAAAAGTACGGAATAACATTTGATGATGCTGTTTCAAAGGCATATCAGAACAGGCCTGACTTAAGGTCAATCCTTATAAAGAAACAGGCAGCGGAAAGCTCTGTTGAACTTGCAAAGAAAGACTACTATCCGGTATTGACAGGAACTGCCGGTTATGAGTATGCGGGAAATACCTTCCCACTCCAGAGAGGTTGGAATATAGGGGCGACTTTTTCATTCCCTGTTTTTAATGGTTTTCTTACAAAATATCAGGTAGAAGAAGCAAAAGCCAATCTGAATGTACTGTCGGCAAATGAAGAGTCACTGAGGCAGAGCATATTTTTAGAGGTACAGCAGGCGTATCTAAACCTCAAAGAGGCGGAAGATAGTATCCCTACAGCGGAACTCACTGTGCAACAGGCTCAGGAGAACTTCGAAATCGCAAACGGAAGATATACAGCCGGCGTCGGAAATCCTATCGAGGTTACCGATGCGGAGGTATCGCTCTTGAACGCAAAGCTGTCTTACATAGAAGCCCTTTATAACTATAAGATCTCACAGGCAAGCCTTGAGAAAGCAATGGGTATGAGATGAAAAAAATAGCGATTATTGGCGCAATAATTATAATCATTGCCGTTGCCGGATTTCTTTTATTGAGAGGCAGGGGGAAAGAACCTCAGTTCAGAACCGAAAAGGTTGTCAAGGGAGATATAGAAATGGCTGTTACCGCGACAGGTACGGTAAACCCGGTGACCACCGTCCTTGTCGGTACCCAGGTATCAGGCACGATAAAAAATATATATGTGGATTTCAATTCTCCTGTAAAGAAAGGTCAACTGATAGCCAGGATAGATCCAGCTTTATTCGAGGCACAGATGAATCAGGCAAGGGCAAATCTCCTCTCGGCTAAAGCAAATCTGGAGAAGGCTGAAGCAACACAAATTGACGCAAAAAGGACAATGGAGAGGAATAAGGAACTGCTATCAAAGAACCTGATTGCACAAAGCGACTTTGATACAGCTGGAACAAACTATGAAACTGCAAAAGCTTCAGTAAGCGCAGCAAAGGCTCAGGTTGCACAGAGCAAGGCAGCCTTAAGCTCTGCCGAGACAAACCTTTATTATACGAAGATAGTATCTCCTGTAGACGGGATTGTCGTATCAAGGAATGTGGATGTCGGACAGACTGTTGCTGCAAGCTTTCAGACCCCGACGTTGTTCAGTATTGCGCAGGATCTTACAAAAATGCAGATCGATGCGAACGTGGATGAGGCTGACATAGGCAAGGTGAAGACAAGGCAGGACGTGGAATTCAATGTGGATGCGTATCCTGACATCACATTCAAAGGCAAGGTGTGGCAGGTGAGGAACGCACCTATAACGGTACAGAACGTTGTGACATATGATGTAGTGATTCAGGTAGATAATTCGGAGCTTAAGCTGAAACCGGGTATGACTGCGAATGTATCCATAATCGTATCAATAAAAAAGAACGTACTAAAGATACCTAATGCTGCTCTGAGATTCAAGCCTGCTGAGAAGGTCAAGCCTGTGGTGCAACAAAAAGGGGCTGGCGTCTGGATACTCGAACAGGAGAGGCCAAAGCGCGTACCGGTCACGATAGGCATAAGTGACGGGAATTATACTGAGCTGATATCAGGAAAGATCAATGAGGGGCAGGAAGTAATAGTCGAATCTCTCACAAAGGCAAAGGCACAACAGCCTTTGGGACCAAGGATGTTTTAGCTTGGCAATTATTGAAGCACAAGAAATCACGAAGGTCTATAGCCTTGGTGATATTGATGTACATGCGCTCAGAGGTGTATCTTTAACAATAGAAAAGGGCGAATTTGTCGCTGTAATGGGTCCTTCAGGCTCAGGCAAATCTACATTCATGAATATACTGGGATGCCTTGATAAACCGACAAGTGGCAAATATCTTTTAGAAAATATTGATATTGGTAATCTTGACAGGGATGAGCTTGCAAGCATAAGGAACAAGAAAATAGGCTTTGTCTTTCAGGGATTTAATCTGCTTCCGAGGACGTCTGCTATTGAAAATGTCGAACTCCCTCTGCTTTATGACGGGATACCTGCGAAGGAGAGAAGGGGGAGGGCATTAGAAGCCCTTAAAAATGTAGGACTGGAAGGCAGGGGAGATCATCACCCCAACCAGCTTTCAGGCGGACAACAGCAGAGGGTCGCAATAGCAAGAGCATTAGTAAATAATGCTCCTATAATCCTCGCAGACGAACCAACCGGCAACCTTGATACAAAGACAAGCGCCGAGATAATGGAACTTTTTGTAAAATTGAATACTCAATCAAACATTACGATTTTACTTGTAACCCATGAGAATGATATCGCTGCATACAGCAGGCGGATAATAAAATTCCTTGACGGCAAAGTTGTCAGTGATGAACAAAGGAAAGAGAATAACCAATGACCAAATTACAAATTACAAATAAATTCCAATGACCAATTAATCAATGACCAGACCACAATCTCTGTGTTTGGTTATTGGACATTTGGGATTTATTTGATTATTGGTGCTTGATTATTGGTAATTAAAAGAATGATCAATATACCTTCAACATTAAGAATAGCATTCAGGGCATTGGAGGTGAACAAGATGCGTTCAGCTCTTACAATGTTAGGAATTATTATCGGCGTTGGATCTGTCATCGCCATGCTTGCAGTCGGCACAGGAGCAAGCAAGAGAATCGCTGATCAGATCTCAAGTATCGGGAGCAATCTTCTCATGATTCTGCCGGGAGCAACTACCGCTGGAGGCGTGAGAATGGGCGCCGGTACACAACCTACCCTCAGTCTGGCGGATGCGGAAGCCATTCTCAAGGAATGTCCGGCCGTCTCGGATGTTGCGCCAGTTCTTAGCGGAATCGCACAGATTGTTTATGGGAACCTGAACTGGTCGACCGGGGTCGTGGGAATAACTCCGGGAATGCTGATTGTAAGGGACTGGCCGCTTGTTGCTGGCAGGCCCTTTACAGAACAGGATGTCAAAAGCGCCACAAAAGTATGTTTATTGGGACAGACTGTTGTTGACAACCTTTTTGGAGATATGGATCCGATAGGCCAGGTTGTCAGGATCAAGAAGGTTCCATTTACCGTTATAGGCGTACTCGCGACAAAAGGGCAGTCCCCCCAGGGGCAGGATCAGGATGATACTATTTATGTTCCCGTAACTACTGCACAGAAAAAGCTTTTCGGGACATCTTTCCCCGGGATGGTGAGGATAATAATGGTAAAGGCTAAGAGTACAGAAGACTTAGCACCTGCTGAGAAACAGATTACCGACTTGCTTAAGCAGAGGCATCGTATCGGACCAAAACAGGAGAATGATTTTACCGTCAGAAATCTTACTCAGATTATGCAGACTGCAGAACAATCAACCAAGGTAATGACGCTCTTGCTCGGTGCAATAGCATCGGTTTCTCTACTTGTAGGCGGAATCGGAATAATGAATATCATGCTCGTTTCCGTTACAGAAAGGACAAGAGAGATAGGCATAAGGATGGCCATAGGTGCCAGAACATGGGACATAAGGCTGCAATTCATCATCGAGGCACTTACCCTATCATTGATCGGAGGAGTTGCCGGAATCGTTGTAGGAATATCAGGATCAAAAATAATATCTATGCTTGCAGGCTGGTCTACAATCATATCACCCTTCTCAATTCTGCTGGCCTTCGGTTTCTCGGGACTGGTTGGGATATTCTTCGGATTTTATCCTGCCTATAAGGCATCGCTCCTTGACCCTATAGAAGCATTGAGGTATGAGTAGCATAGAAAGCATAGAGCTTCACCCTGAATACGGTACTTTGGTTACAATGTCAATCAATAAGGATGCATTAAAATTTACGAAATATTCTTATGAATAAATGGCTCGTTGCTATTACAGTAATGCTCCCCACACTTATAGAGATAGTGGATATGTCTATTGTGAATGTTTCACTCGGCCATATTAGGGGAAGCCTTTCTGCGGGTATTGATGAATCTACATGGGTAATAACATCTTATCTTGTGGCAAATGCAATAATAATTCCTATCTCTGGATGGTTGAGCAGGTTTTTCGGGAGGAAGCGATATCTCATATTTTCAATCGCATTGTTTACATTCAGTTCTTTCATGTGTGGTTCTGCCTGGAGCCTCACCAGCCTTATCTTCTTCAGGGTTGTTCAGGGTATAGGCGGGGGTGGCTTGCAGCCAATCTCCCAGGCCATCCTTTTTGAGACATTTCCACCGGAACAGCGTGGTATGGCTATGGCTATATTCGGAATAGGAATCATGTTTGGACCAATAATTGGCCCACTCATGGGTGGTTGGATAACAGATAACTGGTCATGGCCATGGATATTTTATATCAATATACCGATAGGAGTTCTCTCTATTGCGATGGTGCTATTTTTTATTGTAGACCCGGCATATATGAAGGGGATGAAAATGAAGATAGATTACATGGGTATTATGCTTCTTGCTTCAGGTATAGGATGTCTGCAGGTTATCCTTGATCTGGGGCAAAGGAGAGATTGGTTCGCATCTGATTTAATCTCCTGGCTTGCTATTGTATCTGTAACATCCCTCGCAATTTTTGTCGTGGTTGAATTATTGTTTGCAAAAAATCCAGTTGTAAATCTGAGACTTTTTAAGGATATATCTTTTAGCGCAGGTAATGTTGTTATGTTCTTTGTCTTTTTCAATCTATTTGGAAGTATCGTATTACTGCCTATATACCTACAGACCCTGATGGGATATACTGCATTCCTTGCAGGGCTGGTTTTAGGTCCTGGAGGTATTGCAACTATGGTTACAATGCCGATTGCGGGAAAGCTTATTACAAAGGTAAATCCTAAGGGTATCCTCACATTTGGTATAATCACATGCGCCTATTCAACACATCTCATGTCAAAATTTAATCTCGGTGCAGATTTCTACTCAATTGCATGGCCGAGGTTTGTTCTTGGAATAGGGATGGGTTTTACTGTTATCCCTTTGATGACCCTTGCATTTTCATCCATAAAAAAGGAAGAGATGGGTAATGCAACTGCGATCTTCAATCTCCTGAGAAATCTGGGCGGTAGTTTTGGTGTTGCCTTTATAAGTACAATGATTGCAAGACGTGCACAGTTCCATCAGGTTCATCTTGTAGAACATCTAACTCCATTTAATACTGGTTATCAAATTGCCTCATCACAGGCTGCTCGTTTTTTGCAATACATTGGATTCGATACCTCTATCACAGAACATGGAGGCTTGAGTGTCATTTATGGACAGTTAATCAAGCAGGCATCAATGATGTCTTTCAATGATGCCTTTTATATCCTCAGTTTAATGTTAATCTGTACACTTCCTCTCCTTTTGCTTATAAAAAGGGATAAGAGGAAGGGGACAACAAGGAATTTATGAACTGATGAAGAAAGTCCCATTTTTACATCTTTTGCTTTTTATCCTAACACTGTTTTCTACACTAATTGCAGGTACATTTCTAACAGGTATAGACCCTTTAAAAGAACCGGGAAAGATATATAAAGGGCTCCCATTTGCTTTGACACTAATAACAATCCTTCTGAGCCATGAATTGGCACATTATTTTACATCCAGAAAACACAAGGTAAAGGCCACACTTCCATATTTTATTCCTGCTCCAACATTCATTGGTACATTTGGAGCAGTTATTAAAATGAAGTCTCCTATTGTTACAAGGAAGGCCCTTGTGGATATTGGGGCATCAGGCCCTGTAGCAGGGTTTGTTTTTTCTGTAATAGCCACTATTATTGGACTTGCCATGTCTGAAGTTGTCAAGGTGACTCAAACTGAAGGCGTCTGGATTTTCGGTAATTCAATTCTGTTTTCTTTCCTCTCAAAAGTAATATTAGGAGTTGCGCCTCCTGGATATGATATTCTTCTTCATCCAATTGCCTTAGCTGGATGGATAGGGTTTTTTGTTACTTCTATCAACCTTTTACCTATTGGTCAACTCGACGGTGGGCATATTGCCTATGCACTTTTGGGCGGGAAACATATTTATCTTTCAAATTTACTCATAATTATAATGGTCTTACTCGGGCTGTTATTATGGGAGGGATGGGCTGTATGGGCAGTTTTATTATTGATTCTTGGCCTGAGGCATCCACCTGTCCTTTACTGGGAGATTCCATTAGACCCTAAAAGAAGATTTATCGGTTGGCTTACACTCGTGATATTTGTCTTTACATTTATCCCTGTACCATTTAAGATTTTATAGGATTTAAGCTTCTTGTATTCCTCATGCCTGACAAAATCCTCCGGTACTCAATAGGAACGAGTTTTGATATAATCATATGTAAAGTAGATTAATATAAGAACATGGCTGATATAAAAGGGATAGATTCAGTCAGTAGTCTTGCAGCTTTTATAAATAGCCTCGGGTATAAGGCAGAGGCAAAACTCCTATATATCCCTGATTTTGGTTTCCCGGATAGCGTTAAGAAAATTCTTGAGGATTTTTATCTTCTTTCTGACTATGAAAAAAGGTTTCAGATCTTCTTTGTTAAAATTCCTGCTCTTACCCGCACGAACTATCGAAACATTATCGAGTCCTTTAACAGCAGATTCCCTCAGGTAAACACCCTCTTTATATTCACCACGGACTGGTCAGAAATATCATTTGTAAACCCTGAACGCATTGTTTTAGATGTAGGCAAGGCTAAACTTAAGCTGAAAATTTTAACAGTTGATAGAGAATACATCTATCACACAGACCATTATGTTTCAAGACAGACCTGAAAGCTCCGTGTTTTGTTCAGGGTTAAATTTTTTGTCTCAAGGTGGTCAGATTCACCTGCCCTTGCCGGAATAGAATCATTTTGTTCTTAAAGGCTTGTAGTTATAAGTGCTATAATTATAAAAATTATGCCTAATCCGCTGAATTCTATCGTTCCTATATTAGACCTCCTCGGCAGGGAACTAAAAATTTTCCCTGCCACAGGCGGGGCAGTTGAAGATTTACAACATCCTGATCAAGAGGAAATAGAAGATATCATAATCAACAAAGAAATGGAAAATGTTACAGCCTTTGCTGAGACACCTGAACCTGACCCTCAAAACATTTATCGCCAAACCTTACCTCTTCCGAGAGAGGTAAATCATCTTTTTCGTTTTTTTATAGACGGGAGTATTCGCACTTATTTCCTGGGAACGGGGATAGAAGGCACAAGGTCATTTCCTATAGAATTGGCACAAATCGGTTCAGCAGTAATTAATAGAGAAGACGACGGTCAGTTAAGAGCATTAACCCAACTTCCTCACTTTAGTGACAAGAAATCAATAATATCAATAGGTTATGTCTAAGTTTAGTCACTATTTCTTGTTTTTAGAAAACCAAGTTTTTCTGGGAGAGATGATTTCAGAGGATATC
>JBFLZS010000064.1:0-17760 GCA_040756135.1 Nitrospirota bacterium
AGGGCCAGATACTTTGTTATCGCTGATGTGAGTGTAGTCTTGCCATGGTCTATATGACCTATCGTCCCAACGTTTGCATGAGGCTTTACCCTCTCAAATTTAGCCTTTGCCATAATCCCTCCCTCTTTAGTCATCAGTCATTAGTCATTGATAAATAGTATCGGCTTCATTTTAATGACCAGTGACCATTGACAAATGACTGTCGTTTACAGAGCCCATGACCGGGATTGAACCGGTGACCTCATCCTTACCAAGGATGTGCTCTACCAACTGAGCTACATGGGCGCTCCAAAAAGTTCAAAGGTTTAAAAGTCCAAAGTTAAATTCTCGATAATCTTAGCTTTATCTTCAACCATTAAACTCTTAACCCCTTCATCCTTTAAACTCAAAATTTACAGCAAATTTTGCTTATGGAGCGGGAAACGGGATTCGAACCCGCGACCCTCGGCTTGGAAGGCCGACGCTCTACCACTGAGCTACTCCCGCACTCCAAAAAGTTAAATGTGAAAAGTTCAAAGTTAAAAGTTTGAATCCCCTTTTTCTTCTTTCTTTGACTTATAACTTTCAACTTTTAACTTCTAACTGCGAACTTTGCTTTGCAAAGTTCATATAGTGGAGAGGGGAGGATTCGAACCTCCGAAGGCTGTGCCGGCAGATTTACAGTCTGCTCCCTTTGGCCGCTCGGGAACCTCTCCATGGAGCCACCGAAGGGAATCGAACCCCCGACCCGCTGATTACAAATCAGCTGCTCTGCCTGCTGAGCTACGGTGGCCTCACCACATTCGTATGTTCAGCCTATTCCCAATAAAAACGGAAAAAGACAACACTAATCCCTTTACATTAAAATAACAATTTAACAATTTTTATTATAAAATGGTCAATCGTAAAAATTCAAGAATAACATCGATTATTTCAGTGTTTCTTCATTTAATTAATTTTTATGGAATCTTTGTCGCAATATCTCGAAAGCAAATATACCTACAGCAACAGAAACATTAAGAGAGTTTATTTTACCTTGCATAGGTAGACTGGCCAGAACATCGCAGCTTTTGCTTACAGTCTTCCTGATCCCCTTACCCTCGGAACCAATCACAAGGGACAAGGGCACTTTAAAATTTAGATCCCACGCTATCTTTTCTGCACCTGCCTCGGTACCAACTATTGTTATCCCCCTTTTCTTCATTTCATAGATTGCGTGCTTTATATTTGCTACCATAGAGACCGGCACGTACTCAACGGCACCTGCAGAAACCTTTGCTACCTCGGGACCGAGAGTAACAGACCTGTGTGATTGGATAACAATACCGTGGATGCCTGCAGTGTCTGCTACTCTCAGTATGGCGCCAAAATTTCTCGGATCCTCAATACAGTCAAGGATTATAAATAATGGAGTCTCGTTTTTCTTTAAAGGGATGTCAAGTAATTCGTCGAGGCTAACATAGCCTTTTGGAGCAACCTCTACCGCAATACCCTGATGTCCCTTTTTAAAAGTACTGTGAAAAAAAGGAGGGTCTAATATTTTTATAGGTATCTTTCTATCTTCTGCTTCTTTTTTTATATTGAGTGTTTTATCGTGTCTGCTGGAAGATAGAAAGATACACTTTATATCTCTGCCTGCCCTTATTGCCTCCAGCACAGGGTTCAGGCCATAAATCCATTCACTATCCGACCTTAATCTTCCAGTCTGTTCTGTCCTTCTTATCTTCAAGGATAACTCCTTTTTCTTCGAGTTCCTTTCTGATTGTATCTGCCAAGTGCCAGTCTTTCCTTTGCCTTGCATCCTGACGTTCCTTTATTTTCTCGAAGATGTCTTTTTCAGAAAGTCCGACCTTCCTTATATTCATTAATGACCTGTACCACTCATCAGGCGTCCTATTGAATATATTTAATATATTACCCGCGTCAAATAGTAGTTCTTTTGTCTTTAACAAAAGTTCCCTCTCTTTTAACCCCGATGGCTTATTGTCAAGAAATCTGTTTGCCTCACGTATCAATTCAAAGATATGCCCGAGTGCAAGGGCGGTATTGAAATCATCATCCAACGCCCCTTCGAGTTTTTCTTTGAACGAAAGGATTAATCCTTCAAAAAATTTCCCGGCCTTTGAAAATCCTTCTTTTGCTTCCGTTTCTTTTAGAAGAAAATCATTAATCCTGACAATTGTGGAGTAATATCTATCAATAGAGCTCTCTGCCTCATGTAATTGCTCATCAGAAAATTCTATCGGGCTTCTATAATGTGTCGAAAGTAAGAAAAACCTTACTACCTCAGGATCAAACTTATCAAGAACTTCTTTAATCGTAAAGAAATTACCGAGAGACTTTGACATCTTCTCTTTATCAATTGTAATAAATCCATTATGAACCCAATATCTTGCAAAGGATTTCCCAGTAAATGCCTCTGACTGTGCAATCTCATTTTCATGATGGGGGAAAAGTAAATCGGCACCTCCGCCGTGAATATCAAAACTTTCGCCAAGATGCTTTATAGACATGGCGGTACATTCAATATGCCATCCTGGCCTCCCATATCCCCAGGGACTATCCCAGTATGGCTCGCCTTCTTTTGATTTTTTCCATAATGCAAAATCTAATGGGTTTTTCTTTCTCTCGTCTATTTCAACCCTTGCCCCAGCCACCATCTCTTCCTTGTCCCTCTTTGACAACTTCCCATATTCAGAGAATTTTTCGACCGCAAAATAAACATTGCCGTTAACTTCGTATGCATAACCTTTATCAATGAGTCCTTTGATGATATCTATTATCTCCTTCATATGCTCGGTCGCCTTTGGTTCGACATCCGCCCTCCCAACCCCGAGTCTGTCCATGTCCTTGTAATACTCATCTGTATATTTTCTGGCAACTGCATCCCATGCAATACCTTCCTGTTTTGCCTTATTGATTATCTTGTCATCTATATCAGTAAAATTCCTTACATATTTAAGATTGAACCCTTTATATCTTATATATTTCCTTATTACATCAAATACAATAGCGCTTCTTGCATGTCCTATGTGGCAGTAGTCATAAACTGTTACCCCACATACATACATCTTTACCTTTTCAGGAATCAGTGGTATGAATTCCTCTTTCCTGCCTGTAAGAGTATTGTAAATCTTCATCTTCTCTTTTTATCTTACTCAGAAATTCATGCATTATACAATAATGCTCGGTTTGGATATCTTAATCATTAAAACAATTGCTGTGTCTTTTTCTTAAAAACTCCTTGACCGCATGTGACAAGATAAAGATTATTTTGGTAACATATTTCAATGGAGCCTATCAGAATAGAATACTTTGACATGAAAACCATGATTGCGGATTATATGGAGAAAGGTTTTCTTGAAAATATCATCGATATGTTCAAGCATGACGTAAGCCTCTATGCATACATTGCAGACCTCCTAAAGGATGAAAGGATAATAGTAAGAATTGGTATTTTAGCTCTTATTGAAACGTTGAAGACAGAAGATCCAGAAAATATATTAAAGGCTATGCCATCCGTCATTCCTCTTTTGAAGGACCAAAATACGGTCGTCAAAGGCGATGCAGCCTACCTCCTCGGAATAATCGGACATGTAGATGCCATCCCTTTCCTTGAGGAAATAATAAAAGATGAAGATGCAAATGTAAGGATTATCGCTAAAGAAGCAATAGAGGAGATAGGAGGCGGTTAACCGATCACACCATTTTTCTACAACACCGTATCCATTCAGTGATGGGTGGAGTTTGGCTGTCATGGATTCGACAAGCTCACCATGACAAACCCACAATGTGTCGTGTACTGTCACCCTGAGCTTGTCGAAGGGTGCGCCGCTTTTGTGAGCCACCACAGTTCACTGAATAATTACACAACACCATTTTTACTACTTGACAAATGGTTTCTGCATCCTACATAGTTACTTGGCATCTTTTAAAGCTCCTTAACGGGTTTTAAAAATTAGTACCAAAATTTACAGAAGGAGGAAGGATGAGTACGAGGCTTTATGTAGGCAACATCTCCTTTAGGGCAACAGAGGATGATGTGAAAGACCTGTTTTCTCAGGCAGGTGACGTTGTTTCGGTTAAGCTTATCAAAGATGCAGCTACAGGTAGGCTGAGAGGATTTGGTTTTGTGGAGATGGCCTCACAGGAAGAGGCTCAAAAGGCGATTTCCATGATGAATGGCTGTACCTTTATGGATAGGAACATTGTTGTTAATGAGGCAAAACCCCAAGAGAGGCGAGAGAGAGGCCGTCTGAGGGAAAAAGGTGGTTTTGGCACCAGAGGGGGAAGAAGATAGGCTTTTCTATATAGTTTTATCCAGCCAGCAAAGTCAGGATTTCTTTAGAAGCATCGAGCCAGTTGGAAGGCTAAGTTCTTTAGAAACCACATCACATTTGGATTGGAAAAGGAAGAATATTTTCTTTTCATTGCCGACGAGTGTCTCGAAGTTACCCTGCCCTTTGCTTATTATCATTTGAGCATCTTTAAATGTCCTTTGAAATTCAGGGGATGTCCACTCGAGGATCGTGCCCACAGCCTCAGAGCCATTGTCAATTACTTCGCATACTATTGTAAGACCTGATTCCTTTGCGTCCTCAATGGTGGAATCGTTAATTACAGGTGTTCCCTTAACAACCGCCTTAACTTTCTTACCAAGGGTGATCAGGGTTTCTATAAGAAGACGGTCAAATACGATCTCTCCTGCATTGTCTGTCAGGTAAAGGATTTTATCTGTAGTAGAAATAGCTTCTCTGAAGCTGCTATAGTCATCCACAGTTAATGGGTTGTTAAGTGCGATACGGATGGTGCCCTCAATGTCTATAGAGGTGAAAATCCCAAAATCTATTATATTCCCAGCAATTGCAAGCCTTGTTGCTGTCCATAAAGGGTCAGGACTTTTTTCGATAATGGTTTTCAGGGAAGGATATAGCCTGAGTGCAATCTGATTATATTCTGATTTTATCCTCTCGAATGGGTCCCTGCCAAGCAGATGCCTTATCTTTTTGTGGATAAAGGTGGTTGTATATGCGGGAGGTTTTGAGATATCGGCCTTCTGAATATCCTCGAGGATACTCTTTAATATAGTCTTCTGTAATGACTCATCTTTCGTCCCAAGCCTGAGGGCGATAATAGATTGCTTTAGGAAGCATGGGAAACAATCGAGGTGTACTCTCATCTTTCTTCAGCCATCTTCTTTTTATAGTCTTTCAGTCTTAGTGCAATCTCTGGAACCTTCCTGCCAATAATCTGGGCTGAAAGGATTGCGGCATTTTTTGCACCTGCCCTGCCTATTGCCATTGTAGCAACAGGCACCCCAGGCGGCATCTGGACTGTAGAAAAAAGGGAGTCAAGACCATTAAGAGGCGGTGAATCTATTGGTACACCTATTACTGGAATGATTGTGTGCGCTGCAAGTACCCCGGCTAAGTGGGCTGCCATACCAGCACCTGCGATGATTACTTCGACACCTTTCTCCTCAGCCTCAGATGCGAGTCGGATTACACGTTCTGGCGTTCTGTGTGCAGAGGCAATAACCATCTCATAAGAGATTCCAAGTTTTTTAAGTATCTTCCCCGTATCTTCCATAACAGGCATATCAGAACCACTTCCCATGACTATCAAGACCTGTGGTTTCATATTTTCTCCTCCCCAATATCCTTTCTGTAATACATTCCATTAAAATGTATCTTTTCTACTGCGTCATATGCCTTTATCTTTGCATCTTTTATGTCGGATCCAGTGGCTGTTATGCTGATGACCTTCCTACCTGAGGAAATAATATCTTCATCGCTGAGTGATGTTCCAATGTGGAATACAACGGTATCCTTCATTGTTCTTATTTTTTCGAGCCCTGATATAACAACACCTTTCTGGTATTTGCGATGGTAATCTGCCGAAGAAACTACAATACATACTGATGCCTTATGACTCCATTCTATGGCTATATCAGACAGTCTTTCATCTATAATCGCTAACGCCAACTCCATAAAATCTGTTTTAAGTCGTGGAAGGACAGTCTGTGTATCTGGATCGCCAAAACAGCAGTTGAATCCAGAGACATAAGGTCTACCTTTGTCTATTATCAGGTCTGCGCAGAGGATGCCCTTGTATTTTATTCCTTCTGAATTTAGTGCTTTTAAAACAGGCTTCATTATCTTTTCCATTATAATACTCTCAAGCTCCTCGGTAATTACGGTAGATGGACTATAAGCACCAATGCCGGCTGTGTCTGAACCCGTGTCGTCATTAAACATACACCTGTATTTATGTAAACTTGTGAACGGCACAATAGTCTTTCTATCAGTTAATATTATAAAATATAATTTTTCACCTTTAAGACTCTCTTCCACAATTACCTGTTTCCCTGCGCTACCAAAAAATTTGTCCTTCATAATCAGCCTCAGGGCATCTATTGCCTCTTCCACGGTAGAAGCCACAAATACGCCGTTATCTTCGGATGGTACATCTGTCTTTATGACGATTGGAGCGCCTTTTAATTTTACGTAATCCTGTGCATGAAGGTAGGAAGTAAAAACTTTGTATTCTGCCGTCGGGATCCTGTGAAGCCTCATGAGGTTTTTTGAGAAAACCCTGCTTGATCCAAGTAGTGCGGCATCTTTGTTCGGGCCGAGTATTCTGCAATCTTCTTTTTCGAATGCATTGACGATGCCTTTTGAGAGTAGCTCTTCGGGGCCTACAATTGTCAGGTCAATCCATTCATATTTCACAAAATCAATGAGTGTATCAAAGTCATTGGGACCTGCATCTATGCACTCGGCTATCTCGGCTATTCCTGCATTTCCAGGACAGCAATAAATCTTATCAACGTGTCGGCTCTGGGAAAGCTTCCAGACGATTGCGTGTTCACGACCGCTGCTACCTATAACGAGCACCTTCATCGCTCTAAAATTTTAAATCCTAATATCTAACATTTTAAACAAATCCTAAGCTCAAATGATCGAAATCAAAAAGTTTTGAATATTTTGAATTCTAATTAGTGTCTGTATATAAACTAATGTTTACTATATGTCATTCCGGCAGTCCTTAAGCCGGAATCCATGGTTCGACAAGCTCACCATGACACTGTCACCCTGAGCACGTCGAAGGGTGGATTCCTGCCTCCGCAGGAATGACAACAAACCTGACTTTATACATTAATTAGGATAATGTGTATCATCTCTGTTCTTCTGTCACTCTCGTAAGGTAATCAGCAATTATTGTATCGTATCTCGATGTGTGCCCGAAGACCTTTTTTGAAAGTTCTAATCTTGTCCTGAAACTCAGGGCACCATCGAGATTTTTCATCTCTTTAATTATCTTCTCATAATCAGAAGGGTCAACAATTACAACAACATCCTTAAAATTCTTTGATGCTGAACGTAGCATGGTTGGACCGCCTATATCAATGTTCTCTATAGCCTCATCAAAAGAAACCCCGGGTCTTGAGATTGTCTCTTCAAATGGATATAGGTTTACAACCACCATATCTATGAGACCAATTCCGTACTTCTTTATCTCTTCCATGTCATTTGGATTATCCCTTCTTGAAAGTATACCGCCATGAATCTTGGGATGAAGGGTCTTTACCCTTCCACCAAGCATTTCCGGGGAACCAGTATATTCTGATACATCTTTTACAGGGATGCCTGATTCTTTTAGGGTTTTTGCTGTCCCTCCTGTGGAGATTATCTCGATGCCCATTGAGTTAAGTTCCTGTGCAAAATCCACAATGCCTTTCTTGTTTGAAACGCTAATAATTGCTCTCTTAATCTTCGACATAGATCCTCCTTGGTATAATCCTCACCCATAGATTAGGTAAAGAAATTTATAATAATTTTAAGAAAGTCTTTAAGCAGTAGAGATAGTTTGCATCCCTCCTTATGGATCTGTAACCCTAAACCCTGTCACAGGGACGAGTGGATATTCGTTCCCACATCTCGTCATCTATTTCATCAATATATTCCTTAACAGGGAATACCTTACCACAGTCCATGCAGTTTAAGGTAATGACCCTTCAACCAATAATTAGCTTTATTTCACCACCACAATTCTTGCATTTCATGTTTTAGTATATCTTAAAAGGATTTAAATCTAAAAATAAAAAATTAGGCAAATTTGAGTTAGAATTTAAGAGTTATTGAGCAGAGATAAGGTTGTGTTATCATGTACTATGATATCTAGCGGAGAAGAAAAGGCATGGGAAATACTGAGGGGACTTGATCCATCGGATGTTTACAGGAATGCCTCTGTATCATTCAATGAAAAAGACAGATATTACATTTTAAGGTCATTCTGCATTGATTTTTCTGTCAAACCAGAAGAAAGGGTTATCAAAAGCCCTACACCTCAAGGGGAAATTATTATTAAAAAATATGGTTATTTTTTCATCCACTCCTGCCTCTGGTACCTGATTAACGCAAAGGACATCCCTCTTACGGGAAGGTTAGTGAAGCCTGTCAATATAAGAGGTGGAGAGGTGTTCTTTAGAGGAAGCCATGTTCTGCCTTTAGACAATATGGCAAAGATATACGGGGATGATAAAGAAGCCTTTATTAAAAGGGGGAAAGAACTCTGTGCAAAGGTGATAAATTATGGGGATGTCTCAATAAAACTCCTGCCATTGCCCAGGATACCCGTTACCCTGGTTCTCTGGCTTAAAGACGAAGAGTTTCCTCCGATGGCAGATCTGCTTTTAGATTCCACATGCGAGCTACAGCTTCCTCTTGACATAATATGGTCAACAGCCATGATGAGCGTGTTGGTGATGATGTGAGCCGAAAACTTAAAGAAAGAATAGATTATCTGTTATCGAAAGAGAAAGGGACTGTTTATAAAGACCCTGGAGGAAAGATCAGTATTGCCCTTGTTTATCCCAATACATACCATGTTGGAATGTCTAACCTCGGGTTTCAGGGAATTTACGGACTTCTGAACAGTATGAATGATGTAGTTTGTGAAAGGGTTTTTCTTCCTGAAGATAAGGATATAGATGAATATGTAAGGACTGACACAGAACTTTTCTCAATGGAATCCAAAAAACCTCTTAATCGCTTCGATATCGTTGCATTTTCAGTCTCTTTTGAAAATGATTATCCTAATATCATAAGAATTTTTGAGTTATCCAGGCTTCCCCTGAGAAGTTCCGAGAGAAATTCTCATCACCCGTTAATTATTATGGGCGGTATATGCGCCTTCTTCAATCCAGAACCTGTTGCTGATTTTTTCGACATATGTTTTATAGGTGAGGCCGATGAGATGCTGTCCGAGTTTCTTGATGTCTATAAGGCATCTGCGGACGGATTTGATGTTTTAAAAAAATGTCTAACTGTAGAAGGTCTGTATGTTCCGGGGTTCTACAGTATATCCTATGACACAGAAGGAAGGATTTCAGGGAGGTATCAGTCAGAAGGTGCGCCGGAAGTTGTAAAAAGACGTTACCTTAAGGATATTTCGAGATCAAAGATTATGACATCAATTATTACCACCGAGGCAGAGTTTTCTGAGATGTATCTAATTGAAGCAATGCGGGGATGTCCCTGGAATTGCAGGTTCTGCATTGCAGGTAAGATATATAACCCTCCAAGGAAAAAGGGGTTGCAGGCAATCACAGACGAGATTCAAACAGCCCTGACAAGGACAAAAAGGATAGGTCTTATCGGTCCGTCGCTTTCAGATTATCCGCATATAAAGGATGTGCTGAGAATCCCTGAAGTGGATTTTTCTATTACATCCCTGAGGGCAAGCAAAAAGAGCGCTGAATTGGTGAGTTTGATAAAAGGTCATAAGAGTGTCTCGATAGCCCCCGAGGCCGGGACAGAGAGGCTGAGGAAGGTTATCAATAAAAGGATTACAGAGGAGGATATACTTCATACCTCGGAACTGCTCTTTGCTGAGGGTATCGAAACCCTGAGGCTTTATTTCATGGTAGGCATACCTACTGAAACAAGGGAGGATATAAACGGTATAATTACTCTTGTCAAAAAGATAAGAGATGTTTCAACGAAAGGATATATTACCTTAAGCATCAGTACCTTTGTCCCAAAGCCATTTACACCCTTTCAATGGCATTCAATGGAATCTCTTTCTGAGGTTAAACAAAGATTAAAGATTATCAAGAAAGGTCTTCTATCAATAAAAGGGGTTAAAGTGTTTCATGATATCCCTAAATATGCATATATGCAGGGATTGTTCTCAATGGGAGACAGGCGGGTATCAAAGGTACTCGATGAAATGTCAAAGATTCAGGACTGGATAAAGGCAACAGAGACTGCCGGACTTAACAAGGATTTCTATATCTTTAGAAAAAAGGAATTCAATGAAATCCTGCCATGGGATTTCATTGACATAGGGACAACAAAAGAAGAACTCTGGGCTGAATATCAAGAAGCATTGTCCTTACATAAGCATGAGGTTATTTTCATTTGAGGCAAGCTGATATAATTGGGCTTTGTTATTAATTAGTATCTGTGTATAAAGTCGTATTTTGTCATTATCCGGCTTGACCGGATAATCCATGGTTCGACACGCTCACCATGACAATTGTCACCCTGAGCCTGCCGAAGGGTGGATTCCCCGATCAAGTCGGGGAATGACGGATTATCTGAACAGCAGTTTATACACAGACATTAATTAGTATCTCTTTCTTTGTCATGAAGAAAGTTTAGCAGATTATTGTCTTTTTAGGAAGGAAAAAACCTTTAACAATTATATTTCAAGATAGCAGTTGTTTGTAAACCAATTTAGTATTAAATGCTTCTTCTATACGAATCGAATACTGTATGTTTCTAATTTAAAAAATTACGTAACATAATTCATTATGTTTGTATCAATTTTATGTAAGATATTATAACGCCGTATTCTATATCCCCTGACTTAAGCGTCTTATCTACAGCCAATTTTATTTCAATTGGCAGAGGAGAGTTCCCATTAAGATTCATCCTCTTCTCGAAAATGAAATTCCCCATCTTTCTAATGGTTTTCTCCCCAATCTTAGCCTGGTTGACAAATACCTCAATCTTTATCTTTTTATGGGTTTCGATAGCCTTTGATGGTATATAGCCACATATCCTGATGGCCTCAGTATAAGAATCTTTCATCAGATAAACTTTGGCCTCTTTACTCGTCCATCTATATTTATTAGTATAATTGCCTTCTAATGTATGCCAACCCTCACCCAGATACTCCTCGTGCCCATTATCGGCGAATACAACCTGTTTCCGATGCTTGCTCCCATATAAAGCTTCCTTTTCTTTAGTCGAAAGCATGTTAAATATGCCCAAATCATCATAACTCACATAGCCGCAAGAAAGACATAATAGACTATTTTTGTCATTCGTTAAATCTCCATGACAATCAGGACATAGAAGTGAGGATACGAATTTCTCTGGATTGTATAGAACAGCTTGTTGACCTTTTTTAACACGGCAAATGCCCTTTAAAGAACATCCCATTAAATCAGCAGCTATCCGCTCCGCCATAGATAAAGGAAGTATGTTTGAAAGTAAATTAGTTAAAAGCCGCACATCCCTTCCCATAGCATAAACACCAGAATAATCTAAGCTTACTTCACGAAAATTTTCTTTAAGCATATGTATCCACCTTCTTAGTGTTATCTTCTGGTTTTCCATTATCCCGAAGATGGTTTCCTCCCTTGACCCAAAATATGCCTCGCTTATATAACGCAGAAGTCCGGCCCTTTTAAGCAGCTTTTCTACTCTATTGAAACTATCTTCTCTTCTGGTTCTATAAAGGTTGAGTGATAATCTCCTCTTTACAGGTTCGTCTGCGAAAAGAAAAATACCTCCGTCAACTAAGACCCTTTTTATTTCTTTTATGACCGGTGTTGGGTCGATAAAGTGATGTAATGTTTGAAAAGCAAACACGAATTTAATTGAATTGTCTTTCAAGGGTATTTTGCCTGCATCGCAACACACTCTCAAGGGAGACCTTGAATATCCGAAATTATCTTTTATAATCACTCCTGCCTTTAAGGCGTCTTCAGAGATATCTATAGCTATTCCATCACAACTCCATTCATTTGCAAGCATATAACTTGTATAGGCAGCATTGGCTCCTATCTCTAAAAATGGAGAAAATTCCTTAATCTGATCTTTATAATGATTAAAAAGTTTTCTCCTTTCGTCGTTCCTTTCCCTGTATGTGGTTAGAACCTTTTCAGGTTCACCGAGAACCGCAATCTTGTGCCATTCGATCTCGCCTCTTTTATTTCTTATGTCCTGATGCATCAAAATCCTGCCATGGAATATAAATTTCTATGGCTTTACTACAAATTTCATTTCATTAGATTTTTGGTTTGTTTTTTTGTCAAGCAAATACAAGGGATATTCCCCTGGTTTCTCATATAGACTCATAGGGACAACTACCGTAACCTCCCTTCTCTCGGATACCACAGCACTTTCTAAAGGAACGCCATTGAGAACAAGAACAGTTGTTGGTGTTGCATTTTCCGTATGAGCCCAGATTGCACTTTCCTCATTAGGTTGTTTATTGAATATCTGCCCCGCCTTTACATCTTCAGGACCATATTTCTTGAGCACTAACTGTTTTGATCCCTCCCTGGAAGTACATCCTGTAAAAAATATTACTACTAATAGACAAAACACAAAAATCAATGCTTCTTTCTTCCACATCGTAACTCTCCTTCTTTTTTCATCGATTAGATGTTGTATATCACGATAGATATAACTTGTATCTTACTTTTCCGGTTTAAAAATCCCTTAAAAGTCAATTCAAAATCCCCAACTCCTGAAACATCTTCGGAAGTTTCTCTTTCGCTACTTCAGGGGTAAAATTATTCTTCATCCACATGAAAGAATTTTTCGAAATTTTATTCCAGGTTTCTCCATCTTTATAGAGTTCAATAACCCTCCTTGCAAATTCTTCTGGACTGTCAGCGATAAAGGCATTATTGTCATTTTCTAAACCCAGTCCCTCAGCACCGATAGTCGTCGTCACTGTCGGTAAGCCGTAACTCATACTATGGATTATTTTTCCTTTAACCCCTGCTCCGTACCTGATGGGCGCAACAAATACCTTTGCTGTCTCAAAATAATTTGAAACATCATGCACATACCCTGTAATAATAATGTTATCAGAAGCGAGACTATTTATCCTCTTCGTAGGGTAACTCCCAATAATATAGAACTTTATATCAGGTATCTCCTTTGTTATTATGGGCAGTATCTCGTTAGCAAACCAGCAAACACCATCTTCATTTGGTGGATGCACAAACCCCCCAATAAACATAATATCTTTTCTATTTTGAAAACCATTCATAGAGATAGTGCCAACAGGATGAACGTGTGGCATATGATATATCTTTAGATCAGGGTCTTCACTCAGCATTAATTCCCGCTCATAGGGACTGACCACTATCATGGCATCACTTATCCTGGCAAGATTAAATTCTCTTTGTTTTATTTTGTTAACATCTTCCATTAATTTTACATTATTTTCTATCTTTGCCCGCCTTTCCTCTCTCAAAAAGGCAAGGTCGTGAGAATCATATATAATTTTGGCATGTGTATCCTGTGAGATGCAGAGATATTGATCTTTCTCCAAAATCTGCTTAAAGACGCCGTCGATACCTTAGTTTTTGTCTTATGAAAAGGCCTATTAAACCCCTTATTTCTTATCATATCATATTATTAATCTTTTTCAGTCCACGGTCATATAACATCCGTCTTTTAGATTCTTGAGGTAAAAGCCTTTCTTTTACTTTCCTGTACTCCGTTATTAACTGCCAGGATAATGATTTGTATATTTCAGATAACATAAGAGCTTTCTCAGAAATATCTTTGCATAAATTTTCTATCTCAACATTTTTCCCTGAAATAATAACCTCTTTACTTAAAATCTCTTTATGTAGATTTTCTATCTCAGCATCTTCTTTTTCTGATATAACTGCCTCTTTCTCTGAAATTTCTCTGCGAAATCTTTCTATCTCAACTTCCTTTTTCAAAATAACTGAGTCTTTATCTGATATAATTGCATCTTTTTCTGAAATAACTGAGTCTTTATCTGATATAACTACGTCTTTTTCTGAAATAATTACGTCTTTCTCTGATATAATTTCCGATATAATTGCGTCTTTCTCTGATATTATTGCCTCTTTTTCTAATATAAATCTGTTTAACTTGTCCCGCTCTCTTAAAAGTGATTGGACAGTCTCGGGAGTTAATTTTTTGATGTGCTTATAAAATATCTTTGAATATGCAGAACCTGTCTCGCCACAGTATTTAGCACGCTCAGTAATCTGCAAATGTTCGCTCCAGATATTGTATTTCGCAGTTGCCTTTTTAATATGATAAAAGGGGTTGTCATAACCTACCCTTATTAACAGATCCCAGTCTTCATACAGATCAAGCTCCTCATCAAATCCATTAACGTTTTGCAAAAGCTTATACGGAAAGATAATACACATAAAGGGGATATAATTTTCGGCCAAGAGCTTATTATATGAGAATTCCTCTGAGTGAAATATCCCGTTATCTATGTCGACTATCTTCTCTTCCTGATCATCATAAACTTTATGGATTAATCTGGCATCAGTGTAAGCAACCTTATAATCACTCTGTTCTAAAAAAGAAATTAGGGTTGAGGTGTGGTTGCTATAAAATTCATCATCATCATCTAAAAACCCTATATATTCTCCTTTTGCATTTTCGATCCCCATATTCCCTGCATGTGCCCTGCCTCTATTTTTTTCGAGTCTTACATAATTAAGAGATACACCTTTAAGGATACTATTGAGTTTTTCGATATCAAGGTAGCAGCCACCGTCATTCACAAGGACAACCTCTATGGGCCTGTAATCTTGCTCAGAAATGCTCTGCAATGCCCTCTCTAAAAGTTTTGGCCTATCCTTTGTCCTGACGATTATAGAGACTAAAGAGACTAATGGATTTTCATTCATATTGGTTAACTCATTAACATCTCTTACGAGTAAATTTTTGCTACTTTCCTGGCAAGATATATTGGAACTATTTTACAAAAAATAAGGAGAAAATGCATAATTAATACACTTAGAATACCTCAAGGATTAAGTAAACCCCGTTGGAATTGTACACGGGACATTAGACTTATATAAGCAAAAACGGAAGATTTTTAATTTGTCGCCCCTATGGCGAGCCACGGCGTATTCCTACGGGGCAAGCAAACAGAGGAGGATGTATTGGAGCTTTATAGGCTTACGATTTCGGAATTAAGAGATCTGCTCGATAAAAAAGAGGTATCAGTTAGGGATGTGGTTAATTCAATCAATCTAAGGATAGATATGGTTGAGGAGAAGGTAAGGGCATTTGTTACCATAACAAAAGAAGAAGCCTTAAAAATGGCTGATGAGGTTCAGAAGAAGCTTGATCTTGGTTTACCCCGTTGGAATTTCCTACGGGGTAAAACACAAAACGGAAAATCCATACTCGGGATTCCCCTTGCCATCAAAGACAACATGTGCACAAAAGGTATCCTCACAACGTGTTCATCAAGGATACTATATAATTTTGTCCCCCCATATGAAAGTACTGTCACATCAAGACTCATCGAACAGGGATATATACTTATTGGGAAGACAAATATGGATGAATTCGCAATGGGTTCATCAACAGAAAATTCAGGATTCCATGCTACGAAGAATCCCTGGGATCTGGAGAGGATTCCGGGGGGTTCAAGCGGTGGGTCTGCTGCTGCAGTCGCTGCCGATGAATGTATTGCAGCACTCGGTTCGGATACAGGGGGGTCAATCAGACAACCTGCGGCTTTATGCGGGGTTGTAGGTCTAAAGCCGACATATGGACGTGTGTCAAGATATGGCCTCGTTGCCTTTGCCTCATCACTTGACCAGATAGGGCCGATTACAAAAAATGTAAGAGATTCTGCAATATTGATGAACATTATTTCAGGGCATGACCCTCTTGATTCAACATCAGCGCCTGTGCCTCTGTCAGATTTTACAGCAGTCCTCGGCAAGGATATAAAAGGAATAAAGATCGGAATTCCAAAGGAATATTTTATTGAAGGCATGGATAAGGAAGTAGAGGTTTCAGTTAAAGGGGCGATAAAAAAACTTGAATCACTCGGTGCAATTCCTGTTGATGTATCTCTACCACATACAGGATATGCGGTTGCAACCTATTATGTCCTTGCTACCTCGGAGGCATCGTCTAACCTTGCACGCTATGATGGTGTGAAATACGGCCTAAGGACAGAGGGCATAGATTTAATGGAGATGTATATGAATACAAGGGCACAGGGATTTGGTGCTGAAGTCAAAAGGAGAATAATGCTCGGAACTTATGCGCTTTCATCAGGATACTACGAGGCGTATTATAAAAAGGCACAGCAGGTGAGAACGTTGATCAAAAAGGATTTTGAGGAGGCATTCAGGAAGGTAGATGTTATTGTAACTCCAACATCGCCAACCGCTGCCTTCAAAATAGGAGAAAAGACCGCTGATCCACTCCAGATGTACCTGTCTGATATCTTTACAATCTCGGTCAACCTTGCCGGGGTGCCGGGGATATCAATCCCTTGCGGGTTTACAGCAAATAATCTGCCGATTGGCCTACAGTTAATCGGAAAACATTTCGATGAAGATTCAATTTTAAAAGTCGCATATGCCTATGAGCAGTCAACAGATTGGCATAAGAGGAAACCAGATTTATGAATGATAACGTGTAAGGATTATGTAGAGTCTGTATAAAGTCCTGTTTTGTCATTGTCCGGCTTGACCGGACAATCCAGAAACTATTGAAAATACTGGATTCCGTCCTCCGACTTGATCGGGGGATCAAGTCGGGGAATGACTAATTGTATAAGTCATAATTTATACACAGACTCTATTTAGGACGTAATAGGCTCCCACTGGAGATAAATTTTAAGGAAGTGATGAAAAAATAAACAGAAAAAAGTCCAACAGCGGTAACCTCGGTTTTGAAGAAAAGCTCTGGCAGGCGGCTGACAAGATGCGCGGACATATGGATCCTGCCGAGTATAAGCATGTAGTCCTCGGCCTTATCTTCCTTAAATATATCTCTGATGCCTTTGATACATCATCTCTCACCAAACGGTATTGCAGGTTTTGTCCTTGCGAACGGCTCAATGTCTTCAAATCAGTCAGGCGAAGGAGAGATAAGGAAAAATATTATAGAAGCTGATCTGGTTGATTGCATGATAGCACTTCCCGGACAACTTTTTTACACAACACCAATTCCTGCCTGCTTATGGTTTCTTGTAAGGAATAAAAAGAATAGTAAGTTTAGAGACCGTAGAGGACAAACTCTTTTTATTGATGCTCGTAAGATGGGTTATTTAGTTGATCGAATCCACAGAGAGTTTTCCGATGAAGAGATAAGTAGGATTGCAAAGACGTATCATGCATGGCGTGGAGAAAAGGATGCAGGGGAATATAAAGATATACCCGGTTTCTGCAAGAGCGCAACCATAGAAGAAATTCGTGCCCATGGTTATGTTCTCACGCCTGGCCGTTATGTCGGCGCTGAGGATATTGAAGATGATAATGAACCATTTGATGAGAAGATGAAAAGACTGACAGCAAAGCTTGAAGAACAGTTTGCAGAAAGTGCAGAACTTGAGTCATTGATAAAAAGGAATTTGAAAGGTTTGGAGTTTGGAGGGTGTTGGTCTGATATTACGTACCATATTCGGGAAAATGAGATCGCAGAAAATAATTCCAAAACTTTTCCCAGCGATTACTTAAAATCAATGCTCTAAGACTTAAAACATTCTGTCCACCTTCAT
>JBFLZS010000065.1:0-17288 GCA_040756135.1 Nitrospirota bacterium
TTATAATCAAGTATTTACTGATCTTTACAACCATCTTCCACAATTTGTTCAGGAGATGCAGGAAATCCAGCTTATATATGTTAAGAACAATGTTGCTAAATACCGCATCAGGAAAGATGAAGTATACAGCGGTCAGATATATACAGTAACGTATTACATATATTTCATTGTTGATGGAAATGGTTTATGGAAAATAGGAATCTTTTAGGGTAATGTCAAAAGTTTTATGAAAAACAGGGGTAGTTGATATGAAAAACGAAAAACCGCCAGTAGGACAGGCGTCTCGCCTGTCAGAACATTCATGGAGACGACATCTTCCGCACTTTCAACTGACTGCCGGGTATTATTTCATTACATTTACTACGCATAACAGGCAATTATTACAGCAATCACATAAAGATTGTGTTTTTGATGCAATTCGTTTTTTAGATGGTAAGAGATATGAACTCTATGCCGTTGTAGTTTTAGATGACCATGTTCATATGGTGATAAACCCTGTAGATACTTATCTAAAATAATGCATAGCATCAAAAGCTTTACTGCACATGAAATTAATAAAGTATCTAATAGAAGTGGTAAATTATGGCAGGATGAGAATCTTGATAGGGTAATAAGAGATGAGAAAGAACTATTAGAAAAAATTAACTATATTGCAAATAATCCAATCAAAGCAAATTTGGCAGAAAAATATGAAGACTATAAATGGCTTTATATAAAGGGTTGGATAAATGATTATACATAGACAGGCGAGACGCCTGTCCTACTATTTGGGGGAGGCAAGCTAATTTTAAACAATACGTTGATGTATAAAGGTTATAAGTTTTTTGCTTAAAAACTTTTGACAATGTCTTTTAACCGCAGGAGGAAGAGAATGTTAAAAAGAAGAAAAAATAATATTCTCACGTTTATCTTGATACTGACTCTTGGAATAACTTCATGTGCAACAACATTTAAAGGCAGAGTTATAGATGCAGATACAAAGGAACCGATAGAGGGCGCTGTGATTGTTGCTTCATGGAGTGAAAGTAGAGCAACGCCTGCAGGTGAGGTTTCAAGATATAAAGATGTAAAAGAGACCCTTACAGACAAAAATGGGGAATGGTCAATAACAGGGCCAAAAGGAAGTAAAGGTAGCAACATCACTGCCATATTTACTTTGTTTACCGGTACACATTACACAAGGCCCCCTCAGTTTATTGTGTTTAAGCCGGGTTATTGCTCATGGCCTGCTGGTTTTGGAATAACTGCATGCAAGGAAAAGATAAAACCCGTAAGCCATAACAAAGTTGCAGAAGGAGAAACTGTTGAACTGCCAAAGCTGACAAATAGAGAGGATAGAAGGAGGGCTTTGCCAGGAACTGCAGGGGATAGTAGAGAATTCGATAAAAAACAGATAAACTTTTTAAAGTTGATTAATGAAGAACACAAAAATATTTTTGGTGAAGGAGATTTAGAAGACTACATAAAGGAGTTGGAAAATGAGAAATAAGATAATGGTTTTCTTTATACTGTTACTACTTATTTCATGTTGGAGTTCTCCAAGTTTTCCTTATGGAGGAGATAATGGAGGTGCACATAGGGCGATTAATGAGCATGTAGCTCAAAATACTGTTAATAGTTTTTCCTTAGACGAATACTTGATAGATAATCTTGGCTTTAAAAAAGGAGTTAAAGAGGAATTAAATGGGAAAGATAAAGAAAATAAAAATGTTAATAAACAAATCGTTTGGTGGCTTGGATATGGAGGGGAACAAGAAGATGTGCCATCGGACATTTTGACTTTATATTTAAACAAAGCACGCAACAACAACCATTTCCACAATCCACTCAAAACCAATTGGGGGGAAGCTGGGTTAAATGATTCATTATATCTTCCATTCCCATTGTATTTACCACCATTAGCGCTGGGAATATGTGATTTTCCTCTGCTTTTCTATGCCGAGTGCTGGTATACCGGGCAATCAATGGTATTATGGTCACAGAATACAAATCAAGACCCAAATCAAAGTATTGGAGGCAAATGGTCATGGAAGGATGCGAGAGACTATTATTACAAGGCTCTGACGAGTACTACAAAGAAAGAAAGAGAAGAAAATTTTGCTAATACCTTCAGGGCAGTTGGACAACAGATGCATTTTGTGCAAGATGCAACAGTTCCTGAACATGTAAGAAACGACATCCATGTTTTTCCAGCTTATGAAACATATGTTGAAAATTCAAAGAACGATTCAGTTTTTTGGAATAATTTAATAAATAATCCTATAACTTTTGATAAATCAAGTTTAAATATACCCTCAACAGACCCAAATGCTTCAATCCCAATTGCAAGAATTATTGATACAGATTTATATACAGGTAATAATCCTGACATAACAGAAACCTTATATAACCTTCCTCAGCAGATAGGAATCGCAGAATACACAAATGCAAATTTTGTAAGCCCTGATACGATTTTCACAGAGGGATTAGCCTCAGATGATAGATACTATTTCCCGTATCCAAGAAAATCAAGCACAAATCTGCAGGAATTGATTAACAAAAATACACTTCCTGAAACAGTAACTGCTGAGGATGGTATTCAAGAGTCTACTTTATTTATCAAAAAGGAACGAGATGGTGAATTTATTGAGCACTTCGTGAAACCAAGATATACAACAACTCGCAGATGGGATTTGGTCGGAGGAGGGCAGGTTTATGCATTAGACTTTTATCTGGACGAGGAATGTTATGAAAACTATGCCCAGAAACTTATCCCCCGTGCCGTTGGCTACTCGGCAGGGCTGCTGAATTATTTCTTCAGGGGGACCCTTGAGATAACCTCACCTGACAGTTATGTTTATTCCATTACTGATGGGAGTATTAATCCTCAACAATTTACACATATTAAGTCAAAGGTTCTGAATACAACACCAAATGAAGCGATACAGAACGGAATACTCCAGGCAGTAGCACGATACAAAATAATACCGAATTACTCTCCTGATCTTTCCAATTATCCTCCAGATGGAGATGTGATGAAGGCTGTAGAATATTCCTATTCAGTATCATCACCAATAGAGATATCATCTCTAAGCTCTATAGAGCCTACTGAGTTCACCTTTGATTTTTCAGGAAATCCGATACCTGCAGGCATTACAGACCTTTACCTTCAAATCATATTCAAGGGAACACTTGGTAATGAAACAGATAATGCCATAGCGGTAGGGATGAAAGATCTTAAAGAGCCGACCCACCATGTCTTCTGGAACCTCACAGATATGTTCTCCTTGCTTTATGAAAAAGACGGAGTCTATAAATATCATCTTCACACATCAGATCAGATAAAAGCCGATTCTTATCTTGCGTCACTGGTAGATTTAAATCACAACGGGATATTCAATGAAGACAATGAGTCCTATATCGACCCTTATCCTATAACCTATGAAATTACCTATATGTCTGAATCTCCTCCTGTAAATCCAGTATACACATCTGCATCAGTTACAAACCTTCCATCAGGAAGATATATAAGGCTGATCGTGCTGGTGGATGATGAGCAAATGGACAACTATGGAAGGCTGGCATGGCAAATAATATTGCCAAATAGAGATCCAGAGGTAGGAGATAATGATTTTGTATTTGATGGAGTAACAAATCAAGAAATAGATGGCATTTGGCAGTCACCAACACCGATAATTACTTTCAGAACTGTAAAACAACATTTTTATACGGGTATTCTGAACTGTTATCCTTTAGCCGTTGATCCTGAAACAGGAGTTCATTATTGTCCTTATCCCGAGGAGGAGGCAATCCCCGCTGACCCAGCACCATATCCAGCGGTTATTCTTTTTCCATGATCGGTGACGAAGTTCAGGCCCGTGCGCCTCAGATCAGTAGGCCAAAGACTTCTGGTCAAAGTTGAAAAAAGAGGAGAAAATATGAAACCATAGAAAAAGAATTTCACCACAGAGCACACAGAGAAAAAGATTTTTAAATTTAAACACTCTGTGAACTCTGTGTTCTCTGTGGTTAGTTTTGACAATACGTAAGGTTTATACAGGAGGTTACCATGGATGAAAATACGCTGGCAAGGCTTGTAAGAGAGGTACTTAAAGAGGAGCTAAATGCCTTTAAACAGGCATTTGCAACTAAGGAAGACCTTAAGGTATTTGCAACAAAGGAGGACATTGAAAAGCTTCGTTCTGAAATGGCTACAAAAGAAGACCTGAAGGCTTCTGCTACAAAAGAGGATATTAAGGCATTTGCAACAAAGGAAGACTTCGGTAACTTTTTATTGAGATTTGATGCCAGGATGAAACAATTTCAGGAAGGTGTCCAGCTAATGCTAAAGGAATATGGAAATGATATTCAGGAAATAAAACTCAAACTTTCTCTGGAATATGGCTCTTATAGCAGTGTGATGTCATTAATAGACCAAGCAGTAGGATTTATGCAGAAAAGCGAACACGAACAGATGGTACATCGTCAGCAGACTGTAAGGGAGTTGGTTGAGCTTGAAAAGAGAATCCAGAGAATTGAAGAGTTTAAACAGAAGGTTTTGGAAAAGATAGCAAACATTCAATAATTCAGCATAAATGCTAAAGTAGCATGAGTGGGAGGTTAGTATGGATGAGAATACATTAGCTAAACTAATAAGAGATGTAGTTAAAGAAGAGTTAAACACCTTTAAACAGGAGATTGCAACAAAAGAGGATCTCAGAGCATTTGCAACAAAGGAAGACCTTAAGGTATTTGCAACAAAGGAGGACATTGAAAAGCTTCGTTCTGAAATGGCTACAAAAGAAGACCTGAAGGCTTTTGCTACAAAAGAAGACCTGAAGGCTTTTGCTACAAAAGAAGACCTGAAGACATTTGCTACAAAAGAAGACCTGAAGACATTTGCTACAAAAGAAGACCTGAAGACATTTGCTACTAAGGAGGATTTTCTTGAAATGGAGAGCCGTTTAAGTTCCGCCTTGCAGAATGTGAGAGAAGGTGTAAGGCTTTCCCTTATAGAGGTTGAGCATGAATTAAGGGAAATCAAGAGTAAGTTGAGATTTTACGACTTTGATTACCTTTCAAGACAAAACGATGCACTCGCTAAAGTGCTTAAGGATCTTTATGAAGAAAAAACATTGATAGCGACAAAACTCAAAGAACATGAAAGCCGAATAGGAACTGTCGAGGCTAAACTATAAGAAATGTATGACACTCAGTCAGATAATAGACGAAGAAAATGCTATAATTATAATTGAAAGAACAAGGATCAGGATCAAAAAACTACCCATCGAAAGAAGGGGGGATTTTTAATAAAGCCTATCACTTGAAAGCTGGCGGCTGATAGCTGAAAGCTAAGGGCTAAGATATGTACGATGCAATAATTATAGGTGCTGGGATAAGAGGCATTATCAGTGGCTGCAATCTTGCAGCAGGGATATAAGATGAACAGTTTTAAGACATATAGCCTCTTAACTGACGAAAAACAGAAAATAACCCATCTCGTTAAGGCTGAGTTAAAAAAACATAATGAAATTGTCTTTGCCTATATCTATGGTTCATTTGTTGATCCTGAGATGCCTTTTTTTAGAGATATTGATATCGGTATTTATTTAAAAGATTATAAAGACACCGAACAATTAAAATATGAAATTGAATTATCGCTTGAATTGGAAAAATGTCTCCACTACAAATATCCAGTCGATTTAAGAGTTATTAATGGTTCGAATATTTTATTCATGCATAATGTTGTGCAAGGCGAATTGCTTTTTATAAGTGATGAGGATTTATGGACTGATTTTATAGTATATATTGGAAAGCTTTATGGAGATAGTGGCTTGAGATTTTTGCATTATATGAAAGAGGCGGTTACTTCATGAATTTGAATGTAGAGAGGATACTTGGCAATTTCAATGATATAGACGAAGCACTCGGACAGCTTACAAAACTTAAAAGCATATCGAAAGAAGACTTTATGAAGAGCATGGAATATAGATATATTGCATATGCCGGCTTCATCATTCTAACAGAAGCTATAATTGATATTTGCTATCACATAAGCGCTAAAAGATTAAGAAAAGTTCCTCCACTATATGCAGAATGTTTTGAATTATTAAAAGAAAACGGAATTCTTGACCCTTTGATAGCAAATATGCTATCCGATATGGCAAGATTCAGAAATCTTCTAATTCATAGATATAAGAAAGTTGATTTTGATAAGATATATGACTATATATCAGAAGATTTTTGGGTTATAGATAAATTTAAAGAAAAAATTAAGTTTCTTATGAAAGCTGAGAGCTGAAGGCTAAGGGCTAAGAAATGTATGACGCAATAATTATAGGTGCTGGCATAGGTGGCCTTGTCTCACAAAAATATTTGTTTACTGAAAGCGAATCCATATATATAATTAAATTATGAGGCACGAAGACAGAAGAAAAGAAGCTGGGAAGATGCTAATGGATGTCACAAAGTATTTGCTTACTGTTGGGGTTATAGGCGGGTTCCTTAGTGAAAAGTTTCCTTATGTCTCAGGGATAATTCTTTTTGTTGTTGCTCTCGTAGTTTTTATTGCAGGCTTTTATTCGATTCCACCTAAAAAGGAGGGAAGCTAAATGTCTGAGGGAGTCTATATAGTATTAGCAGGCATATTGGTTATTGCCATTTTTGTATTTATAGTTTCTTATAGAGAAGACCATCCTAAAGAATCTAAATAATTATGGTTGCCTCCAAATCTCGTGCGGTACATTAATGTAATTTTTATATCGTGATTTGGGAAATAGGTTGAGATCAACATGTATGACGCAATCATCATAGGGGCTGGAATTGGCGGCCTTGTCTGCGGCTGCTATCTTGCAAAGGCAGGCATGAAGGTGCTTATTTGCGAGCAGCATTATAAACCTGGTGGATATTTTACATCTTTTAAAAGAGGAAGATTTTTGTTTGATGCAGCAGCACATTCTTTCGGGAATTACAGAGAAGGTGGACATGTTAGAAGTATACTCACAGATTTGGGAGTCGATAAAATAATCAAAATCAAAAGATATAATCCTTCCGATATTGTTATTACACCTGATTTTAAAATAACATTCTGGAATGATACAAAGGATACAATAGCTGATATGGCAAAAATTTTTCCACAAGAGAAGAACAATATTATAAATTTTTTCAATTTTCTTACTTCTGCTAATCAGTCTGAATTCACTAAATTAAAGAATAAGACATTCGGCTTTCTTTTACATTCTTTTTTCAAAGATGAAAAATTAATTAACTCAATCGCCTTTCCAGTTTTTGGAAATGGGGGACTACCGCCATCTTTAATGCATGCATTTAGCGGCTCAAAAATATTCAGCGAATTTATTATTGACGGAGGTTATTATCCAGAAGGCGGCATTCAAAACATACCGAATGCTTTAGAGCATATCATAAAACAGAACAAT
The DNA here is from genome assembly GCA_040756135.1 of Nitrospirota bacterium. Classification (GTDB taxonomy): domain Bacteria; phylum Nitrospirota; class Thermodesulfovibrionia; order Thermodesulfovibrionales; family SM23-35; genus JBFLZS01. Next base: position 7,416 of record JBFLZS010000065.1, read on the forward strand.
GGTGAGATTTTATACAGGAAATTGGTTAAAAAAGTTCTTATTAAGAATAACTCCGTTAAGGGTGTTAAATTAGATAATAATGAAGTTCTTTCAAAATATGTCATATCAGCCTGTGACATGACTCAAACTTTTAAGACTTTCGTGGGAGAGAAAATAATCGGCAAGGAGATTATAAATAAGTTAAAAACTATGATCCCTTCTGTATCAACATTCATTGTCTACGTTGGAATTAATAAACGGTTCCAAGGTCTTCCCTTACATGGCACTAATATATGGTATCTTCCACAATATAATTTAAGCGAGATTTACTCTCAAACGCAAAAATGTAATTTCAGCAGGATTGGTGCATATATGCTTAGAGTATCGCCCGATGAAAAAACAATCGTGGCTTTTTTCGGTGCACCATTCAGGACACCTTTATTCTGGGAAAAAAATAAAAAGAAAATAGCAGAAGAGTTTCTGAGCAGAATTGAAAAATTTATTCCAAATCTTAAGGAACATATTAACTATGTTGATGCTGCTACCCCTTCCACGCTTTACAGATATACACTCAATTATAAAGGTGCATCATTTGGCTGGGCAAAGACACCTTCACAGGCATTTGAATCTATCATTAGTAGAACAACATTCATAAATGGACTATTTCTTACAGGTCACTGGACAAGTATCGGATTTGGACTTCCAGGGACTTGTTATTCAGGTTATGATACTGCAAGGCGTATATTAAGAAAAGAAAAAATTATGTGAAGCTTTACGATTACAGAGAGGATAATTTTAATAATGTTTTTCTTGCATTCTATAATAAAAATCACTAAAATTTGAATATGAATAAAGAAGAATATATCGAATTAAATATTCTTAAACTTTTGCATCATTGGACAAATATTGCAACGGGAATAGGTACCTTAGTCATTATTTTTCTTAGCTTTCTTGATTATTTCGTTACTCCATCTAATTTTAAGACATTTTTAATATACAGAATTTTAACTGCAACTGCTATATATATAACTTATCTGTTTAATAAGCAGAAGATTAATAAAAATAGACACCATATTATAACTATCTCAGCTGCAGTTATAGTTGCTACTATGGTAGCATTGATGATAGAAAAATTTGGCGGTCATCAGTCGCCATATTTTGCAGGCATAATATTAACTGTAGCTTTTGTTGTAGGGTTAGCACCTCTTAATATAAAAATGTGTGCAGTTGCCTCATTAATAATATATGCAATATATCTAATTCCTATACTCATTTATGACAATATTTCAAATACGCCTTTTTTTATTAATGCAAATATTTTTATTCTCTCAACTATATTTGCAATTATACTCTTAAGATATCTTATACATCAGAGGTTTATAAGTGAGTTTGGACTCCAGTATGATCTTGAACAGCAGAAAGAGAAACTCGCAATGTATTCTCAACAACTCGAAGAATTAGTTCAGGAGCGAACTAAAGAACTTGCCATATCAGAAAAATGGCACAAATCTATCTTCGATAATGCAACTGATGGCGTTATAGTGCTGGATAAAAACGCGATGATTATCAACCTCAATCAGAAGGCATGCGAGCTTCATGGGTTTGACAAAGATAAATTGATCGGTGTCAATATCGGGCTTCTTGAGGTAAAAGGAGACAAGGAAAAATTTGAAGAAAGGATGTCAAGAATTCTAAATGGTGAATCACTCGTCTTTGAGACAGAGCATTATAAAAAAGATGGGAATAAGGTCCTTCTGGAGGTCAGCTCAAAGGCTATAGATATCGAAGGCAAAACATTTATACAGTCCTTTTACAGGGATATCACCGAGAAGAAGGCAATTCAAGAACAACTGCTCCATTCACAGAAAATGGAGTCAGTAGGGGCCCTTGCTGGAGGTATAGCCCATAACTTCAACAATTTGCTGACAGCCATACTGGGATATGCGGAATTGCTGATGGAATACAGTAATCTGGATAATGATTCAAGCCAGAGGGTTAAAAGTATCGAGAGTTCAGCCCGAAAGGCAGGTGTGCTGGTCTCAAAACTCTTGAGTTTTTCACGTAGAGATATATCAGAGATACGTCCGTTAAACCTTAATGACGTTATCAATGACTCTGTAAAACTCCTCGAGGGTATTCTGGATAAAAGGATAGGACTAAAGACAACCCTTGATAACAATATCCCTACTGTTGAAGCTGACCCCGGCCAGATTGAGCAGGTCATCATGAATCTTTTGGTAAATGCCAGAGACGCTATGCCAGATGGTGGCCTTATAACAATCACAACCAGAACCACTGAGGTTAAAAGGGATCTATTCGATATGCCGACTTATATCATGCCTGGAAGATATGTTCTATTAACAATATCTGATACAGGTAGCGGGATTCCAAAAGAGATAATCAATAAGATTTTTGAGCCATTCTTTACCACTAAGGAGAAGGGTAGAGGTACCGGCCTGGGCCTTGCTACAGTTTACGGTATCATCAAAGATCATAAAGGCTACATTACTGTTCAAAGTGAAGTGGACAAAGGCACAACCTTTGATATTTACCTACCGGTTTCCGGTAAAACCGCTTATAAGGCTATGAGACCTCAACAATTTTCTATATCAGGACATGAAAAAATACTCGTGGTTGATGATGAAGAAGAAGTATTGAAGTTTATCAAAGATATCTTAGAAACGCATGGATATAGGGTTCTGCCTGCACAAAACCCCCTCTCTGCAGTTGATATGTTTAAAGAACTTTCCGGTGAGATAGATCTTGTTATAACAGACATTGTCATGCCCCTCATGCAGGGCAAAGAACTTATAAATAATCTCAAGGCTATAAAACCGGATATCAAAATCATTGCAATCTCAGGCTACACTGATGAAATAATTACCAGAGATAATACGATGATAAATGAATTTGTAAAAAAACCATTTGAGGTTAACCAATTTCTCTCAATTGTCAGACGTACCCTGGATACAGGAATCAGGGATCTACCATTTTATTAATGCAGAGGCCCATGTGAGTCCACCGCCAAATGCCTCGAGGAGGATATAATTCCCATCCTTGATCCTCCCGGTAATTACAGCCTCATCAAGGGCTATCGGTATAGATGCTGCGGATGTGTTTCCATACCTGTCGAGATTTACGATGACTTTATCCATTGGTATCCCGATCCTATCAGCAGTTGCCTGTATTATCCTCAAGTTTGCCTGGTGAGGTATGAGAAGCGAAAGTTGTGAAGGCCTTAATTTATTCTCATCGAGGGTTTTAATCACAAGGTCTTCTAATGTCCTGACCGCAACCTTGAATGTCTCATTTCCCTTCATCTTAATATAATGAAGCCTCTTTTTGACTGAATCCACAGATGCGGGGATCATAGAACCACCACCTGGTATATATAAAAGCTCCCACAAGCTCCCGTCAGAATTAATATGCATTGAAATTATTCCTCTGTCTTCTTCTGTTGGTTCAATAATCACTGCACCGGCGCCGTCACCAAATATGACACATGTGTTTCTGTCTTCCCAGTCTGTAATCTTTGAAAGCACTTCTGTACCAACCATAAGAACCCTCTTATGCATGCCTGATCTTATAAAACCATCTGTAACGTAGAGACCATAAAGAAACCCTGAACAGGCTGCATTTATGTCAAATCCAACCGCATTTTTGGCCTCAAGTTTATCCTGAAGGACACAAGCGGTTGATGGGAAAGGCATATCACCTGTGACTGTTGCAGCAATAATGAGGTCAATATCATCTGCCTTTAACCCAGCCCTTTCAATGGCTATCTTTGATGCCTCATATGCAAGGTCTGATGCGGTCTGATTTTCATCAGCTATCCTTCTCTCTTTTATCCCTGTCCTTTCCGTAATCCATTCATCCGAGGTATCAATCATCTTCTCCAGATCGAAATTTGTGATAACCTTCTCGGGTAGATAAGAGCCTGTGGATATAATCCTGCTTCTTAACAATTTTCTTTTCCTTTTTCGATGGTAGACGCTATAATATCACAAACCTTTTTTTTGGCGATATCTGATGCAACCCTGATGGCATTCTTTATTGCCTTTGCAGTTGACCTGCCATGACTTATTATACATGTGCCATTTATCCCCAGGAGAGGTGCCCCACCGTATTCGTCATAATCTGTCTTTTTTTTAAAATTCTTCAACGCTGGCTTCATCAAAAGGTATCCGATCCTCCCTGCTGTCAGATAAGCAACCTCCCTCTTAAGCATCTTAATCAGCACATCTGCAAGCCCTTCGCTGGTCTTCAGCACAACATTTCCTGTAAAACCGTCACAGACAATAACATCAGCATTCCCTCTAAAGATGTCTGTGCTATCAATATTACCCGTAAAGTTTATATTCGCCTTTTTAAGAAGTTTAAATGCCTCTCTGGTGAGCTCGTTCCCTTTCGTGTCCTCTTCACCTATACTAATAATCGCCACCATCGGCTCTGACCTTCCGAGGATCACCCTGCAATATGTACTTCCCATTATTGCAAACTGGAGGAGATTCTCCGGCCTGCAGTGAAGATTCGCGCCTGCATCTATAAGGACAAACGGCGCCCTTAAAGTAGGCATTATTGCTGCAATGGCAGGCCTGTCAACACCTTTGGATGTTCCGAGAAGTAACAGTGCTGTTGCCATTACAACACCGGAGTGGCCGGCGCTCACAAAGGCATCTGCCTCACCATTCTTCACAAGTTCGCAAGCCCTTCTTATGGACGAATCCTTCTTCTTTCTAATTGCAGCAGAAGGAGATTCGTCCATCCTGACAATCTGTGAGGCATGCTTTATTGATATCCTGTTAGTAGGGTATCTTTTACTATCGAGATCTGTTTTTATAGAAGACACATCACCAACGAGGATAATATCTATATCTTCAAAATCGCTTACAGTCTCTATGGCGCCCTCAATCGTAACAGCAGGGGCATAGTCGCCCCCCATCGCATCAAGGGCAATTCTCATGTTTCTTTTTCAACTACCTCGAGAACCCTGCGGCCGTTGTATGAACCACAATTTATACATACCTTAAAAGAAAGTTTTAATTCATTACAATCAGGACAGAGACTAACATTAGGAAGTTGGCCTTTCCAGTTGGCCCTCCTTTTATCCCTCCGAGACCTTGTATGTCTATGTTTGGGATTTGCCAATTTCTACTCCTTTCACTTTAACAATTTCTTTAGCGCTTCAAATCTTGGATCTATATCTTTTACGTTGCAACCACAATTGCCTGCATTAAGGTCTGCCCCGCACTTCAGGCATATGCCTTTGCATAAATCAGTACAGAGTGGCTTCATCGGGAGATTAAGCACTATTTGTTCAGTCAAGAGGTCAAGCAAATTCAGCTCTTCCCCAGAATAAAAATCCATATCAAGCTCTTCAAATTTAATCTCATGCTTATCTTCTCCCTTAAGCTCTTCAACCGGATGATAAATAACATCAACCGGAACTGACAGCACACTCAAAAAATCCTTCAGACATCGACTGCATTGAAGCTTTATATCGGCTATCACATTACCTTTTATAATAAGCTCAGCGCCCACCTTCTCTATCATTAACCTTGCCCTGATAGGCGAGACAATGGTGTCAGAATCGGTTGTCTCTTGTAACTCTAAATCAAGCCCCTCTTCGGGTATTTGTGAAATTAATACTTTCATTTATAAAGATCATATTCTCATAATTGAATAGACATTATTCAAAAAATCTCCCCCCTCCCCTCTTTTACATCCTTCGACAGGCTCAGGATGACAAATGTCATGGTGAGCTTGTCGAACCATCCCTCCCTTTGGCAAAGGGAGGCTTCGGCCTGAAGCTCAGCCGAACGCCAAGAAGGGATTTCCCTATAATTAGGTAAATCCTATTATTACATAACGACATTAATTCCATGTCATTCCCCGCAAGCGAAGCGCGTCGGGAATCCTTCTTTTACGGAAAGATTCCGGACAAGCCGGAATGACAAAATGTAGCGGACTTATGTCGTTCAGTATGAGAACATTAATAAGTATAGTGTCAGATTATAAAAATTATTACAAAAAACTGTCAAGCATATTACTTCCTGCAACATCTGGGTTGACTTATAGTGTTTATTTTGTGTATAAAATTGGGGTTTTAAAATCAGATTAACCTAAGACGTGTAAACTTACTAATAAGGTCATAAGTATAAGGACATTGATTATAAAATCCCTCCTACCCTCCCTTTGCCAAAGGGAGGAAATGTACCCCTCTTTGGCAAAGAGGGGAAAGGGGAGATTTTTCAATAATGACGCCTTACTTATGAACTCCTTAGTAACCTTATATTTTTAAGTAGCAGGGTGATTTATACGATCTATCCTGTTAGCGGGCATGGCAATTGCTGATTTTTTTAATAGATTATCTAAATTTACACATATGAGGAAAAGATTTTGAGAGCAATCTTCGTGACTATATTGATAACATTATTGTTACCTCAACTTGTTCATGCCAAGGTAACAGGATCCTGCGCCAATTGTCATACCATGCATAATTCGCAAAACAGTAGCCAGATATATACTGAAACCCCAATGCGTGGTGGGCCCGGCTACAATCTATTAAGAACAACCTGCATTTCGTGCCATTCCTCTACTGATAGTTCGCCTACAAAAACCCTCGGAGGGTGTACTGTTCCTATTGTTTATAACACAGTTGAACCAGCCAAAATTACAGCAGGAGGCAATTTCTACTATGTGCAAAACCTCGGTGACGAATACGGACACAATGTAATAACAGTAGATGGAATCTTATCGCACGCACCTGGAGCATACGAAACTAATACTACCTGTGGATTTGAAGGATGCCATAAATCTTTAGCAAGAATCAGATTAGGGCCAGGACCTTGTTCGGGTACTAATTGTGTAATTGGTAATGGATGCATAGGCTGTCATGTCCCGGCCCATCACGCACCAGACCCAACACCTCCAAGTGTTATTGTGACAGAAGAAAATGGGTGTTACCGTTTTCTAAATGATCCGTGTTGGGTGTGGGGAATCCCCCCTCATTGTAGTAGACCAGGTATGGAAGGGATTGAAGACCCTGACCGGGAATTGACAGTAAGCCCTACAGACCATAATGAATATCGGGATACTGATAAACCTGGAGCTCCATATAGCCCGGGATCTGGAAATCCCCAGGGTATCAGCGATTTTTGCGCCGGATGTCACAGAGACTATCATAGTTGGGACAACCAGAATCGTAACCGTTCAAATGGAATGTGGTTGAGACATCCAGCAGGGGATACCGAGATACCAAATAGTGGAGAATATGCTGCATATACAACCTATAATCCTCAGGCGCCTGTCTCTCGTCCGAACTTGACCACTGTTTCCAGTACAGTAACACCGGGAGTAGATAGGGTTATGTGTTTGTCCTGCCACAGGGCCCATGGTAGTCCCTATCCTGATATGCTTAGATGGAATTATGACGATATGATTGCAGGAGATAATACTAAATCAGGTGGTTGCTTCACATGTCATACTCAGAAGAATCAGGCCCCTTAAATTACCAATACCTAAATTGAGCGATTCTTTTGACAAATCAAAGACAGCCGGGACGGCTGTCCTACTTGAAAGGTGAGACCTTCAAACTCGTAGGACAGGCGTCTCGCCTGTCTGAGTGGCATTATGAGATAATAAATCGCTCAATTTAGGTATATTATCTATAGTTAAGAAATCATGGACCCGTTGAAAATTATTGAAAAATATTATTCCACTGAATCAAGGGCTTACTACCTTCTCATACATCACAGTAAAATGGTTACAGAGAAGGCCCTTAAAATAGCCAGAAAGCTCAAGCACCTTAATCCCGATTTAAATTTCATAGAAGAGGCTGCGATGCTTCATGATATCGGAATCTTATTTACCAATGAGCCAAAGATCGGATGTTATGGTGATAAGCCATATGTCTGCCATGGTTATTTAGGAAGAGAGTTACTCGAAAAAGAAGGATTTCCGAAACATGCCCTTATCTGTGAAAGGCATATAGGAGTTGGGATAAGTCGTAAAGATATAGAGGAAAAGAATCTACCTCTGCCAAAAAGGGATATGGTGCCTGTGTCCATTGAGGAGCAGATAATATGTTATGCTGATAAATTTTTCTCCAAGGATTCGGAATCTTTTTTGAAAGAAAAATCAATAAAAAGGATCAGGGAATACATCTCGAAATTTGGAAAAGATAAGATTAAAAGATTCGATGAGTGGGTAAAGATATTTGGTGTTTAATACACAATCCTTTTTAGGAAAAGGCCATTTGGAGGGGCAGTTGGCCCTGCAAGCCTTCTATCCCGGGATATTAGAATCTCTTTAATCCTGTCTGCAGGAATCCTTCCCCTGCCAATCTCAACAAGGGTGCCCACAATATTCCTGACCATATGTCTGAGAAAACCATCCGCCTCTATCCTTATCTTTACGAATTCCCCCTCTATACTTGTAGTCATGAAATCAATTCTCTCAAGCCTGTTTATACCAAGCGAAAATATTTCTCTGACAGGATTTTTTGTGCTACTGCCAGCACCTTTAAAAGAAGAGAAATCATGCGTGCCGATTAGTACATCTGCTGCCTCTTTCATAGATTTCAGATCAAGAGGCTGCTGAACCATCCATGTATATCTGTATAGAAATGCTGATGATTCTCTCTGGTTTGCGATGATATAAAAATAGCTTTTTCTTTTAGCGCTGTCTCTTGGATGAAATGAATTATCAACCTCAGACGCCTCGATAATCCTGATATCATCTGGAAGGAGGGCATTCAATGCCCTTTTTATCACTTCAGGATCAAGCCTTGATTCTGTCCTGAATGCAGCCACTTGACCAAGTGCATGAACACCCGCATCAGTCCTGCTTGCACCGATAACCTTCGATTTTTCTCCGGTTATTTTTAATATTTTTTCCTCAATGACGCCCTGAATGGTGAGACCCTTTTTCTGTATCTGCCAGCCCTGATAGGCTGCGCCGTCATATTCAATGAGCAATCTGACTTTCCTCATCCTTCAGGATATACCACTATGCTCCGTTTTCGCAATACAAACGCATTAAATGCTTTTACGTTGTCATTGCTCGCCCCGTAGATATAATTATCAACGGGGCAAGGGCGAAGCGACGTGGCAATCTCTATGAGGTTCCTAGTGTTCTGTCACATAAATAGGTTTCCACTTTCAGTCATTCCTGCGAAAGCAGGAATCCAGAGAAATCAATAGATTCCCGCTTAAGACCTGCGGGAATGACATATGTCCAGTGAATGGTATAGGCTCTCCCTGCTTACCAGCTCTAATCACTGTTCGGAACGGTAACGGTTATTTCTTTGTAAATGTTGCAGTTACAGATTTATCAGCATCCACTGTTACGGTGCATGTACACTCCGTTTTTGTTACAGTGCATGTGACTGGGCCTGAACATCCACTACCTGACCAGTTAGAAAAGACTGAGCCTTGAGCAGCATTGCCAGTTAAGATTACAGGAGTCCCGGCATCATAAATTTCTGTACAATCACCACCGGCTGTGCCGTTTGTGATGGTGCAGTTGATTTTTGTACCTCCTGTATCCTGGTCTCTTATCGTACCTGAACCAGTACCCGAGCCATTGACTGTTAAGGTGAAGCTTGGTGCACCAACATAGGGATGATTCCCGTTGATGCCCAAATCGGTCTCGACAAGTGTATCAACATTAAGGATGTACATCCGGTTTGAATTCAATTCATCAACCCAAATCAACTCATTATTACTACGCCAGGCTATGCTATGCGAATTCCAGCTACCGAAAGTCTTGATAATCATATAAAAGGCTGCCGATAGTGCAGCGCGATCGATACATCATCTGTTTGAAGGCACCTCAAGAGTGTTGCAGAAGTGTATACTTGCAGCAAAAAAACTTGGGGGTGGCTGATGAAAG
>JBFLZS010000066.1:0-17203 GCA_040756135.1 Nitrospirota bacterium
GGTTCACATCAAGATTATATCTTTACTAAATTCCTGATTGAAAGAATAGATTTCTCTAAATCTAAATACTTACGGCTGGCTGCATAGATTGAATTTTTAATGAAAAAACGGTACTCTCAAGTTAATTTATATCTTGCAGAAAATTATTGTCATGACAACCTTATTAAATTTATTCATAAAATTGTGAACACCTTAATGTTATTTATAATATGTTGTTTTGATATAATTAAAACAATAGAACATTTTACGAAAAAGAAAATATCTATTGCAAACCTAATGCCTTTTGAAATTTATAGAAAAAGAGATAAACGAGAAGAATGTGATGACCTGGATATGGTTTTAAAGAATGATAAAGAGAAAACAATCTATAAAAGCAAGGTCTTCAACTACAGTAGCAAAGGATACGGAATAAAAACAAAAACTTGCATTAAGTTAGGACAAAAACTAAGAATTGTTAAAGATTGTCTTCCAATACCATGTCAAGAAGTAATTGTATGTTGGACTAAATTAATTGGCAATACCTATCACGCCGGATTAATGATCGTAAAATAGATGTTCTGATAAGATTTTACTACTAAGACCGTCAGTAAGAATACCCATAACTTCTTCTAAAGCTTTAAAATAAGCCATTCTTCGCTGGTTCAAGTTTGTAACTTGAACCCGAATATTTTATCATCGATTTTCGGAATCCAAAGAATAGTAAATAGGTTTAAGTCTTGAAATATCATTTTTTAAAAAATGGAAAAATGGGTCAAGTCTTGAAATATCAGTTTTTTTATTCTAACTTTGAACACATATTTATTCTTCCTCGCCCTTGAAAGAAACAGCAAGGCAGCAATCGCCAGGGAGGGGCGAAGGAGAAAGGGACGTTGGTTCCTAATGTGACTATAAATAATACACTTACAATACAGGTAGCTTTCCTTGCTAATATCCCGATCATTTTAATTTTTGAATCCTATTTGGAAATTTTTTGTGGCCTTGGAGCAGGAATACCTTGTAACATGCCTTCAGCGCTAACATCCTCGTCTATATCTGGCCAATGCACACCATGACCATCTCCAATAATTTCGTAATTAGCACGCTGTTCAGGTGTTGCCTCTGATAATCTCCAGGACCAAGCAAGAGGAACACTAATTACTCGGCCATCAACAAGATAGGCAGTAATTGTATCCTCGGTGATGCTTATATCCTTAATCCTCACTTCCTGAAGCTTCACCGCAGTGCTCATACCATGCCTCCACTATTTTGTTTCTATTATTATAAATGATTTCCCGTATAATATTTAGTTCCTTTGATGTAAAGCCGTGGTTTTTGTTCAACGCAACAGGATCCAACCAGAACTTACAAATCATTCTTTCTCTCTGAACATGCACATGCATTGGCTCATTACAGTCAAAGCTATAAAAGAAAAAACGATATGGCCCTGGAATATTTTTAACAGTCGGCATTCAGTCAATTATCAGATAATTATTATCTTATGTCAAAGGATTTTTTAATTCTGGCAAGACATTGCAGGCATTTGTGAATATCGAATTGTGGGTCTGAATCTGTGGGGTCTGCCCTTGAAATAGGACATTTTTTATAAGTAATAGTACAAGTATAGGGGAGAGCCTTGCTGCCTCATTTCAAAAAGCCGCACAAAAGCCCGCAGGGATACTATCTGGGGATCATGGGTGGAAATAGGTCATCATTTATATTTATCCACCGCCCTCGCTTACCCCTTAACAAGAGCAAAAGGTCAAAAGCGTAGAAGTGCCGTAGTGAAATTGAGAAAAAGTGCGGAAGTGCAATAGTAAGGAATATCGGAAGCCAGAAAGGGAGGAATCTGAGAATATAACTATGGCATATGATATAATTCAATCATGTAGCGGAGGGATAAAATGGCAATAAAGGTTGAACATGCTTATATTGAAAAGGTTCATGGTATACAAGGCGGACGGCCTGTTATAAAGGGAACGAGAACTCCGGTTAAAAGTATTGTTATCTATCACAGGATGGGTTCTATACCTGAAGAAATTCAGATAAAACTTCCGCATCTCAACCTTGCCCAGATTTACGACGCCCTGTCTTATTACTACGATTTCAAAAATGAGAGTAAAACAAGAGTTAAACTTTAAATTTAGACTTTTTCTCATATGCCGTATCATGTGGCCCTATGTCCACAAACTTTATTGTTTCATCTGCACATTTGTTACAATCACTGCAGAGGACTATTTTATCATCTCCCTTTACCCTGCAAACTTTACAATACATATATATTATCAGAAAATTTTTCTTTACAGGACAACTATAATAACCCCTGAAATTACCTTTTAGCGGCTCGCCGAGAGCAACTGGATTTTCAATTATCATATCAACTTTTTTCTTTATTGCATCTTTTATGGAACTGTGTTTTTTCAGGGATTTAACAAATACATCGCTGAACACCACTTCCATCAAAAGACCTCATCATATTTAAACCATTTTATTTTTCCTGTCCTGATCCTTGAAATAGTATTTAAAAGACTTTCTTTAAAATCAGGGTCTGCAAGGATTATCTCGGTAGAGTTTTTCTCTTTGGTCCGCTTTAAATTCAATACAAACTGCGTGAAGATTTCGGATATAGTTGTTCGCTGTTCTTCTGCGTAGGCCTTGATATATTCTATTAAATCCTTATCTAATGTTATGTTAACCTTTCTTTTATACATCGTGCTGTACCTCCTTTATGGATAATATACGCCTGTTATACGCTTAAGTCAATACCAACCTCCCTATTCTGTGAAGAACCCTGCGGCAGAGACCGCAGGGTGTGTTAATGAAATTATAAAAACAATCTCAGAAAGGCATTGCTCATCACCCTTGATACCGAAACAAAATTCCAGAAAGATAATCAAATGGTTGAGACAATTCCTTACTGGAAATATTGGAGCATTAGATCAAGAATAAGCTATTAACAGTCTCAAAATAATGTGTACATTGATTGATTTAAGAAATCCCTCCTAGCCTCCCTTTTCCAAAGGGAGGAATAAAGCCCCTCTTTGGCAAAGAGGGGTGAGGGGAGATTTTTTGAATAATGTCTATTCAATTATAAGAACCTTAGTAAGATAGAAGAAAGATTCCCCGAAAGCATTCGGGGAGTGACAAATTATATATATATATGTAAGAAATGATAGTCGTTTTGAAATATTTAGGTTTCCTTATAGCGCTTCCTTAGCCGTAGCCTTTATTACCTCTTTTATACTCCTGTCAATAGTCTGTGGAAGATACGGTATGTCAAGGTTTAAAAACCCGGACGTTATCACAGAAACGGCATCATCCTTAGAAATTCCCCTGGACATTAAATACTCCACTTGCTCTTCAGCAATAGGACCTATGGATGCCTCATGAGAGAGTTCTGCCTTGATCGCACCATCTGACACCAGCTGTGGTATGGCATAAATCTTCCCGTTATCGGAAAATAATATACCACGACAGTCGAGATGTGCTAAACAATAACCCTCGGTCTTAGCTATCAAATCTCCTCTTGAATATATTACACTCTCATCAGCAGCTATAACCCTTGCAGTAGCTTCACCCCTTGTATCTTCTCCCTCAAGTACTATCCGTGAACCAAGGTCTATGTAGGAATCCTTAAGTCCATAAACAACGGTATTAAACTTTGCAGAAGACCTGTCTCCTTTAAGATAAGCTACAGGAAATGCCTGAATGGACTTCACAGATTTCAAAAGGGCATAGTTATTGACAAACATGCCGTCCTCTTCGACTACAACCGCTGTTCTTGGCCTTACATGGAAGTTATCAGCCCAATTATGGATCATCGTAAAGTTGAGTTTGCCACCCTTTTTTACATAAAACTCAGAAACTCCTATATGTATCCCTTCGGCATCTTTCTTAGATAGTGTACAGCCTGTTATCACCTGGAGTTCTGCACCCTCCTCCACAATGATTATATTGTGAACATTTTGACTTACATGGTTTTCTGCAACTAACAAACATGCCTGTACAGGATATTCAGGTTTTTGATGAGGAAGAACCCTTATGAAATATCCATGGGTCATATTCAACTCCGCCTGTGCAGTGTATTTGTCATGCTCTACAGAAACAGCTTTCCAGTAATAGTCTTCCAGCCAATCGTACTTAGTAAGGGCCTCTGTTGTGCTCATTATTTCAAGCTTACCTTCATAAATCCTGTTTAATCTTTCATAAACCACAGAGTGATCAACCTGAAGATATGACCCTGACCTTGCCTCTTCCTTTATATCAATACCTGCCATAATGGCAGCTTCCTTCGCCTGGCGAGATAAGCCTTCAAGGCTCTCTATTCTCCCCCTTTCTATAAACTGGCTGTAGAGAGAAAGATCTATATCAGGACCAAAGAGCGCCTTCTTTTCCTTTGCCCTTTCGGCCCTTTCCCTTATCTCAGAAAGGTATGTCTTGCTTATTGACATACGGCGCACCTCCTGTAACCATTCCTCTTTATTTCAGAAAGAATATCCCTCGGATTTCCTCCGCAAATTAGACTTCCGTCAATAATGATGTAACCCTTATCAGCATTCACGAAATCAAGGATATAACCAGTATGCGTTATGATCAGGGCGCTTCTCTTTGGATCCTTGACCCTATCCTTTCCTAAAAGCGAATTTATTGCTTCGCCCACAAGGGCGATATTCTCGATGTCAACACCTGATTCAGGTTCGTCAATAAAGACTAAATCGGGTCTTTGCACCATAAGCTGAAGGAGCTCCGATCGTTTCATCTCACCTCCAGAAAATCCGTCATTGAGTCCTCTATCCAGATGTTCTGAAAGATTAAGCTTTTTTATATTTTCAGAGATGCCTTCTTTATCTGCTCCACCATTTGTTATTATTTCAATAATTCTCCGCAAGGTAACACCTTTGACAGTTGGAGGTCTTTGAAAAGAAATACCAAGACCAAGTCGAGCCCTTTCATAAAGGTCCTTGTCAGTTATATCCTCCCCCTTAAAAAATATCTTCCCTTGTTCTATTTTATATCTTGGGAATCCCATCAACGCCATCATGAATGTTGTTTTTCCAGCACCATTAGGCCCGAATAACACGTTAATCTCGCCGTAGTTCATAGATAAATTAACACCCTTTAATATCTGCTTATTTTCGATAGATACCCATATGTCCTGTACTTTTAACATCTCCTGCACGATTCACACCTCCTACTTTTCGATAAATTCCCTGAGCCATTTGCTCCTTGATGTGTGTTTTAATTTTCTTATTGCCTTTACCTCGATCTGTCTTATCCTCTCACGGGTAACATCAAATTCCAGACCTACCTCCTCTAAGGTATGAGGGGCATCTCCACCAATACCAAACCTCCTTCTTATGATCTTTTCTTCCTTGGGGGTCAGTGTGCACAGAATCCTGTCTATCTTTTTCTTCATGTCCCCCTCTATTGCGGAATCGAGTGGAGATACCGTTGCCTTATCCTCTATAAGATCTCTGAGGCGACTATCCTCTTCTTCCCCGATAGGGGTTTCAAGAGAGACAGGCTCTCTTGATATCTTTAGTATTACGTTCACCTTTTCAACAGGAATCTTCATTCTTTCAGCAATCTCAAGATGTGTAGGCTCCCTTCCAATCTCCTGCACCAATTCTCTTGTCACTTTTGTTATCCTGTTTGCTGTCTCGATCATATGCACGGGTATCCTTATCGTCCTCGACTGGTCTGCGATCGCCCTTGTTATTGCCTGCCTGATCCACCATGTTGCATAGGTACTGAATTTGTAGCCACGTCTGTATTCAAACTTATCGACAGCCTTCATAAGTCCGATGTTTCCTTCTTGCAGGAGATCCGAGAAGCTTAACCCTTTGCCAAGATATCGTTTAGCAATGCTTATTACAAGTCTTAGATTAGCTACTATCATGGCTTTCCTTGCTTCAAACACCTCTCTCTCACCCTGCATAAGAAACCTCAGGGCCTTTTTAATCTCAGCAGACCTTATACCGAATAAGATTTCATACTCCCTGATTTTCTTTTTGTACGACTGATGTTCCTTCTCTATATCATGTCCTGAAGATCTTGCCTTCTTCCTTGTGCTTACAATCTTCTTTTGCAGGGCATCCATCTCAGCAGATGAGCGTTTCAGTTCTTCTGAGAATGCTATTACGACATCCTCTTTTAATCTGAGGCTACGTACTTTTTCAAGGATCTGATTCCTGTTTTCATCGAGTATCTTGATTAATCTGCGATGGGAAATTGTGTTAATCTGGGGAAGAACCCTTTTGGAAGTTTCCTTTAGCCTCCCGAGATATAGCTTTCTTTTCTGATACAGGGAATCTATTTCTTCCGTGACTTCATAAAAATTTTTTCTCTCTAATTGAAGTTCTTCCTCTGTTTCTTCTTCGCAGTTCTGAATGATCTCTGCAAGCGGGGCCTCTCCATTTCTGACCATCCTGCCCAGGGTAATAAGCTTTCTAAGAGCAAAGGGCAGTGAAAATATTACCCTATAAATCTTCTCCTTCCCATCTTCTATCTTCTTACAAATCTCAACCTCGCCCTCCCTTGTAAGCAGTGGTACACTGCTCATCTCCTTCAGATAGATACGTACAGGATCTTTTTCGCCTTCTATAAAATGAGAGGTCTTTTCTTCCTCTTCTAAGGTCTCGTTATTCAACCCAGCCTCGAAATACATAGCGTCTCTCTTCTCATCATATTCATCAAAATAGTCAAAATAATGTTTCATATATGCAAACCTTTAATGAGCCTGCGCTTTTCTTTAAGTAATGAATCAAGAAGTGCTATGTTACCGGATTCTTCTGCTAATCTTCTTCTTTCCTCAAATCTTTTCTGTACCAGTGTCCGCAGACAATCATCGATGTTTCTGTCAACGTGTTCAAGATCAAACCCCGGCTTAAGTGAGAGTTCTGTAATCAGGGCCTTTTCTGCATCATCAGATTTATTGAGTAGAGAGTTTATATCTAATTTATCCGCAGATGTTTTAATCTTTTTAAATATAGACATGATAGTTTCATCCTTCAGATCTTCAATGTTTAGCCTCGAAAGAACATCATCAGCTTTTTCAGGGAATGCAATTATCGCACTTAAAAGGAGGTGTTCTTCTCTGTTCAATGTTCTCCTGGCTGGTCTGAGTACTTCGGCAGTGCGTAACCCAGATCTTTTCTTTATCTTCTTCAGCTCACCTCTAAGGGCAGATTCATTAATCTTTGACCTATCAGCAAGTTCATTTATCATCTCATCCGCTATAATCAGGTCCTTCATATTTGCGATCATCCCGATTGCTTCCCTTACATTATCAATTTTGTCTCCCTTAGATGTCTTCAGAAGAAACTCTATCATCGTCATGGTATTGGAAAGCATTTTCTCAAAAGGCTGACTGCCATTTTTTCTTAAAAAGCTGTCAGGATCTTCACCTTCCGGTAATAATAGAACCCTTGCCCTGAAATCGCACTCGCAAAGGATCGCCAAAGACCTCTTTGCAGCAGATTTGCCGGCTTCATCGCTGTCGAAGACCAGAACTACCTTACCAGTCAGTAATTTGAGCCTCTGTAAGTGCCTTAATGTTAAGGCTGTCCCTAACGGTGCAACTGTGTTTTTAAACCCATGCTGGTGGCAGGCTATCGCATCAAGATAACCCTCAACGATAATGGCATAACCCCTCTTTGTTATCTCATCCTTTGACAGGTTTATCGCGAAAAGGGTTTCTCCCTTTTTAAATACCTCGGTCTCGGGGGAATTGAGATACTTTGGCATAGAATCATCCATAACCCTGCCACCGAATGCGATAACATCATTCTGATAGTTGAATATGGGGAAGATGATACGTCCCCTGAACACATCTTTGTAACCTCTTCCATCAGCCACAGCAAGCCCTGCGTCCTTTATCAAAGAATCAATGTAGCCACTCTTTTTTAGATATTTAAAAAGTGCATCCCTTTCAACAGTCGCATAGCCTATGTGAAAAATATCAATGGATGTTTCATTAATCCCCCTCTTCTTAAGATATGCCTGTGATGATTCTGAAGATTTTAGATTACTTACAAAAAAATTCATGGCCTTTTTGTTTATCTGAAGTATCCTTTCGCGGTTCTCAGAAAGGTCTTTATCAAACTTGAGGTCAGTTATTTTGATGCCAGCCTTTTTTGCAATATATCTTGTTGCTTCACCAAAAGATAGGTTTTCCTGTTTCATTAAAAAACTGACTACATCGCCACCAAGCCCGCATCCGAAACAGTGAAATATCTGTTTGGCCTGGTTCACCATAAACGAAGGGGTTTTTTCGGAGTGAAAAGGGCAGAGACCTTTGTAGTTCTGGCCTGCTTTCTTTAATTGGACATAATCTGATATGAAATCAACGATGTCTATTCTGGACTTTATTTCTTCGAGGAGTCTTTCAGCCTTCATTCAGCCTGCTGAATCTTTTGAAACCAGAACATTCTATTATCTCTAATGAGTCGTCTTTTGAGATTTCATCTAAAAGTAGGTTCAGTCCAAGGGTATCGCTTGAAATATGTCCTGCGATAATAACATTCAGGTGGTTCTTTTCCGCCTCTTTACGGTGGTCCTCACTGAGGTGCATCGCTACTATTGTACTTACTCCACTATTTGTGAGGCTTTCAAATATCTCCTTCGAACCCTCTGTACCACCTGTCATATCAACAAAAATCTTTCCTGCTTTCCTGTTCTTTGAGCCAAGAATGATCTTTGGGCCGACGCTGTTGATCCCGGCTACTTTATATTCTGGGATGTTTTTTAGTATATCGAGCACATCAGATAAAAGATACGGTTTCTTTTCATCAAAAAGCCGCTGGAGATAACTTGCAACCATATTATCAGCAGGCGTATGAAGACACAAAAATGGGATGCCAAGAAGTCTTGCTGCATCAACTGCCCTTGTATGGTTAACCGGCATCAACTTTCTCTCCACCTCTTTCATCCTTCCGTCCATAAGTCCCTCTGCAACATTGATAGGGACGCCAAATCTATTTAATATATCTGCCTGCATTTGCATTACGGTGTAAAGGTTTGCGTACGCCCTTCCCTCAGGATGATGCGAAAGGAGGAGGTCAACCCGTCTGCCCTTTAACCGCAGGTTGTCAGCAAGCAGTATCTCACCAACCTCGATATCTATGCCAACAAGGATACCCTCGATCTCCTCTTCACCTGTTCCGTAAAGGATCCTCGAATCAGAATACGGGTTCTGGAGAGACTCCTGATCAAAAAACTCCCTCTCATCTAACTTAAGTTCATCAAAGTCTTTTTTCCTGCGATCTAATTCCTTCAGAACAGCTTCCTTGCCACGTGGGTCGTTTTCTATTCCGATTTCTATGGCCTTTTTGTAAATATCCCTTGACTTCATATGCAAATACCTCTACAACTGTCATGCTGAACTTGTTTCAGCATCTCTTACCAATGAGACCCTGAAATAAATTCAGGGTGACAGGCCGAAGGCCCATATATTTTTATACCGCTTCTAATAGTTCTTTTACTCTCTGATTTACAATTTTTCCGTCAGCAGCGCCTTTTACACGGGGCATAACAAGACGCATAACCTTACCAATATCCTTTATACCTTCAGGTGAAGACTCTTTTATCGCCTCGATGATTATTCTATCAAGCTCTTCTGCAGTCAGTTGCTCTGGCAGGTATGATTGGAGAATTTCGAGTTCCTGTCTTTCCTTTTCTGCAAGGTCTTCCCTTCCACCCTTTGAAAACTGTTCGATCGATTCCCGCCTCTGTTTTGAGAGGGTTGAGATAACAGAGATTATATCATCATCGGTTAGTTCTCCCCGCTTATCTATTTGCTTATTCTTCAGGGCTGCCTTAGCCATCCTTAAAACAGAGACCTTCAAGGTGTTCGATGTTTTTAGTGCTACCTTTAGATCATCGTCAAATTTCTGCAGAAGGGACATTACCTTACCGCCATTCTGACTTTTCTGAGCGCCTTCTTACGTGCAGCGATAGCCTTTTTTTTCCTCTTAACACTTGGCTTCTCGTAATGCTCCCTTTTCTTTATCTCTGAAAGGATTCCTTCTTTTTCGCACTGTTTCTTGAACTTTTTAAGCGCATTTTCGAAAGAATCGCTTTCACGTACCCTCACATAGGGCATCCATATACCCCTCCTCCCTATTTCAAAAATTGGAAATAATTTTAACAATTTAATAATCCCTCTGTCAATGTAAGGAAAAATCGAGTTTCCTTAAAATTTTATACCAAAATTTTACAACCCTTTGATAGAATGGAAAATAGCCGGGCATCTTTCGAGTCAGAAATTAAGGCGAGGTTGGAAGATAAGCTTTGAGTAAAAAATCAATAGTAATTCTTTTTATATTTTTTGCACTGCCTATTATCCTCTATTTCCTCTGGCCATCTGATGAAAGCAGGATAAAGAAACTTTTTAAGGAAGGCTCTCAGGCAATAGAAAAAGAAGAACTCGATGCAGTTATGTCAAAGGTATCTTTCAACTATCGTGACGAATATGGACTTACATACCTTTATATAAAAGAATTAATGAAATCTGTTTTTCAAAGGATGAATGGTATCAAGATAGAATATGAGAACCTCGATATAAAGGTTAATGATAAAAAAGCAACGGCAGACATGGATGTCAGGATTCTTGCAACTATTGGTAATGACACAGGTTATATACTGGGAGACCTATCTAAACCTGTTCATTTTAAATTCACACTCGAAAAAGAAAGGGCAAAATGGCTTGTGATAAAGACAGAGGGGTTGCCGTTTAATTTTTAGAAAATGAAAAATCAATAATCCCCCCTTCCCCCCTTTAGAAAAGGGGGGTGAGGGGGATTTGATGGATTTTTAGTGGAATCGTATAATATTAGAGGGCCGAAGTGGCGGAACTGGCAGACGCGCTAGGTTCAGGGTCTAGTGGTTGAAAGGCCGTGCGGGTTCAACTCCCGCCTTCGGCACCAATAAGGGGAATTTATGAAAAAGCTTTCACATCTTGATAAACAGGGTAAAGCAAAGATGGTTGATATTACTGAAAAGCCATTGACTCTGAGAGAGGCTGTTGCTAAGGGCTCTGTTTCCATGAAGGCCGAAACCCTGAAACTCATAAAAAATAAAAAGGTTCCGAAAGGTGATGTGTTTGGCGTTGCGAGGGTCGCTGGAATAATGGCAGCAAAGAGGACAAGCGAACTTATCCCGATGTGCCACACATTAAATATTACCTCTGTAAATATAGACTTCGATCTTGACGGCAAAAAGAATAAGGTAGATATAGAAGCACGAGTAAGGATTATTGGCCAGACAGGGGTAGAAATGGAAGCACTGACTGCTGTTTCTGTGGCTGCTTTAACTATTTATGATATGTGCAAAGCAGTTAATAAAGAAATGACCATCTCTGACATTATGCTCTTGGAAAAGAAAGGTGGAAGAAGTGGATTATATAAAAGAAAATGACTATTTTAGAGTCTGTCTGAGTCCCCTTTTTGCGTCAACATTTCTCGGATCGAACTTCAGGGCCTTCTCAAATTGATGTTGTGCCCGTTTTTTCATGCCTGCCTTAACGTAAATCATGCCAAGGTTAACATAATATTCTGCATTGTACGGATCTAATTTAATAGCTTCAAGCAATGCCTGTTCAGCATCCTTCAGTCTGTTTGGTATCTTGGTAAAAGACAAAGAGAGGTAGCTCCAGTATTTTGCCTTTTTCGGGTCAAATTTAGCTGCCCATTTCAAAGAATCAACTGCACCCCAGAAATTTCCTTCTTTAAATTCTTCAATTCCGCGTTTGAATAGTTCTTCAGCTTTTGTAGCATTTGAAATCTCCTCTTTACGGACTTTGCCCGGAGGAATATAATCCTTTATTCCCTTTTTACCTTCTGTCATCGCAGTGTAAGCACGTGTTAATGCATCAAAGATTGACGTAAGCTTATCTTTTATTGTTGGGTCGGAACTGAAATATCTGTCAGGATGGAATTCCTTTGCGAGTCTATAATAATTCTTTTTTATGGTCTCTACATCCGAACCTTCATCAACATCGAGAAGTTCATACTCACTGAGTTTGTCGAGGTTGAAATATATCTCATCTATTCTTTTCCAAAAATCCTCTTCCAATTATTTATATCTTTTAACCTCAAATCTATAAATTTCTACTTCCTCATGAGGGAGTATACCTGCCTTTAATCTTGTTATCCTTAACTGTTCTTCCACTGTATTAACTCCCTCCAGGTCAGGCAGCAGGAGTCCCCTCCTGTATCCGCTAACGACGATTACCCCATATTTTTTAGGGTCAAGTTCGGTTACGGTGCGCACCTTTTCAGGGGGCGATAGGACGTCAACAGAATAAGTGAGATCTTTGAGTTCAACTTCCTCGACCGGAGAGAACCTAGGGTCCTTTGTTGCTGCCGCTATTGCATTTATTATAGTCTCCATTTCTATACTTTGACAGGATGGCATGTAAGTTCCTATGCACCCCCTGAGCTGCCCGTGTTTTTTGAGACATACGAATACACCTGCCTTTTCAGCCATTTCAAGCTTAAGAGGTCCATGTGATTGTATGATTTTGCCTTCCCTCACATATGTCTCTACACTTTTTTTTGCGAGTTCAACAAGGGGATGCATCTATTTTCCTCTAAGGAGAGTATAGTCAGCTACCGAGAATAGTGCTTCCTTTGCATGTGAGTCTGGAAAAACTGCAAGATCTTCTTTAGCGTCAGCAATAAGATCCCGCGCTTTTTTAAGAGAGAGTTCTATTGAATTATATTTAATAAAAAGCCTCAGTATCCTTTTAAGGCCTCTTTTTTTGAAACCACCTTTAATTATACCCTTAACCTCTTCTACCTCGTTAGCTTCCGCAGCCTTTAAAAGGGAAATAATCGGTAATGTTATTTTGCCCTCTTTAAGGTCTTTGCCAAGTTTCTTGCCAAGTTCATTCTCGTCTGCCATATAATCAAGTATGTCGTCTGCCATCTGGAATGCAATCCCTGTCTTCATCCCAAAACTTGTGAGCACATCCTCCTTATCTTCTGGTAGGGAACCAAGGATAGCACCTATCCTACATGCTGCAGAGATCAAGGCAGCGGTCTTTGCAGTAATAATATCAAGATATTCTTCTTCGGTTATATCAGGATCTCCTATTTTGGCAAGTTGAAGGATTTCGCCTTCTGTCATCCTTGTTGTTGCTTCAGAAAGTGTCTCCATAATCTTCTGGTTTTTCTGCATGACAGCATGTTTCAAGGCATTGGAATAAAGATAATCGCCGACAAGTATTACAATCTGATTGCCCCATATTGAATGGGCTGGAGATTTTCCTCTTCTTATCTCCGCTCCATCAACAACATCGTCATGTAAAAGTGACGCCGTATGTATCGATTCAATAATCCCCGCGAGTGTCAGACATGCATCTCCCTTGTACCCTGCTAATTCTGCGCTAAGGATAAGAATCAACGGCCTTAGTCTCTTACCGCCGCCATCTAAAATATGTTTACCGATAAGCGGGATGGGAAAGACACGGCTATTAAAGAGGTCTCTAAGCCTGTCTTCGGTAATCTTTAATTCAGGCTCATATTGTGCAAAAACCTCTTCCAAATCCATCACTAATGGTAGGATAGCTACCGTTTTAAAGTCAAGGGGTATAAATCTTTACTTGCATCTTCTCTTCTTTTACTGTAGTTTAGCAAAAATTTATAACTTATTGAAAAAATAATGCTTTTTACTTCCATGATCCTAAAACAACATCCCCTGCCCTTTTATCTCTTTCCTCTCCATTTCCTCAAAAATCTTTATCTTTCCATATCTTCCATCAAAACCCGGTTCAATATATACATTCCCCGATCGCATCCTTGATATGGCCTCTGATAGAACAGGTGAACCTGATGATTCAATATCAGAAATAGAAACATCCATAAGTATCCTGAATTCATTGCCGAGGTTCTTGAGAACTTTAAAATATTCCGCCTCAACTGCCTTACTATTAACGCCTACCTTCAGTGTCTCAGCAATAATCTCACACAGAGGGATTATGGAATAATATAGTGGAGCACCTTCTGGCCTGAAACCATCTGCCCTGTCAGCAAGTTTTTCAACCCTGTGCATAACACCTACTGTAACCCTTTTCCCGCAAACTGGACAGAGATAATTATGCTTTATTGTCTCTTTAGGAGAGAGACTTACATCACAAAATCTATGTCCGTCATAATGATACTTCCCCTCTTCAGGGAAAAATTCTATGGTCCCGGCGAACCCCTTTCTCGTCTTGAGAGCGTTTATTATGGATTCATAAGAAATTTCTCTCTTAATCCCGATCTTCCTACCTTTAGTAAATATTCCCCTCGCTTCCCCCCCTTTAATAAATAATCCCCCCTCACCCCCCTTTAATAAAGGGGGGTTGGGGGGATTATCCCATTTCGAAAGGTGTGTATTAGTGGATTCGGAGGTATCACTAAAATCAAAGATATTTGCCTCACGTCCAAGCTTTGCTGGTGAATGAGCATCTGAATTCGATATCAGGGTAATATGGTCAAGGCTTGAAAGCCGCCAGTTCATTAGGGGGTCTGATGAAAGCCCTGTTTCTATAGAATAAATATGCGGGGTTAATTCTTCAAAGCATTCCTCAAGCGAGTCAAAACCCGACTCTGCACCGAAGACAGAGAAATGCGGCGTCCATGCATGTGCAGGCACAAGTATTGCTTCCGTAGATATATCAAGAATAATTTTCAGAAGCTCCTTTGCATCTAATCCGAGTATCGGCCTTCCATCGGCTGAAAGGTTTCCAATCTTCGATAAAGCAGTAGTTATTTTTGTAGCAGAAGAAAAGTCCGGGACAAAGACAAGGTTGTGGATCTTTCTAACCCTCCCGTTCTTGTTGTATATGCAACTTATCTCTGTTGTAAGCATAAAAAGGACATCTGCTTTGCACGATGCTGGAATACTGTTATTCTGAAAAATATGCTTTAATTTAAAAAGGTTATTTCCTATAGGTTCAAGTTTTTCTTTCAATTCTTTAAACCATTTGGGATGGGTAAAGTCACCCGTTCCAATCACAGTTATCCCCTTAAGCTGGGCCCATTTCCAGATGCTCTCTAAAGACATGTCTCTACTCGTAGCCCGTGAATATCTTGAATGAATATGCAGGTCTGCAATAAAACGCATGAGTGATTATACCAAAGTCTTCAATTTTTAATTAGAATCTGTCCATAAACTCATTTTTGTCATGCTGAATTTATTTCAGCATCTAATAGTATCAATAGGTTATAAGACCCTGAAACAAGTTCAGGGTGACAAAACAGACAATTTATGGACAGACTCCAATTAGTGTCTGTGTATAAAGTCAGGTTCTTTGTCATTCCTGTGCTCTCTGTGGTTAATTAGGTTTTTGTTCTCTTCTTTTATGCCACAAAACGTAAACAACAACCAGCAATGCGCATCCGATTATGATGTATAGACTCCACTGTTTGCTTACATCCATAATCTTTTCTTTGTTGTTGCCAACAAAATAACCTATGTAAGCCAGTATCCATACCCAGATACCTGCACCGAATGCCGTATAGAAACAAAATTTTTTCAGGTTCATTCTGGCAAGCCCGGCAGGAAATGATATATAGTGTCTTACGCCTAATATAAGCCTCCCTATAAACGTACTTATATTGCCGTGTGTTAGGAAAAAATCCTCCCCTTTAATGAAATGTCTTTGTGTAATTCCAAAATATTTTCCATACCTGAGTATAAAAGGCCTTCCTAAATAAACAGCAATGGCATAATTGAAAAGGGCACCCAACACGCTGCCGGCTGTACCCGATACTATCACACCTGTCCAGCTCATCTGGTTCTGTGAGATGAGATATCCTGCAGGAGGTATTACAAGTTCAGACGGGAGTGGTATAAAGGTACTTTCGATGAACATCAAAACCATAATGCCAAGATAGCCCATTGAGCCTATTGTATCCACAAGCCAATTTAAAAAGGTGTACATTTATCTTCCAGTCTCTGGTCGGGGCGAGCAGATTTGAACTGCCGACCACTCACACCCCAAGCGAGTGCGCTACCAGGCTGCGCTACGCCCCGATTTTCTTGATTTTTAATGAAGTTGACTCAGTATCTCCCTGAGCCTTTTTTTGACATGCTCGATTGCCCGGGCAGATTGACGAATTTCTATTTTCTGCAAATCATGTTTAGGTCTGACTTCAGCATTTACAGACACAAGTCCGAGTCTCTTTCTGACACCCTCTATCGTATACCTCTCTTGATATAAAAGCCTTCTAATATTAAGTAGAAGTTCCACGTCCCTCTTTATATAAACCCGTTGGCCCGATTTGTTTTTTCTCGGCTTAAGAAAAGAGAACTCAGTCTCCCAGTACCTGAGGACATAAGGTTCGACCCCGACAATTCTGCTGACCTCTCCTATTCTGTAGAAGAGTTTATCTGGAAAAAGTCCTTGAGATTTCAGTTCTGAACTTGTTTCAGTATCTGAGGCAGATTTATACATTCCGTTTTTCTATAGCAGATTTTAAATGATTGCTCGCCCTGAATGTAATCACCTTTCTCGGAGTTATTTCGAGGTCTTCACCAGTCTTAGGATTACGGCCCCTTCTTGCCATCTTTTGCCTGACGTTGAAGGTACCGAAACCATATATTTTAACTGACTCGCCTTCTACAAAGGCCTGCTTCATTGTACCGAAAAGTATCTCGATTATCTCCTGTGCCTCTTTTTTTGAAAGCCCTATCTTCTCAAAGATTCCATCTACTAAATCTGCCTTTGTCATTAGACATCACCTCAAATTTTCTACATTATATTAATGATATACACACTTGTCAAGAAGAAATTACTTGAATGTTTTATCACTGTCTCTTTACCAAAAACCATTCACAGGTTCTTACATCGCAGAATATCTTGTGTTCGTATCCATCACTTCCCTTAAACTTGAAGAACCTCTTTCTTTGCTTATCTATAAGACTTTCTTCAATCCACATATTCAAAATCTCGACAACATTAATCACTTCACCATGTAGAACAAAAGCCCTCGGCAGTTCATCGCCTTTATAGCCGGAATAGGAAATTACCTGAATCTTTTCATAATGCATATATAAAAATTATAATGGGTCTTCGTGGAAGTGAGTGGGTAAAATTTTCCTAAAAAGGTATACTTGTTGGAATCCCCCTCCTTAGAAAGGGCCTCTTTCTTACCCCACTTTAGAAAAGGGGGGTGAGGGGGGATTTGAAAACTCTTGTGAACGGATATGCTTTCGTATAATAAAAGTCTGAAACAAATAT
>JBFLZS010000067.1:0-16958 GCA_040756135.1 Nitrospirota bacterium
CAGACTACGAGAATTCGGCGCATAGCGGAAAGCTCTGTACAGAGTGTCATGATGTGCATGGTATGATAAATTGGAGTGCGCCTACCTATGCCGGTATGACAAAAGGTAACAAACAGAATCTCTGTTATCAGTGTCACAAAGACCCTGCATCAGGCGGGATACAGAACAACGCCATATCCGGCGCAAGTTTGGCCGACGATATACAACAGGCATTCGGAATGTCCAATAAACATGACCTTGGGACGTCATTTAACATAAGCGGCAGTACATATGCGCTTGAGTGCACTTCGTGTCACAACGTGCATATAGTGATAGGCAAATACTGGGATGCTGCAAGTGGCAAGAGTCCGGTAACAAGGTTTACGAATAATACCTCTGTATGGGGCGATTCATCAGGACAGAAGATGAGCGACTATGCTGGAAGCGGGACGTACCGGACGCCGACTGGAGACAGTTTCACCGGCTCACAGTTGCCCGACTATCCGACCTTCTGTCTGGACTGCCACGGAACGGGTACGATCAACCATAACACACCTGCATCTTCCCCCTATTTTGGGATTACATGGGATGGCGATCCTCACGGTAGACAGTCAGCCAATCAGCCTGACGGCTATGGCGTATGCCCGAACTGGTTTGCATGCGGCAAGGCCTTTGGGTGGACTGATGATGATTGCACCGGTGATCAGACAACCTGCTGGCCGGTCATACCAAGGGGCTCAGGCGATGAGCTCTTTTCAAGGCCTGCTTATACACATACAGACAGGATAGCCGGTGCTAATTTTACGCTTTCCTGCACTGACTGCCATGAAGCACATGGTTCAGGTATTGGCTCAATGCTCAGATCCAACCCAAACGCCGGGACTGGTACTACTAACTGGAGTACCATGTGCAACAACTGTCATTATTATTACAGCGACTGGCATGCCGGTATGGGCTGCGCAACGGCAAGTTGTCATGAGAATGCCTCCATCCATCGTATGAAAAAGTACACAGGCTCCGGCGGTACAAGGACACAGGAGCCCGGCCTTGTGCTCCATTATGCCTTTGAAAACGATTTCAAGGATTCAGGTAAATGGCAGATGGACGGCAGGTGGCACAGCACAGCAGGCACTTTTACAGCAGGCAAAAGCGGGAATGCGATACAATTAACCGGAAGCCAGTTGGTTCATGTCGGCTCAGAAGATTCATACTGGGCAACAGATGAAGGAAAGCACGGGACATGGAAATACACCCAGATGAAATACAATACTACCCTTGAGGCATGGGTATATCCTACAGCAGATACCAGCGAGGAAGTTATATTCTCACAAATGTGGGGATATACCAATGGCGGGTATTCATTTAATCTTAAAAATATCAATAATGCTTTAAGGGCAGCCTTCTACATGCAGGCAGACAATAACGGAGGCAGCCAGGACGGACGTGCCGGAGTAAGAGGCGCTTACAGTTCCGTTGCTATTCCACTTAACACATGGACTCATGTTGCAGCGACATTTGATACAAACGGTCCTGATAAGAACCCCGCAGATCTTTCAGTCGGGAGAATAAGAATATATGTTAACGGCGAGGATGTTACAACAAGCGACTCTTCAGGTTCTCTTTCACAGCCTGGCAGTGGCGAGACCTCAATATTTAACTATGCTGAAAACAGTCCATGGAATCAGGGCATATGCTATGGAGGCACCTGGTGCGCCTGTGGTTTGTTCATAGGCGGCCTTGAAAGTTCAAAATTCTTTGTAGGAAGAATTGACGAGGCAAAGGTCTGGAACGTCACAAAGGATGCAAGTTATTTTGCTTCCCAGACGGGCCGGCCGTATATTATCATGGCGGAAGGCTCAATAGGATCGGATCAGCTGAAGGTTACCTTCTCCGAGGGCGTTTACACCAATACAGGCTCTTCCGGCGCCCTTGTACCGTCTGATTTTGTCTTAACAGATACAGACAACGGTCGGACAATCGTAAGCGTCAGTCATACGCCAGGAAGTTCAATCGCAACCCTAACCTTAAGTTCCGCCCTCGACAGTACCAACGATATTGGTACGGATACGCTATCTGCAGCAAGCAACGCCATCTATGATAACGAGAATCTTTCCGCACCAACCGTCGCCGTAATCATAACCACCGGTATAAGCGAGTGGAAGTTTGACGAGGGAAGCGGCCAGACAGCAAACGACAGCAAGGGCACAAATCACGGCACCCTGGGGTCAACAACTGGAATAGATGACAATGACCCCACATGGACGACCTCCGGCAAGGTCGGCAATGCCCTTAGCTTTGGCGGTACCAGCGACTACGTTGACATCCCTGAGATCTCAGGACACAGCGATTTTACCCTGGAGGCGTGGGTGTGGATTGATTCCAGCGACGACGGGGGTCAGATTATCAATACCAGAGATGGCGGCATACGCATCAGCGACCCAGCTTCCGGTTCGTTCTATATCAACATATTTAACGACAGAAACGGAGGCTTTACCACCAACGGCCAGAAGTACTACACTTTTACCGTTGCCGGGATAACCAACAGATGGGCGCATATCGCCATGGTCGGCAAGTCGGACAACACGGCCGAATTCTACGTCGACGGTTCGCCCGTGAACATCGGGACCCAGTTGTCGGATACTCCTTCGGGCGACTATCAGACCGGCATTGGCAACCTTCAGACCGCCACCGGCTGGTCGACCTATAGCTGGCTGCATTTCAAAGGCAAGATAGATGAGGTACTCGTCTATAACTATGCTCTGACTGCTGCCGAGGTGTTGGACAGGTACATCGCCACATCCGACACAACCCCCCCTTCGGCATCAGCCCTGAATCCTGCCAATGGAGCAACCAGTGTTCCAGTCAACAGCGATCTGACCTTAACACTGACTGATGGTGGAAGCGGTGTTGACTGGACGACCTTTGACATAGTCCTATCAGGAAACAAGGGGTATTCAAAGCACTATACCGATCTTGACACGGCGATAGTCACAAAGACCGGCTCACCCGCAAGTTACAACGTTACGGTCAACCCGGATGCGAACTTCAGCACGGATGAAACCATCACGGTGACGGTCAACGCTTCAGACCTATCAGGGAATGCCCTTGTGCCTCCGGCGTGGTCATTCACCACCGTTGCTGTTATTACGCCTCCTGCAGCCCCGACTATCGGGACGCCACAGGCATTGTCCACGACCTCAATAAGATGGAATTTTACCGACAATGCAAGCGATGAGGATGGGTTTAAGCTACACGATTTAAGTCATACGGTGAAAGCAAGCTCGGCTACGCCGAACTTAAGTTATTTGGATGAGGGAGGGCTTTCTCCAAATACTCAATACACAAGACATGTTCATGCATATAATGCAGGGGGTGATTCAACAGGCAGCGCAGATGCTTCAAGATACACCTTATCGGTAACTCCGAATGTCACGGCTGATAAATCAACATCAACCTGGTATGGCACAGCCAATGTTGTCTTCACCAATGCGGCAGGCTTTGGAGCTGGTGGAGTGCAGTATTATCGTTACGCTTGGGATCAGAATGCAACATACATATTTAATGATACTGAAACACAATGGACAACAGGAACACTAACGAAGACAGCAACAGCAACTGGTAGTTGGTATCTCCACGTTAAATCTTATGATGGTGACAATGTTGCCAATGGCACGGCAGATTATGGTCCTTACTATTATGATGGAACTGCTCCATCTTCGTCTAATTTAAGTCCTGCCAACGGTGCTACTAATGTGGCTGTAAACAGCAATCTTACACTTACCTTATCAGATGCCAACAGTGGAGTTGACTGGACATCGTTCTCAATAACACTCTCAGGTAACAAAGGTTACTCTAAGACCTATACAGACCTCGATACAACCATCGTCACCAAGACAGGCACATCGGCAAGCTATGATGTAACAGTTAATCCTGATACAGATTTCGGGCTTAGCGAGGTTATCACTGTAACAGTAAACGTGAATGACCTGGTTGGGAATTCCCTTGTGGCTCCGACCTGGTCATTTACGACCAGCAATCTTCCAACTGGCGCTATAGCTTATTGGAAGCTTGATGAAGGAAGCGGACAGACCGCGGCTGACAGCGTGGGGAGTAACAACGGCACCCTTGGTTCGACCACGGGCGCCGACGCCAACGACCCGACATGGACAACGGCCGGAAAGTCAGGCAACGCACTGAGTTTCGACGGGGTAAACAGATATGTGGACCTCCCCGAAGTGCCCCTGTCAGAGCACCTCGACTTCAGCCTGGAGGCTTGGGTCTGGATCGACTCTACCGACGACGGGGGCGAAATCTTTGCCACCAGAGACGGCCATATACGCTACAACGGCGGACAGCAGTTCCGACTTGAACTTTATGTAGACAGGGACGGCGGATACGACGTTAACCCCAATACCAACAACTCCAGGTATTACACCGCCAACACCAGCGTCCCCCTGAATACATGGGTGCATCTGGGCATGGTGGTCGACGCCAGCAATAATCTTCAGTTCTACATAAACGGCTCGTTATTCGCGTCGGTTCCCGCAGCGTCGTTGACTAATGACTCCCCTAGCAACGACTATCAGAGCAGCTTCGGCAATTACCAGTCAGCCAGCGGCTTCTCGACCTACAGCTGGCTGCAATTCAAAGGAAAGATCGACGAGGCCGTCGTATACAACCGTGCCCTTACTGCGGCTGAAGTGCTGGAAAGGTATAACGCAGGCGGGCTGTAAGGTTGAAGAGTTATATACTTTACCTTACCCTTGAATTATCTATAATTGAAGGCGTATAGTTAAATTATGAAAATGGTAAGAATAAAATTTACGAGCACAGAAAATGATGCTATTGGTTTTCTGGAATTGTCAAAACGAATAAGGGTTGTTTGTTTACATGATGACACATACGAAATTCCCTTTTCTGCCCTTAATATGCTTGATGCACTGAATATTCCTTACGAAGTAATTGCGACAGAAGGTCTTGATAATGTCCTTAGAAAGATACGAGATACTGCTTTTTTAGAGAATTCAAAGAGCGGCTGAAAGACAGATTCCACCAGATAGAGATATGGATTACTGCATATCCATTAGGCTGATATAGTTTTTTTAATCATTAAAACTCATCCATGTCTGGAAAGATGAGTTACAGAAGCTTGAGTATGGCGACGATTAAAGCGGCTTGTGCGACCGAAATGCCTAATACCCATTTGATTAATTTCCTTGTGATATCTGCCTTGATCTCTGCCAAACGCATGTCGAGGTATTATTTAGTGACCAATCTTTCATCCACCTAATTGGACAATAGCCTCGGCTTGTGCTACTAGATTTTTGGGATTCAGGCATCCTCTATATCGGGATTGGGCCTTCCATTAAACTTGACTTTTAAATAGATATCTGCTATTTTTACCTCATAAAAATAATAATATTAGAGAGCGATATTATGATGTTAATTGAGAGAGATATAAAAAGGAGAATCCTACCCTGGATTGATAGAGATGAGGTTATTGTGATTGTTGGCTCTCGGCAAGTAGGAAAAACAACATTAATCAAACTCCTGCTTGATGAGATATCCGAAAGGCAGAAGGTTTACTTTGACCTTGAGGACCTTAATATTCTTAGCATTTGTAATCAAGGGCCTGATGCCTTTGTTAATTATCTTAGACTTTTAGGCTATTCAATAGATAAAAAGATTATAGTCACCCTGGATGAGATTCAATATCTGAAGGATCCATCCAATTTTTTAAAGATAATTCACGACCATTATCCATTCATCAAACTAATTGTTTCAGGTTCTTCATCCCTTGATATTCGACAGAAGTTTAAAGATTCTCTGGCTGGTCGAAAGATTGTTTTCGAGCTTGATACTTTGAACTTTTCTGAATTTTTGCGATTTAAAGGGGGAGGCGTTATCAGGATAAAACAGGGCATTGGCTGCATTACTGATATTCTTGAAAAAAGATTTGATCCATCAATAAGCCTTGTTGGGAAAGATTTAGCCCTACATTTATATGAGTATCTTACATTTGGCGGATACCCCAAGCCGGCTCAGGTGGATGATATTAAATTGAAGCTAAGTATCCTTAATGAAATTTATTCGAGCTATGTGAGAAAGGATATTAAAGATATAGCTAAGATAGAAGATATTTTTGCATTTAATAATCTACTTAAGCTTTTGTCAGCACAGGCAGGAAATATGCTGAACATTAATGAGATATCGGGTACCCTTGGCATTAATGTAGTTACAATAAAAAAATACCTATTTCTCCTTGAGAATACATTTATCATCTTGCTCTTAAATCCATATTTTAAAAACAAAAGGAAGGAAATATCAAAGATGCCGAAGGTATATTTTCTTGATAACGGTCTCAGAAATACAGCTTTATCGAATTTTCAATTGTTTGAGAGTAGGGTAGATGCTGGAGCACTTTTTGAGAATTTTGTTTTTTCTGAGCTTAAAAAAAGATTCAAAATAAATGAAGAGCTTTTTTACTGGAGGACACTGGCAAAGGCAGAGGTAGATTTTGTATTAAATGTCCAGAATAGAATTGTCCCTATAGAAGCGAAGGCAATTAAAATGAAATCGCCTACCATCTCCAGGTCTTTTAGAAACTTTATTAATAGTTACAGACCTGATGTTGGAATTATTGTGAATATGTCGCTATCCGGAATTATTGAATATAGCGGCTGTAAAATATACTTTGTCCCGGCGTATGGGATTTAAACTCAAATACAACAAGGCGTTAACAGCCGCTGAGCTGTAAGGAAATCCCTTTCTCATGATATGTAAATTAGGTTATATTCGCACTTAGAGTTTTTTAAATTTTTAAATTTCTTCTTGACCATAAAGTATTTATTTAATTACAATTCTTTAATAGACTGTTTAGAGTCTGTGTATAGATTAACTTTTGCTCTCTGTCATTCCGGCAGTCCTTAAGCCGGAATCCAGTGTTTTCAATAGGTTCTGGATTCCTGCCTCCGCAGGAATGACAAAAAGTCTGACTTTATGGACAGACTCTATTTAATAAAACATTTGGCGTAATAATTGCTTAATTTTTCCTTAAGAGAACATATAAACTTATGCATTGTAAATTAAGAGGCATTAGACAAATGCTAATGGTAGTCTGTGTGGCTATACTAACTGTTTTAGTATTGTCTGAATTTACTTATGCCAAGGTATCAGGCTCAACATGCAGTAATTGCCACACCATGCATAACAGCCAGAATGCCTCTCGTATGAGGTTAGACGATACCCCCATAACAGGTTCTGGGTCAGGAGAATGTCTTGACTGCCATGCTGAAACCAGGGCAGTGCTTTTGAGATTAGATTGTCTTGGATGTCATGCACAGGATCCAGGTGGAGGCACAAATATTATTAATAGTAACTGGCCGCAGATTGCTCACAATGCCCCTACATACCTAAGTGGCGGAAATTATCGTTATGTATTTACTGACGACACATATGGGCACAACGTTCATGGATTTGGCAGCCTGATTGGTACAGACAGCAATTTAGGGAATAATCCTCCTGGCTATAACTCTAACTACGATCCATCAACAGGAAAATACCAACCCGGAAACACTGCAGGGCAGGTAATGTGTGCGGGCCAGAATGGCTGTCATGGCAACAGAAACCAGCTAATACCTTATCTGGCTATGAAGGGGACACATCATGCAGATGATTCAATTCTCAAGTTTGGCGTTGGCTTCACAGAAACAGGTCAGGGTGGCGGTACTGGTAGCACCTCAGATTTTACTACTGCGGGTAAAAGCTACAGGTTCCTTTACAATGTTCATGGTGGAGAGGACAGTGACTGGCAGGCGACAGAAGGATCAAGTGATCACAACGAATATAAGGGGTCTGTTTACGGATCATCCCACGCTTTATCTCAAACCTGGAATTCTATAGATACTATTAGTGAGCTTTGTGCAGAATGTCATGGTTATTTTCATTTAGGTGGAAGTAGCGGTATAGGGAGTTCTAGTCCATGGCTAAGGCATCCGACAGATATCGTTATACCAAACACTGGCGAGTATGCGCAGTATAACACTCCGAATACCGGAACATCGCAGTATAGTCTTATCGCACCCCTTGCCAGACAGAATATACCTAATTCTTCAAGCGGCTCGGTTACACTAAACAGCGATGTAGTTATGTGCCTTTCGTGCCATAGGGCTCACGCATCCCCATATTACAAGATAATGAGGTGGGATTATAAAAATTGGCCAGCGTCAGGGACAAATGGGTGTAGTGTATGCCATACGTCGAAAAACTAATGACTGAATTAGATTGTGTTAAAATCAGATAAAGACAGATGCAAAGGAGTTCACAATGTCGGCTATCGAAGATAAAGTAGAGAGACTTGAAAGCATCTTAGGGCAATTTATTGTCCATACAGATGTTATCTTAAGAAGACTTGAAAATGCCCATAAGGAGATGAACAGGCAGTGGGCCGCCCTTGCAAAAAAGATGGGGACACTGGATGAGGACTTGATTGCCCCTGCCACCAGATCTGTATTGAGTAAATATTTCAAATGCGAACCTTCATATAGAGGGATAAGGATTTTAAAAAGGGTAAATGGAGAGGATTACGAGGTGGATGTACTGGTAGTATGTGAGGATAAGGTCTTTATGATAGAGGTAAGATCAACCCCGAAGGTGGAGTATGTGGATGAGATAATAGAGAAGGCAGCACATTTTAAAAGATTTTTCCCTGAATATGCTGATAAGGAGTTGATACTAATTTATGGGAGTATAGTATTCCCTGAAAATGTGATCAATTATGCGTCAAAGAAGGGTCTGTATTTAATGGCTTATAGAGAATGGGAGTACATGGATATCATTAACTTTGATGAAGTAATGAGATCAGGTTTATAGAGGAGGAGGTTCATGAAGGTACACTGGAACAGTAAAGGCAGAATCACCCTTTGCCTTTTGCTCTTAGCTTTATGCTCTATGCTCTTCGCTCTATGCTTTATTTTGCCTGACAAGGCAAGCAGCGGCCCTTATACTGATTCTGCCCATGGGAGCTCCTCTTATGGGGTTAAACGGAGCGCTACAGGATTTCCTACAGATTATAGCCAGGGCAACTGCGCCCACTGCCATGAGCAGCATGCAAGTATCGGTGGAGATGAGCCAGCTCCAGACACGGGTGATGCTGTAGGACCTGATAAATATTGCCTTTTAGCGAATAATTTTGATACCACAGTAACGGTAAAGCCTTATGCCCAGGATGACAATGTTTGCTTTTACTGCCATATTGTAACGGGCACCTATCAAAGCTCTGTTTTTTACAATTACACCTATAGCATCACCTTTGGAGGAAATCCGGATACTACCCCCAATAATATCTTCGATACATTCAACAGCACATCTTATCATAACCTATACGATTTATTTAGATTCATTACTGGCCTCTCTGGTAGCCATTCAAACTTTTCAAATTTTCCATCCGATAGTAACCCCTGTAGTGGCTGCCATAACATTCATATTGCAAAAAGAAGCTGCGGCAAACCCACTGGTTCTTATGACGACTCTAAATCGGCTTTATCAAAACCCAGCGATCACAATAATCTGTGGGGAGATGGTACGGGAGAAAAAATGAGTAATTATACTACCAGCTATCAGGCACCATACTGGTATGGTTCGGCAACATATTACGAACCCTATTCAACTAATACAACCACAGATGGCTCAAATCTACCCGACTATGTCACCTTCTGCATAGATTGCCATAATTCTACAAATACAATTTACAGCACTACGCTCGCAAGGAATTTAAGGACTATTGATTGGGATTATGAGAAACATGGCAAGGGTGACGCCGATGATAGTCTTTGCGGGGATGCTCCTTATCCATCTGGCGCTTCGGGCTTAGGTAAGGTGCTTTCATGTTTAGATTGCCACGAGCCTCATGGTGCACCTAATGTAGTCTTAATCAGGAAAGAGGTAAATGGCGGGACTTTGAGTGGTATCAGTACAATTGCAGCTCCCTCAACAGAGTGTATACCTGCATCTGCAACGGGAAATAAAGAAATAGCATATCTCTGTGATAGATGTCATAAAGATGATAAAGAAATTAATTCCTCGTGCCAGGAAGACCATTGGTACATAATTCATCATGATAATACTGGCTGCAATTCTGACAGGCCATATAACCCCATGGGATGTGGTAGCTGTCATGCTTCTGGAAGTGGAATGGGCTGTACGAGCGACCGATCTGCTATCAATTGTAATTGCTGCCATTATCATGGGTCTTCTCGTACCGATTGTGATTACTCGCCTACGACAAGACGCACATTCTGATTTGACTCCTATCTTCTTTTATTTTACAGCCTCTACCGAAAGGTTCTCTATATTTACATTGACAATATCAGATAGTTTAAACCTCTGACTTACATCGAGGACTTCTATTCCAATCAGTTGACCTCTTTCATCGAAATCTATCACGATTCCGTCTTCAATGCATCAAAGGAGAGGGGTCACCCAAAATCTTGATTTTTCATATTAGAATGCTGTATACTTTATACAGCATTTTTGTAGGAGAGGGAAAGGTGAAGACATTATTATCAGAAAAAAGGACCCAGGTTTATTTTCCGATGGATATTTACAGGCGTATAGAGAAGAAGGCTAAGGAAGAATCCAGGTCTTCTGCTGCGATCATCAGGGAAGCTGTTGAGGAGTATCTTAAAAAAGAAAAGGAGATTGATTGGGAGAATGATCCGTTTTTCAAGGCCGCTGGTTTTATTAAAAGTGATGTTACTGATATGTCTGTAAATCATGATGCATATATCTATGGAGGCAAGAAGGTTAAGATCAGAAAAAGATGAGAAAAGTATTTGTTGATACAAGCGCCCTTGTAGCTTATTTCTATAATAAAGACGAAAACCATTTAGAGGCTAAGCGGATTTTAGAAAAGATCAAAAAAGAAAAAGCAGTAATGCTGATAACAGACTATATTTTTGACGAGTGTATCACTGGTATTATGTCAAGTGCAGGTCATAATAGCGCAGTTGCAGCAGGGGAATATATCTTCAGTAGTAACATTATTAAAATGATATGGCTTGATGAGTCAATTAAGTTTAAGTCATGGGATTTCTTTAAGAAATATTCTGACAAGGGTTTTTCTTTTACAGACTGCACGAGTTTTGTTTTGATGAAGGATCTGAAGGTAAAAGATTATTTTGCCTTTGATGAAGATTTCAAGCGGGCAGGATTTATAGAATTCTCCTCCTAATCCTCTTAACTTAGGGCTCATCGTTTCAAGGTATGTTATGAAGATATAAATGAGCATGTTACTTTTGTTTTTTCAAAAAATGGGGTGGGAAGATTTGGCAGTGCCATTCTCCATGCCGGATTCCTGTGTGTGATTATAGCAGCCCTATACAGCCTGGCCTTACAACAGCGGGGTTTTGTGCAGTTGATAGAGACTGAAACCTTCAAGGGGATTCATAAAAGATTTAGACCTTCTGCCGATGGCGTGAGATTTAATAGACTGGCCGATATATACGTACAAACCAATAGAGAAATCAATACTTGCTATAGTCAGCTCCTCAAGGGGATGCAATCAGCAGTGTAGCTTCTGCTCCCAGCAGCTTTTCTGGCAGAGGCGCTGGAGAGGAAGAAGTGCAGAGAATTTTGTCAATGAGCTTGAATACCTGAGAGATGTGCATGGTGTAAATGTAGTGATGATAGCAGATGAGACGCCGACGCTGTTGAGGGGAAGGTGGGAGAGAATCCTTGACCTGAAGATAGAGAGGGGGATAGATACAAAGCTTCTCCTTGAGACAAGGGTTGATGACATAGTAAGAGATGAGGATATCATGTGGAAATATAAGGAGGCAGGGGTAGATCACATCTATGTTGGGGTGGAATCAACCTCACAGAGTACGCTGGATATTTTTAGAAAGAATATAAAGGTAGAAGAGTCAAAACGGGCCCTTGAGATCATCAACGACCATGATATTATTTCAGAGACGTCATTTGTGTTAGGGATGCCGGATGACACAGAGGAATCCATACGGAACTCTGTAGAACTTGCAAAATATTACAATCCTGATCTTGCCTTTTTTCTGGCTATATCGCCATGGCCATATTCAGAGATATACCCGGATATTGAGCCGCATATAGAAGTCATGGACTACGGCAGGTATAATCTTGTTGAGCCTGTTGTAAAACCGAAGGGGATGACGCTTTCTGATGTGAGAAAAGAACTTGGCAGGGCATCGAGAGAGTTTTATATGCACAAACTCTTAACGCTTGATAAGATGAGCGTCCACAAGAGGGAGTTTATGGTAAAGGTGATTGAAATCATAGCAAACGACTCATATCTGGCAAAACATATGAAAGGCACCATCCCTGAGGAAATAAAAAGATTGCTCGAAAAAACTGGTGTAGGGACAAAGTAAAGAGTCATAGTCTCTTTTCATAAACCCTGTATTTTTTATACAATCTTCCTCCTATCATCTCAACAAGCCTCTGGACAGGGATGTTGTCTTCAAGTATCCATGAGAATTCTACCCGTTTGTAGCCGCCTTTTTTTACTCCTTTAAAACCTTCCCTGAAAAGAAGGGCATCAACCCCCTTGTTCCTGTATTCCGCCTTTATGCCGAGAAGAAGGAGCCTCAGGTCTCTTATCTTCTTTGAATAATAAATCGCTTTTGCAATAGTTATAGGGTTGAGTTTACCTTTCATCTGTTTTAGGACAAAATTAAAATCAGGCAACATTCCCAGGAAACCAACAGGCTCATTATCTTTTTCTGCTATCAGAGTGAGCTCAGGAACTACTATGGACTTAAGCATGTGTGCAAGATGGATAGTCTCTTCTTCGGTAAGAGGTATGAATCCCCAGTTTTTCTCCCATGCTGAATTATATACCTCCCTGAAAATACTCATCTCGGAATCAAATTTTTTCTTGTCAACAGGCCGAACCCTGATCCCCCTTTTTTCTGCTATCTCAGCGACCCTGAGTATTTTTGGGGGCAGTTCTTCCGGGATGTCATATATATAGGCATAAAGGTCTTTTGATTTTGCCATGCCATACCTTTTCATAAGCTCATTGTAGTAAGCAGGATTGTAAGGTGTCATAAGCACAGGTGCTTTGTTAAATCCCTCTATTAAAAAACCACATTCTTCATTAGTTGAAAAATTCATTGGCCCGCGTATTATATTCATACCTTCTTTTTTCAGGATTTCAGAAACCTTATCAAGAAGGGCTGATGCAACTTCTTGATTGTTTACAGATTCAAAGAAACCAAAGAATCCGGCCCTTTCATTATGGAATTCGATATGCCTCTGATTAATAATGGAGATTATCCTTCCTGCAAATTTTCCATCCTTCTTTGAAAGAAAGTATCTTGCGGTTGCATGCAGAAAGAAAGGATTTTTATCAGAAAACTGTCCCTGCATCTCTTTAATCAGGGGAGGGACATAGAAGGGATCTTTTGAATAAAGAAAATAAGGTAATTTTATGAAATCATCGAGGTCTTTTTTGGATTTAACCTCAATGATTTCTATCATCCTATAAGGCCTAACTTCCTGCCAACCTTCTTAAAGGCATTGAGTACCTTGTCAAGATGCTCATCTGTATGTGTTGCCATGTAGCTTGTCCTTATAAGAGCTTTGCCATTGGGCACCGCAGGGCTTACGGCTACATTTGCGAATACACCTTCTTCCTGGAGCATCATCGCCATGGTAAATGCCTTTTCGTCTTCACCTGCCATGATAGGGATTATAGGTGTCTGGCTTGATCCCACCCTGAAGCCGAGCTCTTTAAAACTATTGAACATCTTCCTCGTATTTTTCCATAACATCTCTCTTCTCTCGGGCTCGCCTGCTATGATGTCCAGTGCAGCGCTCACAGAAGCAACTGATGCAGGCGGTGGGCTTGCACTGAAGATTAAAGATCTTGCGTGGTGTTTTATAAAGTGTATGGTATCCTCAGTCCCTGAGATAAATCCTCCGATTGAGGCAAGGGATTTACTGTATGTGCCCATTATGAGGTCAATCTCATCTTCAAGGCCGAAATGCTCTGCTGTGCCCCTACCTGTCTTTCCGAGTACACCTATACCATGTGCGTCATCTACCATTACCCTTGCGCCATATTTTTTTGCAAGTGCGACAATCTCGGGAAGGTTTGCTATATCTCCCTCCATGCTGAATACGCCATCAACAACTATGAATTTGCCTTTATCTTCGTAGTCCTTTAGTATCCTTTCAAGGTCTGCCATATCATTGTGTCTGAATTTCCTTATCTCGCCAAATGAGAGTCTGCAACCGTCAATAATGCTTGCATGATCCATCTTATCTATTATCGCAATGTCATCTTTACCTATAAGGACTGATATTACACCTAAATTGACCTGGAAGCCGGTTGAGAAGATAAGGGCAGCTTCTTTTCTCATAAAACCGGCGAGTTTCTCCTCGAGTTTAACATGTATGTCGAGTGTGCCATTTAGAAACCTTGATCCCGCACAACCAGTGCCATATTTTTTTATAGCCTCTATCGCAGCCTCCTTGACCTTTGGGTGGTTTGTGAGACCAAGATAGTTATTTGAGCCTACCATAATCATCTTTCGGCCGTTCA
The DNA here is from genome assembly GCA_040756135.1 of Nitrospirota bacterium. GTDB lineage: Bacteria > Nitrospirota > Thermodesulfovibrionia > Thermodesulfovibrionales > SM23-35 > JBFLZS01. The sequence goes on from JBFLZS010000067.1 coordinate 14,558, forward strand.
TTATGATCTCGGGATCCTGGGCACTTTCGATGACCCTGAAATAAGGGTATAGACCCTGAAAGATAAGTGTTTTTGCCTTATCAAATCTAAAACACTTATCAAATATGTCTGCCGGCTTTTTTACAGCCATCTGTGAATCCTGTACCAATCTGCTGTCCATTTTATCCCTTCCTTTAGTCCGACTTTTGGTTTAAAGCCGAGTTCTTCTCTTGCCTTTTTGGGGTCACATATCCAATATGTGTGTCTGAAATCTTTTATCCTGTCTCTGTTGATGATTCCCTGTTTATTCATTTTTTCCCCTATAAATGCAAAAAATGGCATCGCAAATTTAGGAACTCTTAGAGGCATTGCCTTTACACCAAGTGCAGAGGATATTGCCATAGCTATTTCCTCGCCCGTATAAAATTTGGTATCTGATAAAAAATATATCTTTCCCTCAGCCTCCTTGCTTTCAGCACTCAATATTATACCTTGAATAAGGTCGTCAACATAAAGCAATGAATAATAACATTTCCCAAGGTCAAAGAAAATACCTTTTTTAATCATCTTGAAAAGTACAAGCATATCTTTATCCCTTGGTCCATAAACAGCAGGAGGCCTTAGTATAGTAATTGGTATTGAATCTCTGTGGGTTAAAACTGCTTTTTCGCCTTTTAGTTTGCTTCTGCCATAGTCTGATACCGGCGAAGGAAATGTATCCTCCTGGATAGGGACTCCGCTTTTACATGGACCCACTGCAGCAAGACTACTCAGATATATAAATCTTTTAAGTTTTGGTTTTCTTTCAGAAATAGCCTTTATCAGGTTTTCAGTTCCTTTTGTATTGATATGGAAAAATTCATCTCCTGATCTTGCCTTTGTGAGCCCTGCGAGGTGAAAGATGTAGTCATAATCATCAACTACATCAAGAAGAGATTCTCTCTTTGTGCAGTCACCTTTAACGAGGTTAAGATTAAGATCCTCAATCCATTTAAGGTTAGAGGTCTTTTTTACCAGACACGTGACCTTATAACCTCTCTTGGAGAGTTCCTCACATAGATGGCTTCCTATGAAGCCTGTAGCTCCTGTTACCACGGCCTTCATAAGATAGCAATATTTTGGTCAATGAAGATGCTAAGAGTCAAGCCCAAATTGATCCACCTTAAGCGGATCAAAGACTCATGGACTCGAGCCTTGATATTCTTTCCTCTATAGGAGGGTGAGTGCTGAAAAGTTTCAATATCCCTCCTCCTGATAATGGGTTGACTATGAACATATGCGATGTTGCAGGATTAGCATCCATTGGAATCTTCTGGGATGCCCAGTGGAGCTTTCTGAGCGCGCCTGAAAGGTATCGCGGGTTTCCAGCGAGCCTCGCCCCGCCTTCGTCAGCAGCATATTCCCTTGATCTTGAGATAGCCATCTGCACTATCATTGCAGCAATTGGCCCTACGATCATCATGACAAGTGCGGCTATTGGACTTCCTCCTTCGTCGTCATCCCCTCTGTGACCACCAAAAATCATTGCCCACTGCGCCATCTGTGCAAGGTAACTGATAGCACCTGCAATTGTGGCAGCTATAGTGCTGATGAGAATGTCTCTGTGTTTAACGTGTGCAAGTTCGTGGCCTATCACGCCCTGAAGCTCTTCCTGACTCAGGATTCGCATAATACCTGTTGTAACAGCAACAGCCGCATGTTTTGGATTCCTGCCTGTTGCAAATGCATTAGGCTGTTCCTGATCCATTATATAAACCTTAGGCATGGGAATCTCCGCCTTCTGCGCAAGCCTTCTTACTATAGCATAGAGTCCGGGGGCCTCTGACTCCGAAACTTCCCTTGCGCCGTACATTCTGAGGACTATCTTGTCACTGAACCAGTAGGCAAAAAAGTTCATCGCTAACGCAAAGATGAGCGCTATGGTCATACCCTGTTTGCCGCCCATAGCAGCTCCAGCCCAGATGAGTATGAGTGTCAGTGTTACAAGCAAAAATAATGTTTTTATATTATTCATACGTTTGTTACCTCCGTCTGTCTTAACTTTGTATATTTTTATAATATCTTAAAATTTGGATTGTTTTCAAGAAGCGTCTACTAAAGCTCTCCATATGCATGAAGCCCTGAGAGTAGTAAGTTTACACCGAGATAAGTAAATATCACAGCCATAAAACCTATTACAGCAACAATTGCTACCTTTTTCCCCCTCCATCCTCTCATCATTCGGCTATGGAGATAAAAGGCATATATAAACCATGTTATTAACGACCATGTCTCTTTTGGGTCCCAGCTCCAGTAGACACCCCATGCCTGGTCAGCCCATATAGCGCCGAATATAAGACCGCCTAATGTAAATATAGGGAACCCTATAGCAATACTCTTATAAGTAATTTCATCCAGTATTTCAGAACTGATGTTGAATTTT
>JBFLZS010000068.1:0-16824 GCA_040756135.1 Nitrospirota bacterium
TTGAGTCGCCGAAAGTCATGTTCAACGATCGGCAACGAGACTTTGCGCTCCTTCACGCGCCTTTCAAATGCTATGATACATGATGCCATTTTATTTGTCTATAGGAAAATCCGCTGTAGTAATAATTGCCCTCCTATTTGATACTGCAAAGGCAAGCTGTTCTTCATCACTTTTACCAAACATATTTACCTCTTTAGCAGCAAGCACATCATAGCCGTGTTGACGTAATATAAGTGCCAAAACTACAGGAATCATTTCATCAAGGTAAAGTCTGATAGGCTGAGTAACTTCCGTTACTCCCATCCTTCAGGAAGAGTCTCCCATGTATACGCCTTCTCTTTTTCTTCTCGTGGGAGCAATTCAAATTCTTTCTCTGTTACAATTCGTCCTGCACCAGGAATTTCAGCATGTGGAATAAGTCTTAGATTATATTTTTTCAATATATTTTTGATTTTATTATCTTCAATATCCTGCTCAATTTCTTCTCTGTGATCAAAATAGTAGCTAATAGCATCGTGAATCTGTGCAAGGGAAAGGTGTGGATAAGAAGCGAGAATTTCTTCAGCCGAAGAGCCTGTTTTTACAAACTGTGCAATCAGTCTGACAGTAATTCTTGAGCCATCAATAATAGGTGAACCACCGCATACCCCTGATTTTCTAACAATATATGGATGCTCTGTCTTAACAAGTGTTTCCATTTTTATATACTCATGATGTATGTTTTAAGGGTATCATTGTAATCTTTTAAAAGTCAATTGAAGAGCCCTATCAGCTTTTGAAAGAAGGGGCGCCATATGGTCCCCCTTTACGTCCTATTAAGAAAGTAGAGATTGCTGGCAAAAGTTTCAATGATGCTAAAGCCTTATATTGTTTCTTCTGCTTACAGCAGATTGTTCATTGCCTTAACCTCAATTTGCTTATCGAGCCGGAAATCTTCACTCCCGAAATAAACTACTGTTCCTTTCTTCAGACCCAACTGTTCAAGGCTTTTTTTAAAGCCTTTTAGATCCCCTGAGTCTATCGTGGTAGATGTCTTGATTTCATAAGCATGCAATCCCTTTTTGTCATGAACAAGAAGATCTATTTCATCTCCCTGCGCTGTTCTGTAGAAATAAAAACTTGAGCGGCCTGACGGCTCTTGCATATATTTATGTTTCAGTTGTTCTATCACTAGTCCTTCAAAGCTGAAGCCCCGGTACGGCGATGTCCTTAAAGCCTCAACGGATGAAATATTTAATAAATAATGAAGCAGCCCTGTGTCACGAAAATAAAGCTTACAACTCTTCACCAGTCGCCTGCCGACATTACGATAATAAGGGATAAGCTTATCAACAAGAAAATACGCTTCCATCAATTCAACATACCGGTTGACGGTATGATAACTTGCTCCGAAGGCTGAAGCTGTCTGTGAGGCATTCCAGAGCCTTGCATGATTATGCGCTATCATGGTTAATAACCGCATCTGCTGCTGGGGAGAAATAGATGTTTTTAAAAACCTAAAGACATCCCTCTCCACAAAGGTTTTTAAGTACTGTTCCATCCAGATAAACCGGGTGTTTTTGTTCCATAAAAGAGGTTCGGGATAACCGCCATAAAGCCAGAATTCCTCTAATCCAATTTCCCGGAGAACATTTGCCTCAGAATAACTAAAAGGATGGATTTCAATGAATCCTATCCTGCCCGCCAGGGTTTCTGAGATATTCTTTACAAGAAGCGGATTAACCGAACCCAGTAAAACGATACGGCCCTTTTTAGCCCTCTCACGATCAATATAACTTCTTAAAGCAGGGAACAGTTCGGGTAATATCTGCGCCTCATCAATAATGCAATGCTCGCTGTACTGATTAAGGAAAAATTCAATATCAGCCGAGATCCTGCCGTAATCAGAAGGCTTTTCCATGTCAAAATATCTCCACTCAGGCAATTCCATTTTTGCAAAGGTGGTTTTCCCTGATTGCCGCGGTCCCACAATAACCACAATGGGAAACAGCCTGATATATTCGGCTAACTTTTTTGCTATTGTGCGCTTTACCAAAACCATGTTTACATTATAGAAATTATATTTCTAATTTGCAAGTTTTTCTGTGCCGAGCGCCTACTACCGAGCAAATGGATTCACGTGTTGAGAGGGGAACAAAAGAAGGGACATCCTTTTTTGAAATCTTCCAGTTCCATTCCCTCTACAAACTGTTCGATAAGACTCATAGATTCGAGGATGTCTTTAATATAGAGCGCAGGTGGCCTCATATATAGATTGCCTCTTTCAGAATGATATTTCTTATATCACTCTTGATAGTATCCGTCGGAACGATGTCTACCGGCCTTTTTAGTTTTTCTTCCAGAAAAAGAGAAAGCCCGACAAGATCAAAAAGGTCGGCATCTTCTTTAAACTCAACGAGCACATCAATGTCACTTGATTCCGATTCTTCTCCCCTTGCAAATGACCCGAAGATTCCCTTCATTTGCGCCTTGTACTTATGAAGAGAATGTCCTGTAACAGCTCTTAAGATTTCTATTACATTTTCTATCGTCATATATAACGATTTAGAATAGTAACTTTAGCTTTCTTTTTCAAGGCTTTTTTAACTGAGAGGAACTCTATCGGGTTATTTAGTTGGAAAGATTTTTCCAGGATTTAGGATGTTCTTTGGATCAAATACCCTTTTTATGGACTCCATGATTTCGAGTTCTGTTTTGGATATCTCCATCCCTATATAGTTTGCCTTTGTCAATCCAACGCCATGTTCCCCTGAAATAGTGCCGCCGAGTGAGAGGGTCTCATGGAAAACCTTCTCAACAAGGTTCAAGCCCTTCTGATACTCTTCTTTATTTGCTCTATCAACCATAATATTTACATGTATATTCCCATCGGCTGCATGGCCGAAATTTACTATTTTTATGCCGCTTTCCAGCGAAAGTTTTTTCAGACGTTTCAGCATCTCCGGCATCATGTTCCTCGGAACGACGATATCCTCGTTTATCTTCGTTGGACTTATGTGATAAAGAGCAGGCGATACTGCTCGTCTTGCTGCCCACAGGCTGTCTCTTGCATCTTCATCTTCTGCCATCTCTACCTCTCCACCGAGATTGCTGCAAATATCTACTATCTTTTCTGCCTCCTTAGTTATTGCAGTTGGATGGCCATCCAGTTCTATGAGGAGGATCGCCTCGACATCATCAGGAAGGCCCACAGGCTTAAAATTTTCAACAGCCCTTATAGTCTCATGATCCATAAATTCAAGCGTCCTCGGGATTATCCTTGAGGATATAATCTTCGATACCGCCTCGCCTGATGACTCAAGATTATCAAAAATGGCAAGTAATGTGACAATCCCTTCAGGCAGGGGAAGAACCTTTAACCTTATCTTCGTGAATACAGATAAAGTGCCTTCTGAGCCCACAAGGAGCCTCACCAGATCATAACCAACAACTCCTTTTGATGTCTTGACACCCGTAGTTATTATCTTTCCAGTAGGAAGTACAGACTCTATCTCCATTACATAGTCTCTTGTGACGCCATATTTTAACGCCCTCGGCCCGCCTGCGTTTTCTGCAACATTTCCGCCTATAGTGCAGAAGTTCATGCTTGCAGGGTCCGGCGGATAGAAAAGACCCATCCTTTTAAGTTCACGCTGAAGTTTTCCATTTATCAGGCCGGGCTCGCACAGGATATCAAAATTCTCAGAATCTATCTCAAGGATTCTGTTCATCTTCTCGAAACTAAGGATTACTGCTCCCTTTGATGGTACCGCGCCCGCTGTCATACCCGTACCGGCACCACGAGGAACTACAGGAATGTCATTCTCATAGGCATGCTTTATTACCTTTACAACTTCTTCTGTATTAGCTGGCCAGACAACTGCAGAAGGAGATGCCTCAAGACCTGAGGCATCGAAGCCATAGCAGATAAGGTCTTCAGGGGCTGTAGATACCTTTATGTTAGGTAGTACATCTATAAGTTTATTCACAGGAGTTCAAAAAATTTCTTCTCTCAATTAGTGTTAAAGAGGGATCGAGGATTCAAGGATTCGAGGGTTCAAGTGTTTATTTTCTAAGTTTTTCGCTTACCCCTTCGCTCACTTGACTCCTTGAACCCTTGAATCTAATTATGCTTCTACAAGCTGCATGGATATTACCTTCGAGACCCCCGCTTCCTCCATAGTGATTCCATAAATATAATCAGCCACGCTTACGGTGTTTCTATTATGAGTAACAACAATAAATTGTGTATCCTTTGAGAGTTCCTGTAGCATATTAGCGAACCTTTCCGTGTTCAGTTCATCCAGGGCGGAATCAGCCTCATCCAGAATACAGAGGGGTGTTGGTTTAATCAAAAAGCTTGCGAAAAGCAGTGACAAAGCAGTGAAGGTTTTCTCTCCACCTGAAAGAAGGTTTATATTCTGCAGCCTTTTACCCGGAGGCTGTGCTATGATGTCAATGCCGGTCTCGAGGATATTATTTTCGTCCGTCATGACCAGTTCAGCCCTGCCTCCGCCGAAGAGCGCCAAAAATACCTCGGAGAATTTTACCTTCAGTGCATCAAATGCCTCCCTGAGTCTTCTCCGTGTAGAGATATTTATCTTTGTTATAGCCTCTTCAAGCTCTGCTATAGATCTGTTAAGGTCTTCCTGCTGTGTTGTAAGGAACTCGTAGTGAATACGCAGTTCTTCATATTCTTCTAAGGTGCCAAGATTTACAGGTCCGAGTTCCTGAACCTTTTCCCTGAGCTCGATGAGACGTTTTTCATCTTCCTCTGTCAATGATTCAGCTTCTATTGCGTTAATCTCTAAGCCATAGTTTAATTTAATATTTTCAGATAGGTTCTCCATCTTTAACTTGTGCTCTGCCCTATGAATATCGAGTTCGGCTACCCTTTGTAAAACCGAATCAATCTGATTCCTGATAAGTTTCAGACCTTTTTCGGCACTGAGTAGTTCCCCATTCTTGTTTTCTATCACTTCTTTTCTGTTGGTTATTTCAGTTTTTAATTCATCTGCAACAGAGATCAGCGCTCTTACCTTTTCCTCATATTCCTCCATCTCTGCTTCACGATGTGAAATACGAGACTTTATTGAAGAGATCTCCTCTGATAAAAAAGCCTTTTTCTGGTTGTTCTGCATAATTTCCTTATTTATATTTTCTTTTCCCTTCCCTACCGATTCTATCCGTTCTTTCAAGGATGCTATCGAAAGTCTGATATCGGTTACCTCTGCACGGCATTCATCAAGATGTGCCCTTTTCTGCGATATTTCTTCCTGAAGGGACGCCCCATATCGGTCCAATTCCAATTTCTTTGAGTCAATTAATTTTATCTCGGATTCCTTTTCAGAGATTAATCTTTCTATTGACTCTTTTTCATTGATTATCTGTTCAATCTCCAGAGTGAGATGGGCAAGTTTTCTATCTTTTCGTTCCTTTTCATCCCTGTAGTTTTCATCTGTCAGCTTCAGAAGGGAAACTTCCTTCTCTTTGATTACTATGGAAGATTCAATATCTTTGATTTCTCCTTCTTTTGTTTGGATCAATTGCTGGATTGAATTTAATTCAGCCTCCGAACGCTCTATCATTGCCCTGCTGTTTTGAGTGGTGCTTTCAAGTTCTCTTATTTCTCTTTTCCTTCTGAATATGCCTTTGACCTCACCAACAATGACCGTGCCTGAAGGTTCAATCACTTCTCCATCAAGGGTTACATAAAATAAATTAACGCCTGATACAACTAAATCGAGGGCTGTCTTCAAGTCTTTAACAATAAAGATATTTTCGAATAAACTTTTTGCAATTTCTGAAAACTCCTCTTTGGTCCGAATAAAATTTAGTGCCCTACCTATCGTTCCTTCAGGAATATCTGTCTTTTCGGAAAATCCCCCCTCGCCCCCCTTTAGTAAAGGGGGGTTGGGGGGATTATCCCTTTCCCAAAGGGGGGTGTGGGGGAATTTGGGGGGATTAACAGGTATAAAAGCTGTTCTACTCAAATTTTTTTCTTTTACAACTGATACGGCTATTTCAATATCTCTGATTGATGGAAGGATGAAAGAATTAACCTTTTCTGAAAGTCCACTTTCTATAGCTTTTTCATATTCGCCTTCAATCTCAATGACATCAGAAATTGATGCAAGGAGATTTAAGCTTACATCTTCAGATAGAAGTTCCTTTGTTGATCTGTCAAAGATGATCTCCCTGAGAGAATCGATTCGTGAAGTGTGAGATGCAAGCTCTTCCTTGAGTCTTGATAAGTTCTCTCTGATATTCTCAATCTTTCCTTTGCTATCAGAGAGTTCATTTACAAGTACTTCCTTTTTTTCATTCAGAAGCAAAAGGTCATTGTTTTTGTCCAGGAGGTTTAACTCCATATCTTTCAGGGAAATGTCTATTTTAGATAGTTCTGTTTTTAATTGATCGGCATCTTTAGCAGACGCTGCTTCTCTCTGTTTCAAACCTTCAATAGATGACTGAAGCATGTTTTGATTATTTCTGAGGTTACTTAGCTCTTCTGATACCCTGAATATCTCCCTTCTTTTTTCGTCGAGTAAATTCTCATTCTCCAAGAGCTCTTCCTCCATAAACCTCAAGAAATCATTTTTTTCCTTCAGAAGCTCTTTCTGACTTTCCATTTCTGATAAAAGTGTTACCCCGGTTTCGTCTAATTCTTTCTGCCTGTTCAACATTTCTGCTTCCCTATGACTAAACTCCTCTTCCTGTTGATATAGCTTCGAGAGATATTCATTGTTGTTATCTCTCTCTGTCCTTGCCACTGCTATGCCCTTTTCAATCTCGGAAATCTCTCTTTCCAGGTTCTGAAACTTTATCAGAATTTGTTCCAATTCCTTTTCTTTTTCAAGAATTTCAAGTCGTTTTGCTTCGGTCAGGTTTTCTATTCTTGCGAGTTCTGCCTTCTTAAGGGTCTCCTCCTCTTTCAGGGTGTTGTAATCTGTAAGTATCACATCAAATGATTCCTTCAGAGCCTGATAATCCCTCTTCGCAATCCTTAATTCTATAGAACGAATCTCGGAAGACAGCCTCTTATATCTCTCTGCCTTTTTTGCCAGTCTGTCGAGGAGATTAATCTGCTTTTTTACCTCTATAACGATATCGTTTATCCTCTGGAGGTTTGCTCTCGATGATTCAAGCTTGGCCTGGGCTTCTTTTTTCCTGACATTGTATTTCATAACCCCTGCTATTTCCTCTATCAAAAACCTTCTGTCCTGGGGCTTTGAGTTAAGTATCTCTGCAATCCTGTCTTGCTCGAGTATGGAATAGCTCCTCACTTCAAGGCCTGTGTCAAGAAAGAGGTCTTTTATATCTTTCAATCTGCACTGACTTTTATTCAGAAGATATTCGCTATCGCCTGACCTGTAAAGCCTTCTTGTTACATATGCAACGTCTGATATGCCTTCTCCATTTTCGTTCGACAATCCCCCCTGCCCCCCTTTACTAAAGGGGGGGGTGGGGGGATTATTTCCATATAGTCCGGAAACGACCATGGTGACATCTGCCATACCTTTTGGTCTCTTCGAAGCAGAGCCATTAAAGATAACCTCTTCCATCTTTTCACCCCTGAGGCTTTTTGCACTCTGTTCCCCAAGAACCCACCGGAATGCGTCAACAATGTTACTCTTCCCGCAACCGTTTGGACCAACTATACAGGTAATGCCGGGATGAAAGTTAAATTTGGTTTTCTCTGCGAAGGATTTAAATCCTGTTAACTCAAGTCTATCAACACGCATTATTAATGTTAATAATATAACTTATACTAACGATACTGACAAGGGCTATCCTCAGCAATTCTCGGTGAAATTGAAAACCCTTGAGATTGTTTCGCTCCGCTCGCAATGACAAGACAAGTTTTCGTAATCCGTCATTGCGAAGGGCCTTATCCTGAAGCAATCTCGTCTCTTTTTCGCCGTGAATTGCTGGGCTATCCTGGCGCACTCAGACAGAAGGGCTTCCTGCAGACCGCTGAAGTAGTTCTATTACTTCCGCATCGGAGACCTGAGTAAAATCATGATAATAGGCTCCAACGGCCATGAAATCAAGAGGGGTTTCAATGCAGATGAATTCATCCACCATCTGTTCAATCTCATCGGCCACGTCAGGATGGCAAACAGGAAGTGCAACTATTAACTTATTCAGTTTTTCTTTTTTCAGGGTAACAATCGCTGCCTTCATGGTAGCCCCGGTAGCAACCCCGTCATCAACAAGGATGACAATTTTCCCTTGAAGGTCTGGAAACCTCTTACCTTTACGATAGAGCTTAATCCTGCGGGAGATCTCTTCTTTCTGTCTAAAAATCTCATGTTCGATATAATCTTTTATGACACCATATGTGGATATGGTGAGCTCGTTTAAAACCACGGTTCCTGTCTCAGAAACTGCACCTATTCCAAATTCAGGCTGCCCGGGAAATCCTATTTTCTTAACTATGATAATGTCCAGAGGCACATTAAGATAACGGGCAATTTCGTAGCCAGTGGCAACCCCACCCCTCGGGAGAGCCAATACAAGAACTTCTTTCCGGTCTTTATATTCCTTCAGCATCGATGCAAGCTGAATACCTGCATCTTTTCTGTCATTGAACATGTTCGAACCTTATACGAACCCCAACGATTATTTTTTATAGTAAAAGCAAAAAATAAGTTTATATCCCCCTCACCCTCACCCTCACCCTCTCCCGCAAGGGGAGAGGGACTCCTCTTTTTCCCCCTCCCTTGACGGGAGGGGATGAAGGGGAGGGTGAATTATGTAAATTTGTTTAATTCCTTTACTATAAAATCCCTTTTTCATACAATTTTTTTCTCGGCACGGGTTAAAGGTTGGCATGAATCTTCCTCATTTCTTCTTCCTGTATGCCAAGACGATTCATCAATTCAAGGACGCAGGACTCAAAAAAGATGAGGGTCGAAATCTCAAATAGTGAGCCTAAAGGTGGAAGGGGAACGCCCATCAACTCTCTTGTAGTGTAGCCACTCACTTCCCTCGATATAGCCTCTGACTTAATAAGAACAACTGTATCTGCAAGTCTTGCAAGCTCTGATTTTGGGTCCCAAGTAATAGCAGCAACCTTGCCACCGAGGGATTTAGTAGCCTTTGCAGTCTCAACAACCCAGGTGGTTTTTCCAGAGCCAGAAACAGCAATTAAGGCATCACCCTTTCTCATTGCCGGAGTGATAGTCTCACCTACTATAAAAACCTTCTTTTTCAGGTGCACAAGACGCATGCCAAAAGCCCTTGCAACCAGACCAGAACGACCGGCACCGATTATGTATATCCTCGGGGTCTTTATTATTAAGTTAATGAAATTATCGAAATCCTTTGGAGATATCTTCTCAGTAACATCTTTAACCCTACTCAATATAAAAGGATAATATGTCATGCATGCCTCCAGTTGTCTATTGCCCCTTTAATTTTTTTTGCAGCCTCCTCTGGTTCTTCTGCCTTTGTAATGTATCCACCAACTATAATAATTGAAGGCATAAAAGGCATTATTAAAGGAATATCCTCAGGCCTTATACCACCTGCAATACAATAGGGCAGGTTTATTTCCCTGACAAAGCCCTCCAGTACTCCAAAGGGTTTTTTACCCTCCCTCTGTTCATTCAAACTGGTATGAATGCAGAAGAAGTCAGGAGAGAGATGTTTTGTTTCTTTTGAACTTGAAAGCCAATCCCTTGAGCCTATAAGATCTAAGACTACTTTCTTATTCTGTCTCCTTGTTTCTTCAATAGCAGCCGCAATGGTTTCCACTGATGCCTGTACGCAGACACTTATCATGTCAGCTCCTGCCTCAAAGGCCATTTTTGCCTCCATGGCACCTGCATCCATTATCTTTAAATCTGCAAGAACCTGTTTTACATGAAAATTTTTCTTAAGGGTTTCTACTACCCTGATACCTTCAGATTTAATAAGGGGTGTGCCAGCCTCGATTATGTCAATGTAGTCCCGGGTTGCCGTGGCAGCTCTAAGAGCCTCGTTAATACTGAGGAAATCGAGGGCTAATTGAAGAAGTACCATCCTGACAGCAAACCGCAAGAACTCTTTGAAATGTAAGGATTTATCTTTTGTATCACGATTCGTTCGCTTGCATTCTCAATCAAATAACGCAGTCAGTGTATCTGTCTTTTCCTCTATATGCTTCGCTATCAACTCCTGTTCATTCCTCAGACGAAAGAGTTCATCTGCAATATCCAGTGCAGCGAGGATTGACGCCTTCACAGGCGTAATATTAGGTGAGGAGTTATAGACTTCCTTAAGCTTTTTATCAACATAAGAAGCAAGTTCCCTGATGTGTTCCTCAGGGGCATCCCCTTTTATAGTATATCTCTGGCCCAAGATATAGACCTCGACACTACCCATCCCTTTACTCTAATTCGAGAGTCTCAAGCTCATTGAGGAGAGACTCGACCTGGCTTTTTATCAAATTCTTTTCCGACCTGAGCTGTTCAACCTCCTGATTTTTTTCATTCAAAAGTCCTTCGAGTTCTCTTACCTTTCTCTCCAGAGAAGCCTTTTCTTCCTTAAGGGTTTTGGCCCTCTCTATTACAGTTGCGATTTTGTCTTCGAGGGTCTTAAGCTTTTCCAATACCATAACCTCCTTTTTTGAGTCTTTTGGTTGATCCGTAATTTGGTTGTCATCAAAGAGGGTCTTCTTCAAAACCATTGCACCTAAAATAACAGAAGATTTAAGCTAAAGTCTACCCCGTTGTTGCAAAAACATTAAAGCTTGTCAAATCTGACAATAATTTAATGCAACTACGGGGTCTACAATTTTTCAAGGGAAAATTTTATTATGCTGCCTTCTATTGAAGAAATACGGTTGTATTCAAAAAAAGTGGTTATAACTCTTTTTACATAGTTCCTGGTTTCGCTGTATGGAATGTCCTCAATAAATTCATCTGCCGATTTATAGTTTCCCTTTCGGAGCCACTTTCTTACTGTCTCCTCTCCAGCATTATAAGCGGCAAGTGCATGAGAATAAGAGCCGAATTCGTTAATCAGATTTCTTAGATAAAAAATACCGAGATGAAGGTTATTTTTAACATCGAGCATTTCATGTGAACCATTTATGCCCAGTTTTAAATTATTATCAAGTCGGTACGCAGTCCCGGGCATAATCTGCATAAGGCCGAGGGCCCCTGCAGTAGATCTGGCCTCGGAATCAAACCTGCTCTCCTCCCTTACAACCGAGAGTACCAAAAGTGGATCTGTACTGTATTTTCCTGAAAGACCTTCAACAACATCCCAGTATGCAAGCGGATACCGAAAGCGGAGTAGTTCTTCCATATGTGGTACTTTCACCGCTATCCTAACTAAATATTTATATTCCCGCAGTTCTTGAAGTTTTGAGCAGATATACAGAATGTCCTCTATAGAGCTCGTATTTCTTGAAATGTATATCAACTCTAATAAAGCCTCTTTTGATAAACCAAGGTCAAAGAGCGCTTCTACACGATCATTTTTCTGGGGGGTAATAGATATCCCTCTAACTGGAGTTGTAACCCCGATGGATTTTTGGGTTTCACCCGAAAATCCCCCCTCACCCCCCTTTACTAAAGGGGGGAAGGGGGGATTAAGTCTTTTAGTCCTCATATACGACATAATGCTGTAGAAGTCGTGTTCCTTTTCCATGCCCATGATTGTATGATAAATGCTGAAGGCGTCCTCTCCATCTGCCTCAAGGCTGCGTGCCTTCCAATAAAGATATCTGATGTCATTGTATGTCTCATATAAGTTTGTGAATATATCGGCTGCCTTCTTGTATTCTCCTGTAAGGAAATATGTCCATCCAATGCCCCATAATGCATCTTCGGTCTCTGAAGGGTATTTTCTTACAACATTTTGATATATCTTAATGGCTTCTTCAATTCTTCCATCTCTCCTCTCGTCAGAGGCAAGAGAAACAAGAATTTGGCCAGCCCTTTTATCTTCACTCTTCAGAAATTCATCAAGGGCAGAATTGAATACTTCCTTTTCTCCTGCACGGTACAGAGAGCGTACCTGCCAATATCCCCTATCAGCTTCTTCAAAGACCTCTGCAGCTTTACGATATCTTCTCTGCTTGAAAAGGGAAAGACCGAGGTTCTTAAGGATTTCATTTTTAAATCTTCCGTCGTCCCTATCCATCGCAGACCTCAAAGCAGCTTCAGCCCCTTTGAAATCCATAGCACTCATAAGGTTTGAGGCCCGTTTAATCAGGTCTTCTACAGTTATGTCAGAGGGGTTTAATTCGTTGAATGCCGTCTTTGAAAAGATGCCGGCATCCAGATAAATCTCTTTAAAGACTGACTTTGCTGTATCTTCCTTGCCATTTTTCTTAAGCCACAGGGCATACAAATACTTCACCTCAGCATCACATGGGAAGTCCTTTATATAAGCCTCGTATATCTGCTGAATATTTTCTTCAGAACGTTGATTATATCCACGTTCTTCGGAAACTTCTTCAGCCTCTTTAATCTCCCTGATGCGGGCTTTCTCCCAGAGCGGTGAATGTGGATATCTGTCAAGAAGGGTACGAATTGTCTTCAGAGACTCTCTGTGTTTTCCATTTTCATGATAGGCATCAGAAAGCCATAACAGGGCATAATCACCCAACATAGGGAACTCTCTTTCTGCTGCAGATAAACTGAATATGGCATCTTCGAATTTCTTATTTTCAAGTTCATTTTTGCCTTTTTTAAGGAGTGCCTTGCCATCTATCTCCCCACTATAAACTGGCAAACAGTAAGAAATGAATAGAATGATAAACAGAAAGTGCTTCATGAGAATATCATAGCTAAAATAATACCTCTCAGCAATATGTAGTTTCGAGGCTCCACTTAAGCTTTGGTACTACTCCATAGATAACTTCTAATCTATTAGCAGAGTTTAAACAAGTGCCAGGGGCTTGCCCCTCGTATCTACAAGAAAATACATCTATAATAAAAAAGATAGGGCACTAAATTTTATTTTTAGTGCCCTATTCACTCACAAAGAAATTAAGATTATTTTGTTTTTGCTGGTTCAGTCTTCTTCTCTGCTGGTGCTGTTTCTGCTGCTTTGATAGAAATACTCTTTGCTACATTCTTGCCTTCAGCCTCTGTGTACTTGACGGTCACCTTATCACCAGTCATCACATCGGCGAGGGTCTTCTTCTCCTTACCCATCATAATCTTTGTCTTATCGTCACAGGTAACTGTGACATCAGCTTTCTTCCCCTTTACAGTAAGTGTTTTGGCCTTTGCATCAACTGCCTTCACCTCACCTGTAACCATCTTTACCTTTGGCTTCTCTGCTGCTTTTGTTTCTTCAGCCTTTGCTGGAGCTGCCTTCTCTGCTGCTTTTTCAGTTGCAAAAGAGAGTCCTGCAAAAGAAAAGACAAAAAGTACTGCAACGATAATCGCTATGGCCTTCTTCACTAATATCACCTCCTTTCATTAATAAAATAACCCTAAACTGTCATTCCAAGTCCGCCATAGACGGACGAGGGATCTCGTTCCTTCGCGATGCTTAGGACATGCTTTTGAGATTGTTTCGGGACTCTGTCCCTCGCAATGACAGGTGAAGGATTTTCAAAGAGAATAGGTTAAGCAATAAATATGCCCAAGTTGAAATCCCTATAAATGTAAGGTGTATAACAGAAATACCTCTCTATTTCATCCTTTTTAGGGAAGGGTATCCTTTTTTGGGGAATGAAGATTAAATTTCTCCCACCTGTACCAGAAGGTTTTATAACTCATCCCTAAGAGCCTTGCTGCTTTTGTCGCGACACCGTTTGCCTTTAACATGGCCTTTCTCAGGAGCTCTTTTTCAAGCTCCTCAAAATTTATTCCTTCGTCAGGAAGATCAAAATCGCTAATCCCTCTACCTTGAGAGAACCTGAGTTCGCTCTTTATGTCCTTAAGATTTATAAAAGGATTATCGCTGACAAGCACTGCACGTTCAACTACAGATTCAAGCTGTCTGATGTTCCCCGGCCAGTGATATTCTATGAGCGCCTTCATTGCGTCTTCTTCTATGCCTTTTATTCTTTTGCCCAGTTCATGATTATATTTTTTAATAAAAAAATTTACAAGTTCAGGGATGTCTTCCTTTCTCTCGCGTAATGGTGGAAGTTCTATGGTTATAACCTTCAGTCTGTAATAAAGGTCTTCTCTGAAGGTCTTCTTTACGAGTTCCTTCTCAAGGTCCTTGTTTGTTGCTGAGATTATTCGAACATCCACCTTTATACTCTCACGGCCGCCGATCCTTCTTATTTCCTTATCCTGAAGAACCCTTAGAATCTTAGACTGTGTCGCAAGTGGAAGATCTCCGACCTCATCAAGGAGTATTGTTCCCCCATTTGTGGCCTCGAAGAGCCCTATATTCCTCGATATCGCACCCGTGAAAGCCCCTATCTCATGACCGAAAAGTTCACTTTCTATCAGGTTTTCAGGGATTGCTGCACAGTTCACCGCTGTGAAAGGTTTTGTCCGTCTTGGACTATTATAATGCATAGCCCTTGCAGCAAGTTCCTTGCCTGTACCGCTTTCACCAATTATAAGAATAGTGACGGAGCTTGCGGAAACCTTTTTCATTATCTCGATAACATCCTTCATCTTTTTAGAGCTCCCGACAATCCCTTCTATGCGGAACCTATCATAAAGTGCCTTTTGAAGTTGTAGGTTTTCTCTAAGAAGTTCAGACCTCTCAACAGCCCTTTTGACGGTCAGAAGCAGTGTATCTTTATCAAGTGGCTTTGTCAGGTAGTCGAAGGCACCTATTTTAATTGCCTCCACAGCCGAAGAAATAGTCCCATATGCTGTCATAATGATAGCTGATGGTTCAAAGGGCTCATTGGGAATGGATTCAATCAATTCTATGCCGTCCATGCCTTCCATTTTGAGATCAGTCAGCACTACGTCAGGTTTGAATTCCTTTACAATCTTCAATCCTTCCTGAGCTGATGAAGCAGTATATGTCTCATATCCTTCTTCGTCGAGGATCGTCTTTAGGATATCTCTCTGGAGGGGCTCATCATCAACCACAAGCACAACAGCCACCTTATTCCTCCTCTCACAAATAATCAATAATCAATAATCAATAATCAATCACCAAATAAATTCCAATAACAACCAATAATCAAATTTCCCAAGATTTGGTTATTGAATATTGGTTATTACATGGTTATTGTAATTTGGTTATTGGTTATTTCAATCATTGGTGATTATGTGTAATTGGTAAAGATATTGTTACAGTACTGCCCTTACCCTCTATACTCTGGAGATCCACTTTACCACCATGCTCCTCAATAACCCTTTTTGTCATAGCAAGTCCGAGACCAAGACCTGTGCTCTTAGTCGAGAAAAATGGATCAAAGAGTTTAGGCAGATTCTCCTTAGAAACTCCGAGCCCTGTATCCTCGATAACAATAGAAACTCTGCTGTCAGATGCCTTTATACTCACAGTAAGGTTCCCACCAGCAGGCATTGCCTGAAATGAATTTAGAATAACATTGAATATACATGTCTTAATTAATTCGGGGTCTATATGGAGTTTGAGGGGTTCCGAGCCTTGGTAATGTATTCTGACGCTATCCTTTTCTGCTTTTGTTCTTACGAGATCTATCACATCTTTGATAATGACATTCATATCCACCTCCTTGAGGCTCAGTCTGAGAGGTTTTCCATAATCGAGGAAATCTCCTACAAGTTTATTCAACCGTTGTATCTCATGTTTTATACTCATGATAAGTGACTCAAAGTTTTCCTTATCGCCACCCTCAAGCGGTTTATATTTTTCTTTCAGGTGGTCTATCGAAAGGCTTATAAAATTCAGTGGATTCCTTATCTCATGAGCAATGCCCTTTGCCAGCTGTGCTATTCCTGAAAGATGTTCAGCCTCGCGCAGTTTCTCCTCAAGTGCACGCTCCTCTCTGAGTTTCTGCACCATAAAGTTGAAACTCTGTGTCAGTGCTCCAATCTCATCCTTCCTATCTACAGGGAGGTTTAATGTCAGGTCGCCTGATGCAACACGCCGTGCAGCGTTAACCACATTATGTATTGGTTTAGTGTACATCCATGAAAGAAATACCGCTATGAGTATGCCAAGGCCGAAGACCAAAGAAGTTGCGACTACCCTTTTTATTGCATTAATCCTGAGAATCTCAGAAAAATCCTCTGCATTTATCTTTAGATGTATATAGCCATAATGCTCATTGCCGGCAACCACTGGCACAATAACATTGTAGACCTTCCCCTCCTTAGAGACAGGCTCGCCAAGTTCTGCCTTTATGATACGCTCCTTTTTCTTGGGGCTTACCTGTTCTCCTACATGCACTGGATTTGTACTTGCAATAATCTCATCAGTATTACTGATGATAGAGATCTCTTTTACACCTTTTGCATTGAGCTTCTGAAGATATTTCTGAAGACGTATCTCATCTGTATAGCCTCTGCTTGTGACCTCCTCAACGCCAACCTGTATCGCCTTTGAAAGCTCTGCTGTCTGATTTTCGATCTCTGTAAGCAACGCCCTTTCAGATTGTGAGTATAAGAACATTAAAACTGATACAAGAATAAGACTGAGAAACAACATCATGGCGATGAGTTTTTTATTTAGAGAAAGGCTGAGGAGATATTCTTTAATAGACATCATTGATATTTTATATATGATGCCTATCTATTAGTCAACTTATCGAATCATTACTTCCCGAAATTGCCGATAGAAATTTAAAAACCTTTAGTGTCTGTAACCTTTCAGTTATGAGTGCATGAATAGTTGCATATTGTTGTTCCCCTCTTTGGCAAAGAGGGGTTAGGGGAGATTTTTCAATGATATTATAAAATCCCCCTCATTCCCCCTTTTCCAAAGGGG
>JBFLZS010000069.1:0-16784 GCA_040756135.1 Nitrospirota bacterium
CTACATTTGAAACATTAGTAGTTTTCATATATGACAATGATATATTATATTGTCACATATTTCAATAGTGCTTATTAGAAAGTTATTGTTTATAGGGGTTTAGATAAGTAATATCAGACCAACACCCATCTCCAGGAAAACTGGTATATCTCGGAGAATTTTATGTTGAGTTTACTGGAAAAGAAATAAAAGAAGGGAAAGGCACCTTTTACAGCTACAACACACAACTCAGTCAAACACCTGATGGCCTTAATTATGCACTGAAGAATTTTCAGAGTCATTTTCCACATCTCTATGAGCATTTTAAAAATAATATCGAAATTGCCACGGTTTATTTACTTTACGAGGGATTTGATATTGATTATTCTGTTAAACCAAGATGGAATATAAGTCCAATGACCAATGTTTATATAGCACAAGAGAATAATAACAACGTCTATGTCATTGAATCAAAAGACGATAAATGTCATCGTTCTTCAACCAGACCTGACTTTTCTATGCCTGTGAATTTTGATGTTGAGATCGAAAGTACATGGCAAACTGGTGTTCATAATTATCCATATGGCCTTGAACTGGGAAGCGATGTAAACAATTTCTACTTTTTTGGAGTTTCAGGAGATGGATACCCAATAGTATGGCTTTATATAAATAATGAGTATCAAAAGCCGACCCTCATAGACTGGATGACCAATACAGCCTTTAAAGGAGATGGAAAAACAACTAACAGGCATAAGGTAGAGGTAAGAGGGGATATCCTGAAGTATTATGTGAATGATAAATATATAGGAACAATAAGCAACAGGCTAAACATGAAGAATATCGTAGTTGGTGTCAGTGTTTGTGACAGACAAAAAGTCGCCTTTGATAATCTGAAGATAATTGAACGATAGATAGTTCGAGAAAACGGGGATGGCAGGGTGTACCAAAATGTCATTCTGAGGCGCCAGCCGAAGAATCTCGTTTTTGTAAGTCATTGAAAGAATGAGGTTCTTCGCTCAGAATGACAACGCGAAAGGACGAGTCTGTTTTTAAGATGGAGACAGGGGAAAAAGGCAGTTTAAATAATTAAGCCAAGGCGTTTAAGATCAACTTCCTCCATCTTGTCCCATTGAGAAAACTCTGAAGAGTTCCGGGAGGTAAGGTATCATTAGCATGATGAAAGTGGAGAACAACACGGCAGCCGAAGACCTTCTCCTGCATCTATCATATCTTCTATATATATCTCAGCAGCATCTTTTATGTTATCCATGGCTTCTTGCTTGGAATATCCCCAACTGGAACAGCCCGGAAGTGCAGGGATTGATACGCTCCATCGCCCGTCAGTCTCTTCTTTTAATGCAACCTTCAAAACTAGAGTCTTCATCTGCAACCTCCTATCCTTTTTATTTTTAACGATAAGTTTGATTCAAATTCGTCTATATAGGAAATATCATATCATCTTTTTGTCAAAATCCAAAAGCTTTTTGAAAAGAGCAAGGATTAGATTATTCAGACATTGAGGGTAAAGAAACTACAGGGCTCAAGAGCATGAAATACAGGGCAGGAGAACTGAACGGAGAGCTTACTATTGAGACTGCGCCAGATAAAGGACGCAAAATCATTCTGACTATTCCAACTTGACAGTAGTTCTTTCTTTTTAATAAACTAACGCATATGATATTAATGTCATATGGATTAATTTATGTTTGAATACTTTTATAGAAGAGATGATCAGGAGATATTTTCCGGGAGAAAGAACGAGCTTTCTTTGATGGCGGGATATCTCTTATCTAAGATTCCCGCTGATATACATCTATCAGGGTTAAGACGTATAGGCAAGACCATGCTAATTAAAGAGTTTATGAAGCGACATATTAATAATAAGGATGTGCTGCTGGTGTATACCAATCTTGAAGAAATATCTGAGACGCCAGAAGACTTTGCCCTTAAATTTGTAGGATGGCATATATATTGGTATTACGCCAAAGGCAATAAACTTCCAATTACCTTTCTCCACCTTCCTTCTCTTCTCTTTGAAGTGCATGATAAGCCTTTGAGAGATGCCTTAATTCCAATCACTCAGGAACTTGAGAAGGCAAAGCCGGACAGGCAGAGACTTTTGCAGGAATGTTTCAGTTTTTCTGGTTTACTCGGAAGGTTTGCTAAGAAAAGAGTGATATTATTTCTCGATGAGTTTCAGGAAATTATTAATCTGACAAATTTTGATCAGGCCAAGAATATCTTAAAAATTATGCGTGGAGCAAAAGACAGGGCAGAAAATGTAAATTATTGCATCAGCGGTTCGATTATATCAGAGATGGAATATATCACCAAAGGCAGTCAAAGTCCTTTGTTCAATCAGTTTGTCCATATCCCAATCAAGGCTTACTCGAGGGATGAGTCCGGAGAGCTTATCCATAAATTCATTTATGATATTGATAATAGAATCGCAGGTCTCTTACACCATTACAGCGCAGGCGCCCCTTTTTATCTTGTTCAGATACTAAGAAAAGTAATGCAATTCATAAACAGAGGCGAGACAATATCTGATAGCCTGATCAAGAGAGCCTTTATCTCAGAAACACTTTCACCAGATGGCCTAATCTATTCATACTGCAATTATCTCTACAATATATCATTACAAAAGGCAAGGGGTTACGGTGTGCTTAAATCATTGCTTGACGTCATCGCAATAACAGAAACCCCCTTAACCCAGTCTGAGCTTGCCAGAACTCTGAAGATGAGTCAAGGGCCGGTAAGGATAAACCTTAAAGAGCTTCAGAATATCGGCTTGTTATTTGAAAAGGGACAAAGATATTATTATATCGACCCTGTACTGAGATACTGGATAGCCTATGTTCAAAGCGGGGTTGAAGTTTCAGACTTTCCTAAGGAGAAAGATCTTGCCTCCATCATAAATGAACTGGATAAGAGATACCAGCTTATATCAGAGGAGCTTGGAAAGGCAAAAGAAGAGTCTATAAAATTACTGATGGAACAATTTTCCGGACAGGAAGTAGACGGCGCAGTTTTTAGCATAAAAAGGAAAATCAAACTCCCAACATTTAAAAAAATCGAACGATATATTTCAAAAGACGGCAAAACAGAGATAGATATCCTTGCCACAAATAAGGCGAAATGGGCAGTGGAAATAAAGTGGAAAAGAAAGGCCGCAGGGATTAAAGAGGTTGCTGCATTCTTTGCAAAGGCGTCTTCCTTAGCCAGCAGATACTGGTATATCTCAAAGTCCGGATTTACAGAAGAGGCGAAAATCTTTGCCTCAAAAAAGGGCCTGTTCTTATCTTCTGAAAGGGATATTAATATCCTTTCTAATGGATTAAGAAAATATAGTTAGAACCACAGTTCATTGCTATAACACCTTCCCTCATCCTCTCCTACCGAGGAAGATTGAAAATCCCCTCTTGAGAGGGGTGAAGGGGTGTGTTCCCCTCCCTTGACGGGAAGGGATTGAGGGGAGAGTGTAGTAAAAATACGTGTCCTCACTTACAGTCTTATTATTAAATACGATTTTATAATTACTAAGACGGTTACAAGTAAAGCTACATTGATGTCATTCCCGCTTGTCCGCCAGAGGCGGACTTGTCGGGAATCTTTCTGAAAAACCAGAAGGATTGCGGATTCATCCGCCTAAGGCGGACAAGAGCCGCAATGACAGAAAGTTTTAAGAATGTCGCCTTACTATTGCCCGCATTAGTAATACACCCTGCAGTCTCTGCCGCAGGGTTCTTCACTAATTTAGTGGCATAGTAAAAAATTACCATAAAAACCGTGAGTTTTTACTCTTGATAAAATTAACAGAGCAGACTATGGTAGAAGCGTGTCAATAAAGGTTTTTATCTTTGAGGATCACTGGATGTGCAGGGAGGCTCTCGTCTCTGTTCTTAGCAAAGAGAAGGGGATAGAGATAGCGGGAGCAACTGAGGATGTTCAGGAAGGGATTGAGGAGGCAACGAGGATCAAGCCTGATGTTGTCCTGATGGATGTACGTTTCCATGAGGAAAATCTCGGCATAGGAGCAACCTCAACTCTTAAGGAAAGATTGCCTGAAATAAAGGTCATAATCTTTACAGAATTCCCTGATGAAGAGATTCTTCGTGGCGCCATAAAGGCAGGGGCATCAGGTTTTCTCCTGAAGAAAGAGGTGCAAGATCCAGATATTATCGTCAATGCTATTCATACCGTACATCATGGAGATGCATATATCACTCCCTCAATAACAGCAAAGATTTTAAATGAGATAAAAAGGTTAACAGATAAATGTAAATATGGATTAACGAAAAGGGAAATGCAGATATTGAGATTTATGGCAGAGGGCAAAGACAACAAGGAAATTGCTAAAGAACTGGATATAGATATAAGAACGGTTGCAAATCATGTAAGCAGCATACTTTTTAAGATGAATGCAAAAAATAGGACAGAGGCCGCAGCGATTGCAAGAAAGGAGGGGATTGTTGATTAAGGAGGTATTGTGAATGATGACTCAAAAGAAAGGAAGTGATGTGTTATGAGGGTTAAAGGTATGGCCAAGTTTAGGTTAATTAAGTTGCTCTTTCTCGTTTTACCCTTCGACAAGCTCAGGATGACAGAATCGAAGGGCTCAGGGCGACACGGTGAGCCTGTCATGGTGAGCCTGTCGAACCATGACTATACAACTATGCACATATTAATAATTTTAACTCTTCAAGGAGGATAAAATCATGAGAGTTAAATTTAAAATCTATTCCGTTTTGCTGGCTGTATTTTTTTTAATAACAATCCCTATCTCCGCATATGCGGTTGATGGACAGATCAAGATTGCTCAAACACCTTCTACCACTTTTCCTATTGTTATTGACCAGCCAGGAAGTTACGTGCTGACGAGTAATATCGTGGTACCAGCTACTGATGTGAACGGTATATGGATCAAAACTGGTAATGTCACGATTGATTTTAATGGTCATACTGTTACCGGCCCTGGTAGGGAAAGCGGAACATGGGGGAACGGAGTTCATCATAGTGTTCATGGGAACATTACAATCAAAAATGGAACAGTGGAAAATTTCAGAGGCTATGGACTCGACTTGGACTTGTGTCAAAATTGTCAGGTGACGGATATGAAGGTTACTGAAAATGGTACAGGTGGTATTCGAACTTTTTTCTCTACCATAACCAACATTACTGCTCTTAATAATTACAACTTTGGCATAGATGCTTTTCATTCGACCATAAGCAACTGCATGGCTTATGGTAATGGCGATGGGATAAACGCCACTTCTTCAACTGTAACAAATTGCACGACTAATGCTAATGTTGGTAGAGGAATCGCTGCATGGAGTTCAACCATAACCAATTGCACAGCTACCCTTAATGGCGGTGATGGTATTCATGCTGTTGAGAAATCTCGTGTTGAGGGAAACAATTTGAGGGATAACGGGGGGTATGGCCTTTACTTACGTACTCTACATAACTATGCTGTCAAGAATACGGCCAGCGGTAATACAGGCGGAAATTTTTATTCGGGAGATCCTTCCAACTACATGCCCACCAGCCTAACAGGTCCTGATGCTGCTAATGCCAATATAGGCTGGTAGCCTAAACTTAAGGAGGAAATACTATGACAACCAAGCTCAAGATGAGAAAAGTTATGTTCCTTCTTTCTTTGGGGGTTATTCTTATGATTGCCAGCGCCTCCTTGGCATATGCATCGCTGTTTTTCTCAACAGACATTCCGGCAACTATAGGAAGCAATTCCTTTGAGGAGAGGGATATCATAAAATATGAACCTCCCGATTTCTCCCTTTATCTGTCAGGTTCAACACTGGGAATTCCAAAAGGGGTAAACATCAATGCTTTTGGCATTTCCGGAAGCAACAATATCTTTTCTGTCGATGTCCCAATCACGTTAGGCGGGATGGACTTCACAGAGCGAGATCTGATCCTCTACGATGGGACGAATTTCAGTAAACTTCTTGATGGCTCAGATGTCGGCATACCAGATGGGGCGCGTATTAATGCTGCAACTGTACTTTCTGACGGAAGTATTATCTTCTCCCTGGATATTCCTGCAAGCATGGGGGGACTTTCATTTAAGGCGAATGACCTCATTAAATATGACGGTTCTTCATTCAGCCTCTACTTCAATGGTTTAGCCAATGGTATACCGGAGAGCGCTAATATTGATGGAGTATGGGTAAGTTCTGCTGGAGAGATATTGTTTTCTCTGGATATACCCTGCAGTCTCAATGGATTAGAAGTCAAAGATAAGGATATTATCAAATGGTCAAACGGTTCTTTATCCAAATACTTTGATGGAACCGTGGCTGGACTTCCTGAAGGCAGCGATATTGATTCCTTGTTCACAAACAATGACCTATCATTAATCCTCTCTTTCCTCTTCGAAGACAATGGAGGCACGACTACAGATTCATCGGGTAACGGCAACAACGGAACAGTCAATGGAGCTATTTTCACAACCGGAGAAGGCGTTTGTGACAGCAATGCATATCAATTTGCATGGTCCAGTGCAAACAATATTCAAGTTCCTTATCAGGAATCCCAAACAACAACTGATGCATTAACCCTGGAAGCATGGATTTATCCTACTGCCTGGGACAATATCTACTATGGTTATAATCGTATTGTTTCAAAGCAACCTGTATACCTCTTGAGAGGAGCAAATGGTGTTGCTCACTTCCAGATACTTACAGCAAACCATGGCTACCAGGGAATCCTTGATTCTAATATAATGACTCTGAACCAATGGCATTACGTGGTCGGTACTTTTGACGGGCAATTGCTCAAACTCTATGTGGATGGTGTTTTAAAAGGCTCTTATGACATGGGTGTAAAAGATAATATAGTTACCAATCAGTCAGATATTTACGTAGGAGAATCTCCGGGACTGAATGAAGGTTTTTCCGGCACAATCGATAATGTAGCCATATATAAAAGAGCCAGGCTACAGTCTGAAATTGAACAGACTTATGCCTCTATTGCGCCATGCATTACGCCAACCATAGGCTCCAGCCCTGAAAGCTTTAATTTTACTGCAACTTATGGAGGCCCAAATCCACCAAATCAGGACTTAAGTATTTCCAACACAGGTGGAGGAACATTAGGCTGGAGTGTGAGTGACGATGCTGCATGGCTCAGCCTTAGTCCAACCAGCGGTACAGATAGCGGAACAGTGATGGTTTCTGTTGATATCACAGGGCTTATATCAGGCACATATAATGCCACAATTACCATTACTGCCACTGGTGCAACGAACAGCCCGGTTAATATACCTGTGACATTGACAATAACAGACAGTACACCACCAACTTCAGGAATTACAGCACCTATCAACGGTGCAGGAATAATTAATACAACATACACTATTTTGGGCACTGCTTCAGATGTTGGCTCACAGATCCAGAAGGTAGAAGTTTCCATAAATGGCGGGGCATGGACTGAGGCAACAGGCGCTACCTCATGGAGTTATGCATGGACAATACCTTCAGAGGGCTCTTACACCATTCAATCTCGTGCAACAGATGCATCTGGCAATGTTGAAACAGCTTCTGCAGGGGTAAACGTCACTGTTTACTTCCGTCAGCCAACGCCTGTTACGATCGAGGGCAGACAACTTCTTGTCAATGGAAATCCACTTACAATAAAGGGAGTTGGTTATTCACCTGTTCCTATAGGAGATGATCCTGAAACAACATCTCCTTACGGAGATTATTTCACATCTGATTACAGCAATATCTATGATCGTGACCTTCCCCTCTTGAGACAGATGGGTGCAAATACTGTTCGGCTGTGGGGGTGGAACAATAATGCGAACCACATTGACTTTCTGGATAAGGCATACAATGGCGGTGTTGATCCAATTTATGTGATTGCTGGTTACTGGATTAATGGAGGCTTGGATATCGATCCGAACTCACCCGCCAATGTCAGAGAGCAGTTGAAGGCCGGCTTCAGAGAAATGGTGGCAGCATGTAAAAACCATCCTGCTATCCTCATGTGGGCAATAGGAAATGAACTCAACGCAGACTGGATGTATGGCAACGATCTGAACAACCTCTTCAGCCTGATCAATGAGATGGCGGAAGAGGCACATGCAGAAGATCCTAATCATCCTGTAACAACGCCTCTTGCTGATATCAATTTAATCAACACTATATCGACCTATAATGCATTTGTCCCCTCTCTCGATATATGGGGTGCGAATATTTATCGAGGCAATACCTTTGGCAGTCTCTTTAGTGAATACAACGAAGTGAGCAGTAAACCTCTTGTTATTCTCGAATACGGTATTGATGCCTACGATAATGTTCATGGGAATGAATACGAAAATATCGGGAACCCCTATCAGGCTGACTATGCAGAAGCGTTGTGGAAAGAGATCGAAGCCAACTCAGATACCTGTATTGGAGGCTCAATAATGGCATATTCAGATGAATGGTGGAAAGGCAAATATTCCACCGATCCTGGTTGTCCGGATAATAATCCTACATTCCATAGTACCTGTGGCTATCCTTCGACCTCTCATCCGGACGGATATTCCAACGAGGAGTGGTGGGGGATAATGAGGACAGTGGATAATGGTACAAATCCTGACATAATGGAACCGAGGGCTGTGTATTACAGACTGCACTCTATCTGGCTACCGCATTACACTCTTACAGTGAATAAATCAGGCACAGGTTCTGGTGCGGTAATATCTTCTCCAGCAGGGATAACTTGTGGTTCTGATTGTTTGGAGTCTTACGATCCTGGCACAGTAGTTACACTTAAAGCTACAGCAGATGCAGGCTCAGTTGTTACAGGCTGGTCAGGTAGTGGATGTTCAGGCCCAGTCACATGCACTGTAACAAAACGGAGTGCACATGCACAGTAACAATGGATGCTGGTAAATCTGCAACTGCAACATTTACAAAAGCAACTTCCATAAATATTACAGTACCTAATGGAGATGAGAACCGGAACTGGAGGGCAGGTACAACACAGACGATTAGATGGACCTACACTGGAAATCCTGGGTCGTACGTAAGGATTCAGCTCTTTAAGAATGGAGTATTGAATCGTACAATTGCCACAAGAACATCGATTGGAAGTGGCGGCAGTGGTTCCTACAACTGGAGGATTCCTTCTAATCAAACCACAGGGGTGGACTACAAGGTCAAGATTACAAGTACTGCCAATAGCTCCTATACAGATACAAGTGATAACAACTTTACTATAGGGCGATAGTACCACTGAGATGGATGAAGATTCGGCAGCGGTTCTGGAGGGTTTCCAGAACTGCTGCCCTTCAACATTCTCCATGAATTGATGAAAAATTTTTATCTGTTACGTAAAAATCATTCTTGCGCATATGGGAAACTATTTGTGCACATATTGGTGCCATTTCGTTTGTTACAAAGAATGTAAACATAAAATCTCTTCATTCAACATCTCTGGATTCCTGCCTTCGCAGGAATGACGGAACTAATATATTACTTTTCTATCAAAGAAAACAAGTGGTCAACTTAACATGTGCAATTATGGTTTTTACAAATAGTACAATGATATTTCCGTAACAAAAATTTTTATCTGTTTGACTCCGATTATGCCTTCTTTTATACTAAGGCTATGGATTATGCAAGTGCATGGAAAGCCCGATTAACAGAGGATGAGGAAAATAGGCTGAGGCTTTTTTATGAAGCAAGAGAGGCTGCTGAAAAAGCAGCGAAGATTTTGGTTGAACAATTCGATGCTGAACGGGTATATCTTATCGGTTCGCTTTTAAGCGAAGATTTTTTTACCGAATATTCTGACATTGATATTGCAGTATCAGGTTTGAAGGCGGATGAATATTTTAAGGCACTTAATTCAATATGGGGACTTTTACCAGAAGGGATTAAAGGAATTGACCTAATTCCGATGGAAGACGCAGATGAGTATTTAAGGGCTGTAATCCTTGAGGAAGGAGTTATTCTCTATGACAAAAAACAGCCTGCTTGTTCTTAAAAAAGAGGTAGAAAAAGAATTGGAAAATCTTGAAAGGCTCGGCAGGGAGATGGGCGAGATATTGAATCATCCAAATCCCTCATTTCTTGAAACAAGGGCTGCAGGCAGTATTTTACACGATTTTTATTCCGGCATAGAAAAAATTTTCAAACGTATTGCATCCAGAATTGACAGAGATGTCCCTTCCAGTGAGGACTGGCATACAGATCTCTTGATAAGGATGTCCATTTCACTCGACAACATCAGACCAAACGTTATTAGTGAAGGATTAAAAGAGCAGCTTGCTGAATACTTAAGGTTCCGCCATCTATTCAGAAATATCTACGGCTTTGAACTTAAGTGGGAACGTTGTAATATACTTGGAACAAAGCTGAAAGAAACCCTTAAAATATTTAAGGCAGAGATCAAGGAATTTCTGAATTTTATTATATCTCTCAAAAATACCCTCTCATAGCAACTCCTGGAGTATAATTTAGATCGCTGTCTGTTTAAATCTGCTCATTTTACTGTAATCTCTGTAACAGTTTGGAACTTATATTACATACAACAGAAACTTCAGCAAGGCCCATGTTAAGAAAAAATTTCGGATAGGCTATAACCATTTGAAAATAAAGCATTTTAATGTAGCTCTAATATCAAATCAGGCAATATAAAATCAGGCATTATTATTGCTACTCAATTTAGTAGGCTGGGGCCTGAAAGGAGGCCAAGATGGAAATTTTAACTATGGAGAAAGAGGTAACAGAAGATAGAGAGATAATGGTAACAGAAAAGGGTGGGATATTCATAGTACCAGCAGAACTTGAGGAAGGGTTTGTTCTCGTCCCGACCTACAATGGAAAGATGAGTCTTGTATTCTGGGAAGAGCGCTGTCTTAACCTGTTCTTGGAAAATTACGGGCTCGTGCCAAAAATAATCCATGAATAACACTACAGCGAACTTTTCAATAAAGGCCGCTAATCAATGGCTTTTAGCCGTCATTCAAGGCTTGACCCGGAATCCATGGTTCGACAGGCTCACCATGACATCATTGTCACCCTGAGCTTGTCGAAGGGTGGATTCCCGATTACGGACTTCGGGAATGACAAAAAATACGCTGTAGTAATAAAACTGACTACGATTCAGATTCCCCGAAACTTCCTAATCTCCTGTATTTTCTGTATCTTTCTTCTATAAGTTTAGCCGCTGTCTTTGTTTTAAGTTCCTCGATAGCGGCTAAAATATATTCAGATATCTTCTTTGCCATCACCTCAGGATCTCTATGTGCTCCTCCAAGTGGTTCAGGGATCATTCCATCTATTATCTTGAAATTCAGCAGGTCTTGAGCGGTTAGCTTGAGCGCAACTGCTGCCTTTGAGAAGTCATCGGTGCTAAGGTCACCATTCTTTTTCCAGAGTATGGCGGCGCACCCTTCAGGAGAGATTACAGAGTAGATTGAATGTTCAAGCATGAATAATCTGTCCGCAACGCTGAGGGCAAGTGCTCCCCCGCTTCCGCCTTCTCCAATGACTATAGAGACTATAGGCGTCCTCAGCCTTGACATTTCCATCAGGTTGACCGCAATAGCTTCTGCTTGACCTCTTTCTTCTGCACCGATTCCCGGATAAGCGCCTGGTGTATCAATAAAAGTTATAAAGGGTCTTTTAAATTTCTCTGCGAGTTTCATGAGCCTGAGGGCCTTCCTGTATCCTTCCGGATGTGGCTGTCCAAAATTGCGGTATATCCTTTCCTTTGTTCCACGCCCCTTCTGATGACCGGCGACTATTACTGGTATATCGTTCATCTTTGCAAGGCCACCAACAATTGCCGGATCATCAGAGAACCTTCTGTCACCATGTAGCTCAATAAAGTCGGTTGTTATCAGGTTTATGTAGTCGAGTGTATATGGTCTGTCAGGATGCCTTGCTATGAGTATTTTCTGCCATGGTGAGAGTGACGAAAAAATGTCTGAACGCAGCTCCTTTACCTTCTTTTCAAGTTTCTTTATCTCACTTGATATATCAATATCTTTCCCGTCAGATATCCGCTTGAGCTCGTCTATCTTCAGCTCGATCTCCTCGATAGGCCTTTCGAATTCAAGAAAATATCTGATCATCGAAATGTTACAGCCCCTTTACCTGCTATTTCTTCTATCCTGTTTATGATCTCACTATCAGGTGATATCTTTATTCCTGTGGCAATTAATGTCTCGGTGTCTTTCTGGAATATCCTGAGATAAAGTGGATATTCACCATTACTGTTGGATATTAAAATAGACTTTAGCCTTTGGAGGCTGAAGCCGTTTAATATTTGATGCCTGATGCCTATCTCAACTTTATGACCCATTTTTGTTTCGAGCGCATTTAGCCTTGATATCTCTGTAGAGACGATCTTTATCCCCTTTTCAGTCTTATCCACAGTGCCCTTTACGAGAAGCAGGGTGTCTTTTTGCAGGAGAGGCTGGCTGGCTCTGTAAAGATCAGGGAACACTATTACCTCTATATTACCTTCAGGGTCTTCGAGTGTACAATATGCCATTATCTCTGCCTTTGACCTTGTTTGAATCTTTTTGATGCTTCTCAGTATACCGCCTATTTTAATCTCTTGCCCATCGGGCATTTCTTCAAGTTCGGATGCCTTTTTTGTGCCGATTTTCTCGAGATAATCACTGTATTTTATTAGCGGGTGACCTGTTATATAAAAGCCGAGTGCCTCTTTTTCGTATTTCAAAAGTTCTTCTTCTTTCCACTCAACCGTATCCTCTAATGCCTGCTCAGTAATGTTGCCGAAGATACTCTGCTGGCCAAACACTCGTGCAGTGTGAATCCTTGAGCTCCCGTTGAGAATACTGTTCATTAACTCCGTTGCCTTTACCCTTGTTGTGCCGAGTGAGTCAAAGGCACCTGCCTTTATAAGACTCTCTATTACCTTTTTGTTTACCTTCCTCTGATCTACCCTGTCTATGAAATTTGACACCGAGGTGAAATGGTCGCCAGTATTTCTTGATTCAATTATGGACTCTATCGCCGATGAACCGACCCCCTTTACCGCCTCAAGGCCAAAACGTATTGAGTTACCTATCACCTTGAATTCTTGTCCCGATTGATTAATATCAGGCGGGAGCATCATAATCCCCATCTCTCTGCACTCATTTATTGATTTAACTATCTTGTCTGTATTATCCATATCTGCGCTCATGGTGGCAGCCATGAACTCGACGGGATAGTGTGCTTTCAGATAAGCTGTCTGGTAGGCAATGTATGCATATGCTGCTGAGTGCGACTTGTTGAACCCATATTCTGCAAAGAATGCCATTAAATCAAAAAGCCTTGTTGCCTTTTTCTCCGATATACCGTTTGCCTGGGCGCCCTGTATGAATACCTCTTTCTGTTTCTCCATCTCCTCAGGCCTTTTTTTCCCCATAGCCTTTCTAAGGATATCCGCCTGCCCCATGTTGAAATTAGCAAGTTTGTTTGCAATCCTCATGACCTGTTCCTGATAGAGTATAACGCCGTATGTCTCGTCCAGGATTTCCTTTAGCTGGGGGAGGTCATATTTAACAGGTATCAGGCCTTTTTTCCTTTTTATGAAATCGTCTATCATGCCGCTTCCCATAGGACCCGGTCTGTGAAGGGCGACTATCGCTATGATGTCTTCGAATCTGTTCGGGGAGATTTTAATAAGCAGATCCCTCATGCCGGCGCTTTCAAGCTGGAAAATGCCAGTGGTATGTCCGGAACTCAAAAGTTCATACGTTTTTTTATCTTCGAATGAAACATCCTTAAGGGAAAAATCATTGCCGTTATCTCTTATATATTTCAGGGATTTATCAATAACTGTGAGTGTTTTTAGCCCTAAGAAGTCGAATTTTAAAAGGCCGATCTTCTCTATCGAACTCATATCAAACTGGGTCATAATGCTTCCATCTGAAGGATTTTTGTAAAGCGGCGAATAATCTGTTAAAGGAGCTGGAGAGATCACAACCCCTGCTGCATGTGTTGATGCATGTCTGCAGAGACCTTCAAGCCGCATAGCGGTATTAATCAATTCTTTTATCCTCGGATTGCTGTCATAAAGAACCTTTAATTGTGGCTCACTCTTTAAAGTGTCTTCAATCGTAATGTTCAATGTGTTGGGCACTAGCTTTGCAATCTTGTCTACTTCACTATAAGGGAAATCGAGTGCCCTGCCCACATCTCGTATTGCCGCCTTTGCAGCCATTGTGCCGAATGTTATGATCTGTGCGACATGATCTTTCCCATATTTTTCAGCAACGTATGAGATGACCTCTGGCCTTCTGTCTTTGCAGAAGTCCACATCAATGTCGGGCATGCTTATCCTTTCAGGGTTGAGAAATCGCTCAAAAAGAAGATTATATTTCACAGGGTCAATATCTGTTATATCCAGGCAGTACGATACCAGACTTCCGGCTGCAGAGCCTCTTCCTGGACCAACAGGAATCCCCTTTTTCTTTGCATAACTTATGAAGTCCCAGACTATGAGGAAATATGATGAATAGCGCATCTTTTGTATTATGTCCAGTTCTCTCCGTAGCCTTTCTTTATAGAGTGCACCGGGATTCGGCCCCAATTTATAAAGCAGCCCTTCAAATGCAAGCTTCTCAAGTAATGCATCAGGTTTTTGACCATTTTCAAGTTCATATACAGGCAACAGGTTGGCGCCTAACCTGAATTCGACATTGCACCTTTCCGCGATAGCCCTTGTATTGAGGATTGCTTCAGGTATCTCTTTGAATGCATTCTTCATTTCCTCAGGTGATTTAAAATAGAAGCCATCTGAGTTGAAATGAAGGCGGTTTTTATCCTTTATTGTCTTGCCTGTCTGGATGCATAGAAGGATATCATGTGCCCTTGAATCCTCCCTCTTCATGTAGTGGCAATCATTTGTGGCCACAATATTGATATGTAACTCACGTGCGAGGTTAATAAGTTTCCTGTTCGCTTCTTCCTGTTCAGGGAGGTTGTTATCCTGTACCTCTATATAAAAATTTTCCGGGCCGAGTATATGTTTGTATTCGAGAGCCCTTTCTCTTGCCTTATCCGCCATTCCCCTCTGCAGGTAATACGGTACCTCTCCTTTAAGGCATGAAGTCAGTCCAATCAGACCTCCACTGTATTGCTTGAGCAGGTCAATGTCTATCCTCGGTTTGTAGTAAAAACCCTCAGTATATGCTTTTGTTACGAGTGTGACAAGGTTTCGGTATCCGTTGTTATCTTTTGCAAGCAGGACGAAGTGGAAGGAAGCTTCTTCTGCGTCAGAGGTGTGTCTTTTCTCAAAGCGATTCCCGGGTGCTACATAGACCTCGCATCCGATTATCGGTTTTATACCGGCTTTTGTGACATGCCTGTAAAACTCCACTGCACCGAATAAGTTGCCATGGTCTGTTATTGCCACTGCAGGCATCCTGAAGGCAGTAGCCTGTTCGACAAGCTCTTTTATCCTTATCGCACCATCCAGCAGGCTGTATTCAGTATGCAGATGGAGGGGTACATAGTCTGAATGTGGATGCATAATAAAATATTACTCCCGTAGTTGCAAAATATATTTATACCTAAATTGAGCTATTCTTCATGACGATGTCCCTAAAGACTGTCATTTCGAACACCAAAAGGGTGTGAGAAATCTTTTGCGGAAAACATCAAGATTCCTCGCACCGCTCGGAATGACATCAAAGAATCACTCAATTCAGGTTATATTAATTATATGCCTTTTTCTATTTTAAAGGGAAGCTATTCTTTGATGTTTTTTATATGTCACTATACAATCAGTCAGTTAATTAGTGTTTGTGTATAAATTATGATTTAAGGAGGCTGTCATTCCCCGACTTGATCGGGGAATCCAGTGTTTTCAATAGGTTCTGGATTGTCCGGTCAAGCCGGACAATGACAATACCCGACTTTATACACAGGCAATAATTATTAAGGTAAAAAGGAAGATGTATTTTAGTGGGAAAGAGTGGTTTTAAGAGTAATTTAAGTGGTAGGCGGAACAGGGATTGAACCTGTGACCTCAGCCTTGTAAGGGCTGCGCTCTCCCAACTGAGCTATCCGCCCGAAAAATTTTTATACTACATAAAATTTTTTTTGTCAATCGCTTGTGATTTGGAAAACGTGTCAATAATTATTTTTTAAGTGAAACCCTTCCATTATCAGGATTGTAATCATATCTCGATATATCTATGTTAGAGCCAATTAAATCCTTTATCTCGTCCAGATTTTGTGGATATCTATCATTTGCAGCATGATATGCCTCAATGGATTTTTTAACTGTATCAAGGTTTGCTTCTTCCCCTGCTCGTTGCCCCCTTTTATATGCCCCTATTAAGGCGTCACCGTATTCAGATACAGGGTTTTTGGGCTTCTGATCACAGGCTAAAAAGAAGACAAAAACGAGAATTATCGGGATCAATAGGCGTATTCTATACTCTGATTTCATAATGATATTTTATATAAGGGTATCTGCCATGTCAAACAGACAGATCATATTTTGTGTAAACCGAAATCTGTCGTTTTTTATGGTTGAAACCTATCTCTAACACTATAGCGGATTTTTCTAGTTTATTAAGGTTCTCATAATAGAATGGACATTGTCCCAAAATGATAGGAAATTGTATAACCATAAAATCTCCCCTCGCCCCTCTTTTCCAAAGAGGGGTAATGCCTCCCTTTGGAAAAGGGAGGTTAGCCCAACTTCCGCACTTTTTTCACAAAAACCGTAAGATTTGCCAAGGCTGTTTAGAAAAATGATTGATTTTCAAGAATATTTTTAGGCAAAAAATCAAAAATCTCAAAATAGTGACTAAATTA
>JBFLZS010000070.1:0-16567 GCA_040756135.1 Nitrospirota bacterium
CCCCTTTGGAAAAGGGGGAATGAGGGGGATTTTATAATATCATTGAAAAATCTCCCCTAACCCCTCTTTGCCAAAGAGGGGAACAACAATATGCAACTATTCATGCACTCATAACTGAAAGGTTACTGTTCACCGATGTTTTTAGGCAAAATTGGATATCCTTTTGGTAGAATAATTAGTAATGGACAGATGAAGACGAGGCGGGGAGGTATGTAAATAAGAGTGAACAAAGTGGAACAGACATTATCAAAGGTTAAAAATATCGAAAAGCTCTCATTTTTGACGCATAAAGAAAGGACTGCTGTTTTTAGGGCGTGTGGCTCTAACTTCTGAACATTTTAAGTACAGAAATATAATATCGAAAGGAGGTTCTGATAAATTATGAAGAGCTCTGGGGATATCAAAATTTTGGATAAGCATATTGAAATTACGCCAGGAATAGCAGGCGGAAAACCTCGCATTGCAGGGCATCGGATTACGGTTCAAGATATCGTAATATGGCATGAATTTATGGGCAAAAGTGCTGACGAGATATCTATCGAGTATGATTTGACGCTGTCAGACGTCTATGCTGCTTTAGCTTATTACTTTGACCACCGTGATGAAATTGACCGTACTATTAAGGAAAGTGAAGCCTTCATAAAAGAGTTACAACTTCGAACGCCTTCAAAGCTCAGAGAGAAACTGGAGAAACTGAAGCTTCATGGGACAGAAAAAGATTAAGTTTTATACAGATGAACATGTTGCAAAGGCTGTTATAAAAGGATTACGTCAACGAGGGGTGGATGTCCTGACAGTTTCTGAAGCAGGTATGCGTGGCGCATCCGATAAGGAACACATTGCTTTTTAGGCTAAGAAAGGACTATTCGAGCAATTTGAAACTCAGGCTCTGTTTCATGCTCCCAGTTCCATAAATTTCATTTTCGATACTTCATTATCCAAATTTTTGGAAATTTCGATATTCCTCTATACATTTTTCTCTGAGACAGTCAAGAGGGAGAGGAATATGTCTACTGGAATGAACATGGTCTCTCCTTTTCCGCCTATATCTTCTTTACTCAGGATGATGTATTTATTAATAGGCTCTATCTTTCTCATCTTTATTTCGCTGACCTGAGCTCTATATTTTACCTCTATCCCTGAATATCCACCATCTTCTTTCAGAATCACATCTATCTCCCTTGCGCTTTTATCGTAATAACTCCACAAAAATGTCTTGGCGCCCTTTAAAAACGGAATCTCCCGATGCATCAGGAGATGGGAAATAGCTATGCCCTCCACCACTTTACTTTGCAACTCCTCATCGTGCATCGTGTTGGTGATTATATTCCAGATTTCATCTCCTATAAGATAACTTTTTACTGAATGAAAAACTAAAGGATCAAAGAAATAGACCTTCTTGTCTCCTTTCCATTTCGGCTCTTTCTTATTAAAATCATAGGCGTATAAAATAAAACTTATAAAGGACTCCTCTAAGAATTCGAGATAATCAATGGTAGTGATGTGAGTCCTGTCTATCTCCCTTGAGAGTTTTGAAAAACTATATCTTGAGCCGTATCGTTCCACAATTGCCTTCAGGAGCTGTCTAATTATAGTCTCCTGCCTCTGGAGTCGGGAAAGGTCGCCTAAAACATCTCTAATAAATATCTCGTTAACCTGTGGCTCTATCATCTCTTTGCCTTCTGAATAGCGGTTGGTCAGATAATGGTTTATAACCCCTGGGAGCCCTCCTGTTATGAGATATATCTGGAAAAGATAGCCCAGTTCTCTTTTAAAATGAAGAACCTTCGAGGTTTCCTTTCTTATATCCTCCAGACTATAAGATAGATCAATATAAGATTCCTTCAGCAGTGGCTTCATTCTATTAAGTGATTCCCAAAATTCATCACGTGTGATCATTGCAGCTATGAAATCAGTAGATTGGAGGACAAATTCTCTAAAGGAAAGGGATCTTATATAGTATTCATTACCCTCAAGACCTCTTCCCGGAAGTAACTCTGCCTTCTCCCTTAGCTTTACTGCGCTTGAGCCTGTAGCAAGAATAACTCCTTTTTTGGTGATTCCCTGGTCAGACATGTATTTAAGTTCTAAGTTCCAATCTTCAATTGAAGTAATCTCATCCAGAAAAAGGTATATCTCAGCAGAATCCCTTGTTGAATTTATAAAATAGTCTATAGTGTTTCTCATCTCTCTTCGAGAAGTAAAGAAATCAAGGGAGAGGTAAAGGATATCCTTAGATGGTACGCCATTTTCAATCAGCCTTTTTACTGTATATTTGAGATAGGTGGTTTTACCAACCTGCCTCGGTCCTCGGAGAATAAAAATGTCTCCCTTTTTGAGATCTATCCACCTTCTCTCAAAGAAAATTGGCTTAGCCTTCAGGAGACTGTGATCATACCGGATAAATTCAGCTCCGTGCTTCCACCAGGGATTCTGACTTATTATTTCAGCAATTTTTGCCATTTAGATACTTTATTATCCATATTACCTACAATTTGGATACTTTAATATCTAAAATAAGCTATTTTCGGAAATTTGTCAAGAGGGAAGTTCTTTGATAACAAATGGCCTATCTGGTATCAAGTACTGCTCTTCCATTTCCTTGTCCTTGACAGAAGCCCATAGAGGTGGTTTGCAGAAGGGTTAATCCCCAGTGCCTCATTGACTATTCTGTGGAGTCCCTCGCTATCATGCCTTTCCTTGAAAATCCTGTATATGGCTGAATACAGAAAATGGTCAAAAGGGTCCTTCAGGAAGAAGTCCTTTAAATATATGAGTGCACCTTCATAATCCCCCGATTTATAATATGCATAGCCCAGCATCTTTCGGGTAAATTCACTGTCCTTCAATGTCAGGAGGCGCTTATAAATGCCTATCGCCCCGGCATAGTCCCCCTGCTTTTTATAAAGCCCTGCGAGGTATGTAAGGAGGTCATAATCATCGGCATAATTGGGCAGTACCCTGATACCCTCAATCTCCTTTATAGCATCCTCTATTTTTCTACCACCAAATTTCTCGCTGTAGTATTTATATCTACTGCCTGAACCATTGTCTTTTCGTAGATTATCAAGGAAGGTTTTTAATTTCTCGCTATTCTGAAAAAACATCAATGACCTGTTGATAGCATCAATAGCCTTCTCTTTGCCAAAAACCCTTGCAATTAGTTGTGAGACAAAGACATAAAGGTCTTCGCTACCCATCCTCCTTGATAGGATATTCCGTTCAATGAAATCTTCAACATCTTCTTTTGCCTTGAGCCTCTCGAGTATGGTGAGGTAATTCTTCAGAAAGAAGGCATCGTTTTTCAGGACATCAATCCTTTCCTCAGCCATCTGTCTTGCCTCTTTTATCCTGTTCAATTTATAAAGTAGATAGACCTCACTGCCCAAAAAGAATAAATTTGTGGGATAAATCGTGAGCGCCACCTTCAGGACATCATACGCCTCTATATAATCCTTTTTCCTTTGCAGTTCAATAATCCTGTTCCCATATTCCGATGCGGTTAGCATATATCATTATACCCAAAAAACTCATTTTTCATACAATCTTAAATCTCGTGCTTCATGCAGCGGAATTGACAAAAACCTTACCCTTCCCTTATGATTTCCATTGCTCTTTTTTACCCTGTTAAAAAGTCCTGCTTTAGAAAGCAGGGATGAGTTATAAATTAGAATTTAGAACCTTATAAACAATAAACTGAAAAATCGTGTAAACTAAGGTGCGGAGTTCATATGTATTTTCAGGACTTGATATTAAAACTTCACAGGTTCTGGTCTGAAAAAGGCTGCATCCTTTTACAACCATATGATTTGGAGGTTGGGGCTGGCACATTCCATCCTGCTACATTCTTCAGGGTCCTCGGGCCTGAGCCGTGGAAAACAGCTTATATTGAGCCATCAAGGAGGCCAACCGATGGGAGGTATGGAGAAAATCCAAACAGGCTTCAACAATACTATCAGTACCAGGTCATCTTGAAACCATCTCCTTCCGACAGTCAGGAGGTCTATCTCGAAAGCCTTTCTTATTTAGGGATAGACCCTCTTAAACACGATATCAGATTTGTTGAGGATGACTGGGAATCACCTACCCTCGGAGCCTGGGGTCTCGGCTGGGAGGTATGGCTTGATGGGATGGAAATCACGCAGTTTACATATTTTCAGCAAGTCGGAGGGATTGACCTTAAACCTGTCTCACTTGAATTAACGTATGGTCTTGAAAGGATTGCCATGTACTTACAGGAAGTGGATAATGTATTTAACCTGAAGTGGTGCAAAGGCATAAGATACGGAGAAATACACCATACTGGTGAAGTAGAATTCTCAAGGTATAATTTTGATCATGCCGACACCCAACTCCTGTCAAAACAGTTTGATGCATATGAGAAAGAGTCGGTCAGACTTAATAAACTTGGTCTTATACTTCCATCTTATGAGTTCTGCTTAAAATGCTCACACACCTTTAATCTGCTTGATGCGAGAGGCGCTCTTTCTGTAACAGAAAGGACAGGATATATCGCGCGTGTAAGAAATCTTGCAAGGCTCAATGCAGAGGCATATTACAAACAGAGAGAAGAGATGGGTTTTCCACTTTTAAAGCAAATGGAAAGCAGGAAGTAAGAAATGGGAAATGAAAAAATTCATGACTTCTCACTTCTACTGGAGATAGGAACAGAAGATTTACCTGCGAGATTTCTGTATCCTGCCATACAACAATTAAAGGAAAATAGTGAGATAATCTTCAAAGAAAATCACATAAGATTCTCTGATATAAAAACATATGGAACCCCGCGAAGGCTTTCAATGATTGCAGATGGCATACCTTTAATGCAGGAAGACAGGATAAAAGAAGTATTCGGTCCTTCTAAGAAGGTTGCATTTGATGAGAAAGGTAATCCTACAAAGGCAGCAACAGGATTTGCTAATTCACAGGGTGTAAGTGTGGAAGGCCTTATTATAAAAAATAAAGACAGGGGAGAATATGTCGTTGCAGTAATAGAGGAAAAAGGTATATATGTCAGAGAACTGTTGCCTGAAATACTCAAAAAAATTGTACTGTCATTACACCTCCCAAAATCAATGAGATGGGGCAATAGCAATATAAGATTTATAAGGCCCATCCGCTGGGTGCTCGCTTTATTTGATAAAGAAATTATCGGTTTCGAGATAGATGGAATAAAAAGCAGCAATATCACCAGAGGACATAGATTCTTATCGCCTGCTGCCTTTCAGATAAAGGAAATCCCGAGCTATAAAAATTTGCTGCGGAACAATTATGTAGTAATTGACCATGAAGAAAGGAAAAAAATTATAACCACCAAGGTGGAAGAACTTTCTGTATCAGCAAAAGGCAACCCTGTTAAAGATGAGGAACTGCTCGAGACAGTTATAAATCTTGTAGAGTATCCTGTCCCTGTAA
This sequence comes from Nitrospirota bacterium, assembly GCA_040756135.1. Classification (GTDB taxonomy): domain Bacteria; phylum Nitrospirota; class Thermodesulfovibrionia; order Thermodesulfovibrionales; family SM23-35; genus JBFLZS01. The sequence continues at coordinate 5,416 of JBFLZS010000070.1, forward strand.
TAGGTACATTTCCTCTGGAATATCTTAAACTTCCGAGAGAACTTCTTATAACAGTAATGAAGGGTCATCAGAAATATTTTGCAATAGAAAATAGAGAGGGCAGACTTACAAATCATTTTATCGTTATAAGCAATACCAGTGAAGATAATTCAGAGACAGTAAGGATTGGTGCAGAACGTGTTATCAAGGCGAGATTCGAGGATGCAAGATTTTATTATGAAGAGGACAGTAAAAAACCGCTCTCTGAAAGGATAGAGGAACTTAAGAAGGTCACATTTCAGGAAAGGCTTGGTAGTCTCTATGAAAAGACAGAACGATTGGCGACTATTTCAGGATTTCTTGCTGACCGGCTTCTGCCTTCAGCGAAAAACAAGCTCGATCGTGCTGCATGGCTTGCAAAAACAGACCTCGTAACAGGCATCGTCAGAGAGTTTCCCGAACTACAAGGAATTATGGGTAAACACTATGCTATACATAACGGAGATGACAGCGAGGTTGCAGAAGCTATAGAAGAACAATACCTTCCAGCATATTCAGGCGGGAAACTTCCGAATACAGATATCGGAGCACTTCTCAGCATAGCAGATAAAGTTGACAATATTGCTTCCTTTTTCTCTATAGGGTTTATACCTACAGGCTCTGAAGACCCTTTTGCTCTCAGGAGACAGGCACTCGGAATCGTAGCGATTATATTAGACAAGGGCTACGATATTACATTAAGAGACTTTATAGATAAGGCATTAGAAAATCTCCCGGGCATAAATAATATTGAAAAAGTAAGAAAAAACATTTTGCAATTTTTCGAAAACAGGTTAGAAACCGTATTTTCAGATCAGGGATATAGTCCTGACTTTATTCAGTCAATCCTGTTCCTATCGCTCGATATGCAATTAAAGGATGTAAAAGAAAGGCTTGATACCCTCCGGAGATTTAAAGAGGATATGAATTACAATGATTTTCTACTCGCTATAAAACGTGTGAATAATATACTTCCGAAAGTAGCAATCCCCGAATTTAAAACTGAACTATTGACCGAAGAACCCGAGAAGAGGCTTAAAGAAAAGCTCGATTCTGTCAGATCTGATCTCGTGGATCTTCTCAAAGAGAAAAAATATTATGATGCAATTAAACTCCTTCCCTCACTTACAGAGCCTGTTAATAATTTTTTTGACCATGTACTTGTGATGGATAAAAGAGAGGAGATACGGCAGAATAGACTTGCATTACTAAACGAGATCTGGAACTCGGTATCAACCATTGCTGATTTTTCGAAGCTCTCTGCCAGTTAGGGACAATGAATTCTCTATGCAGCAAGCTGCAGGATATCTAAAAATTAGGAAGAAAGATGGATTGCCTTGATAGGTATAAAGGTTATCTCTGCATCGTTCTTCATGCACATCTGCCTTACATAAGACATCCCGAATACGACTATTTTCTTGAAGAAAACTGGCTTTATGAAGCAATAACCGAAACATATATCCCGCTTCTCGATGTATTCGAAAAACTTATAGATGATGGTATTGACTTCAGGATAACCCTGTCCCTCAGCCCTACCCTTATAGAGATGTTCAATGACAGTCTTCTCATGGAGAGGTATAAAAGGCATATCGAGCGGCTGATAGAATTATCAGAAAAAGAGAGCCGCAGGACAAAGGGTGATATTAGTTTTGAACCTATTGTCAGAATGTATAATAAAAGGTTTCAACGGGTCAGATACCTATTTGAGGATATCTATAAAAGAGACCTCACATCTGCCTTTAAGGCATTACAGGATACAGGTAAAATAGAAATTATAACGTCTGCTGCAACCCACGCCTTCCTTCCCAACCTATCAATGTATCCTCAGGCAGTAAAGGCCCAGATAAAGGTGGGTTCGGAACATTACCAGAAAATTTTTGGTAGATACCCTAATGGCATATGGCTTCCTGAATGTGGCTTCGCTTCAGGTTTCGACAGATACATAAAAGATGAGGGCATAAGGTTTTTTTTCCTAGAGACACATGGTGTAATTTATGGTACACCGTTGCCACAATACAGTGTGTATGCTCCTGTATCGTGCCCTTCGGGTGCTGTTGCATTTGGAAGGGATGTTGAATCCTCAAGACAGGTCTGGTCATCTATAGGAGGTTATCCGGGAGACCTTGATTACAGGGACTTTTATAGAGATATAGGATTTGACCTCGAACTGGACTACATAAAACCTTATGTTCATCCAGACGGGATTCGCACTTATACAGGTCTTAAGTATTACAGGATAACAGGGAAGACTGATAATAAAAAACCTTATGTTATACAACGGGCAAGGAAGAAGGCCGCAGAACATGCTAGCAATTTTATATTTAACAGGGAACTTCAGGTGAATTTTCTCTCAGAGACCCTGAAGGTTAGACATACTCACCTCAGACCTGTAATTACTGCGACTTATGACGCTGAGCTTTTTGGACATTGGTGGTTTGAAGGAACGGAATGGCTTAATTTTCTTCTAAGAAAGATATTTCTTAAGCACAGGAATTTCAGGACGATAACACCTTCAGAATATCTAACCCTGAATTCAAGTTCAGGGTCTGCAGGCTTACAAGCCTGTAAGCCATCCATGTCAAGCTGGGGACACAATGGTTACAATGAAGTCTGGCTGAATGGCTCTAATGATTATATTTACCGTCATCTTCTTCGAGCAGCAGAACGTATGACATATCTTGCTGAGAAGTTTTCAGATGTGAATGGAATCATTAAGAGGGCTCTTAACCAGGCTGCCCGGGAGGTCCTCCTATCGCAACATAGTGACTGGGCATTTATAATGAGGGCCGGCACAGCTACTGCTTATGCAAAAAAACGTTTTGAAGACCACATAGGTAGGTTTAACCACCTCTATCAATCAATCATCTCAGGAAATATCCAGGAAAAATGGTTGAACGAAATAGAAGATAAAGACAGGATATTTCAGGATATTGATTACAGGGTCTATAAAAGTTAGCACAGTTTCCTAAGTTTACACAGTTTCTTGTGTTAAAAACTCAATAAACCCAACGGACCCAAGAAACTCAATGAAACAATAAACTTATCACTGTTCACTGTCTTTACGAGAGTAGTTTATCAAATGGGTACGCCTTCAAGAATGTCAGGAATTCGTCAAGGGCGTTCGACGAGACCAAATTTTTGTTAATGATGAGTGAAAAATCTCTTACTATCTTTTCCTCTTTTATGCTGAGTATGCGAAGGGTTCCATATTTATTTTCCTTTCTCGCAGCCCAGCGTGAGATTATCGAGACACCCAATCCATTCTCAACCGCATCTTTTATAGCCTCTGTACTTCCGAGAACGATAGATACCTTCATGTCCTGTAGTGTAATTTCATGTCGGTTAAGAAACTTTTCGATCATCTGCCTTGTTCCTGAACCAGCTTCCCTGAGGATAAAAGGTTCTTTTACAAGGTCTGATATAGAGACTTCCTTCTTCTTTGCCCATGGGTGATTTGGCGATACTATTACCAGAAGTTCATCAGAGATCAGTTTTTTCACAACTATCTTCTGCCTCATAACGTCTCCCTCCACAAGGCCGAGGTCTATATTGCCTGAATTGAGCAGCTCAACAACCCTTTTTGTATTGCCAACAAGAAGATGTATCTTTATCTTTGGATGCGTCTTCCTGAAATCTGTGACAACACTTGGAAGGAGGTAGTTACCTATATTCGAACTGGCGCCAATAGTTATACTTCCTTTAACAAGGCCAATTAGTTTTCCTATGACCTTCTCTGCAGATGCATAAAGTGCAAGGATTTCTTTTGCATATTTATATAGAACCTCCCCAGCCGGGGTAAGGGTAACAGTGCCTGATGACCTATCAAATAATTTTGTTTCATATATCTCTTCAAGGGCCTGAATCTGAAGGCTTACAGCAGGCTGTGTGAGATGGATAATTTCAGAGGTTTTTGAAAAACTTTTCGTCTCAGCTACTGTGCAGAAGACTTTTAGTTTATGGTCTTCCAATTCCCATCCTCCAAAATAAAGTTAAAAGTTCTAAGTTTAAAGCCAAAAGTTAAAGAAAAAAAATTGAAACCAATAACTTGTAACTTGAAACGTATAACCCGCAACATTTATTTGTCAGAGCAGGCTATAAGCCGAGTTCTGTTTACGTGGTCATTCATCTAAGGTCTGGTGTTACCACCAGACTCTTGCGGTCGGCCCGTTCCGCCTTCTCGATGTTCATATCGGGAATTCGAAGGGGCACCTCTCAAAGCGGAACCTATTCGACCTTGCTCAAGGCGGGGTTTACCCAGCTTGAGATGTTACCATCTCAACTGGTGAGCTCTTACCTCACCTTTTCACCCTTACCCCGCAATTTTAATAAAGTGCGGAGCGGTTTCACTTTCTGTGGCACTTTCCTTGGGGTTACCCCCACTCTGTATTACAGAGCGCCTTGCCCTATAGAGTTCGGACTTTCCTCCCAACCAGGGCTTACGCCCTAAAGTTAAAAGTTACAAGTTAAAAGTTGGAAGTTTATTTCACTTCTCACTTCTAACTTTTCACTTCTCACTTCCGCTATAAGCGGACTGGGCGACCATCTCTCCTGCTCTGACCTATAATAAAGTTTTATTATTATATAACAAGTATTTAATTTTTGGAAGAGGTATCTTTAACATCAGGGAAAACATATGGAATGGCTGGCTTTAAACAGTCATATGTTGTTTTTGTAGTAGAGTATTCTACGGCACTGCGGACAATGGATAATCTCTTCATTCTTTTTTATTTCTACAAAAAGCTGGGGTGGGATGTTCATATTGCATCCTTGGCATATTGCTTCTTTTACCTCTGTTACTGCAATCCCGTTGCTGGATTCAATCAAATCTATATACCGGTTGTATATCTCTTTGTCAATATTATCTACAATCCTTGATCTCATTTTTTTTAGGGTCAAGAGTTCTTTCTCTGCCTCTAACATCTCTTTATCAAGTTGGTTCTTGAATGCCTCAAGCCTATCCTTCTCAACCCTGAGTTTTTCTTCCTCTGATTCCATTTCTTTTGAAGAGACATCTAACTCCTCCATGATAAGAAGTATCTCATCTTCTACCGTGTAGCGCTCTTTTTCTGCTGACTCTATCTCTTTTAGATGTGCTTGATATTCTTTATTTGTTTTTATGTCTGCTGTACGAGCCTTTAGCTTTTTGATCTTTTCATTTATAGCATCTAATTCACCCTCCTTGGCACGTTTCTTTTTTTCGAGGGAACTATGTCTCTGTTTCGTCTTATCAAGAGCCGCCTGTGACTCTTTAAGGGGCCTCTCCGCTTTGGATATCTTTGAGGGAATCACATCCATCGTATGCTTTCTGTCGAGGATATTTGAATCAATCCGTTGAAGTTCTACAAGGCATTTGATCTGTTCATTCATATTTTTTCTTTTACTTTAAACTTCCGAACTGCCGAGCAAAATCGGCTGGTGGGCCCACCAGGACTCGAACCTGGGACCAACCGGTTATGAGCCGGTAGCTCTTCCAACTGAGCTATGGGCCCTCTTTAAAGACAGTTTTATTAGTTTATTGAGTTTTTTAAACACAAGAGACCGTGTAAACTCAAGAAACTGTATTAACTTGATACTTGTTACTATAAACTTGTTACTATTTTCAGTCAAGCCCTCGCCCTTTTAATCTGGAGTTTCCTGATTTTTTAGAACTTTTCTAAAATTGCTTGACAACTCCATAGTATTTGCTGTATCTTTCTTTTCTTAATAAATAAAAATAAGCGAGTTGAAGGGGGGTAGAGAATTGTATGCTTTAGGCACTCATCTTTTAATAGAATTGAGGGAGTGTAATCCTGAAATTCTGAAAAGCATCGAGAAGGTAAGAAGTTTAATGGTCTCCGCAGCAACAGAAGCTAAGGCAACAATAATAGATATTTCCTTCCGTGAGTTTAATCCATTTGGTATCAGCGGCGTAGTAGTTATAGCAGAGTCTCATCTTACGATTCATACATGGCCTGAATATGGTTATGCTGCTGTGGATATTTTTACCTGTGGCGATGTTATAAAACCAGAGATAGCAGCCTCATATCTCATCAAGCGACTTGAATGCAAAAATCCTTCTATTGTTGAGATAAAAAGAGGAATACTTTCGCATAAAAACAAGAAACTATTACACAAGGTTCCCTCGGTTTCTACCTCTGATACCGAGGAACGTTGCAAATTATTACGTTCCGAGTTTTGTCAGGCAATGAGCGGTTAGAATTGCGAGTAATTTTATTTATCCTGCCTATTCGTCAGTGCTGCGATACCCGGTAGTTCCTTTCCTTCGAGCAACTGAAGAGATGCCCCTCCGCCTGTTGATATAAATGATATTACATCAGATACTCCTGCCCTGTGCACAGCAAGGTCGGTATCACCGCCACCAACAATAGTCAGCGCATATGCATCCGCAACTGAATGGGCAATAGCAAATGTCCCCCTCGAAAACGCATCTATCTCGAATATACCCATCGGCCCGTTCCAGAGAATAGTCTTTGCATCCTGGATCGCCTCTGAAAAGAGTTTGGCAGAAGCTGGGCCGATATCAAGCGCCTTCCAGCCCCTTGGTATCTCAAGGGTGGGTACCGCCTTTGTTTCTGTACCTGGTTCGATACCATGGGCAATAATACAGTCAACAGGCAGATAAAATTTTATACCAGCCTCTTTTAGCTTTTTCCTTATATGTTGTGCTGTCTCGAGCATATCCTCTTCAACAAGGGAATTACCCACTTCATAGCCCATAGCCTTTATGAAGGTATAGGCCATGCCGCCACCAATAATAACCTTATCAACCTTGCCAATGAGATTTTCAAGGACGCCTATCTTTCCAGAAACCTTTGCCCCGCCAAGGATGGCAACAAAAGGTCTCACTGGATTATCTATTGCTCCTTTGAGATATTCTATTTCCTTCTTCAATAAAAACCCGGCTACTGCCGGAAGAAATCTTGGTACGCCGACAATAGAGGCATGTACCCTATGCGCAGTCCCGAATGCATCATTAACATAGATATCTGCAAGCCTTGATAAGGCACGTGCAAACTCCTCATCGTTATTTTCTTCCTCCGGATGATATCTGAGGTTTTCAAGTAGAAGTACATCGCCCTCTTTCATCTTAGAGACAACTCCTTCTACCTGACTTCCAATACAATCTGGTGAAAAGATAACTTCTTTATTAAGAAGCCTTTGAAGCCTCTTAGCAACAGGGGCAAGGCTGAGCCTCGGGTCTGGCTTTCCTTTTGGTCTTCCGAGATGGGACGAGAGTATAACCCTTGCTCCCTCATCAATTGCATAATTTATAGTTGGAAGGGTAGAGCGGATCCTCCTGTCGTCAGTAATCTTTAGATTATCATCAAGAGGTACATTAAAATCAGCCCTGATAAAGACCCTTTTCCTTTTTATATCAATATCTTCTATTGTAAGTTTATCAAATATACCTTTAATCGGAACAGGGTTGCTCTTCTTTATCATACTCAGCTCCTTTTAATGATGTATAAGATAAGGTCCCTGAGACGCGAGCTATAACCCCATTCATTGTCATACCAGGCAAGAACCTTTGCCATTCTTCCTTCAAGTACCATCGTTAGTGTTGCGTCTACGATAGAAGAATGCGCGTTACCGTTGAGATCGCTCGATACGAGGGGGTCTTCTGAGTACTGAAGGATTCCTTTCATGGGTCCCTCGGCTGCCCTTTTCAGTGCTGCATTAATCTCTTCTGCCGTAGCATCCATTGCTAATTCAGCGACAAGGTCTACAACAGAGACATTAGGGGTGGGGACTCTTATAGCCATCCCATTAAGTCTACCTTTTAGTTCTGGTAGCACAAGTCCAACAGCCTTTGCTGCACCGGTTGTCGTTGGAATCATGTTCATGGCAGCCGCCCTCGCCCTCCTCAGGTCCTTATGGGGGAAGTCGAGAATCCTCTGGTCATTTGTATAAGCGTGTATTGTTGTCATCAGCCCTCTTACTATTCCAAATCCACTGTGTAAAACCTTGGCAACAGGTGCAAGACAGTTTGTTGTGCATGATGCGTTTGAAATAACCTTATGTTTTGCAGGGTCTATCGTTTCCTCATTCACGCCCATGCATACCGTTGCGTCGGGTTCCTTAGCGGGTGCTGAAATAATCACCCATTTTGCCCCTGCATCTAAGTGTCTTGCAGCAGACGGTCTGTCTACAAACCTTCCTGTAGACTCGATAACTATATCTATACCTAAGTCCTTCCAAGGCAGTTTTTCAGGCTCTGTAACGGCAAGCACCTTTACCTCTTTACCATCGGCTGTTATTCCTCTGTTACTGGTCTTTACATCAGCATTAAAAATGCCATGTACAGAGTCGTATTTAAGAAGATGGGCAAGTGTCTTTGCATCAGTAAGATCATTAATCGCAATTATCTCAAATTCATTATACCCCCTGCTTGCCCTGAAAAAATTTCTTCCTATTCTTCCAAAGCCGTTAATTGCAACGCGTACTGACATAATAACCTCCTTTGTTTTTATAAAAAAGTTTATTAGAAAATCCTAAATTCCAATGTCTAAATCCTAAACAAATTCTAAGTTCAAATGTCCAAAACTTCCCACTTCTCACTTTTTACTTCTCATTTCCTACTTCCCACTTATTTATAACAATCCCTGTTAAGAGTTTTGGGTAAAAATATGTTGACTTTGGTGGCATCCTCACCGAGGAAAGAGCAGCCTTTTCAACATCCTCAACCTTTGTAGGATTAAGGAAAAAGGCTGCACTAAATTGTCCACTTCTCACTTTATCAAGGGCCTTGTTCACATCCATCTCGTATCCTATATCGTTTACCTTAAATATCTTCTTGAGTACCAGCTCATGCAGTATAATCACATCCACCTCTCTAAGGTCAGGACATACTTCTGATAAATTACCTTTCTTGTATTTAAGGATATACCACGCCTTACTACCATTCTGGAAAAAACCGAAGACACCTCTTTTACCGGCAATCCTATTTGCGATATCAAAATCCGCTTCTACCGGCTCGATATCAAAATACTCAGGGAGCATCATACTCGGATCATCCGGGGTTTCCTTCAAGAGCCTGTGTGCAGGGAGTATTGTTAGACCCTCGTCTAACATATTTGCAAGAAACATGAGTACATAATCCCACGGATTTACCCCCCCTTTAATCCCCCCCTTTTTAAGGGGGGGAGGTGGAGGGGTGGTGTCTGATGTCTGTCTATTCATCTCCCTCTGAAACTCAAAGGCTGTTTCGTATCTATGGTGCCCATCAGCAATAAAAATAGCCTTATCTTCAAGTTCTTTCTTTATAATCTCTATATCCTTTTTTTCATCAATCTGCCATAGCCTGTGAACAGATCCAGCAGCGTCTTTAGCCTCTATGTATGGTTCTGCCATGGTGATTTTTGAAAGGAGGGTTGATATCTGTTTCTCTGCACTCTTATAAAGTGAGAAGATAGGGCTAATGTTTGCCTCACATGACCTCAGCAGGTTCAATCTGTCCTGTTTTGGCTTCGAATAAGTGCATTCATGGGGATGGATATTGCCCTTACCTAACTCCTCGATTTTTACAAGCCCCAGGAATCCTGAGAGATGTTTTTCCTCTTCATTTATTCTATAAGACATTTTATAGGCATAGAATGACGGTCTTGTGCTGCGGACAAGTACTCCCTCATTTATCCATTCCTCGATGTAGCTCCTCGCCCTTGTATATCTATTATCTGTTTCGTTGTCTTCATGCTGCTCTTTACCCAAATCTACCCTGACGATATTATAAGGGCTTTTTCTATACAATTCTTCTTGATATTCAGGCGTTATAATATCGTATGGAGGAGCCAGCACATCCTCTACAGATACCTTTGATACATTATAAAGGATTCCCCTGAAGGGGATTATTCCAGCCATTGTTATGATTTCCGTAGATTCTAAGAAAAAATTTAAATATTTTAGCACGGGTAGAGATGGAAATTCAAATTGCCTCAACATAGAATTTACTAACTATTCTCATAAAATATGGTAGGATAAAATAATTTCAGGAGGTAAATTATGCTTAATCTTGGAATACTCGCCTCAGGGAGGGGCTCGAATTTTCAGTCAATCATAGATTCAATCAACTACGGAAAACTAAGGGCTGAAATAGCTGTTTTGATAACTGATAATCCGTCGGCATTTGCTATAGAGAGGGCAAAGAAACACGGCATTGAATATCTTGTCATGAGTCCAAAAGAATATAGCTCGAAGGATGATTATTTTGTAAAGATTGCAGAGGAATTGAAAAAAAGGGATGTAGGACTGATTATTTTAGCTGGTTTTATGAGGATTGTGAGAAAACCTTTGATAAATGCATTCCCTAATAGGGTTATGAATATCCATCCTGCGCTCCTGCCAGCCTTCCCTGGATTACACGGTCAGAGGCAGGCTATTGAATATGGGGTAAAGATTTCTGGATGTACCGTTCATTTTGTGGATGAAGGTATGGATACAGGCCCAATAATAATACAGGCTGCAGTGCCAGTATCTCAGGATGATACAGAAGAAACCCTTTCTGAAAGAATATTAAAATTAGAACATAAGATATACCCCGAGGCCATAAGATTATTTTCAGAGGGTATGATTGAGGTTGAAGGGAGGAATGTAAGGATAAAAGGATATGTCTCTCCTGAAGATTCTATTATCAACCCGCCTTTAAAGATTTAACCTCTGTTAAAGATTTTACACCTGTCTCCTTATGCTTATATGGTATTAGTCGTTGTACTACCGATGTGACGGATTTGGGGAATGCGATTAATTAGTGTCTGTGTATAAATTATAACTCCTCAGTATATAAAGGAAAATGTTACAATTGCAGGGAAATCAAAAAGAGGAGGAAGGATTGAAACTGCATGAACCGCTCATACAATCTTCATCCAAATTGCCCCATTGATATAGTGAAAGAATAGTTCATATTTTCAAAAACAAGAATTATTTAACAAAAAGGAATAGTTAGATATCATGAATTCAAGGATTTCTTTTGAAAATGCAAAAAATGTCATATAAAAAGCAAAAAATGTCCTATCTGCAATTCAGACAGTGGGAAGAGTAGTCAATATTTCTTCGGCAGTGCACACTCGACAAGTATCTAATCGTTATATTTCTCTAAGCCCATCATTTTTCTCTTGACTTTCTCTAAGTCTGTATGCTA
>JBFLZS010000071.1:0-15672 GCA_040756135.1 Nitrospirota bacterium
AAAAAGTCCTCGATCAGCTTGCATATGATATAACCTTCGATCCTTTCAAACTTCTCTTCCCGACATCTCCTTCTCCGCCGTCAACCCAATAAGCTCTTATCCTCCACGCTTCACTGAAGGGTTACAATTTTCAGAAGCTGTCAGATAGGCAAGTCTTAATTTTTATGCGTATATTTAATTAAAAAAGGCGGGCAAAGCCCGCCTCGTATTCAAAAATCATAACCTTACTTTTCTACTGTGTCAAGGGAAGTACGCTTATCTGCAACCTTACCCTGTCTTTCCTTTCGAAGTTAACCACACCGTCAATCTTTGCAAAAAGGGTATCATCTGAACCTCTGCCAACATTAATTCCAGGATGAAATTTTGTACCCCTCTGCCTTACTAATATATTTCCTGCACGGACAAGCTGTCCGCCAAATCTTTTAATCCCAAGACGTTTTGACTCGCTATCTCGCCCGTTTCTGGAGCTCCCTACACCTTTTTTATGTGCCATATCAATCCTCCAAAACTATTTCTTTGATCTTCAGAGACGTATAAAGCTGTCTGTGTCCTCTCAGTTTTCTGTAAACCTTTCTGGGTTTCTGCTTATAAACTAATATCTTACGTGCCTTTCCTGTATCCTCAACAGATGCCAGGACTTTAGCACCACTAACATAAGGTGAACCATATATACTCATATCTTCCTTACTAACCATGAGTACCTTATCAAGACTAACATCTGAACCCCTCTCCAGAGAAAACCTTTCTACCTTTATGGTCTTACCAGGAAAGACTTTATATTGTTTCCCACCATTTTCAACTATTGCATACGTATTCATCTTATAAATAAATTAACATAATCATCGAGAGAAAAACAAGTCATGGGTTTTCGATGGTACCCAGGAAATCTTTTAACAGTTTTCTATCACTATCTGGCATCTCTATGAACTCTATCCCTATCTCATATTTAATACCACTTTCAGAATTGACCTCGGTACAATTAACAATCCTTCCTATAATATTCAACATATTCCCATTAAGGAAGAGTTGTGTATGAAAACGAGATTCAAGGTCAAAAGGATATTCTGTTTCTATCAGCATCCCTGAAAGACTTATCTTTTTGACATCATATCTGTATGGGTAGTCAATCTCAACATTTTCAAGGGTAGCAATTTTAAACCTTACACCCATTAACCTTCTTTCAAATGTTCTAATTTTGTTCTCCTCAATAAATTTAAGAAGCATGTTTGCTTTTTCACTCATGACGTCAGTAAACCTTAAACCAGCCCTGTATACAGGAATTATCTCGTTTGGGTCTTTCCTTTCTCTGTAACTGAGGATAGCCCAGACTACACGCCCCTTCAAGTTCAAAATTGTATCTTTATATTTAATTCTCAAAGTATATTCTCTGTTCAAGTCAAGCCTTTTTGCAGTTTCTATCGCAGCCCCGTCAATGCTGATATTAAGGACCTCCAGGTCTGAGGGATAGATCACATTTCCCTGGATTCCGTCTACAATGTATCTCTTATGTCTCCTTTTCTCGTCTTTCTTGCCTGGCATAATCTTCTATACCTTAGATATTTGTTATCTTGAGGGGCGACATCAATCTATGGTTATAAACTGACCTGCTCATCTCACTACAATTCCTGCATAACCAACAACATGGTCATAATCTCCACTAACCTCTGCAGATGTAGAGTATTTTACAAGCCTTGCTGACCGGGCACCAAGCGCCTTTGCCGCAAATAGCATCGTTGTAGTTGGAAGGTAGCCGCACATTGATATCCTTTCTTTTAACACAACCTCGTATAGGCCTTCGGGATCAAGAGACAGTATCTTATCTATAGCTCTTCCGTCCTTCTGTCTTGCAACATCATCAGGTACATAATGGCTCATGTCAGAACTTGCTACCACAACAACAGGATAACCAGCTCCCTTTGCTGCTTTCGCTATGCCCTCTCCAAGCATTCTGCATTCATTGATAGAGGCTGAAAGTATAATGATTGGTACAATCTTTATTTTTTTAGAGAAATATGCAATGAAAGGAAGCTGGACCTCAAGCGAATGTTCAAACATATGTGCCCGAGCATCCTTGGTTACAATGGGTACGTCCATTGCAATCCTGTAAGAAATCTTTTCATCTATCTGGAAAACTCCGGTTGGTATTTCCCATTCACCTGATTCCATCAAAGAAATCTGTGCTCCAAGACCTGTATGATTTGGACCTATCAGCACAAATGTCTCTGGAAAATCTATTGTTGAATAAACAGCTCCTGCAACAGGACCTGAATATACTAAGCCCGCATGAGGAGAAACCATACCCATTACCTTTTCCTTCTTTGCATTTTTGTCTATATATTGCTCGACCTGATGAGTCAATTTAGATACGGTCCCATAATAAAACTGTCCTGCAACAGCCGGAGACCTTCTCAAAATGCCTCCTCCTCTATATCCTGATATTCTCTGTCGGCTTTGTTCAGAAACCTTGTGCAGCTCGAAATAAACGTAAGATTGACTGTACCGGTAGGCCCGTTTCTCTGCTTGGCTATATCGACCTCTGCCTGTCCCTTATTGGCGGGATTATCCTTATTATAAATCTCATCCCTGTAGAGAAAAAGTATAACATCTGCATCCTGCTCGATAGCACCTGACTCCCTGAGGTCAGCTAATATGGGTTTGGGCTTAGGTCTACGCTGCTCAACGCTTCTGTTGAGCTGGCTAACTGCAATAACCGGCACGCTTAATTCCTTTGCCAGGGCCTTAAGTGAACGAGATATCTCTGATATCTCCTGTTCACGCCTTTCGAAACTCCCCCTTCCCCGCATCAATTGAAGGTAGTCTACTATCACAAGGCTGAGGCCATGCTCCATTTTTAACCTCCGTGCCTTCGCCCTTAGCTCAAGAGCAGTGATACTTGATGAATCATCTATAAAGATCGGTGCACCTGTAAGGTTACTTGCTGCACCTGTCAATTTATGCCAGTCCTCCTTTTTTATAAACCCTTTTCTGATACTGTTAGAATTCACCATCGCCTCAGCGCATAACATCCTGAATGCAAGTTGTTCTTTTGCCATCTCAAGGCTGAATATGGCAACAGGCTCTCTCAATTCAAGGCCAACATGCTGGGCAATATTAAGGGCAAATGCTGTCTTTCCCATCGAGGGTCTCCCACCAATAACTATTAAGTCGCCTTTCTGAAAACCGGTCGTCAGGTCATCAAGGTCTCTGAAGCCTGAAGGTACACCTGTTACTGTCTCTTTTTTATCATAGAGATGTTCGATCATCTCAAAACTACCTTTGATAACCTCCTTTAAGGTTACAAATGAGGTCTTAATCCTCTTATCCGAGATGTCAAAGATTGACCTCTCTGCATAGTCTACGAGTTCTTCTGCATCAAGATTGTCCTCGTATACCCTGCCGGCAATCTCGGTTGCCGATCTTATGAGCCCTCTCAGAAGGGCCTTCTCCCTGACTATCTTTGAATGATATTTTATATTCGCTGCGGTTGGGACCATGTTTACCAGTGATGAGAGATAGGATAATCCCCCCACGGTATCTAAATCGTCTTTCCTTTTAAGGTAATCTGTCAGGGTTATCAGGTCTATGGGTTCATTCTTATCAAAAAGTTCTGTCATTGTATTAAATATCTTCCTGTGGGATTGTTTATAGAAATCTTCAGGATCGAGGATCTCCAATGCCCTGGGCAATGCATCGTTATCTATAAGGATAGCGCCGAGGATAGATTGTTCAGCATCTATATTCTGGGGAGGAAGCCTATCCAGATGTAAATCGGTTTCTTTCATCAGAAAATCCCTCTAACTAATTTATTATTTTTAGTAATCTCCCCTAACCCCTCTTTAAAAAAGAGGGGAATTTAAGAAGTCCCCCTTTTCTAAAGGGGGATGCAGGGGGATTACTTATCTTCATGCTCCTTTGTAATCCTAATGCTCATGAATGCTTCATTCCTGAACAACCTGTATATTAACCTGTGTTGATATTTCATGGTGCAACTTTATATTTACAGAGTACGAACCCAGTCTTTTTATAGGTTCATCAAGGGAGATCTTCTTTTTGTCTATCTCTATCCCCTCATTTTTAAGTAGCTCGGCAATATCCATGGTTGTTACAGAACCAAATAGTTTTCCTTCTTCGCCGGCCTTAGCCTTAATCATGAGTGTTATAGTCGAAATCTTATGCGCCAGGTCTTGTGCAGAATTCTTAATCTTTTTTGCCTTCTCCTGTATAATCCTTTTTTCATGCTCCAGGGATCTTATATTTTTTATATTTGCCTCGACAGCAAGCCCCCTGGGCAACAGATAATTTCTTGCATAGCCATCAGCCACATCTACAACCTGACCCATCTTTCCTACATTCTTAACGTCATCTTTAAGTATTACCTTCATTCAGGATCTCCTTTTGGTAAAAATCTTATTGGGATAGTATAACATAGACTGAATTACACAAGAGCTTATATAATATTTTATCCCATTATCCCCATATACGAAACAAGCTCCAGCTTTGGTTCATCTGAAACAACCTCTTTTTCTTCTGAAGGCTGGATGGGGTGAGTCTCTTTAAACGATTTTAAGCTTGTCAATAAGGCTTCCTCTGATAAGCTCCTTTGTGACCATAGCTTCCTAAGCTCACGTAGGTAAATATCTGGCAATGGGGTTGAAACTCATCTTTGAGCTGCAGGTAAACATGGAAGTATCTTTTTTGACAGGATTTCATCATCATCCTCTTCAATATCTTCGATCAAGTCAACAAGGGCAAAGTACTCCGCATCGGTTTCAGCAGACAGTTCTGCGGCGTAGAGAGGTTCATTAGGCTCGGAATATTTCCAAGCAGGAATATTATGGGAAAGTAAAGAAAGCTCGGTTCCGCTCTTAGTTCCATAATTGGAGACCACATATGCGATCGTCTTTTGGAGGTCTTCAGGCACATCCATTTCTTTGATTAATGTATAAGAGTGTTGAGATTTTTCTCTGCCTTCCTCAAAGATAGGAATATAAGAGATTTCCTTATTCCAGAGAGTTCCTGTTCCTTCTTCAAGAGTCTCATCAAAAAAAGCAATAACAGGTCCCTTTCTGAGTCTCACAAAGTATAAGCCTGTGAAGGACTTGCCCGTCCTGCGAAAGTGCTCAACCTCTGAAAACAATATCAGTTTGGCAAGCTTAACCTTTGGAGCAGTCTTAAGCTCCTTAAGTAACCCTGCAATGAGTATCTTAAGCTTTCCTCTATCCATTTTTAATACCTTTAAGATAGTATCATACTATTTTCATAACCTTTGTCAAGACATTTTTACCTGCTCTTGCCTTCTCAATGCGGCTCTTGACAGACTCGCAGACCTGCCTTGTTCCTTTCCATCCCCCTTATTCCGAAGAAGCAAGCACAAGTTTCTTTGCAGGTAAGCTTGTTATCTCTAAATCGCTGAGATTCAAGGTTTTGCTTGCATGGTCTATGTCAATGCCCACAATATTATTATTCTCATCAAAGTCTACGACTATGCTTGTGGCGACTTCTAAAGATTCTACACTTGTTTTCTCGGTGAGATCAATGTAGAGTGAATCAGTATCTGCATAATATTTTAGCTTCATAAACACCTCATAGCTTATTACCTCTAAAACTTCGGCTTAAGGCCGGCCTGTTTACATAACTCGTTGGCCGTTATTCTGTCGATTGTGGTATGCCTTTTTATCGGAATTGTCTTATCGTTGTTTGTATAATTGAATGATTGCTGCCTTCCCGCAACAGATAAAAGCCGTTGTCTTCAAAATATTTGATGAGGTCACGGCGTTTAACAGACACTTTATACCTCTACAGGAATTTGCTCGAATAAAACCCTGCCCACAGGTATTTCTTTTTTCTGCTGTTTGTAAGCTGCGATCATTTCATTTAAGGCATCCTGAAGCATTTCCCTGCATTTTTCTATTGTTTTGCCCTCGGTAATGACTTCCGGCCATTCAATCAATTGCCCCATATAACCGGATGGAATTTTCGTATATTTTGCTGTATATGTAAGTGTCATGTTATCGCCTCCTTTCTCGTTCATTATAGCATATCCCATCACACACTCCTTGCCTTCTCAAGGCGATTCTTCATCAGCTTTACATCGCTGTTGTCAATGATTTTCGTTGGGATTATTTGATCTTTGCAAGAAAATCCTTCGCTAAGGTCTATCTCGACCAGAATCCGGGATTCGTTTCCGTCAAAGAAGATTCCCGAGAGCAGAATGTTTGTATCAACGAAGACCTTGTATCTCATTTGCGCATCTTCTCAAGTTCTTTCAACATCTCAGCTTCTGATATGCCTTCTTTTTTCATAAGCCATCTCAGGAATGACCTGCTCTTGCGGGCATAAGCCTTTTTGAGCGCTGATACAACAGCCTCAGATGCGTCAGAGAATACACCAAGCTTTATCTCCTCGTTAATATTTCGGTAAATATCCTCTGGAATCTGTGCTACAATCTTAGGCATTTCACACCTCATTATTGTGTAACATATTAAACACCGATTTTCACAGAATCCTAAGCGTCATAACATTTGTGGAGGTTGTGACTCAAGACTTTATACTACGATATAGTTCTTTTTCTCTAACTAGACCATACTTAGAACTCCAGAAATGCCTAAGGAACACCGTAAATAGATTTTCTCCCCCATAGGTACCTAAAGAAGCCATTGCCGTAGTCCAAAGATTTAGTATCGTCTGAAGGTCTTCGCCTGCACGCCCCAATAAGTAATTCTTCAAGAGATCTGCAATTGAAAGGTCTATGCCACGGTCATTCATGGTTTCAAAAATCATGAATGCGTTGGCATCATCAGCAACTGTAAAGTAGATTACGTAGGCGGATTCACTTAAATATTTAGTAAATTCGGCCAGCCAGTTAACCTGATCTTTCATTCCCTCCAATTTTTTGGAGAGCCAGTCAGATATCGATTGGTGTGCTTTCCAAAGGCGCCAGTGGGATTCAGGAGCTCTACCCTCCGGCTTCCTTGCTTCTTCTGTCAAGATAGATCGAAAATAAGGATCATCGGTCTGGTTCAGCTTGAGTTGTGGCCGCTCTATCCCCTCTGTAATGTCGAATATTGACAAGTATTGGCCACGTATGGCTTGGGCTCGTTTTTTGTCTGCAATATTGTCGAATTTATCCGCAATTCCTGCAAGCAATAAAGAAACTACCGCAAGACGTTGTTGGCCGTCTAAGACTTTAGGTCGTATGCCATTGGAAGCAGAGATTATTACCAGGCTACCTAAGAAGTAATCCTCCTTATTCCTATTAAAGGCATCTCCAATATCATCCAAGAGTTCTACAACCTCCTCAGTCCACTCGAACGGCCTTTGGTGCACAGGAACCTCTAATCTTGTGCTGCTTAGTACTGATGCTATCCCCTTTATTTCGATTGATGTGTTTGGTTTCGGCATTTGTAAACCTCCTTTGTTGTAGACATTAACTTTTCATATTAAAGATTCTTCAAAGACTTATGAACCCCAATCTTTTCTGAGAATCTCTGACTATGTTTTTCTCGGCTTGCATAAGTTATTATCGCCAATTCTTTAGTAAAAACATTTTTCCCGCTAATTGTATCTCTTATATTTTCACACACTCCTTCTCGCAGACTGCCCAGTAGACCTCAGTTCTTTTGTCTTCTGTCAGGCCGAGGATGGTAAAGACCACTTCACCTAATACCTTTCGGTTGGGAAAGGGATTTGGTTTTTGGTCTCGAATGGGACGGGAGGCGTTGATGCCGAGTTCGGTGAAGAATCGAGTTCTATACATAGAGCGCAAGGTCTTCAAGAGTCACTTTCTTGAAAACCTCTCTTGAGACGCTCTTATGTTCTGCCCTTGCGTTAAATGCACACCTTCTGCTTTTGGATCAGATGTTTGAACTTGTTTAAGGATTCCCTTGCTAGCACAATGCCGAGGGTATCTGGATCGCTAATCTCAATGGATTGTTTCTTGAAAGATTCTGGATAATATTTTTTCTCATACTCTTTCATAGAATGAAACGCTTGCACTTTTATCCTATGTTTTTTCATTTTCATGCTCCTCTCTATTTTCCCGAAAATAGTTCGCAAAGACACTAGGGTTCAATTCCGGTTTAAAATAATGCTTCCTTTTAATCCAGATAAACCCATCCCCTTTAGAAATTACCGCAACATCAATTGGCCCCCCAACAGTTTCAGCGTCTAACGAAATCTTCCTTTTGAATGATGTCAAATTGACAAGCGATTCTGCCATAGCAGCGAGCTCGTCTTTTGGAAGAAATAATACCGCGTTGATGATGGGATTGACATGAAATTCCCTTCTATAGTCCTGCAACTTCTTATTAAAATCTGAGATTATGGAAAGGCCGATTTCTTTCAGCTTTTTTGAAAATTCCAGCTTTCTGGCAGTATCTTCATTTTCAATTCTATCAATGATGTAGTCGGGATACTTCTCGAAATATTCCGAAAGATAATCAGATATGATTTTATTATATCCAGGATCAACACCTTCAATGAACGTTGCAACCATTTCGCTTTGCGCAAAGGGAATAATCCAGGCTGAGGAGTCAACGTTAATTGCTGCATCTTTTTCTTTCTTGTATTTAAGAGTGTTATTAACTTTGGCTTCTACAGTAAATGAAACAAGCGACGGGAATGTTTCTTCTTCGCCAAATCCGGCTATCACTACACCGGAAGAGTTTCTTGCAAACCTATCTTTCGAGAAGATGCCAGCACAAATAACCTGCAAATCTTCAACTGTTTCCTTCGAAATAGGCAATTGCTGAAAGATTTCGTTCTTTGCTTTTATAATCAATTCGCCATAGTTTTCAGCAAGGTTTTTATCATAATCGGCGGGGATATGATTTAACTTGGCAGCCTTATTCCATACCTCGTAATGCCTTTTTATCGTCTGCTCTACTATTTCCTTTACGGATGTTTCAGTAATTTTCTTATTGATAGATATTCTTCCTTTTACCTGTTCATCTATTTCTCTCTTTATGTCGATAAAATACCCTGCAATTGCCCTGAAGAAATACTTTTTCTGTTCGGTTTCCGGGAACAGAGCAATATTTTCTGAGAGGAACGAAATAAAATTATCAGAATATTCTTTTAAAGTCGAAAACTTCTGCTCGCCCAATTTAGCTCTGTAAATCTTAATGATTGATTCCCAGGGAATATCCATAAAGTTGGCGCTGCCATACATCATTATTCCAACAGGATGATATTTCGAGAGGGTAAACAGCTTGTTGACTGTATTAAAAATCTTATGCCCTTTTTCCTGTTCAATGGTAACGGCACTATCAGATGCAAGAGCTACTGCTGTTTTGTTCATTATTGCGATTTCAGCTGTCATATTTTCCCAGGACTAACTTTATAGTAGACGAGGTTACGTAATATATTACCAATAAGATTCAATATCTTCAATGTCTAACTCTTCCCCCCATTGTCTCTGGGAATCTCACACACTCCTTGCCTTCTCAAGCCTCTGCAAATATCTTCATGCTATAATGTCGTCTTTTTCATAGCGAGGACTGAAGCATAGGCAAAATATGTCTTTATATTCTCATCAGCAATATTCCGCTCTTTCACCCCTACATTCTACTGTAAGGTCTGAGTTCAAAGGCTTTTTCGAAATTTGTGGCACTAAGAAATTTTTTCTTTAATCCATCATAAGGAGGGAATGCTCCACCATAGCCAATTACACGCCTTGCCTTTGCAATCATTTCCAGTTGTTTTGCAGTCCAATTAGGTGAAACATAGGTATTTTTAGGTCTTGGCTCAAGGGGTTCATACCTCATCGGATAAGCAACTACTCCCCAATTAAGAATATCTTTTATACGGTTATGAAAGTCTTCTGGTGTGTCATATCTGGTATTATGAAGACAATAAACCAGAATTCTCCGCCCCTTAAATCCTACTGATTTCAGTAAATTTATAGCCTCATTCAGAGAAGTTCTGATTTGATTGCTGTCATAAGCCAATCTCAGGAGAGGTAATTTAAGTCTTTTCAGTCTTGATGCAACCTCTTCGGTTATAAGCCTTGCGTCAAGACCTTGATTAAAATCCACTTCGAGATTCATTTCTCCAATTTCATCAAAAATATCCCTCCAATAAGGGGAGGCTAAGATGTTGTTATCCCAAAAAATGATCTTTTTGTGACCATAATATATGAGATGTCTTATGGACTTTTTGGCTTTAAATGTTGGTTCTAAAATAGGTACAGAACAAAAGTGGCATTTTCTTATGCATCCTCTTGATGAAAATAAGATACTCGCATTCCATTCAGGAACGAGAGAATAATCAGGCAGAATGTTTTCTGCATCTGATAATAATCCTTGGTGGATTTCTATTCTATTTCCGAAAGTATCTTTTAAGTGATCAGGGCATAGAGTAGCATAAATGCCACCGACTATAATTCTTGCCTTTTTATATCTCTGACTGTAATAGCTAATGACATCATGAACAGGCTCATAGGCATAAGTAAAGAGGCTTGTGATGTAGATAGCATTAGGTTCAAATCCATCTTCTGAAAATCCCTGAACAAATCTTACCTTATCTCCCTTTTGTTTATGATAAGAAGCAAGTTTAAGAAGACCAAGAGGCGGATAAGAAGTATGGTATTTTTTGGATTTTTGAGGTTCGACTAGTAAAATTTTACTTGACATAAAGTTTCTTTTATGATATTAAATGTCTAATAGAGTTTAAGGATCGGCAGTAGAGTCGGTCATCAAGAAGGGGCAACTCAACGAATAGTTGAGTCCCCCTTTTGATTTTAAGGAAATATTTTAAGCCCATACCCTCTATGCCTCGGATAATTTAAAAGTTTAGGCATTACCACTTCAGAAGCTTTAAATGGTTTACCAAGATACCATCTTCCTATTGGGTAAGCACATAAATCAGCAAGCTCGATACCAATATAAGACTTCCCCATGCTATCCCACTTTGGTACAAAGAATAAGCCATTTATATGTTTTCTAAGCTCGTACCCCTGTATATATTCTGTTCCCCGACTCATATAGCGATGGTAAAGAGATAATAATTCTGGATTATCTTTTTCACTGCGGCTTTCAATAACAAAGATAACATTTTTATTTATCGGGGCAAGAAACATCAGGGTTCTCTCTATCATGAATTTAAAAGCAAGGTTATAGGGGATTGCAGGAGTGACGTATTTTTCTTTATGTTTTTTCTTATCTATAATTGATGCTATTATCTTGAAGTTTATATCCGAGATAATATTATTAATGCTTTCATAGAAATGTATTTTCCTATCTTCTGTCAGTCGTTCAGGGCCAAAAGGTCCCTGCCGTCTTCGAATTCTACTTGAAATAAAGCAAACTCTTCTATTCTTAAATTTACCGTCAGGGGGCCAAAAGGATTTTTTGATGTGGAGAAATTTTTCTACTAATGTTGAATAACTATCTTTATCAATAAGACATCCACAAAGCACAAAGATTGGATACCCGCCTTTTTCTCCAAGATCATTAATGTCTTTAGTTCCACTCTCATCAATAAAAAGTACGTAGTCACATTCTGCAGGCCAATAAGTTAATGTTTGCAGTTTCAAGCAAGCTCCCCTAATGATGTTTTGATCTCCCTCAACTCCTCTTTGGTCAATCCCCATATCTCTGCTGCAAGTTCATCAATCTGATCTTCAATTTCTGACGTGTCGCCATCGGTTTGTACAATCTCATGTGCCTTTTCTGAAAGTTCAGTAAGCTGTAGATGGTGTTTATCTTTGGGATCAAATTTTGGGATGCGGATATTTTGGAGGATGTGAGGGTCAGGATGCAGCACAATATAACTATGGACCCCAAAACGATAAGGAGTCGAATTCAGGAGTGCACATATATAGTGAGCCTCTTCAAGAGAAACGCAATCAACTGCAACTAATGTATGGTCGGGTATTGTAGGTTTATTATTCTTTTTTTCTGTTACAGCAGCATCAATAGTATGAGAGACTTCTCGCCATACCACCTTATACGGAGAAAAAGTATAATTGCCAACTCCGAACATCGAATAAAATGCGCCCGTTTCAATAATTCTATTATCTTTGCTTTTACGAGTAAAATAACGTTTAAAGACTGAACGTTCTCTCAACACGTTCTCAAATTTCTTAAGATAAAGGTATGTTTTTGGATATCGTGTTTTCATAACATCTTCTTCAATGCCTCTACGCCTTATCGGGTCTTGCGTCATGATTATATATGCCGAAGCATCTACCTTCCATCTCTTGACATCTCTTCCCCTCAAAAGTGGATAAAGCAAATCTGGCTCAATAGTAGATTGAATACTTTCAATTTTCCTTTTAATTCTTTCTGTAATATTTGAGATAACTACAAGTTCATCTGGTCTCTTGGTAACAATTTCAACCCAATAGACAGCATTTGCACCACCAGAATTAACACCTTCACGGGCTTCATAATCTGATTGTCCTAAAATTTTTCTTATTGCCTTTAATGCTTTTGGTTTCCCTGTAATCCAAGAGGATGTTATATCATTAGCATTTATAGGCTCTGCTACAAGCTGTCTTCTCTCTGTAATCGAAAGGACATCTTCAAGTTCGCTATCAATAGCAACGGACTTGCCTTTAACAGTCTTTTTCCAATACAGATAAGAAGGCATAGGATATTTTGTAGGTCTTCCTTTTTGTAAGATTACAACACTGGTTCTGTTAGATGCTCCCTCGAAGGGATTAAGCTTTACCATGTCATCAACATGAATTACCTGAATGGGTAGGCCTTTATCACCAATCTGAAATTTCCTGAAGCCCTGTCCTGCACCTGAAGTCTTGAAGATTGATTGTGTAATCACGAAGCCGAGTTTGCCAGACTTTTTTAGATACTTATCTATCGCCACATAAGTCATTATCATGGAAATGTCTTTTTTACCTTTGCCGAGAATGGTGTCCATCCCACCATGAGGAAAAAGGCCATACTTAATCCAGAGGGGCTTAGTTTCAAGTCTATATTGTTCTGGTAAGCTCTCCCAGTTCACCCAAGGCGGATTCCCTGCAATATAATCAAATTCACCAATAAAGAGCGGAGCAAAGGCATTTTTGATAATCCTTGCCCAGATGCCATTTATGCCTTGCTTTTCAAGGCTTAAGAGTTTTTCATATAGATTAAAGACGACCTCAATATCCTTGCTGTCCTTTTCTGGAAGGATTGGGAAATCTGATGTTAGCCTTGAAACAAATTGCTCTTTCGTAAAATTTAATCTCACTGCATCTTCAAGAAAATTTGCAAGTTTATCTATATACTGGGCATGGACAAGGCTTTTTGAAAGAGAAAAAGGCCCTACCGCAGTGTTGAATCGCATAATACCCCTGCTATAAAGGTCTTCGCCTTCATGAGGCGTAATGATAGAGTCGCATATATAGACAGGAATGCTGACATTTCCTGTTCTATGCTGTAAAAGATCTCCAAGTGCTAAGAGATAGTTTGTTCGTGCTGATATGACTGCGAGTGGATTAAGGTCAAAACCAACGATGTTATTGAGTATCTTCTCCAAAACATCTGATTCCGGGAGCATTCTTTCTTGTGCATATTCCTTAATCCGTTTTATACACAAGACCAGAAATGTTCCAGAACCACATCCAGGATCGAGAATACGATAATCAGGTTTTATGTCTGGAACCCTTTTATCTCCTTCTTTCCTCCAGCCACAAAGCATCCCCAAAAGCCGTTCGGCAAGCCAATCAGGTGTATAGTATTCACCAAGATTATGCCTAAGTTCCTTTGGCATAAGTTGTTGATATAGTTTCTTTAAAAGGTCACGGGTGGTATCAGGGTCAACATCGAGAGTTACAAGGGAATAATTAGCAAGATTGGAAATTAAAGTTTTATATGATTGGTATAAATTATCATCCCAAACGTCTAAGTACCATGAGAAGAAATCACCTTCCAAGAAATTGCTTATACCAAGTTCCTTAAATATGCCTCCATCTTCCATCCTGTTTAAATAAGTCATGAGTTCTTCACTGCTTAAAGTAGCAGCTCTTTTAAGATCTGTTCCAAATTTAGGCATGGCATAATACAGAACAACCTGGACTGCAAGGAGTTTAATGAAAGTTGCATAGTAGGTATGAAGGCAAAAGAAGAAGTGAAAAGGTTGAATCCTTTGTCTATCTACGCCAAATTTTCTGGCAAAGGATTCTATTTTAAGTTTTGAAGCTTCCTCATAATCGCACACCTCACTGAATTGCAGAGACCATTGATCAAATAGAGTTTTAACTTTTGGGTTTGATGTTTTTATTAATGCATCTAAAAGGCTACTTACAATCTTTCTGGAGACAGTTGTATTCTCGCCAAAATCTTTAATAAGATTTTCAGGAATAAGGGCGAGTTCTGTAGAAAGAGAGGCTAAGAGTTTTAGAAAATATTCAGTTGAATAATCATCCAATTTTAAAGGAGTGTCAATATGCCATACTCCTTCTTTGCTCCGTATAAAGATAAAATAGCCACCATCAAGGACAACCCCTGCAAGACGTTCTGGCTTGTGCCGTTCCCTTCTCACAAGTCCCTCTATATACCCTTTTAATTGATTAATCGCATGCTGGTTGGCTCTATAACTATTGTTTTGCCGGAGACTTCTTGGCGGCTCATATTCAATAACAAGACGATTATAAACAGCATCAGCACGACCATTGATTAGAGTGTGCTCTTCTCTTAGATGAAGATTCAAACTTACCTTTTGTGCAAAGTCTTCTATTAATCGAGTAGTTTTTGTTCTGAACTCCGCTTCATTATTGGATTGTGTAGCAGCATTTAGAATTTGTTTTGTTAAATCAGGAGCAATAGATTTTATTTCTTTTTCAATATCCATTATTATTAAAACTCTTGTTGTTTAAAAGCTGGTTTAGGAAATATGATTTTTACAGGTTGCCGATATATTGCATGAGATAAAAGGAGTTCACCTTTGGAAAGTCTTGTCACATTGGATTTTATATCTTGGTCTAAAAATCTGTAATCAGCCTGAAGAACCTCTGCTGAGCCACTGCGACCTATTATCTTGGTAGCACAGTTACCTGTAACCCTATCATGAACAGCACTCATAAATTGTTGAGCAGAAATAAGTATAACACCAAGGGATCGCCCACGCTCAGCAATCTCAAGAACTAATTCTGTTAGGGGTGAAGGACGAGGGCCTGCAGGGGCATATTTGTTAAGCTCATCCACAAAAAAGATTACTTTCTCAGGGATAGGTTCTTTTCTGTCTTCAGGAGGGTCTGACTTTAGGGAGTAAACCGATTTTAGCAAATCCCCAAAAACAAGCATTTGTTCATGCTCTTGAAGACGAGCAATGTCTACTACATAAAGGTGGCCACCTTTTATTTTGAGAATTTCGTCGTTTAAAGACTTCTCGCGTTTTGCCCTACTGTCCACAAAGATGCCAGACTGGCCAACCTGAACCATCCTTCTCATATGTCTTCTAAAAACACCTATAGAAGACTCTCTTATCCCTCGCCATCCCCCTTTAACC
The DNA here is from genome assembly GCA_040756135.1 of Nitrospirota bacterium. Taxonomy (GTDB): domain Bacteria; phylum Nitrospirota; class Thermodesulfovibrionia; order Thermodesulfovibrionales; family SM23-35; genus JBFLZS01. Next base: position 15,451 of record JBFLZS010000071.1, read on the forward strand.
GGTGCATTAGTTGTAGGGTCGAAAAGAGGTTTACCATGTAGCAAATTTGTCCAGCTATGCACATCCTTGAAATCCCTTTCTCGATTTCTAATACCTGTAGATCATAAAATACAATTGACCCCCTATCGTCATTTAAAATTGACCCCCTAAAAAACTATAATCTCCTTTCCAGAAAGGAAAGGAGGAAACAAGAAAGGGGTGTTAAGCATGTATAAGTGGCAA
>JBFLZS010000072.1:0-15663 GCA_040756135.1 Nitrospirota bacterium
CGATGTCCCGTCTGTCAAATCTGTGGAAACGCCCTGCATGGTGCCTATCAATATAAATATGATGGTGATGCCAGTCAAACCAGCACCATGAGTATATTCCAATTCCAACAACAAAACCAAACCCAAAGCCGATATATCCGCCGGCTATAACCACACCGGCTGGATAATACCAATAATATGGGGGATAGGCGGGGTACCACCACGGGCCGTATGCATAGAGTGGATCATATACTGGTACATAAATTACCTGAGGGTTCGCCGGTTCAATACTGATAACGTCATCCTCAACAACGACCTTCTGTTCTTTTGTTGTCTTGAGATTGCCCTGTTCCAGAGCCTTACTGCGCAATTCCTGTATGGTATCCATAACATCATCCTGCTGGCTCAGAAATGCGTCCCCCAGTTTTGTCGTCTGATCAAGCTTCTCGCTCATTGCATAAAGGACTTCGGGGAAATAACAGAGTGATTTCACGCTTGCATCCCAGGTCTTTACCCGGAGGGCCCTGTCAAGTTCGTCGCCCTTGAGATCCTTATTCTGCTTCATCCACCGTTCAGCCTCGACTACTTCAATCGGATATGACGATGCCATCAATACCTGGGCCAATAGTGAATCAGGATACAAGGCGATCGGTGCAAGCATCTGTACCAGCTCTTCTTTTTTGAACTTGGCAGGTTGTTCTGTTTGTCCAAAATCCTGAGCCATTATACCGGGGGGTATAACGAGCATAACAATGATTACCCATGACAATCCGCACATACAAATTTTCGTAACCTTCATAGCGCCTCCTTTTTTAAGTGCCTCTCAGGAAAACTCACTCGGATCCACAAATTTTCAAAAACCGCTGTCAGGGAATATCAGCGGCTTATGATAGAGTGAGATCTAAATTCTTTTACCATTTCGTCGAATTGTGTACGATGATTTTTACCGAGTGACACCAGTACATCATAGACATCCATATATCGGTCAATCTCTACAAAAGAGAAATATCTCTCAAAGATATCATCAAATATCTTTCCCTTGTCTTTTTCAAAATATAAATCCTCAAAGGCATGGAAAATCTTCAGTGCAACCTCTTCAATATCACCCATTTTCTCTCCTCTAAAACTGCATTTATTTTATTATAACAGAATGCTATTTCATCAATCATCGTTCTGCAAAAATGAATAAGAGTTTACCCATCCCCAAACACCTGAATAATAATATCTCTATTCCTTCCCCTGTTATCAAAGTCAATAAAGACAATCTGCTGCCAGGTGCCAAGGGTAAGGTTACCTTTAACCAAAGGAATGGTCAGGGAAGGTTTCATAAGGGCGGCTCTTACGTGAGAGAAGCCATTGCCGTCGCCCCATCTTTTATCATGTTCATAAGGAATATTTGATGGGATGATTTTTTCTAAGGCCTTCTGCAGATCATGAATAACGCCGGATTCATATTCGATTGTAGTGATACTCCCCGTAGAGCCGGAGCAAAATACTGTTACCAGACCATTCTTAATTCCCGAATGTTTGACTATCCCAGCTACTTTATCGGTAATATCGAGGACATCACTGAACCCTTTTGTGTTCAAAGAAATCGTATCTGTTTTTACCATATGCTCCCCCTTTCTGTATCATCTTTCTATGCAAATTCATTTTCCGGGTTATTCTGATATAAATGACAGAGGTTTAAGGTTCGGCACGCGGCAGAAAGACCTTGAATGTTGTACCATCGCCTAACTCACTATAGATATTAACCCATCCGTTATACTGCTTTACTATGCCATAAACAGTGGCTAATCCAAGCCCTTTCCCCTTACCCACTTCTCTTGTGGTGAAAAACGGGTCAAAAATGCGTCTCTGGGTTTCTGCATCCATCCCCAATCCATTGTCGGATACCGTGATAAGCACAAACTCACCGGGTCGTGCATCGGCATATAACTTGCAATGTTTTTCATCTATTTTAGTGTTCTCTGCATTTATAATAATAGCAAACGACTCTTTTTCTTTACATTCATGCTTAAAAAGTCCTTCAAGACACTCCATAATTGCATCACGTGCATTTATAAGCAGGTTTATCAGTATGTTATTTATTTGTTCGGAATTAGCCATCACGGGCCGAATGTCTTTATCAATATTAACTATTATCTTGATGCGGGGATCAATTGTTTCACGAAGAACGCTGACTACTTTTAAAATCACATCATTGACTGAAATCAGGTTATAAGTAACCTCTAATTTGCCTGCAAATGCGAGAAGCCTCTTAACAAGCGCTGCTGCTCTTCCGGCAGAGTTGTTGGCACGTTCAATAAAGAGGTATCCCTCTGATTCATCGTTGAGTTCCGATTTAGCCAACTCCAGGTTACCGATTATTCCGGTCAAAAGGTTATTGAATTCATGGGCAACACCCCCTGCTAATCTGGCTACGGCATCTACCTTCCGAAACTGAAGTAGTTGTTCCTCAAGCCTCTTGCGCTCCGTAATATCTCTATAGGTATGAATGACATAATCCAGTTCCTTGGAGGGTGTATAAACCGCATATACATGAGCTATTACCCACATGCCGAGAAATGGAATCTCTGCCTCATGCTCCCGTAAAGATAAGCCCTGTTGAATCTTTACAAGAGAACAGTTTTCTGTCCCCAAATGCCCGCATTTAAATATCTCCCAGCAGGTTTTACCAATAAGGTCATAAGGCTTAAGCCCTAATTTGTCGGCCAGTGAGCGATTTGCCTGCCTTATAATCCCTTCCCGGTCAGTAATAAAGACTAAATCCCTTATAGTGTTAAATGTGTTTTCCCATTCTTCTTTGGCGCGCAGTTTGATATCTTCTTCAAGCCTCTGTATCTGTCTTTGGAGGGATTTAATATCCTCGATGAGCTGTGATTTGGTCTTTTTTGTATCCGACATATGGAGTTTAGAAAAAATTTTATCTGAAACTTTAAATCACAGACTCAAAAAAAGCAAGAAGCAGCATTCTTACTTATGTTTGTGGTATTCCTGTATAGATTTTATATTAACCCTTTTCTCCTTGAGCATCTCTATAGCGTTTACCGCTGCCATAGCCCCTGACATCGTTGTAGTAAATGGCACCCTGTACTGAAGGGCGCTTTGTCGTATCGAGAAAGAGTCCTTTTGTGCCTGGGCGCCACTGACTGTATTAATGACAAAATTAATCTCCTTATTCTTGATTAAGTCTACGATATGCGGCCTCCCTTCGGCGACCTTGTTGACGACCTCAACATCAAGACCATGGTCTTTAAGATACATAGCAGTGCCTCTGGTTGCGACTACAGAAAGGCCAAGTTTAAGCAGTTTTTTCACTATAAGAACAGAGGTCGGTTTATCTTTATCCTTCAAACTAATAAATATCTTCCCCGATAAAGGAATCCTGGTGCCACAGGATATCTGAGACTTTCCAAATGCAAGGCCGAAGTTCTCGTCTATCCCCATCACCTCACCAGTGGATTTCATCTCAGGACCGAGTATGGTGTCAACCCCTTGAAACCTGTCAAAGGGGAAAACAGCCTCTTTAACAGCAATATGTTTTATATGCCTTTCTTCTGTGAGTCCAAGTTCTCTTAATGTCCTGCCGACCATAAGCTTTGCTGCGACCTTTGCGAGGGGTATTCCTGTTGCCTTGCCTACAAAGGGCACTGTCCTCGATGCTCTTGGATTCACCTCAAGGATATAGATATCCTGATTCTTCACGGCGAACTGCACATTCATCAAGCCTATTACATTAAGTTCTTTTGCAAGCGCTGTTGTCTGTCTCTTTATCTCATGGACAATCTTTTTACTTAAGGAATGTGGTGGAAGAGAGCACGCCGAATCTCCGGAATGAACTCCGGCTTCTTCGATATGTTCCATTACTCCTCCTATGATTACCTCGCTTCCATCGGATACAGCGTCAATATCAAGCTCAATTGCATCTTCTAAGTATTTGTCCACAAGTACAGGATGGTCAGAAGATGCCTTGACTGCGCGTTTCATGTATTCCTTTAAGGATTTTATATCATAGACTATCTCCATAGCCCTGCCGCCAAGGACGTAGGATGGCCTTACCATTACAGGGTATCCTATTCTCTCGGCTATGTGTATAGCGTCTTCTACAGACAAAGCGGTGTCACTTTCAGCCTGTTTCAATTTCAGCTTATGGAGGAGATCTCTGAACCTTTTTCTGTCTTCCGCGCGGTCTATGGAGTCAGGAGATGTCCCCAGGATTTTTACACCTTCTTTTTCAAGTGATACGGCAAGTTTTAGGGGTGTCTGGCCTCCGAACTGGACTATGACACCTTCAGGCCTTTCAGTCTCTACGATATTCAATACGTCTTCTATTGTAAGAGGTTCAAAGTAAAGCCTGTCCGCTGTGTCATAATCTGTGCTGACAGTCTCAGGATTACAGTTTACCATGATGGTCTCGTAACCGAGTTCTTTAAGGGCAAATACCGCATGTACACAGCAATAGTCAAATTCGATACCCTGCCCTATCCTGTTAGGGCCTGAACCAAGAATAATAATTTTCTTTCTACTGCTGGGATTGGATTCACACTCCACTGAGGGATGAGGGATGAGGGATGAGGGATGAATTTCCTCCTTCATCCTTCCTCCTTCATCCTTTTTAAAGAAGGGTTTTTCGTAAGTCGAATACAAATATGGTGTATATGCAGAGAACTCTGCTCCGCAGGTATCAACCATCTTGTAAACTGCATGCAATTTATACTGTCGTCTTAAATGCCTTATGTCAGCCTCTTCTACATTTAGGAGTTCAGCGATCCTTCTGTCAGAAAAACCAAGCCCTTTTATATCCATTAGAAGCTCTTTAGGGATTAGAAATGGTGCAAGACTGAGGCTCTCCTTTTTTTTAATGCCACTTGCATAATCTCTTATCTTATCTTCCGTATCTACTATCTGTTTGATATTTTGCAGAAACCAGGGGTCTATCCATGTAAGCTCATATATTTCCTGAATACTCATCCCCTGTCTCAATGCCTGTGCGATGTACCACACCCTTTCAGAATTCGGTGTCTTGAGCTTTGCTTTTATACTGTTGATATCGTCACTGACTTCTTCAAGACCGTAACTGTCAATCTCAAGACTCCTCATTGCTTTTTGCAAGGATTCTTTAAATGTCCTTCCAATGGCCATTACTTCTCCTACAGACTTCATCTGGGTAGTGAGTGTAGGGTCTGCTTCAGGAAATTTTTCGAAGGCAAACCTTGGGAACTTTGTTACGACGTAGTCTATTGTAGGTTCAAATGATGCAGGTGTTTCTCTCGTTATATCGTTAGGTATCTCATCGAGTGTAAGACCTATTGCAAGCTTTGCTGCGATCTTTGCTATAGGGAAGCCTGTTGCCTTTGATGCAAGGGCTGAGCTTCTGGATACCCTCGGGTTCATCTCTATCACAACCATCCTCCCGTTTTCCGGATTAAGGGCGAACTGGATATTCGAGCCTCCGGTATCCACACCAATTTCGCGTATGACTGCAATAGATGCATCACGCATCCTCTGATATTCTCTATCAGTGAGGGTTTGGGCAGGAGCAACAGTAATAGAATCGCCTGTATGTATGCCCATTGGATCAAAATTCTCTATGGAGCAGATTATAACGACATTGTCTTTTCCATCACACATTACTTCAAGCTCGTATTCTTTCCATCCGAGCACAGATTCCTCGACAAGTACCTGTGATACAGGGCTGAGCTTTAAACCCCGTTCAAGCAATTCCCTGTATTCCTCTAAATTGTAAGCTATGCCTCCTCCAGTGCCTCCAAGTGTGAAGGAAGGTCTGAGTATCGCAGGGAACCCGATATGCTCTATAGACTCAATGCCCTCCTTTAATGAGCCGACATAGGCGCTTCTCGGGACCTCAAGGTCAATCTTTTCCATCGCTTTCTTAAAAAGTTCCCGGTCCTCCGCTTTTTTTATTGCATTAAGCTTTGCGCCTATCAGTTCAACTCCATATTTATCAAGAATTCCTTTCTCAGCCAGTTCTACGGATAAGTTTAAGGCAGTCTGTCCGCCCATTGTTGGAAGAAGGGCATCGGGTTTTTCTTTTCTTATTATCATTTCAAGGATATCAGCGGTTAACGGTTCTATGTATGTTACATCAGCCGTATCAGGATCAGTCATGATTGTCGCGGGATTAGAATTGATAAGAACTACCTTATAGCCTTCTTCCCTTAATGCCTTGCAAGCCTGCGTCCCTGAATAGTCAAACTCACATGCCTGGCCTATAATTATAGGACCGGAGCCGATAAGGAGGATCTTCTTTATGTCAGTTCTTTTTGGCATATTTATCTTGCTCTGAAAGTTACCTCTTCTCTTTTTATGTCATTTCGGATAGTCCGAAATCCTTCTTTTTCACAGAAAGATTCCCGACAAGCGGGAATGACAAGGAACTATCTTGTAATAAGCTGATAGATATTACAGTCTTGAATATTTGTAAAAAGTCTGGCATTCGGCACTTTATGCGGAATCCAGTGTTCCCTGTTAAAAATAGAGCTTGCCTTGCAATTGATACGAGTGACACTGTCTGGATTCCTGCCTTCGCAGGAATGACAAGAAATAGTAATGACGTAATTGTCATCTAAAATAGACTATCTTGTTTCCGCCGAGGTGCAGCGGAATTTCTGCTTCTTCAACCCATAGACCTTTCTTAAAATATTTATCATCAGCATAGGCTGCGAGGACTTTACCAAAGAATGCATAGCACTCGCCTGCATCTACTGTTTTCCATAATTTGCACTCAATATGACCAATGCAGTCGCTCATTATTGGTGCTTTTACTTTTTTCGCTAAGGCAGTCTTAAGATTTGCCTTCTTGAATTTATCTATATCCCTTCCTGATGTCTTCCCACAAATCCATAATGCCTTTAAGAGTTTCTTAGTAGGAATATTTATCACATACTCTTTTGTCTGCCTTATCAATTCTGCTGTATAACTTTCTTTTGACACACAGACAATCACAACCGGCTGCTCCTCACTCACAGGCGTTGCCCATGCACAGGTCATAACGTTCGGCTTTCCATTTTTAGATATGCTTGTAAGAAAGAAAGCCACTTTAGGATGTAATAAATGATAAATTTCAGATTTAATTTCCATTAGCATTTTAATAATACTCCTTGATATATTCATACGCCTTATTGAAAAGCTCTTCGTCCTTAATCACGTATTTAACCCAAAGAATCTTCCTCAATTCTCTTTTGATTTCTTTTTCTCCAGTGGTGGTATGCTGCCAACCGTCAAAGCGAATTATGCGGACAATTTCATCTATGTCATTAACGATTCGTTCAACGATTGCAGGGGTTTGGTCTGTTTTCATTTCAAAGAACAATTCTGTCAATGCTGCTTTGGCGGTTTTTCGTTCTTCTTTTGTTTCTGTTTCTTTTTCTGCCTGCAATGTTTCTTTTGCGATCTGGCAGAGTTCTTTTATGAATTCAACGGAGTTAATCAAACCTTTCTCTGCTTTTTCTCTTAATGCTTCAAGACGCTCGCTCAATTCTTTAAAAACCAGAATCCCTTTATGTTTCGCCAGACGACTGACTAATATTTTCATAAGTTTCTGCGCCTGCTTCGGGTCTTTCTTGTTCATTAAGTCATCAATTACTTCAGCATTCAGAATCATTTCTTCCATGTCGGTAGTGATGCCTGAAACTACAATATGGTCATGTATAAGTTTTGTAGTTTGTGCGCCCAAGGCATGCCATAACAATCTGCCATTATCGCTTGAAGTCGGCTTAACCGAGGTATAAACCTGCGAAAGCCATTTATAATCTTTCTGGTATTGATTCAGCACGGGATCGGGGGAAAGCGCTTCCCAAAGCTTTGATAATATGCTGAAATCTCTTGCAAATGCATCGCGCTTTTCATTAGTGTTAATACACTCCTGTGCAGCTTGTAATCCTTCAAACCCTGTAATGCTTCTGTCAATGTTGAAGAAATGAGCCAAGCACTTTTGCACTGCTTCAGGAAGTTTATCTCTTAACTCCTGCAAATTTATAATAACGGTTTTTACTGTTTCTTCATCAAATGCCAATGCTCTTGCCGTATCGTCAAATACTCCGAAGTAGTCAACTATTCTTCCGAAAGTTTTATTTGGGAAAAGCCTATTTGTCCTGCAAATTGCCTGCAAAAGCGTGTGATCTTTTAATGATTTATCCAGATACATCGTCTGCAAAATCGGCGAGTCAAATCCTGTCAGAAGTTTTGCAGTTACAATTAAGAATTTTAAAGGGGAATCCGGGTCGTTAAACTTTTCTACAACTTTTTCCTGTTTGTCTTTATCCATTCCCCAGCGCTGTTTGAATTCAAATGAATCATTAGCGGAAATGCTGATTACCACTTCGCTTGCTTCTGCCGGAAGTAATTTGTCCAATTCTTCTTTGTATTGAATGCAGGCATAACGATCAGGTGTAACGATTATTGCCTTCAAGCCTTCAGGTTCCACATGCTTGCCGAAATGTTCAGCAATATCTTTTACAATGGCACTCACCCGTTCCAGTGATTTCAAAAACACATTCATGGTGGTTGCTCTCTGGCTCAGGGTGTCTCTGTCTTCTTCACTCAAATCATTGGTGAGTTCTTTAAAAGCAATGTCCAAATCTTCTTTTCTTATGTGATAATTCGGCAACCGGGGTTCAAAATGCAAAGGCAGCGTTGCGTTATCTCTGATACTTTCCTGAAAAGTATAGCGGCTCATGTAGCCTGCTTTATCCTGCTCTGAACCGAAAGCCCAAAATGTATTTTTGTCGGCCTTGTTTATAGGCGTTCCGGTCAACCCAAAGAGAAAGGCATTGGGCAACGCTGTCCTCATTCTTCTGCCTAAATCGCCCTCCTGTGTCCGATGAGCTTCGTCCACCATCACAATGATATTGTCTCGTTTGTTCATGTCAAGGTAAGCCTCTTTAAACTTATGGATCATTGTAATGATGATTTTACGGCTGTCTTTTTCCAATAGATCGTGAAGTTCCTTAATGTTGTCGGTCGTAATCATGTTCGGCACTTCAGCGGAATTAAAAGTGGCCGTCATCTGAGTATCCAAATCAATTCTGTCCACGACAATCAACACAGTTGGATTGCCCAAATCCTGTTGCCTTCGTAGTTTTTGCGCGGCAAACAGCATCAGCAAGGATTTCCCTGAACCTTGAAAATGCCAGATCAAACCTTTTTTTATTTTCCCTTCCTTGACACGTTGCACAATGGCGTTTGAAGCTTCGTATTGCTGATAGCGACAAACAATTTTTATTTTTCTTCTTTGGTTATTGGTTGCATAAACAGTGTAATACCGCAAGATATCAAGCAGAGTGGAAGGGGTTAAAAGATGCGTTAATTGCTTTGATATATTCTGTAGCCCCGCAAAATGTTCTAATTCGTCTTTGTTATCTTCCAATCTCCACGGCGTCCAGCATTCCAAAGGCGTGCGAACTGCCCCAATGAATAGCTCTTTACCTTCTGTTGCAAATGAAAATACATTCGGCACAAAGAATTGCGGGATAGAGTTTTCATAGGTTACATGAATGTCATGAGCGCCATCCAGCCAACTCACTGCAGGACGAACAGGCGTCTTGGCTTCGCCCACGACCAAAGGAATTCCGTTGACAAAACATATTATATCGGGAATCTTCGTTTCTCTTGCACGAACCGATAATTGGTTCGTAAGGATATATGTATTATTTCTTAAATTTTCAAAGTCAATGAGATGGAGAGGGACGTGATGCTCTCCCTTTCCAAAGGGTAATGTTATTTCGCCTCTGAGCCATTTGGAAAATTCTTCGTTGGCACGAACCAGACCAACATTGTTTACCGTGATAAGAATTGCACGGAGTTTATGAATTACCTCTTCGGCTCTTTCAGGTTGTGCTGCAATTTCAGGATTTAACCGGCACAATGCCTCGGTAAACTCCTTTTCCAGTAAAACATCCTCAATATTTCTTTGCAGCAATTCGCTTTGAACATATCTCCATTTAACACCGTCGCCATATTCAACAGTTTCTTCCGCCACCATTCCTTCACGGACATTATTCAAGTTCACGCCCGTAAGTCGGTGAATGATGAAATGTTCTACGCTATTTAGTTCGTTAAATGACATCTATTTCTTAAGCCTGGCAATTTGCTTGCTGGAAATGAGCGATTTCATTTGTGAGATTGCGATTTTATTGAGTTGCACCAATCGTTCATTTTGCGGCAAGCCCTGATGAATTAAAACAGCATTGATGCTTTCCATATTGCTCAACACTACTAACTGTTCAATACTTGCGGCATCGCGAATGTTTCCTTCAGCTTTCGGATTGGCGTCACGCCATTGCTTAGCCGTCATTCCAAACAAAGCCACATTCAGCATGTCGGCTTCATTGGCATAAACAAAATTGATTTGCTGTTTGGTAAGTTCCGATGGAATGAGATTTTCTTTGATGGCGTCTGTGTGAATATGATAATTGACTTTCGCTAATGTGCGTTGCAGATTCCATTCAAGTTTTAATCTGTCATTTTCATCTGCCTTAAGGCGCTGGAATTCTTTGATAAGGAAAAGTTTAAATTCGATAGAAATCCATGATGCGAATTCAAGTGCAATGTCCCGGTGGGCAAAGGTTCCTCCATATCTTCCCGACTTTGAAACGATTCCGATCGCATTCGTCTTTTCAATCCATTGTTTCGCAGTAAGGGTAAAACTATTTAATCCTGCCTGCTTTTTAAACCCATCGAATTCGATGGGTTTAAAATCCGGGTTATAAAGCATCTCCCAAAATCCAAGCAGTTCAATGGTATTACGGTTTCGCAGCCAGTTTTGTATGATGTAATCGCTTCTTTCCGGATCCTTATAACGGGCAATATCCGTTAGAGAAATGTAATCATCATCGTGCGAACTGATAACAACGATTTCAGTCCCTTTTACATTGATGATTTTATTCTTTGTCATAGATAATTTTCTCATCCCAGAATTTCATTCAGCAGTTTCTGTTTTAAGTTTCTAAGAGTTTGAATTTGTGTCTTGATTTGCTCAATCATGTCAATAATTGAATCAAGAACCGAAACTATTTCCTGTTGTGTTTTCAAATCGGGAATTGAAATTTCAAACGATGATAAATCTCTCCACTTTGTCCTTGGGGAAAGAGAACCGGCAGATGTGCTTATCGCATGTTGAATGAACGGTTCTGATGAAACGTAAAACGGAAGCAACGCCGGCAGTACGACTTTATCTTTAGCTCGAAAAACCAGAATGTCGCTCGAACAAATTCCATCAAAATCAGCAACGGCAACTTTCCTTAAATACGCCCTCCGTTTGCCGAACAATACGTCGCCTTTTGAAAATCTTTTTGTAAAAGTTGTGCCGTCTTCAATATTTCCCCATATCGCAATCTTTAAATTATCCGGTTCGATGTGCTCCAAACCAATAAAACGGCTCACATCTTTTTTCTGTTTATCGTGTCGTTCGATGCAATCAGCAATTCCGCCAAAATTTATCGGCTTACAATTATTCTTGTCGAGCAAATTTCCGAAAACAGGTTCTTTAGTTGCCAATCCATTGCTCAATGATTTTTGTAATGCGTTTAAATTTTCTTCCTGCTGTTCGGCTTGTTTAATGGCAGTTTCTATACTTTGAAATAATTCGGCGATTTGGACTTGTTCCGAAAGAGGGGGAAGAAGAAATTCTTGCCTTGCAAGGGTTTTCCATTTTATTGTTGGAGACAAGGAGCCTTCTGATATTTCGACAGCCCTCTTCATAAACAAATCCGTATGCAAGAAGAACGGAAACAGTGATTTAAGAATTAGGGTTTCATTAGGTCGCAGCACCATTGAGTGTGCAGAGCAAATTGCATCGAATTCAACAGTTGCAGCCTTTCTTTGATACGCTCTCCTTTTCCCAAAAATAATATCTCCCTTATAAACTCTGAGCTTTGTACCGATTACCTCATCAGGTTTCCCGCATCTTTCAATTTTAATTTTGCTTGAATCTAAATGCTCTAGACCGATATATTTATCAAGTGTTGTATTACCTGGTTCAACTCTTTCAGTTATGTTGAACGCGAAACTGTCAAAACGTTTCAGAGCCCAATTCTGCTTATTCAACTTCACGCTTTAATACCTATATTTTTAAGTTGTTTAAATATGTTATCAATGCTTTGATTCAACCGGACTTGGTTGTTCTTGGTCATGTCAAGTAAGGCTTCCATTCTATGTTCTTGATTACTATTTGCCTGCTTTACATACAATTGCACACTCAAATTGCCGTCGTTATCCAGCACATCTTCTTTGCTCACTGCCTTTGCGAAGCTATTCACATCTTTAAACTTCCAATAAGCATCTGAAATTCTTTTTATGTGTTTCGGCTCCATCCACGCATTGCTTCTTTCCAGCCGGACTTCATTCACGGCATTGATGAAAATTATTTTCCCTTTCCGTTCTTTCGGTTTTTTCATCCGGCAGACGAGCAGACAGCTTTCCATGCTGCTGTTGTAGAAAAGATTCTTGCCTAAACCGATTACTGCATCCACTAAATCGGCTTCGATCATCTTCTTTCTTATTTCGCTCTCTGCATCACGAAATAGAATTCCGTGCGGCCATAGCACCACGCATCTGCCGGTATTGGGCTTCAAGCTTTTAATGATATGCTGCTGAAAGGCATAATCGGCGCAGCCTTGAGGCGGTGTTCCACAAATGTTTCTGCCGAAGGGATCGTTAATGAATTTCTTCTGATTCCACCGTTTAACGCTATATGGAGGATTTGCCATAATCACATCAAATTTCCGCAATTCGTCATTTTCCAAAAGCTGAGGGTCGTCCAATGTATCGCCTTGCACAATTTCAAACTCGTCAACATTGTGCATAAACATATTCATTCGCGCAATGGCAGAGGTAATCAGGTTCAATTCCTGCCCGTAAAGTTTCAACGTCCTGTATTCTTTTTTCTGCTCTTTCAGGTGCAAAGCGCTGTTCAACAAAATTCCTCCGCTTCCGCAAGTAGGATCATAAACACTCTCACCCGGCTGAGGGTCGGTAATCATCGTCATAAGTTTTACGACAGTGCGGTTAGTGTAAAACTCGGCTGCGGTATGCCCGCTGTCGTCGGCAAATTTTTTAATGAGGTATTCATAGCCTTCGCCCATAATGTCATGCGGCACATTTTCTATGCTGAGATCCATTTTTGAAAAATGCTCAATGAGGTCAAGAAGTTTTTCATCGCTCAAGCGTTTCTTATTAGTCCACTGGGCATCGCCGAAAATGTCATGCAGTTTATCGAAGTTGGATTTTTCAATCTTCCGCAAGGCATCTTGCAGCGCCCTGCCTACATCAATGGATTTACTCCTGACATCTTTCCAGTGGCAACCTTTCGGAATGTCAAACCAGTGTAGTTCGGCAAATTCGGCATATTTCAAATCGCCGCCGCTTTCCTCTGACGCCCGCAGATATTCTTCATCCCACACATCACTGATGCGTTTGAAAAACAATAACGGGAAAATGTATTGTTTAAAGTCAGCAGCATCGATCATTCCCCTTAGAATGTTAGCCGCTCCCCATAGATAATCTTCAAGTTGTTTTTGTGTCATATTTTCCAGTCTTTACACTTACTAACAATCTCTTAATAATCTTCATATGTCATACCGGCGAAAGCCAGTATCCAGTGACGTTGCCTTAAAGTCGCTGGATGCCGGATCAAGTCCGGCATGACGAATAAGGAAACAATTTGTGAATGCTATTTTGAGACTGTTTATAAAATTTCACTTTTTGTAATGCTACCCTATATCTTCCCACTCCGGAACAACTCCTGAATCTCTATAGTCTTCTTGGGAAGAGATCTCCTCATCTTATTGGCATAATAAAGCCATTTCAGCCGGCGTTCTATGGGCCATTTACTGTACTCATCCAACTGTTCTTTGCTCACACTATAGGTGAACCCCGTTAGAGAACTTTGACCTCTGTCGGTGGCTTTCTCTAACTGGGTGAATCCTTTTCTCTGTTCTTTCATTATCTCTCCAGAATTATCTAATTCCATTTCCGTTTACTTAAACCTCTCTATCAATTCTTCAACCTCTTAACCAATAGTGTGGAACCATTTAGCATGGACAGTTTTTCAATCTTTATTTTTCTGCTGACATAACCGTTAAATGTAAATTCCCACCATCTGTCAGGGAGATTTCATAATCCACAATATAATTGCTGTATTCTGAAAAAAACATCTTTTTACGTTCTATTAACATAATCATTATGCTTCTTGTAGCATCATAATCTCCAGATGTTTTTAAAATTTTAGCTAAAACATCTTCTATCATTTCCTTCTGTTTGTCTTCCGGCATTAAGGATATATTCCAGCATAATACTGCCATTGAGATGGCTACATGCCTGGATTTAATGTTATCTGCTTCCTTTAACAGTGGTTCTGCGTAATCCAGAAGAACTTCGGACATTTTCACTCTACCCGGAATCAATTCACTGAAGTGTTTGGTTTTAATTCTCTTTTTTATCTTTTTAGCCATAGAATATTTCCACTTTAGCGCCGTGATGTAAACCTTGAAAAACTCCTTTGTGCCTTTTCAACTTCTTTACATCTTTTAACCTTTGTCAATTTTATTTTAAGACAAGAGATTACTGGTTCGAGTATTTTCATCGCCTCATCCTTTGCAACTAAGAGCTCTTTGGGTAAAATCCCTGCCTCCTCAACAAATGATATAAAGCTGTCAGTAAACTCTCTTTGATACTTTAATGGTGTTGATACACGAGCATGAAGGATAAAACCCGAGGCACTGTCAACTATTAAAAGGGTCATCGGGAAATAAGGTCTCCCCTCTTCTTTAACAGGCATATTTGCATAAAAATAATCAAATTCCCAGATACCCTGTTGAACAGCATTAGATTTGATTCTCTGCAGGCGAAGTTCATCTGCCCTTATAGGTGTAAATTCCTCAGGCTGTAAGGGTTGTGGCCACATCCATTCATCTCTCCACGATAATCCCCCTTCTATTATTTGTGGCACTCTGACAAAATATTGACCTTTTACAGGAGGGATAAGCAAGGTCTTATCATATTTAAATCTCTGACAGACATCTAATGCCTGTTGAAAAACAACAATCAGGAATCTCGCCTCTTCTCTGGTTATAAACCATGGATAATAACCGGGCTTCAGGTTTCTGAATAATGGATAGGCATTCCTTCCTCTAAATTTAAATCCCAGGTCTTTTATTACTTTGAGGTCCTCTTTTTCGAGGTATCTCCTGTCTTCAAAAGTAATAGAGAGACATTCCTGTAATAGCATGTTGTCAAAATTACCTTCAGGATTTTGTAACGTTATGATTTTTAAATAACTCGCTAATCCCTTAGAACCTGTGTAAACAATCAGTCCAAAGACCTCTCCAAGATTGCCAATCACACAGCAATATCCAATTTCATCTGTCTCAGGATTTTGTACCCCAAATATATAGTCATCTGTCATCCACTCCCAGCAGCCTATTTCCCTAAATTCCAGGGCCACTTCATAAAGCCTTTTCCATTCATTAAGTGATGGATAATTCTCATTCATAATCTTTTCCTAACATGTCGGTAATTTCCACTAAATCTTCCCTCTCCGGAACAACTCCTGAATCTCTATAGTCTTCTTGGGAAGAGATCTCCTCATCTTATTGGCATAATAAAGCCATTTCAGCCGGCGTTCTATGGGCCATTTACTGTACTCATCCAACTGTTCTTTGC
>JBFLZS010000073.1:0-15505 GCA_040756135.1 Nitrospirota bacterium
GAAAAACGAAATCAAACTTGACGAAAGCCGAACACTAATCGTAAGATTTCATAGTCCAGCTTCGCTGTGGTTTACAAGTGTTCGCCATCCTCCGGAACAACTGTTCGCCATCACCGGAATACACAGCCCCCATCCCGGGATTGTTGACTAAGTTGACTTATTAGATGTAATTCGTTGTAAAACTTCCGAATGAATGTTTCGAATGGTATTTACTATTTTTCATCACATGATAGAATTAACCCTACAGTTGCATAAACATTATAAATGAACAACCTTAAATGCTTGGCGGACGGGCCTTTGAGCCTATTTACAATATCAATGTTGAAGTTCACTGAAAGTTGATTCCTGATTATTGTCTTTTTCCGTCATGCCCGAAGTTTTCAGTCGGGCATCCATGTTTTCTTAAATGGATTCACGACTAAGGACTGCGGGAATGACGACCTATATATACATTTTTTTTGCAACACTAAGGTTAAGTACTTGCAGGTGAAATTATTTTACAATCCTTCTTCGCATCAGCCTGAAGGGATATTGGGGGAAGCAAGATAACAACAGCAAAAACCCATATAATATCCCATTTAGTGATAGCTAATTGTCCTGATGAAAATGCCCTGCAGATATTTACGAGATGATACAACGGTGTGAAAAAGGCGATTTTAGAAATAATAGGTGGCAGATGGTCAAGGGGAAAGAAGATTCCTGAGAAAAGAAACGTTGGAGTCGTGACTTCAGGCTTTTACCTCTTTATTTTTACATATTGTATTTAACTATCGGCAAAAGAATCCATCCAATACTCTATCTCGGCTTGTTTGCCCCGTTTTTATGAATAACTGGGTTAGTTGATTTAGAGCCTTGCCTATAGCACGGTCCATTGCTGTGGAAGAAAGAGCCTTTCATATGTCATAAGTGCAAATCTGTCTGTCATACCTGCGATAAAGTCACATACTATTCTATGTTTGTCAAATTTTTCTTTTTTTGGTATGTCTAAAAAAGCTTCTTCTATATGTTCAAGGTAGTAGGCATATAAATCATGCAGGATCTTTTTTGCCTTTTTAAATTCTTTAATTAGCTTTTCGCTTTCATATACGGACTCATAGAGAAAATCCCTGAGCATATATGTAGCAGATAAAATGTCATCACTCATACAAAGCTTCTCAAGGGCTGTCTCCTTAGAGCGATATATAAAATCTTTTACCATTGTATCTATCCTTTTTGAATGCGTATCACCGAGAACTTTTATTATTTTTTTAGGGATGTCTGACTTCTTAATCACCCCTGCCCTCATTGCGTCGTCAAGGTCATGGTTCACATATGCAATAATGTCAGAGACACGCACTATCTGCCCCTCCAGTGTATCTGCCCTATCTGCCTTTGTCTCAGGGATTATAAGTCCTTTTCCTTTTGAGTGTTTGACTATTCCATTTCTTACTTCATGAGTGAGATTTAAACCCTCTCCGCCTTTTTCAAGAAAATCTACTACTCTTAGACTTTGTTTATAGTGATCAAATCCTCCTGGATGTATTTCTCTCAAAATAGCCTCGCCTGCATGACCGAATGGTGTATGGCCAAGGTCATGCCCCAATGCAACTGCCTCTGTCAGGTCCTCATTTAATCTCAATGCCCTTGATATTGTTCTTGCAATTTGTGAGACTTCGAGAACATGGGTAAGACGTGTCCTGTAGTGGTCTCCTTTTGGTGCAAGAAATACCTGTGTTTTATGCTTCAACCTCCTGAATGATTTCGAGTGGATAATCCTGTCCCTGTCCCTTTGAAAGAAAGTTCTGATCTCGTCTTCCTTTTCAGGCCTTAATCTACCCTTGCTCTGCGAACTCAAACATGCCTTTGGATGAAGGGTCCTTTTTTCAATCTCCTCTGTTTGTTCACGAATAGTCATGGAATGCAATTATATTTTATTTGCTTATAATCTTTCCTTAAAGTATCCCACAAAAAATTGTCGAGGTTCAACTTTATTCCACACCCCTGGGGCCAGATTTATTCCCTACTTTTTCTGTGCTAAATTATAGAACTCATCCGGCAAATATGTCCATTTCTACACCCTGTTGTTGCATAAATTAATTATATTATTGTGTCAGATATGAGCGACAAAGCTGGCATTAAGAATATCTTGAAGAAGACGATTTTGATATCAGGTGCGGTTGTACGTTCTGTCATCGGTATAGGAGCAACTGCCTTACTCTTTTTTGCATTAAAAAGGAAAAAGGCAAAGTAGAATTTTTCAGAAAACCGTTTTAGCCCGTTTAATTCATAAATTTCGCGTCATTGGCAGATACAGTATTCTTGCTCATTCTCGACCCGATTGACATCGGGCCTCCGAGGTAGTCGTATCGACTAAACCCGCTCAAATACTATATCTGCCAATAATTTTATGAATAATATACGTTATCTGACTTCAATGCTATTGAAAGATGAAAATCATTCAAATAATGGTTGAAATTCATCCATTAATTGGTTAATATCACACCACCACAGATTACAGGGCGATAGAAGAACTTTACTCACAGGTCAGCGGGCATTTAAACATTAAGGTTCTGTACATTTTTTGTATTGTCATTCCGTACTTGATACGGAATCCAGAAATGTGCATTTTGCATAAACTCCTTAGTAACTGATAATGCATAATACGGTATTAAGTTCTTCCTGTACTACACACTCCATAACTGAACACGAAAGATGAATGTTTCTGTAGGTATTCTCAAGAAATCACGCAAAAATTATTGGCTTGTAAAATTCAATGTATTCTATATATCAATAAGAATAAAAAAAATTATAGAATTAACGAAAATATATTGAGAGGGGGGGTAGATAATGCCATACATAAAGCAAGGGAGAAGGGCTTCACTCGATAAGACCATTGAATTCATGGGAAAGAATTTAAAATTTGATGGAGACCTGAATTACATTCTCTTTGCACTTTGCAAGAGATATGTAGAACCGTCGTACAATAACTACAAGAATTTCATAGGTGAGTTATCTGAGTGTTCTGCGGAGATAAGACGGAGATTGTTAGCTCCTTACGAAGATAAGAAAATAAAGGAAAATGGAGATGTATAATTTGCCCGAAATCTCAAATTGACACTTCTAATTATTTAAAAAATTACTCCTTCCTGAAATATGCACCTTATGCACCTGGTATATTTCCACATATTTCAAGTGGTAACAAATGAGAAATATCGTCTGCCTGTTGATTTTTGTGTGTAACTACATTATAATTACATCAGTAATAACATTTTAGAGAGGTGTTTGATGAAAGTAAATATTGTATCGGTTGGTAACTCAAAAGGTATTAGAATTCCAAAGTCCATCCTTGAGCAGTGTAATTTTAACAAGGAAGCAGAACTTGAGGTGGAGAATAACAAAATAGTTATAAAGCCGGTAAGGAAAAAGAGCAGAGACGGCTGGGACAAGGCATTCAAGCTAATGCACGAACGCAAAGAGGATGAGCTATTATTGGATGATTCATTGGATATCGAGATGAAGAACTGGGAGTGGTAAATGCAGTATGATGTTTATCTTATTAATTTAGATCCAACAGTAGGCCATGAGATAAAGAAGACAAGGCCCTGCCTTATTATATCGCCCGATGAAATGAACGATAATTTACAGACTGTCACGATAGCTCCCATGACGACTAAATCTCATGATTACCCTACCAGGGTAAGGATAGATTTTCAAGATAAGACTGGGTGGATTGTACTCGATCAGATACGAACAGTAGATAAAAAGAGGCTAACTAAAAAACTTGGCATGATCGATAGGAAAGCAATTCAAAAGGTTAAGTCGATTATCAAGGAAATGCTTGTCGATTAGCAAAAACTGCTTCCTGAACTCCGCACTTTTCAAAAACTTAAAAATAGTGTAAGTTATTATCGGAATTTAATTACGGAGAAAGTCGAAGTATATCTGACTAATATCACAAATCCGATATTATTTGGTTGACTGGTTAGCGTAAAAAAATAAAAATAATGAACAACACGGACAATTGGAACCCAGCTAAAGCATGGTTAAGATTGCGGCTTGAGGCCAAAGCTGCCGAAAATTATCATTTATCTTACTCTTTGTATATTAATCAAACACACCGCGATGCACTTCTATAACAATTACTTCCAGCCCTTTTATATATTAAAGCAACTGCTATTCTTGATGACTCTTTAGCATTTTGGTTGGCAAACAACAAACACAGTTTATCAAAGCCATATCGGGATGATTTGAATGGTCGTTTGATGTATTTGGCAGACAATCAGCTTTTAGAAGGTACTGATGAACTACACAGAATTCGCTTACATCGGAATAAACTGGCTCACGAGCCAGGCGTATATTGTAGTTGGGAGGAACTTCGTAAAGACATGAATCATATTGAAATAGGTTTGGTTACTTTGGGTCTTGCACGCTCTACCGGCAAACTAGATTATTTCGCTGAGCGATCTGCTTTAGAAGAATCACCAGAACCGGGTATTAAATTTAGTCGCACGTTTACCTATGGTGTTAAAGAAGAAGGTCAAACAGCTCTCGAAATTTCTTGGACTCAAAAGTTTCATGACGGCTAAATGAAATAATACGATAACCAATGTATGAACTGGACACAAATATCTCCGGGGCCTTACGGTGAAAGGCTTTGGGGGCGCCAGTTATACAAATCGTTGGACAAAAAATTAAAGGAGATAAAATGAATTTCCCTCTCATAATAACTGGCCTCGTAGTTGTACTGATTGGAACATTTATTGCGGGCCTTGGATGGAATTGGGAAAATATAAAAGGGAAATATAAAGGAACTCATCCTAATACCGCCATGAAAGCCAGTACCTCTGGCGATCAAAGTCCTGCAATAAATATTGGACAGCAAAATATTATTTTCCCACCTAAGAGTGCTCCTAAATCTCCTATGTCTAATGAAAAATCTCAAAAAAAGCCAATAGAGAACTTTGCAAGTAGATATACTTTAGCTGCTGACATGAATATCTTGACAGATCATGTGCATGTAAATGGCATAAATGTTCGTGGCAATGTAAATGTGGACAATGCCGAAGGAGTAAAACTGGAAAAAATGAAAATATTCAACGCAGATGAATACTCTAAGGGAAAGATTAATATCGATAGGTCCCAGGAATTTAGCGTAAAGGAAAACATTGTAGAAAATGAAATAAATGTTGATCGCAGTAAATTATTTGATGTTACAAGAAACACTGTGGGCGAAAATGTTGATCGAGACAAACAAGCACAGGAAAGTATTAATATTATTTTGACAGATTCATCAACATCTTCAGAAATAATGTCAAACTTAGCAATTATTCAAAAGCTTATAGCTAATGATAATATTCTTGCAAATGCATTAGGCAATAGGCTTGAAACACTAGATAAAGAAAATAAAGGATATTATAAAAATATAGTCTTAAATCATTTTAAGAAATTAGATGCTGAGACGATACAAAAGGCAGAAGCTAAAGGAATAGGAATGGTATTCCATTGGATTAATTTTTTCTTACATTTTAATGCTGAATAATAATACTGTCTAACGGCGCAATACATCTGACTGTTACCCACCGCCTTTCAGCGTCGGCTACCAGATGATGAGTTTGAATGACGGACATAAAATGATGGACATAACATGACATAACGTAATAAGATAATAGCAATGAAGACAACCGATGAGATCAGATTCGACCAGGCCAAGCTCAATGTTATGTGTAAAACCCGCTCTAACATTTTCAGATGGCGTGGTCAGTTTACACCTGAGTTTGTCGAGTACATTATTAATACTTTTGCATACAATGTCGAAAAAACATTTGATCCCTTTTGTGGGAGTGGGACTGTCTTACTTGAGTCAGCACGTCTCGGTCTATCATCAACTGGTTTCGAGATCAATCCAGCAGCATACGCTATGGCGAGATTCATCTCTTTGGCCACTTTATCGCAGCCAGAAAGAAAAAGACTTTATGATTCACTTCAAGAACGAATTGAATCACTCATAGGTGCCTACCATGATCTGCCTCTGTTTCAAGCGGAGTCGAATTTTCGAGACAGTTACAAAAATCTGATTCATTTTGCCGCCGAACTTCTTTCCAAAATCGATAACAGGAACGAGAAAGTTATTGCGTTAAACTGCTTGTTTCATGCAGAAAATAATGGGACTGGTGCACTTGGCACGAAACTGCGCCGTTCTTTAGAGATTATTAGGGTAAAACTAATCGGCCTTCCATTTGCCCAAAAACCTATATCGGCTTCACTTTGTGATGCCCGACTTGCACACGAGCGTCTTCGTGAGTCTGTAGACCTAATAGTTACGAGTCCACCGTATATCAATGTATTCAACTATCACCAGAATTATCGTTCTATTATGGAAGCCATGGGTTTTAATCTCCTCAAAGTGGCAGATAGTGAAATTGGCTCAAACCGAAAAAATAGAGGTAACAGATTTAGGACAGTTGTTCAGTATGCTTTAGATATGGAAAGTGCACTGGATAGCTTTGCTCGCTCTCTGCGCAGAAACGGCCTTCTTGTGCTTGTAGTTGGGCGCGAATCAAGGGTTAGGGGAATCCCTTTTTCCAACTCAGCTATCCTGCTCCAAATTGCCGAAGAGTTGGGCGTTTACGAAAAATTGGCAACTCCTGAAAGAGTGTTTACTAATCGCTTCGGCATGAGTATTAAAGAGGATATTCTAGTTTTAAAAATGTGTGGTAGCTCTCCGCATGTTGGAAATGCTAGAAATATAGCCAATCTGTACTTACAGAAAGCTTTGGTCTCAGCTCAAGGCGACATTGCAGAGGATATTAATGACGCCTTAGCCCAAATTATGACTATTCACCCTTCTCCTATATTCAATAAGAAAGAAATTATATAATGGTACAGACTCCTCACAGAGATAAACTTATGGTTGCGATAAATAATCCTAAGTGCAGCAAAAGAGACAAGGAAATTCTTGCCGAAGCGCAAAAAGCATACGAATTTTGGGTAAATGAGATGGACAAAGTTTCAAGTACTGGCAAAGAGAGAGTTATCAAACTTACAAGTCTGCTCAATCAATACAAAGACCAGCTTGAAGTTGAACTGGTTATCAGATCTGGGTCGCAATTTCTGATTCGCCAAAAAGGACAGCTAAAACTCGACAACTCCGTGATAGAAGAGTTTTTAATCCGCTTGGTTGACCCACGCGTTCTTAAGGGGTTGCCCGATTTTGAACTATGTGTTGGTCCTCAACGGGCATTTATGTCACTTGCCTTTACACCTGCAAGCATTCATGAGCTTTGTGAAAGACCTCGCGTTGAGATCAAAGAGAAAGATGCTGACTTCACCCTTGGTAAATCTATTTACTATAAATTTTCATCTGATCCTGCCTTTGCTGAGCGTAACACCCAAAGTGGAATGTTGACATTAGCGGTACTTGCTGCCGAGTGTAAAGTTAATCTTGATAAAACGATGTTTCAAGAAGCAGCAGGTACAGCTTCCAGATTGAAACAAGGATGTCCAATGTCGCGCTATTATTTGCTTGTTGAATACCTTGATATGGAGCCAGAGGATTGTCGTCTTACGGCCATAGATAATGTTTTTCTCATTCGTCATGCAAAGAGGCTCCCCTTTGGCAAGCGGACAGAGTATGAAGAAGTAAAGAAACAACACCAAGACAACCCAATTGATCCTGAAGTAATTTGGAAATTCATATCCGAATTGCAGTATTTCGTTAAGTCAGTCTGGTATGATCCAGAGAAAGCTCTTGAAAGAGGATCATTCATATAAAAGCCATGTCCAACAAGGCGCTTAAGACCGACGCGGGTTATGCCTGCCATTGTTTTTACATGTTTAAAGTTTATCCCGTGATCATTGCTATCTCCAGTTCCACGCTCCGCGCGGCTTAGCTTGGTCGTTATTTACTTCTCCTGATAATCCTCAAATATTTGGACACCTTTGGGCTGTTTGTTAGTAACTAAAAGCAATGATAATGGGCAGTGTTTTTTAATCCAAGGATACCGGAACATTTATAGATAATATGTTCTATTATTCACCCATATGAATGCCTCTTTTGGCTTGCCATGGAAATGATAAACCCTGCTGACAATATCTACGTGTAAAATAAAAAACTTCCGCTTTTGTGCACGTAGCATTAAACGTCGTTCACAATTCCCCAAGGGGTAAACTGTTTTGTCTATAAAAATCCATTCGCTGTAGTAATAAGGCATGCCCTGAAATCGTAGCCGGGAAAATATATGATTCGGTAAGAGGGTATCCTTATTATGTCCAAAAATTAGCTTCTATCGTTTGGGACATGACCGCAAAAAACTGCACAATAAATACGGTATTGCAGGCATATAATGCTTTGCTGCAAATAGAAACGGCTGATTTTGAAGGCATATGGAGCGGGTTGTCTCTGATACAAAAATCAGTGCTGAGAGCAATTGCAAAGGAGCCCACACCATCTCCTTATTCAAGAGATTTTTTAGAATTTCATAGACTGTCACTGGGCGGTACTCAGAGAGCAATGCATACCCTTCTTTCCAAGGATTTAATCGAAAAAGACAGTGAGAATAAGTACAGGGTGACCGCCCCTGTTTTAGGTGCATGGATAAATATTGAATAACTTCAGAAATATAGACTCAGCCCTTCACAGACTCCAAATACTTTTTAACCCGTTAGAAAGCCTGCCCTTTCTAAAGGGGGTTTACTTAATTTTGTGGTATTCCTGTATAGACATTATATTAACCTCCTTGTTTTTAAGCATCTCGATTGCATTTACGACCGCCGTTGCCCCTGATATCGTTGTTGTGAATGGCACTCTGTACTGAAGGGCACTCTGTCGTATCGAAAATGAATCTTTTTGTGCCTGAGCACCACTGACTGTATTGATAACGAAATCAATCTCTTTATTTTTTATTAGGTCTACTATATGTGGCCGCCCTTCGGCAACCTTGTTGACGACATCAACATCAAGACCGTGATCTTTAAGATACATAGCAGTGCCTCTGGTTGCAATTACAGACAAACCTAATTCAATCAGCTTTTTTACAATAGGGACAGAAGAAGGCTTGTCTTTGTCCTTCAGGCTTATGAATATCTTCCCTGATAATGGAATCTTGTTGCCGCATGAGGTCTGGGACTTTCCAAATGCATGTCCGAAATCCATGTCTATGCCCATTACCTCACCTGTGGATTTCATCTCGGGGCCGAGTATGGTATCGACTCCATGAAACCTGTCAAATGGAAAAACAGCCTCTTTAACCGCAATATGTTTCATATGCCTCTCTTCTGTGAGCCCAAGTTCTTTTAAAGTCTTGCCGACCATCAGCTTTGCTGCGATCTTGGCAAGGGGTATTCCTGTTGCCTTGCCTACAAAAGGTACTGTCCTTGATGCCCTTGGATTTACCTCAAGAATATAAATGTCATGGTTCTTCACGGCAAACTGAACATTCATCAGCCCTATTACTTTAAGTTCTTTTGCAAGTGCCTTTGTCTGCCTCTTTATCTCATTAACAATATCTTCTTCTAAGGAATGTGGGGGCAGTGAACAAGCAGAATCTCCAGAGTGAATGCCTGCCTCCTCAATATGCTCCATCACCCCGCCTATGATTACATCCTTCCCATCAGATAAGGCATCGACGTCAACCTCTATAGCATCCTCGAGATACTTGTCCACAAGTACTGGATGTTCAGGAGATGCCTTGACTGCACGCTTCATGTAGTCTATAAGAGATTTTTCATCATAGACTATCTCCATGGCCCTGCCACCAAGGACGTAGGATGGCCTTACCATTACAGGGTACCCTATTCTCTCAGCTATGAGTATAGCCTCATCTACAGACAATGCGGTATCACTTTCAGCCTGTTTCAATTTCAGTCTATGGAGTAGCTCTCTAAACCTCTTTCTGTCTTCTGCGCGGTCTATAGAGTCAGGAGATGTCCCCAGGATTTTTACGCCTTCTTTTTCGAGTGGTACGGCAAGTTTTAGAGGTGTCTGGCCTCCAAATTGGACTATGATACCTTCAGGCATTTCAGTCTCTACTATATTTAATACGTCTTCTATCGTAAGAGGTTCAAAGTAAAGCCTGTCCGCTGTGTCATAATCTGTGCTGACAGTCTCAGGATTACAGTTTACCATGATAGTCTCGTAACCGAGTTCTTTAATGGCAAATACTGCATGTACACAGCAGTAGTCAAATTCGATACCTTGCCCTATCCTGTTAGGGCCTGAACCGAGGATAACGACTTTTTTCCTGTTACTTGGGTTAGCTTCACACTCGACAAATCCCCCCTCGCCCCCCTTTACTAAAGAGGGGGTGGGGGGATTAATCTTATAAAATGGTTTTTCATATGTTGAATACAAATATGGGGTATATGCAGCAAATTCCGCTCCGCAGGTATCCACCATCTTATAAACAGCACTCATTTTATGCTGTTTTCTTAAATGCCTTATATCAGCCTCTTCTACATTGAGAAGTTCCGCGATCCTTCTATCAGAAAAACCAAGCCCTTTTGTACCCATTAAAAGTTCTTTAGGGATTAGATATGGTGCGAGACTGAGGCTCTCCTTTTTTTTAATACCCCTTGCATAATATTTTATCTTTTCTTCTGTATCTACTATCTGTTTGATATTGTGCAGAAACCAGGGGTCTATCCATGTAAGCTCGTATACCTCCTGAATACTTACCCCCTGTCTTAGGGCCTGTGCGATATACCACACTCTTTCAGAATTCGGTGTCTTGAGCTTTGCTTTTATACTGTTGATATTGGCACTGACTTCTTCAAGACCGTAACTGCCAATCTCAAGACTCCTCATCGCTTTTTGCAAGGATTCTTTAAATGTCCTTCCTATGGCCATTACTTCTCCAACAGACTTCATCTGTGTAGTGAGTGTAGGGTCTGCCTCAGGAAATTTTTCGAAGGCAAACCTTGGGAACTTTGTCACGACATAGTCTATTGTAGGTTCAAATGACGCAGGTGTTTCTCTCGTTATATCATTGGGTATTTCATCGAGTGTAAGACCTACCGCAAGTTTTGCTGCAATCTTTGCTATAGGGAATCCTGTTGCCTTTGATGCGAGGGCTGAGCTTCTGGATACCCTCGGGTTCATCTCTATCACAACCATCCTTCCGTTTTTTGGATTAAGGGCAAACTGGATATTTGAACCTCCAGTATCAACACCTATCTCACGTATGATCGCAATAGATGCATCACGCATCCTCTGATATTCTTTGTCAGTGAGTGTTTGGGCAGGTGCAACGGTAATCGAATCACCGGTATGTATTCCCATTGGGTCAAAGTTTTCTATAGAACAGATTATAACAACATTATCTTTCCCGTCACGCATGACCTCAAGCTCATATTCTTTCCAGCCGAGCACAGATTCCTCAACAAGTACCTGTGATACAGGACTGAGCTTTAAACCCCTTTCGAGTAATTCCCTGTATTCCTCTATGTTATACGCTATACCGCCTCCAGTTCCTCCAAGGGTGAATGAAGGCCTGAGGATTACAGGGAAACCGATAACTTCTATTGCATCAAGCCCGTCTTTTAAAGAATCAACATAAACAGACCTCGGGACTTCTAAGCCTATCTTTTGCATGGCCTCCTTAAAAAGTTCCCTGTCCTCCGCCTTTTTTATTGCACCGAGTTTTGCCCCAATAAGTTCAACCCCGTATTTTTCAAGGATCCCTTTCTCTGATAGTTCCACGGATAAGTTTAATGCAGTCTGTCCGCCCATTGTTGGAAGAAGTGCATCGGGTTTTTCTTTTTTTATTATCATTTCAAGGATATCAGAGGTTAACGGTTCTATGTATGTTACATCAGCCGTATCAGGATCGGTCATGATTGTCGCGGGATTAGAATTGACAAGAACTACCTTATAACCTTCTTCCCTCAACGCCTTGCATGCCTGCGTCCCTGAATAGTCAAACTCACATGCCTGTCCTATGATTATAGGACCCGAGCCGATTAGGAGAATCTTCTTGATGTCAGTTCTTTTTGGCATAAAACCTTATTCCTAAATCATTTCCTTTTTTTCTGTCATTTCGGCTTGTCCGAAATCCTTCTTTTTCACAGAAAGATTCCCGACAAGCGGGAATGACAAGGAACTATCCTGTACTAAGCTGATAGATATTACAATCTTGAATATTTGTAAAAAGTCTGTCATTCCGCACTTGATGCGGAATCCATGGTTCGACAAGCTCACCATGACAATTGTCACCCTGAGCATGTCGAAGGGTGGATTCCTGCTTTCGCAGGAATGACGATTAGCAGTGATTTTATTGTCACTATCTAAAATAGACTGTCCTCGATTTACCCAAATGAAGTGGAATTTCTGATTCTTTTTCCCAGCTGCCAAAAATTAAACTTAATCGCAGTTTGTTTTTCTAAATATTTATTTCTCAGTTCAGTAAATTTTTTAGTTACAATATCATTCATTATTTACTTTCATATAATGCTGTTCGTTCACAAAGTTGCAGTTGTTCGACGAGATCAAAATTGCTTTGGTAGAGATATAAAGATGAATCAGTTAATAGTTTTGTAACTATATGATTTATTTCCTGTAAAAATAATTCTATGTTTTGATGTGTGAAAAATTCGGCAATAAAAGACTTAATTTGTTGCCTGATTTCATTACTCATTACAAGCGGATTCAACACTGGCACGTTATCTAATTCTCTTGGCTCTACCTTAAGTGTTTTCCCGCCATAAGTCCTGCTGACCGATTGAAGTTTCGAAAGCGTAAAATCGCTATTTAGTAATGCCCAAAGGATATCAACACAATCGTTGGCAATAATCTGTTTTCGAGGATATAACAGAGAAAACATATTCAATGGTCTAACCCCTGCTTTATTTAGTATGAATCTTGGATTGCCTCTAGTCAAAATTGTAAAAAAAATGGGTGGTATATTGCGTTGTTCCATCATATACCACTGCTTGCGTGTTTTAACCAGGCTGCGTGTATTGATCCCTTTTGTTTCGCCAATTGCAATATAATCTTTAAGATTTTTGGTGATTGTTTGCCCATTCAAATATAATAACCATACCCTTTTCCCATCTAACAAAAGATTTTGCCAGCGAGTTTCATCCAATACAATATCTTGAATTTCACGATTACGTTGAATTGTTTTAACGACAAATTTCTCAAGATAATATTTTTTAACGTCATCATTTGAAAGTGCAAAAAACTCGTTTGCTCCTGTAGCGATGCCACGCATAACAGTTGCAAGTTCTTTGAGAGGGACAACTAAACCGTTATAATTCGGCATTTTTTCATTTAATGAAATTGAAAACCACTTTGGCACTTTAATTAATTCGTTTTGTGTTTGAACTGCGATTGATCCAAAATCGATACTTTGAACATCTGATCGAAGAACTTGTAATAGCTCTTTTGTATTGGGGAATGAGGTCAATGTTAAATGTTTAACTATATTGTCCAATCCATTACCCTTTTGAAATAAAAGAATTGTTGCACCGACGTCTACTTTTGCAAAGGCATTCATTTCAGAAGAAAAGTGAATCACAGCTTTCAAGATAGTATTCTGGCAAAGAATCTGTCTGGCAAATTTACCATATCGTGCATCTAAAACTTCCATTGGAACAATTACAGCAGCATGAGCACCCTCGGGTAATTCTGCAATAATTTTCAATAGGAAATGAAATGCCATTGTGCCTTGTCGTGAGATGGTTCGGTGAAAATATAATCTAAATAAATGTTGCAGACGATCTTTAATCTCTGGAGAAATATGATGATGCCGAGTGTAAGGAGGATTGCAAACCACCGCTTCTACCTCTTTAGGAAGTGAAAATGTTAAATAGTCCTGTAGTAAAAACTTAGGTGGAAATATTTTATAGTTATAAAAATTTGCTAAAGCTACATTTAACATCAAAGGACTGACATCTATGCCATAATATTGCATTTTAAAATTATTTTTTGCTATTTGCATTGCGGTAAACAAGAAATTGCCCGAACCACACCCCACATCCCACAAATTTTTAGGTTTATAGCTTAAAAGCCAAGCCGTCATCCACTCAGAAATTCGCTTATCTGTCCAGAACTGCCCGATATTCCGTCGTTTTGATTGCGGAATCAAAGCATTATAAAGCTCACCCCAGATATTAAATGAATTATCACTTTTTAAACTTGCAACAATTTCAGAAGGAATGTCCTGTTGCATGCAAAGCGTGTCAAAAGGTGTTTCAAATAACAGAACATCAGGAAATGTTTTTCGAATATATGCATTAAGTATGGCCTGCCGTCCAAGAATATTTAGTATTTCAGGGTCATTTATATCCCATCCATGCATTTCAATCCATGGGCTGAAATAGTTTTTATGTTTCTGAATTAGCGGGAAAATCGTCTTAGTCAGCTTTCCCGCATGTTCTGATATTAATTTCAAGCTCATCATGTCCACTCATCAAATACATCTTGTGCCAAATTTATTTGACCTCCTGAGAAGGTTACATAAGTCATTACCTTGCCATTTTTATCCACAAAAGTTTTAGGCTCAAGAGTTGGATTAGAAACGGTGCCAAATTCTTTGCAAAGAATATAAGGTACCTTAATAATTTCTTTAGCAGAGGCTGCTGTACCGTCTGGATTAGTATATTTCTGGGCTTCAATCCCTAAATCGTTAGAGGTTAGAAGATCTATAATTTCATCAAATTGAATAAAATATCCCCTGTCATAAAAGATATGGACTACATAAATAGGCACTTTAAAATCTGTTTCCCATTGCTTCAGGCGAGAAACATCTTCGTTTTTTACAATAATTGTAGGGACAATACCTTGTGGTTTGAGTCTTCCTTTATTTTTACCTCGAATATAGCGCGAAAAAGGCTTGCCAAAACCAGGCATGTTTTGTGTTACCCAGAGACTATTTTCTACTTCCAATGCTGCTTTTGCTTTGAAAATAATATCCTGTATTTCAGATGAAGGGGTTTCAGCTACCTTTTCAATATTCCCTATACGCTTTTCAATTTCTCCACATGCCCAGTTATAAGTTTCTTTGTCATACAAGAGCAAGTCTGGCCGTTTGCCTTCACTGGCGATTATTTCAATTGTTTCAAAAAATATTTCAAGTTTTTCAGGCTCGTCAGGAGCTATCGTTGAAGGCCCGTAAGGGATAACTCTTAGGTCAGGGGTGTTATTAAGTGCATTAACGACAACCTCTTCTGACCAACGCCCCTGTGACCACCGCATAAGAAAATCACTCCCACGTAATCTTCGGGGATTAATTAAAAAATCAATTTCATCAGGTGTGAGGTTAACTGTATCGCCGATTTCCCAAACAAGCTCATCATTAGGAAGCTGCAAAAATGTATTGAAGATATCTGAATTACCTTGCTGGTAAGAATATTTTGATTTCATAATATTTTTCAATGATCAACAATAATCTTTTCCCAAGATTTCAATGCAGTCGCTCATTATTGGTGCTTTTACTTTTTTCGCTAAGGCAGTCTTAAGATTTGCCTTCTTGAATTTATCTATATCCCTTCCTGATGTCTTCCCACAAATCCATAATGCCTTTAAGAGTTT
>JBFLZS010000074.1:0-14994 GCA_040756135.1 Nitrospirota bacterium
TGTCTCGGAATCCTCAGAAATGGCTGCCCTGGAATTACACGGCAGCAATCGCAGCCCTATCAGTATAGAATTCTACCTCTGATTCCCAAAAAATTATGCGGGCTACACAGGCTTGCCGAAAACACACCATCTTCATAGCTATAATGAACTTCCTTGGGAAAATATCCATTTATCTTTAGCTTCTCAGCCTCCCTAATATTGTAAGCTTTATTAGAGGCAGTAAAAAGTATGACCGGTATTGTAGAGTCTTTTCCCCGAATCTCTTTTAGAAGTTGAACCCCAGAAAATTTATTAGCCTCCCTCATACCATCTATATTTTCATCATCTTTTGTAAGTCGCAGGTCAAGAAGAATCAGATCATAGGGGAGTAAGTGTTTATCAGAGGGAAGTTTTAATATGGTTTTTACTTCCTCATCATTTAATACGTCTTCTGCTTTTTGCCAAGTAGAGGACCCAATTGCTTTTATCATTTTGCCACATATGGTTTCAAGGGTATCTTTCCAGCCTGCTGTTTTATATTCGTCATCAATAAGAAGTATCCTCTCATCATGTATTTTTTTCTTCAATGGCTCAGGAGGCTTCCGCTCCTTTTCAAATGATAACTTGTTTTTTCCTTTTCTTATTACAGCATTATATATATCAAATTCCTCATTTGCTTCCTTACCTCCTGGTCTTTTATTTAATTCATCAACCATCCTTGAAAGCGTTTTCCCTGTTATATCATTAACATAGCAAGCTCCCCTTAAAAGAGAATAAGGGCTTTCAAAATTTTTCCACGCATGTTCTAAGATAGCTTCTATCTTTAATTCACACGACCATCGGAGATATTTTTTTGCTGTTTCTATATTGATTCTGCCTGCATTACTTTCTATTCTGTCTATAACATCTTTCAAGCAGAATGGTAGTGTTATGGAGTCAATCCCTTCCGCACAAGCAAAAATGTGCCTCGGATCTTTTCTAATCAGTTTTTTAACGGCGTCGAAGGACAATAAAATCACAGGGGGAGGATCATTCTTATTTTTAATAACCTCTGCCCAACATTTTCTTAAAAAATGGATACCTTTAGTATAAGAAGAAGCCAGAGAATCTGTATCTAATATAAACAGAATATCAGAAGATGAAGATTTTGAATACTTTGCTTTCTCTTCATCTTCATAAGAAACTTTATCAATGTTATACTTTTCCTCAAAGAGAAATCTTAATGCCCTTTCAAATGACCGAGAGAGCTCACTCTGTGGATCATCAGATGCAATTAATAAGCTCTTTTCAGACATAGATTTTATTCCTTATAGAACCTATACCGCTTACTTAAAATTCAACTGATTCTATCAATTATTTCCTTCTCTTTCTGAAGTGTTTTCTTTAATGATTTGGCACATCTCTGACTGCAAGTCATAAACATAAGGTCATAACCTTCTCTTTTAGCCTCGGAGTCACTTGTGGTTACAATAGCGGGAACGGTTTTGTTCGTTAGTACAAGGGACAACTGGATAATTTTGCCTTCCTTGTCTTTAATATCAAATCCATGTCTGATCTTTGCCCCGAGACCAAAGACTTCAGAATTTTCTGGTATTGTCTTGCCACACCATGCACAGGTATTCTTGAACTCTGTGGTAGAATCCTTCTCTAACCACTTCTCTATATGCTCACATTCCCATGCAGGTATTCCACAATCTCCAAATTCATCCTTTTCTTCCCCACATTCATCACAGATTTTCCAATGTCCGCAAGCAATGCCTGATGTTAGACGAGAGCCACATTCAAGACACCAGAAATAACCGCAGTTTCTGCAAAGACCGAGTGTAGCATCCTCAATCCCCTGAATCTCATCGCAGTCAACAGTATTGGCGCTTCCGCATTTAGGACATTCACCTACCATTACTGCTGAGATGAACTGTTCTTCAGTCAGTGATTCTTCAAATGCCTTTTTCAAGTAATCCCGGATTTCTTCAGGCAAAGTTTCCCACGCCTCATAAAATTGTTCGCCCTTGTCTTCCCTCACCTCTTATCTTCCTTTTTTCCTTATTTTTATCGTATTAAATAGTAACAGGCTTTATATCTTTTTCCTCCAGTTCCTTCTTATCTCCATAGAAAAGGAATGGAAGCTTTGACATCTCCGTCTCTACTGTCTTCAACATCTCCTGTTTAGTAGGAATATTTAAAAAATTCCCATCTTTATCAAGAGTGAACTCCCCAACAATCAAAATTCCTCGTTCAGTCTTACACAGGACTGGCACCTTCCATGTCTCGGTTTTTATATTAAATCGTGGTGTCCCAGGAGTAGTTAGATGTCCGATGTTATCATATAAATACTTCCTCACTTTCTCATAGATTTCCATATCTTCACCCCCTTGAATGAGTATTTTGACCATGCATCAAAAAATACCTTGGCATCTTTGACCAAATCTTTATCTAAGTCAGGGTCATGGTAATAAACTATGCCCTTTTTCAAGCCAATGATTACCACAAAATGTCCAAAGCCTTGAACGCCACCATATAGGATTGCAGAGTCTAACAAAGCAATTATGGGAATTCCACTTCTCAATGAATCTTTCAGGCCCTCCCGATCCAAATTCTCTACAACCTCTACCTCAAATCCCAGTTTTTGGGCTCCCGAAGCAAGCTCCTCGCAGGTATTACCAAGCCAACTTGTTTCGCAGGCTTCCTCTATTTTTGTTTCCAATAATTCAGTTCCGTAATAAGTTGCTACCATCCGAACGCAAGCCGGGCCACAGGTGGTAGACTTCTCTTGTTTAAAATATGGGATCTCTAATTTCAATAAATCTTCTCCAAAATTCTTTTCTCATTCTCCTTTACAAGCCTCTTCACCCCTCAGGCATTCAGCAAGGGCACAATACCAGTCGTGGAAGGAAGTAACACTCTTCCAAAAATCAGCGTTAAGGTACTCATTTATTGTTTCCTTAACTTTATCGTCTGTGCTTTCTTTCTTAACTTTATCTTTCATCTCGTCAAGTATTTCCAAAAAATCTTTACGCGCTTCTAGATGATACAGAATATCTTCTTTATTCTTAAGTGCCTCTACTTCTTTCACTCTATTAAGTGCGTCTTTTAATTTGTCTCTATAACCGCTTTGGCCTCTTAACATTCCTTCAGGTTCTTTTGAATTCATTAGATAACCTATAACATCTTTTTCTTCTCTTTTCTTTTCTTCAACTTCCTTATGGATTATTGATAATGCCTGCATGTCTATGTCGAGGGGGAGGAAGATGTAGAGGAGATTGGCTGTTAGATAATTAATCCTTTTTTTTTCTAAATATCCCCAAATATCGTCAAAAGAGATTTCTTTTTTGGCAAATTTTAGAAGTTCTTGACCTATATCATCATTGTGTCTAAACTCTATCACTTCCTGAGAAAGTTTATCCTTTCCAATATAACCAGTATGGGAGCAGATAAAAATATCTGATGAAGGGGAAGAGCTAATAATTTTCTTAACTAATTCTTCACAGTTAGATGTTTTATCTTTGTTTATGACAAATATTTGATTACCGTTTATTTCGGCTTTTAGCACTTCATTGTTTTCACTACGAGAATTTTTTTTGAAATCATTGTATATAAATCCTGCACTTGCTGATGTAACTATTATCAGTACCTTACTCATTACCTTTTTCCTCCGCTCTTGAAGACATTAGATGATCAATAAGTCTCTTTTTGGCAAGACTGTCATATGCTTTTTCTAAGACACACTCCTGTAACAGCGAGTATGGCAACCATCTAAGGTTATCTTCTAAAGCTTGTTCCGGAGTTCCTCGACCTGTGTCAATTAACGTACATATGACCTTAGTTTTTAATTTATTCCAAAATTCTTTAAATTCGTTTTCTTTTATTCTCTTTTTAATCTCTTGAATTTCTCCCTGGTGAAATATAAGAAAATGATATTTCTTATTAGGAAAACTATTGACAAATTCCTTAAAATTTAAAACTAAATTGTCAGTATCAATAATATCAACAGCTTTTCTCTCCCACAAATTGAAGAGCTTTTTAGATAAGTCTTCTGTATATCTTCCCCTTGGTAATGGACAGGATTTGTCTTGTGCCTTCCAAATTCTGTCATCTACTATTGCAACCTTTGTTATACCCATTTCAATCAACTCACATATAAGATAATTCGCATCAGGTATCTTTTGAAGAATTTCCGAAAATAAAGGCTCCTCTGTTCCAAATGGAATATGACAGGCTACACTCTTATACAATGAACTTTTATCGCTACCCCTTAAATGATCTAACAATATAGAGTTTGAAGGATTTTTAACCCTTTCTTCTTCCTTAACCCCTTCCCCGATGCATAAAATAAACTTGTTCAATTCCTCGGCTATTGGGGCGTCGATTCTCAAGATTAATTTATTATTCCCATAAAATTTGCTAGTCCATTCGCCCCACAATTCTTCATAAAATTTATCAGGCCCTCCATTCATCTCAGGGAAAGAGGAGCAACGAATAACGTTCTCGGGCAAGCCGTTAGTGATATTGCCTATAATGAATATTCTAAATGGTAATTTATTAATATGATTTAAAATATTTTTACACACCCATGAAGGAATAATAATATTATCCATATCTATTATCAAGAACTTATGGATAATCTTCTTTCTGTCCATTTTTTCAAAATCAGTAACACTTACAAAGTCGAAGCCTTCTTTTCTAAATTTTTCATCCCCCTTTTCTCTATTAGATACTATAAGCGCTTTCTTCGGTTTCAATAAAAAGAGTTGATAAGCCAAGTCACCATTGACATCGAGAGTCTTTATGACAGAAGGTTCGTCAGAAATTTCAGTGTTGTTTACAAATAATCTATACTTGTCGTCTACATCTTCTTGAGCAATCAACCTTAAATAACAAGCTAAAATCTTCTTCTCTTTCATACCCCAGTCTCCTGCTCTTAACTGACCCCTATCATCAAGTATAAATTCTGAAAGCTTTGAATTAAGGTCAGATGCTTTACTACCATTTCCGCAATTGTCCTTTACGGTAATCTTATAAAACCTCCAGTTATTATCATCCACCGTTATTGAAAGTTTCAATTTGTTCTGACCATTCTGCATTCCATGTCTTGCTGCATTTCTTATAATATTTTCTATGATCGAAAATAAGGCATGACATCCTATACCGCCTATAGGAATAGCTATTGCCTTTTCTTTGTCTGTTTCCTCATTTTCAAATATAATTTCAATATCATCAGACTTGAGTCCTCTAAAGTCAGCAATAAAGTCTTTTAGGTATATCTGACTGTTGAGTCCATCAATTATTTCCTTCAATTTAATATCAAAAGTCCAGGTAGGGGTAGTTGTTGAGACCTGAGCTATAAAATCCATTCGCTGCTGTAAGAACTTAAAGAGTTTCTTAGCCTTTTCTGCGTTAAAGCTATCATTCTCCAACTGAGTCACATTGGCTAACACATGAGAACCTATATTATGTGACATATTTCTTCCCATGATTGCAACTACTGCATCCTTCATTCTTAGTTTTTTCTGTGCCGAAATGATATTCTGATATAGCTCACTAAGTTTTTTACTGATTTCGTCTGCTAAAACGATAGTAATAGAGCGATATATTTTTTTACGATCAAAACTGACAGGATATGGAACAAACAGTTTTCTTCTATTAGAAGTAAAAGGCCGCTCAATTTCCATCCAATCTTCGTCTCGGGGCTTTTTAGCGATTGATTTTTCAGGTATACACATCATGACACTCAAGCCCTTTTTAATTAATCGTTCTATTTCAATAGTAGGCTCATGAGAAAAGAACAATGAATATAGTTTAGTAAGCATTAACATAGGGATCTGATTAAAATAACTGTATAGCTCGACAAGAAATGGTTTATATTTTTTAGCAAATTGAGCTTTCCAGAAATTACCGGATTTACCAAGTTTTATAAAATTATTTTTAAACGATAAGAAGACAGACAGAATATAAAAGGCCCCAACACTAATAGGAAACATTATTGAAATACCATTTTCATATCCCTTCAATAGTGATTCTCTCTCGAGAAATCTTATAGCCGCTTTATAATTTGGTATTTTTCCTATGATTTCTGCTAACTTTTTAGCATCATTTTCCTTGCAATAATGTTTGAAATTGCGATTTGCAATGAGCTTATTAATTTCTTTAACATACGAGTCAATCTTTGTTTCATCTATAATTTGAAAGTAATCTTTGAGTAAAATAATCTGCATGAGGTCAGTGAGTTTATAGGCCGGTGTAATAAAGCCTTTACCAAAAATATCAGTAGCGAATAATTTTTGAAGTTGTTCTTTTTCTAGGACAGCACCTCCTCTAATTTTAATATCTTCAATATCTTTTTCCTCTAAGGCGATATATCTCCAATAAAGTAACCCTTTCGTCTCTAAAATATGACGATTTTTCCGGACAAGAAAAACTTTTGGGGTATGTTTAAGAATACCATGAGAGGCTTTTTGAATGTTTTCCTTAAGACCTATTAAATAGTCAAGCCACTCATCCCAGAGCTTTCCTTTTTCACAGCCTTCAGCCATTATGGCTCCCCCGGTTCTTTGTGTAATAAATTTATACCATAGGATATACAGTTGATGTTAGATATAAAATCTGCTTATACAGGATTGTTTTGCGAGATGTTAATTTTCCCCCTTTTAGTTTCTTCTGTATGGTGGGGACAATCTTGTCCTCTCCTTCTAACCATTCATTGAGCATCCTTAGGACAATTTCTCTGTTATCTTCAATGAACTTAAAGGCCTCTTCAATGAAACGATTGTCTATATCTTCATATTCAAATAAATCGAGCAATAAGCCAGCTTTTAGATATTCATGATTTGTATTCTTCCAGAGTTCGATAAGAAATTCTTTCATGCCATCTTCATATAGAAATGGTCTTACTAAAACCTGACCGATACATGCCTCATGTGTATTTTCGGACTGGAGTATTCTTTTTACCATTCTTAGATCTTCTGGTCTAAGTTCGGCCCTTAATTTATCGCACAAAGATACTACACATAATGATGAAAGTTCTTCATCAGTGAAACTATTGCCTTTTCTTAATCTCTCAATAATAGTCTTCGGGTTTACGCAACCTGACATACTTCGCTTACCTCTTTTTTGAGCTGTTTCTGCTTTCTATACCACTTAAACATATTTACAATAAACCTACTTTCTTTCGATATTCTGAAAATATCCCTTAAGGCGTTATCCAGCCTTAAAACATAAGATTTCTCCAAGCAGGTTTTAGCCTCTTCCAAACAAAGTAAGGCAATCTGTAAGCTTATTTGTATAGCCTTAGAATCTATAAGGTAATAAAGGATGTCTTCCATTTGTGATTCAGATAAATACCTGTCTTCATAAGAGAAATAATACTCAGATAGTATCTCCTTTTGGATACTGTTGTTCTTTGCATATACCCCAAGAAAAATGGGAAAAGTAGCGAGCCTATTTTTCAAATCATTAAAGAAGTCTTCTTTTGTTTTAGCCATACATTCGATGTTCATCGACGGAAGGGCAAAGTCGATTACATCATTTACAATCTGAGAACCTACTCCATAAAGGGCACCGAAACCTTCGAGAAAAGATTCTTGTTCTGATGTTATATCCTTATGCATTCTGACACCAAGAACTGCAAATCTCTCATAAAAATGAGAATTAATAAGATAAAGTCTTAAGAATTGATTCTTAAGAAAATTGTCTAATTCATTGTCAGTGATATCTTTTATCTTATCTGTTACAAGCGATTTTACTTTATCTATTTGTTGTTCAACATAACTAAACCCAGAAGGTAAATTTTCAATTACTAATTTTTTATTGATAACATCAGGAAGGATGTTTTTAAAAGAATTGATGTATTGACCTTGATAGAACCACCTATGAATGTTAGAGATCTCATACCATAGCTGTAACCGACTGATTAACTCTGGATTATAATTTGTATGTAAAATGTGGTACATCCCATCACGAGCCAGTGCTGAAGCCATTATGCTTTTTATAACTTCGGTATCTGTCTTGCCACCTTTCTTCTGGTCAAAGATTCTATTTGTTGCATAAGTTGATACAATAGACATCTCAATCGCACCTAAAAGAGGGCCTATAACTTTTTCCCAGTTCTGACCACCTGAGAGGTTGTAAAGCTTATAAGCGATATAAGAGCGAATGCCAAGAGTAATAGTCTTCTGCTCCAAAAGATTCCACATTATCTCATCACTCTGAATAAAATCAGGGAAAAGACTTTTATAGCCCCTGAGGTATGAGGCAACCATCTTATTGACCTTCTCACCTTCCTGTCTACGCTGTTTGTTCATGGTTATTTACGTTTACTTATAAAGCTCGAATTTGCCTGCTTTTATGATTTTCATTTCCATAGGCTTATGCACATCGCCATTCTTATCAAATTCGATAAGACCTGATGCGCCTTCATGTCTTATTGAAGAAATGAAATCTCTAACCTTCTGCCTATCTACTCCTACCTTTTTAAAAGTCTCTGCGAAAAGCATAACAGCATCATATGCTTCTGCTGCTGGAGAGCCTGGGTCTTCACCATATTTCTGTTTGTATGTCTGCTTAAACGATTCTGTTATTTTAGTTTGGGCTGGTTTCGGATAGGGATAAATAACACCATCAGCAGCTACCTTTGCTTGTTCAATCACACTCTTGTCTTCAATAGCTGCAGTTGTTACAACCTGGACATCGAATTTTTGTTTTTTCATTTCTACAAGTACTCGGGGAATCTCAACTGGATAGCCTATAAGATATACGAATTGAGGATTCAGGGCTTTCAGTTTGAGAAGCTGTTCACGAAAACTTGCAGCACCAGGCTCAAAAGACTCTTTGCCAAGAATCCTGCCACCATATTTTGCAAATTCCTTTTCAAAGGCAATTTGCAGACCATCGCCGTATTCATTTCGGATATAAAGTATCACACCTTCATTTAGTTTCTTTTCAGTAGCAATGAATTTGGCTGAAATAACTGCTTCTTCGATGTCAGAATTCCACAACCTAAAAAAATAAGGACTCGATCCCGAAAGTTTTGGATTCGATGAACCTGTTGAAATAGTTGGTAGTTTATTTTCCGTAATTATAGGTACAATAGCTAACGCTACAGAACTTACCGCATCATCGAGAATCGCATTGACCTTGTCTATATTGATAAGCTTCTGAATGACTGTTACACCTTCTTTAGCCTCACCTTTGCTGTCTTCACTGATCAGAACTAATTTTTTATTGTTTATACCGCCTGCCTTGTTAATTTCATCTACTGCTATCTCGGCTCCCTTTCGAGTGTTGTTACCCCATAAAGCGCCCGGTCCTGTTAGTGGCAATATTGCTCCTATCTTTATTGTCTCGGGTTCTTTCTTAGCACAGCCGTTTAGTAAAAACAGACTGCCAACAAGAACAAAAGCTAAAATCACTACTAAAGAAGCCCTAAAATGTCTCATTGCTTAGTCCTCCTTATTTTTATCAATGATATCTTAAGCTTTCCAAAATCAAGCATGGACGCCCCTCCTACTTATGACTTCTCTAATCTTTTCAGATGTCCCTTCACGGGCGACCTGCCCATTTTTAAGTAAATAACTCCTCTCCGCTATTTCTAATGCCTCTCCAACCTTTTGTTCTACAAGCAAAATAGCTGTATTATATGTTTTATTGATCTCCACAATCTTCTCCATAATCCCTTTTACAAGCCTTGGTGCAAGGCCTGCTGAGGGTTCGTCAAGCAGTAAAAGTCTTGGTCTATTAAGTATTATCATCCCCAGGGCAAGCATCTGTTTTTCACCGCCTGAGAGAAGACCTGCCCTCTTATTGAGCTTATCTTTAAGTAAAGGGAAAAGATTCATTGTCTCTTCAATCCTTTCTTTTAGGATAGGTTTTTTGATGTTTGATCCTCCCATCTCAAGGTTCTCATATACACTCATATCTGGAAAAACCTCTCCACCCTGTAGAAAGTAACCCATACCCAGAGACATTCTTTTGTTAGTTCCTAAATATGTTATATCTTTACCTTCAAAGACAATCTTGCCTTGTTTTGGAAAAATAAATCCTGATGTAACCCTGAGGACGGTTGATTTCCCTGCACCGTTAGGGCCAATAAGGGCCACTATCTCACCCGATTTGACACAAAGTGTTGTTCCTGTCAGGATTTCTCTGCCGTTATATCCAGCATATATATTAGTCAGTTCAAGCAGCATCTTTAAATCCCTATATAGGCCTCCATAACCTTTTGATTGTTAAGAATTTCCTCCGGCAATCCCGATGCTATAATTTTACCGGAATCCATAAAATAAATATAATCAGAGATTGCTTCAACTGCTTCTATATTATGCTCCACAGCGATAATCGTCTTTCCAAGTCCTTTCAATTCTTTTGTCTTTTTGAGAATGACATCTGCCATATCAGGGTTGACTCCACTTACAGGTTCATCTATCAGTAATAAATCGAAGTTACCACATAAAAGCCTCGCAAGGCTTAAAAGTTTCTGCTGCCCCCATGAAAGGTTCTCTGCAAGTCTGTCTTTCATGTCTGTAAGGTTGACAAAATCAAGCCATTCCATTGCTGTTTTTATCTTCTTCTTTTCTTTTCTGTTTCTTCTTCCAAAGATAGCTTTAAAAGGATTTTCAGAGCTGTCATTGAACGTAACAAGGAGATTTTCAAGAAGAGTTAGCTTTTTAAATACCCTTATGTCCTGGAAAAGTCTACCCATTCCAAGTAATGACCTTTCCCATGACATTAGATTGGTGACATCCTTATCTTTATAAATGACCCTGCCGCTATCTGGATACAAGTAGCCACATATAAGATTGAATAAAGTAGTTTTACCTGCGCCATTTGGACCAATAATTGCGGAGATAGTCCCTGTCTCTACTTTCAGGTCAAGGCTATCTATTGCTTTAAGCCCATCAAAGCTCTTTGTAATGCCTTCTAAGCTCAGTATATCAGCCAAATCTATACTCTCCTGCTAATCCCTGTGGCCTGAACCTCATAAGAAGTATCAGGATTAGGGCATATATTATCTGCCTGATATTTGGTGCTAAACTATCTGGAATCCCAAGAAACCTTAGGCCCTCCGGCAAAAGAATCATTAGCAATGTGCCTATGACAGGACCCCTTAAATTACCCGAACCTCCGACAAGGACAATGGATAGTATGAATATGGATTCATCAAGAGTAAAACTTGTCGGGTCGATATATGTCACATAAGCAGAATATAATGCACCAGCTATCGCAG
Source organism: Nitrospirota bacterium (assembly GCA_040756135.1). GTDB lineage: Bacteria > Nitrospirota > Thermodesulfovibrionia > Thermodesulfovibrionales > SM23-35 > JBFLZS01. The sequence goes on from JBFLZS010000074.1 coordinate 11,198, forward strand.
CAATACCACTGCTTATAGCAAAGGCGAGAATCTTAAACTTCTTTATATTTTTCCCTAATGAAATGGCTGACAGCTCATCTTCTCTTATTGCCTTAAGCACAAGTCCAAAAGGAGAAGAATAAAGTCTTTTTGTAACTAATAAAATGACAAAAGCTATACCACCTGAAAGTGCAAAGAATTTATACAGATCATCAAACTTTATCCCTAAAATCTCTGGCCTTGGTATACCAGGGATTCCATAAGGCCCTCTTGTAAGGTTAATCCAGTTATATAAAATTGTGAATATGATTATCTGGAATGATAGAGATGCAAGGATAAAATAATCTCCTTTAAGCCTGATGGACGGATAAGATACGAGAAGTGAGAAAGTGGCTGAGAGTACGACTGCTATAGCTAAGGCTGCAAAGAAGTTAATTCCGGCTTTCATCAAAAGGAGGGTTGCTGCATAGGCGCCTATACCGTAGAAGGCAGCCTGTGCCAAGCTCAAAAGGCCGGTATAGCCAACAGGAAGATTTAACGAAAGTGTAAGAATCGTATATATAGAGATCATGATCAAGATGTGAAGTAAGTAGTTCATAGCTCCTCAACTCTCCTTCTTACAATAAAGAGGCCTCCTGATTTATAAAGAAGTACTATCACAAGGATTAAGAAAGTGACCGCTGATTCCCATCTTGCTGAAAATTGCCAGATAAAAACGTTCTGCATAATTCCAATCAGAAATGCTCCCAAAACCACACCTTCAAGCTTCTTTACGCCTCCAATAATGACAGCTACAATAGCATTTAGAAGGGCAAACATGCCTATATGGGGGTCAATCCCAACATCCAGGCCTGTAAGTATCGAAGCAATTGCTGCAATGGCAGAACCAATACAAAACACCATCCCTTTAGTCCATCTCTCGTTAAGCCCAATGGCTTTAAATAATAAAGGATTGTCACCTATGGCCCTGATAGCCCTACCAGCCTTTGTCCCTTGAACGAAGAAATATGAGAGGATGAAAAGTATCAGAAGTGATAAAAATTGATAAAGCTGTATCTTTGTAAGAATAATGCCACTAAAATTGAGGCTGTCACTTATGCCTTCAGAGAAAATCTTGGTTTCATTGCCGTATATCAAGGCAATTACATTAACTACGAATATGTATATGGCTAATGAGCTTATAAACTTTATCCCTGCAGATGCACTCTTTTTCTCAAGAGGTCTATAAACTGCAAAATACATTGCCAGTCCTAATATAGCCCCTGAGATTAAAGAAAGAAGGAAGGCTAACGGCAACGGATTACCTCGGGAGGCATAAAGAGAATAGAAAATATAGGCAGATACTGTATAAACTGCACCGTGAGCGATGTGGAATAGATTGATAGCCCTGTAAATAAACCAGAAGCCAATAGCCATAATGGCTATTAGAGATCCAGAAATTATTCCATTAAATACAAATTGCAATAACATATTACCTCTACAAAATAAATACTAACAAAGATAACAGATAAAAAATATCCCAAAAATATCCGAAAGGCACTTTATAACCAAGATAATTCAGCGATATTATGCGGATTTTTATTCAAGCTAGAAGACCGCCTTGATCGTCTTGAGAGTGCCCTAGACCGCCGGCAAAACAATCTTTCGCGGCTTGAGGACATGAGAAGTTCTGCTTGGTCAGATTCTTACCGTGAGCGTGTGGATGGCTGGATTAGCGATGAGCGAGAAAGGATCGCCGAGATCGAGAGGAAGATCGACCAGATCAAGGGATGGATATCGGATATGACGGCGAAACTCCGATGAGGAGGAAAATCACGGGCAGTGGATGGATTAGGACCTGAGAATCGAGCGTGAGGAAAAACTGAATCTTGGATCTGTGATTTTAAACAGCTGTCAGCAGCGGCAGATAACAAGCGGTTCCAGCCACAGGCCGTTATGTGTAAGGAGAGCTTGGCACGTGCTTGCGTGAAGCGAAGCGAGCCGAAGCGACCGAGAATCCGCCAGAGGCGGAGGAGCTGGGGAGCGGAGTAGCGAGCAAGCGGAACATTGCAAGCGAAGTGACAAGCTCGGGGAGGGTCAGTGGGGAGGTGGGTGGGACTAAAATCTTTCAGATTCTTCATCTTCTGTGATCTTCTTTTTACAATCTTCACAGGGTTCGTCGGAACGATACTTAAGATCACTCCACAGACATAATTTTCCACACACAGGGCAGCGAGCAAACTGTAATGGGTATTTTACACACCCGCAATTTGGGTTATTACATTTAGATTTAAACATGCTTTCTCCTTAATTTAATAATAAGCATAATTTGTACCAGCTTTAGAATAATTGACTTTAAAATAATGACTCAATATTCATGGCTTGCATTCTTCTAATCCTTATTCCTCTGGCTCTCTCTTTTGCATCATAAGAGTTATGACATCGCTGACACAGTGCTTTCAAATTCTGATCGTTGCAGTTCTCGGGTGTATGATCGAGATGCGCTACAGTTAGAATCACCTTTGCACCAGTGACAGGATGCGGAGCATAGTTCTCAGCCCCGCACCATCACATTTGTTATCCGCACGTTCTTTGATACGTTTAACAATCTCCTTCCAGTTTGCAGGGTAGCGATGCTTATTCTCCGGTCTGATCGGCATTGCTAAAAAGGTTCTAATTTCTCCTTCCTCTCTGATACTACTAACCAGCCGTCCCATTCTTTTGATACTGGTAGCAGGTCAAGCTTGATAGACTTTTTACCTTCTTTGTCTATCAAGACCCCAACTTTTTCCCATCTGGTCTTGCCTCCCTTATCATCTGCCCTTTTCCACAGTAAGTCGTAAATTCTCATCTTTCTGCTCCTCTCTCATTAGATTTGTTAAGCTGTTTATAAACGTCAGCCTTTGAAACTCAAAGCAGTCAACTATCCTGCCGTCATGGTTAAAGATTTACTTAACTTCTCAACTGCTTTAAAGAAATGAGGTATTAGCCACTTGACATTCAACTATGTATCAGCTATCTTAAAGACATCTAATAGATGTTTCTGGATGGAGGGATTTTGTTATTTGATATATTCGAATGGGATGAAGGGAATATCGAACATATACTACGGCACGGTGTTGTTCCTGATGAGGTTGAAGACGCCTGCATCAATAAACCATATGTCAGGAAAAGCGCTGATAAAAGATATCTTGTATACGGAGTCACCGATAGCGGCAGATATATTTTCATTGTTGGAATAAATAAAGGGAAAGGTATTTTCAGAACGATCACTGCAAGAGACATGACTGAAAGGGAAAAGTCTTTTTATAAAGGGAGGTAAAGGATGAAGAAGATTCCTAAATTCAGATCTGAAAGAGAAGAGGCGGATTTCTGGGCGACTCATGATAGCACCGATTATTTATCAGAGACAAAAGAGGCAAAAGTGAAATTTACACGTCCCCCAAAGAAATTAGTATCTCTCAGACTTGATGAGAATACTATTGAGAAACTGAAAAAAATAGCTGAGAGTAAGGGAATCGGTTATCTGGAGCTTGTACGAATGTGGGTTCTTGAAAATCTTAGCAAGACGAAGGCTGCCTAAAAACAGATTTTTAAAACACCCCTCTATCCAGTGTCCTATACTGAATTGCCTCTGAGATGTGGTGGGATTGGATGTCTTTTTGATCAAAATCCAATTATTTCTGTTATAATTATGTTATAACATTTTTACGGAGGCGAATATGCATAGAAAAGTATGTTCTATAGGCAATAGTCAGGGCGTATCCATTCCCATAGATATGCTTGAAAAGCTCGATTTGTCCATTGGTTCCGAGATAGACATTAAACTTGATGAAAAA
>JBFLZS010000075.1:0-14869 GCA_040756135.1 Nitrospirota bacterium
TAAAAAGACCCCTGATGAATATCTAAATTATCTTGTTAATACATACAACCGGTCAGCGAGGAAAATTACTCCTGAGAAAAATAAGATGAAGGTCCTGTTTTTGCCTGAAACCGTTTATGTTTTAATGGGGGAGTAAAACAAATGGGGGAGTAAAACAAATGTAAAACAAATGGGACGTTGTTGAATAAGTTGAATTACACTAACTATTTCATCGCCTTTGATAGTGCAGATGTTGATACTCCAAGATGGCGTGCCGCCTCTGCCATAATTACCCCGTCCTCCTTCACCAGTTTGAGCGCAATCTTTGTCCGAACTTCCGGTATTCTTCCCCTTCGACTTCCTCCCTGTAACTCTACTTGGCTTATCCCTTCCTTCCGACAAAAAGCACGAATTGTATCCTCAATATTCTTACTGCTGTTTAATGATCGGAATTGCTGCCTTACCCTCTCCTCAGCCTCTTGCAGTATTCGTTCAACGAATGCACCGCTACCCAATACCCGTTCATCAGACATCTCTCTTTTCCCTTTGCGCCTTAATGTCAGAACCTGTGACCATCCTCCCTGTGAGCGTACTAACCCCCCTCCTACAAGTTCCGGACGCCTTCCTTCTTTTATTCCTGCCTCTACGAATTCCCGATATCTTTTCTTCGCTTCTCCCTCTTTTCTGCCAAATTGTCTCAATATATAATCACGATCCTGCCATTCATGCACCACTTTGCCCATTAAAACGCTGTGCCCACAGTACCTGTAACGATCAAGTTCAGCCATGCTCTTAATTACTCCTGCCCTTACGGGATTTAAATGAATGTATCGCACCAGTTCAAGCAAATATGCTTCTTCATCGCAGATGATTGACTTGTAACGGTTCTGAAATAGATGCCCATAGCGATCGTGCCTAAGATTATAAGTAACAGCATATCCTGTCAGTAATCGCCTCATAAATTGCGAAATTCCTTCTTTCCCGCTTTGTAACAGTATATGTGCATGGTTTGTCATTAAAGCCCAAGCATAGACAATAGTGCCCGTCTCTGTAGCTACTTTTCCCAAACGTGATATAAAGGACTTCCTATCTGTATTGTCTGAGACGATTTTTCTCTTTTCTATTCCGCGCACTATTACATGGTGGAGTGTTCCTGGAAAATCAAGTCTTGCCTGCCTCGGCATATGTAAGCTCCATTGGTTTTAATTTTTTCATATACTACATCCAATATTATCAAAAAGTCAACTTATTCAACAACGTCCCGTCCTCCCGTCCTCCCGTCCCCTAATTTCCTAATTTCCCTAATTTCATCGCCAAATTGAAGGAAAAAAGACAGACACCTGAGCAGCAAAAACAGGCTGCGCATGCCGTATCGCTTTATTTCGAGACACAGAAGGCGCAGGATATGCCTTCCTCATCGTCTTCGACCACATCTAAATCTGTGATTGCACCACCGCGTCAGCGCTGGCGTCTGTGGGAAGATGGATATGCCGTGAAATCCGATTCTCCAGAATGGGATACGGCCATCGCCGCATTAGCATCTGAGATTAAAACACGGCACTACTCCAGAAAGACTCTGAAAACCTATGCGCACTGGTCACGCCAGTTTCAGCGTTTCCTGAAAAATAAACCGCCGAAGTCCTTGTCACCAGAGGATGTCAAGGCATACCTCACCTATCTGGCTGTGAAATGTCAGGTCTCAGCCTCAACTCAGAACCAGGCGTTTAATGCCTTGCTTTTTCTATTCAGGCATGTCTTCAAGCTGGACTTTGGAGAGCATAAGGATATCCCACGCGCTAAGAAATCGCGATATATCCCTGTGGTTCTTTCCAGAAAGGAAATAGAGTCTGTTTTGGAACATCTCTATTATCCCTACAATCTTGTGGTCAAACTATTGTATGGCTGCGGGCTTCGCTTATTCGAGTGTCTGCAACTGCGGGTGAAGGATTTCAACTTCGATGCCAAAATTCTTACGGTCCACGGAAAGGGGAAAAATGACCGTACGGTTCCCCTTCCTCAGAAGATCGTGCAGGAGCTGACGCAGCAGCTTGAGATTGTGAAGAAGCTCCATGACGATGACCTCGCAGCGGGATACACGGGAGTGTTTCTCGACAACCTGCTTGAAAAGAAATATCCCTCTGCTGCAAAGGAATTTATCTGGCAGTGGTTTTTCCCGCAAAAGTCGCTTACACCAATTCCCGGAACGAAGGAGATTCGACGTTATCATCTTCATGAAACTCATGTACAGGAGGCGCTTTATGAGGCCGTCCGTAGGGCAAAGCTTACCAAGCGTGTCACCTCTCATACCTTCCGCCACAGCTTTGCGACCCATCTGTTGCAGGCCAATTATGACATCCGGACGATCCAGACGCTTCTCGGTCACAGTGACGTGAGAACCACGATGATTTACACACATTGTATTCCGAGCAGGACAGTGAAAGAGGCAAAGAGTCCTCTTGATTTTTAAATAAGGGGATATATATTTCGTTTTTAAAGGTAACTACAATTTTAAAAAGACTATAGCATATTCCCTTTTTCAGCAGACAGGCTACCGCCATGCGTATGCCTGAGTATAAGACAAAGGTAACAGGTTACCATTGTTTTATCAATATCCCCGTTCGACATATGAACTCTGGAACAGGGCGCCTTCGGGACTTTTTAGATTATACGCAAAGTATACCGTACTGTAAATGGGAAAGAGGTTACAGAAACTCTTAGGTCATAAAAATCTTCAAACGACTATGATTTACACCCATGTTGAACAAAAAAATTTTACAAACAAAAAAATATTTGGGTCTTCGTGGAAGTGAGTGGGTAAAATTTTCCTAAAAAGGTATACTTGTTGGAATCCCCCTCCTTAGAAAGGGCCTCTTTCTTACCCCACTTTAGAAAAGAGGGGGTGAGGGGGGATTTGAAAACTCTTGTGAACGGATATGCTTTCGTATAATAAAAGTCTGAAACAAATATCGAGGAACTTAAGAAGAAACATGACAGATGCAGAAATATTGCTATGGTCAAAACTTAGGGGTAAACAATTAAAGGGATTTCAGTTCTACAGGCAGAAGATAATAGACAACTATATTGTTGATTTTTATTGTCCGAAATCAAAGTTGGTTATAGAAGTTGATGGCTGGCAACATTATAGTGCTGAAGGAAGAGAAAAAGACAAGAAGAGAGATAATTATATGATAAGAGCGGGAATAACCGTTTTAAGGTTTTCATATAGAGAGGTATTAGGGCAGATTGAAGCAGTTTTAGAAAAGATATGGAGCAAATTATGATTAATAAAATCTCCCCTGACCCCTCTTTGCCAAAGAGGGGAAATGGAAAAGATTGCCCCACTCGATTACGCGAAGACCTATAAATTAGAAGGGGATCAGGGATGAAACAGATTACATGGAATTTTAAACAACTCTTTGAGAGTGATAATGATCCACAAATAGAAGAAAAAAGAAAAATAGTCGAGCAGAAAAGTTACGAATTTATTAATAGGTGGAAGATCCGTAAAGATTATCTCAGAGACCCTGCCATACTCAAGCAGGCATTAGATGAATATGAAGAATGGAAAAGAAAGTATGGTACCGATGGTGAAGAGGGATATTATTTCTGGCTTCGAACCATGCAGGATCAGAATAACCCTAATCTCAAAGCAAAATTCAACAAGATCGAAAATTTCAGCAAAAAGATCGAAAATGACATCCAATTTTTCCGTCTTCGAATAGCTAAAATCTCCAGGAAACACCAAAAGAAATTTCTAAAATACGACGGACTGAAGGATTATAAGCATTTTCTGGAGCGCATATTTGCAGAATCCAGATATTTATTGAGTGAACCTGAAGAAAGGATTTTGAACCTGAAGACATCAACTTCTTATTCTAACTGGGTGAAGATGACATCAGGCTTTCTATCAAAGGAAGAGAGAAAGGTCATTACGGAGGACGGCAGGAAAGATACCAAAACTTTTTCAGAGATACTGAGCCTTATGAACAGCAAGGATAAGAAGGTAAGGGATTCAGCAGCAAAAGCCTTCAATGACATATTAAGTAAAAATGTTGAGATTGCTGAGGCAGAAATTAATTCTGTACTTGCAAACAAAAAGATAGATGATGAACTCCGTAAGGTATCAAGGCCGGATCTTACCAGGCATATAAGTGACGACATAGATACTGAAATTGTGGATACCATTATAAAATCCGTGTCGGAGAGATTTGATATTTCTTCAAGGTATTATGGGCTAAAGGCCAGACTCATGAAGGTTAAAAGATTGAAATACCATGAAAGGAATGTGGAATATGGGGATATCAGAAAGAAATATTTTTTTAGAGATACTATCAAACTCATTTATAGAGTCCTTAAAAATCTTGACAGTAAATTTGCTGATATCTTTAAAGGGTTAATAGAAAATGGCCAGTTTGATGTTTACCCCAGGAAGGGGAAGGTAAATGGTGCATTCTGTGCCTACCATCTCATTTCGCAACCGACTTACATTCTCCTAAACCATACAGATAATTTGAGCGATGTCCTGACGTTATCCCACGAGCTGGGACACGGAATAAATAATGAACTAATCAGGGAGAAACAAAATGCCCTGAATTTCGGGACGCCTACTTCTACAGCCGAGGTTGCCAGTACCTTTATGGAGGACTTCGTGCTTCAGGATTTACTAAAACAAGCGGATGATGAGTTAAGACTTGCTATCATGATGAAGAAAATAAATGATGATGTTTCTACTATATTCAGACAGGCGGCCTGTTATAAATTTGAGCAGGAACTCCATCAACAATTCAGGCAGAAGGGTTATTTATCAAAGGATGAGATAGGAAGATTGTTTCAGAAACATATGTCATCATACATGGGAGATTTTGTTCAACAGTCTCCAGGCTCTGAGAACTGGTGGGTATACTGGAGCCATATCCGAGGCTTTTTTTATGTGTATTCATACGCCAGCGGGCTTTTGATCTCCAAATCGCTCCAAAACTCTGTTAAAGATAATCCAGAATCCATTGAAAAGGTAAAAGAGTTTTTATCAGCCGGATTGTCCGACTCTCCAAAAAATATTTTTAAAAAACTTGGAGTGGATATTACAGACAAAGGTTTCTGGAATAAAGGTCTTACCGAAGTAGAAAACTTATTACAGGAGGCTACAAAATTAGCCAAGAAATTGGGGAAAATTTAATCCCCCTCACCCTAACCCTCTCCCGCCAAGGGAGAGGGTATTAGTGAAAACCGTATAGCAATCTACAGGGAAATATCAAATTAAAATATTGTGGGTGGAACATATTGATGAGTTCCTTCAACGACTTCTATCCCTGCTTTTTCCTTAATTGCCCCTAAAAGATCGTCTTTCTTTTTACAGAACTTCATGATGCATGTCCCCAGATGAATGGTATCCACAGTTTCTTTCAAAGCTGCAAGTTGCATTTTAAGCAATCCTAAACTGAGCAACACCCTGTTTTTATTGCCTTCGCAGTCACCGCATTCTACAATCCCGACTATTGATGCGTTGTCATTTTTATACCGTTCAAACTCTCCCTCTTTCCGGTTCATTGCAACCAAACATTTTACATCAGCCGGGCACAGATTCTTGCTCCTGATCATTTGGCAAGCCACAATAGCTACCTTTTTCATTTTTCCCTCCTTTCTTAAGATTTTTTATATTATACAACTTTGTTTTGTAGAACAAAATAGAGAAGAGTGAAACATGTTATAATTGGTAAAATAAGGAAATTTTAAATAAAAATGCAATGGTATGAAATAGAGGTTGTTCTTCCTACACCTCTCTTGGAATCTACCTATAATTTTTTGTGGTCCTATGTTAATGGACTCAAGGTAAAGAAGACAAACAATAATTTTATGGTTAATGCCTACCTATTTTCTCCCTCCCCTCATGATCTTCTAAGGAGACTGAATAATTTTTTGCGAATAATGGAAAAATCCTTTCAAGCAGAGTACTCACCTCCGGCAGCAAATTTAGCGTCTCTATCTTCAAACAGCGAATTTTTGATTGTTCCCAGCCCGGCACCGTATACACCTCCCTTTGATGTGCCAATCTTTCTCCAGAGAGGGAAATCATTTGGTATTGGCAATCATCCCTGCACTATTTATTGTTTGCAAGCCTTGAAAGATATCTTCAGAAGAGAACCTGCGGGCAAGATAAAAAAAATTCTGGATGCTGGCACAGGAACAGGCATCTTAGCTATAGCATCTGCGAAATTAGGAGCAAAAGATGTGACAGGCGTAGAAATAAATTATGAATCTATTAAGGAAGCTCAGGAAAATGTGAAGCTAAACATGGTAACCAAGGAAATTAAGATTATGCATTGCTCTGTTACAGAAATAAAAGGGAAATTTGATCTAATTCTTGCCAATCTTCACGGCGCCCTTCTAATAGAGCTTGCTACATCTTTGGCTCGGCAACTATCTCCAAAGGGCCGGCTTATTTTAGGGGGTATAAATGCCCTGCATGAAGAAGCTGTTATCTCTGCCTTTACTCAACATGGCCTGAAGACACTCTCCTTCTATCGCGATGAAGAATGGAGTGTGGCTGTTTTACAAGGGATTTAATTTTTAATGATACCGGAAAACTCTCTTGAATTGCTTGAATTTAATAAACTCCTTAAACTGATCTCCGATTTTGCCAGCAGTGATGCCTCCAGAAAATCTGTATTAGATATTCATCCCCTGAGTAATAAAGTGGATATCGAGAGAAGGCTCATGCAGATTTACGAGATACGGAAGATGTCTCATGAAGGTAGCCCTCTCATGTTATCCCCTTTTTCAGATATATCCGACCTTCTTTTAAAGATAAGGCCTGAAGGGGCTATTTTAGATTCTCGTGAACTTTCAGAGTTTACGCCTGTCTTAAGCATTGCATCTGCAATATCGTTGCAGCTTAGAGACAGAAACGACGTCCCTTTTTTGAAGGAACTTACAGGCCATCTGACAGGATTTCCTGATATCCTGAGCATACTCAAAAAGTCAATTGATAGCGAAGGAAATATCCTTGACAGTGCCTCATTCATGCTCTCTGATTTAAGGACCCGGATAAGAAAACTCGAAGGCAGGATACGTAAGAAACTCGAGGAGATAGTAAGAGACGAGAGGGTGTCTATATTTTTGCAGGACGATTTTGTCACAACAAGGTCAGGAAGATGGGTCATTCCGGTCAGAATGGATTCGAAGGGAATGATACCCGGTGTTGTCCATGATGTTTCAAAGTCAGGTGAGACAGCATTTATCGAACCCCTTAATATTATAAACCTTGCCAATGAACTGGAGGATCTTGTTGCCGAGCAAAAGGCCGAGGAGATACGTATCCTGAGGGATATTTGCTCGAAGATAAGGAATGTAATTGATGAAATTGAAGATGAGTATAAAACTATTGTTTACCTTGATGTCCTGAACTGTATTGTAAAGTTTGCCGAACTCCTAAAGATGGAAACACCACAAATAAATGATTCGGACATAATTAATCTTGTAAGAGCAAGACATCCACTCCTTGAGCTTACATTGCAGAAGACGGGAAGCATACAACAGGTAGTTCCGCTCGATGTTCAGATAGGGGGTAACAGTAATACAGTGATGGTTATAACAGGCCCTAATGCAGGAGGAAAAACTATCGCGATTAAGACAATAGGATTGCTTATACTTATGGCTTTATCAGGCATGCCGATACCTGCCGATTCTTCATCGGGTCTTCCGTTATTTCAAAATCTGCTTGTTGATATAGGTGATGAACAATCAATAGAAAGCAACCTTTCTACATTTTCCGCACATATATCGAATATCTCGGAGATTCTTAAAAAGGTTGATTCAAAGACACTTGTCCTTATTGATGAACTCGGTACCGGTACCGACCCTGATGAAGGAGCTGCGCTTTCATGCGCCATCTTAAAGGATATGAGAAAAAGCGGGGCCCTTGTTTTTGCCACAACACATCTCTCAGAGATAAAAGGATTTGTGCACAGAACGGATGGAATGGTCAATGCATCTATGGACTTTGACCATAAAACTCTTAACCCGCTTTATAGACTAAGGGTGGGAGAGCCTGGCCAATCACATGCCCTTGAGATAGCAAGAAAATACGGCCTGCCGGATAGTATCATAAATTCTGCAAAAGGGATGCTCGGTAGCATAAAGATAGAGTTCGACAACATGATAGCTGATCTGAATAAAAAGAGATTACAGTATGAAAATTCACTTAATGAACTACAGAAACAGCAGTCAGAAATTGAAGAAAAGAACAAGCTGCTCATACAAATGTTTTCTGAGGCAAAAAGCAAACAGAAAGAGATACTGGCAAATGCATATAAAGAATCCTCTGATATTATTTCCGATATAAAAAGGCATATGTATACACTGCTTGATGAGTTGAAGAAAAAGGGCAAGAGTAAAGGCAGAGAGATTATAAAACAGGTTGAGGTTAAACAGGAATTCGTTATAGAAAAACTCAGAGAATACGATTCAGATGATACAGGCACCCCGTCAATAGACGAAATAAAAAATGGGGATGTTATTTTTGTCAGATCCCTCGGTTATGATGCGCCGGTTATCGAAGTCAATCGGAAAAATAATCGTTTAAAGGTAATGGCCAGAAAAATGGAGGTCGAAGTTCCTTTATCGGATATAGGTTTCAAAAAAGGGAAATCCCTCCCGGTAACAGAAGCTCCTGTTCAGACTGATAAAACAGAAGAGACGATTTCATCGAGGATAAACCTTGCAGGATTGAGGGTTGATGAGGCAATCTCAAGGCTTGAACATTTTCTTAATCACGCTTCATTAGCCGAATTGAGAGAGGTGACTATTATTCACGGTATTGGCAAAGGCTTGTTAATGAAAGCAGTACATGAGCATTTAAAAGGTCACCCTCTCATAAAGCACTTCAGAAGCGGAACGCAAGAAGAAGGAGGGAACGGAGTGACGGTTGTAAAACTGGCATGAAACCTACAACCCTTTTACCTTTCTCTGGAATGTTCTCAAAGCAATTCCTAATGCCCTGGCAGCCTTTGATTGGTTCCCTCCCATTCTTTTAAGTGTCTGTCGTATAAGTTCTTTTTCAAACTCACGAAAGGTAAGATCTTTTGGAAACCTATATAACTCTTTGTCATCGGAGGTATCAAAGAGTAAAAAAGAAGGCAGATATTTTTCTTCTATTATATCCTTTCTACTCAGGGCCATGGCTGATTCTATTGTATTTTCTAACTCCCGGATATTGCCTGGCCAGTTATAATGTAACAGTGTCTGCATTGCTCCTTTTGTAATCCCTTTTATGTGATAACCCTTTTCTTTGTTTAATTTTTCGATGAAAGAACTCACGAGGAGAGTGATGTCTTCTCTGCGGTCTCTCAGAGGAGGTAAATGAATGTGTACCACGTTCAATCTATAAAAGAGGTCCTCTCGAAACTTGCCCTCCTTTATAAGTTTCTTCAGGTCTCGGTTCGTAGCAGATATTAACCTGACGTCAACATTAATTGTCTCATTTCCTCCGACTCTTTCGAACTTCTTCTCCTGTAAGAACCTCAGCAGCTTAATTTGGGTACCATGTTCAATATCTCCGATTTCGTCAAGAAAAACAGTTCCACCATCCGCAAGCTCAAACCTTCCCACTCTCGTTGTAACTGCACCTGTAAAGGCACCTTTTTCGTGGCCAAAAAGCTCAGATTCAAGCACCCCCACATTGTAAGCTGCACAATTGACTTTTATCAGGGGTTTTGTACAACGGGGACTATTCATATGAATCAACTGCGCAATCATTTCTTTACCTGTACCAGTCTCCCCTGTTGCAGAATATTTACATTCTTCGGGGCTACAGTACTTACAATACTCAAAACATATTGCATCGGTTTACTTTTCAAAACAACATTGCTGGAATCGAAATGCTCCTTTACTTTTCTTTCAAGAACCTCTTTTTCAAAGAAGAGGTTCTGTTTTTCGACAGCCTTTTCTATCATTGTCATGAGCAGTCTCATATTTATAGGAAATTCATATACATCATATGCTCCTGCTTTCATTACCGCTATTGCATCTGAGAGTGTAACCTTATCGGAAAGGAAGATTATTTCGATATAGGGTTTAAAGGATTTGATTTTATTGATAAAATTCAGAACGTTTACCTTGTGAAGTCTATACTCAGAGATGATGATATTAATATCTTTATCACGAATAATCCTGTATGCCTCTGCAATGGTGGAAGTCTTGTAAAGAGATATTCCCTTCTTTTTATTGAAATACTCTTTAACTTCTTTCCAGTCTTTACAGCCGATCGCTTCAATGATAAGTATTTTGAGTTCCAATTGTACCTTCTGTATACAAATTATTAGAGCATATTTTACAAAATTACATCAATAATATGCCAATATGGCATAAAAAAATCTAATAACTTAATTTGAAATGAAATATTGGCGTAATATTGACGATAGACATTTTTTCATAAAAATTTTTGAGTTGTACGGAGCAAAATAATCTATTGATTTTAAAAGGTATTTCATCTTCCTTAACATTTGGCATGCTATTTGTTAATTATACCTCCATGTTCTATTAAGAACGAACTAAATAGTGTCTGTGTATAAATTATGATTTAAGTAGGCTGTCATTCCCCGATCAAGTCGGGGAATGACGGATAACTTAATTTTTAGTTTATACACAGACTCTATTTAGTATAAAATAATGGATAGAAGAACATTGAGAAGATTAAAAAAGAAAGGAGACTAATATATGCCAGAAATGCAAAGAGAGATAAAAGTACACTTTCCTAATGAAATCAAGGGAGGCGTATATGCTAATAATATGATTGTAACGCATACCAGAGATGAATTTATCCTGGATTTCCTTATGGTTGCTCCGCCTGAGGGTGCAGTAAATGCAAGAATAATCGTGAGTCCCGGACATATGAAAAGAATTTTCGAGGCTCTTAAAGATAATATCTCAAAATATGAAAAAAACTTTGGGGCTATAAAAATAGCCGAGGAACCAAAGGTTGTAGGTTTTGTGCAAACGAAGTAGAAATATAACTATATCCACTTTACACGGGGTTCCTTTTTCGGTGGCGGTTCAGGGAACTGTTTTGTATAGCCGATAATTATCGGGCCGTATATCTTTTCGTCATCAGATAATTCGAGTTCTTTCTTTATTTCTTCATTATCTGCTACCAGAGAACCTAAATGTACATAGCAGCTTCCAAGTCCCAGGGAATATGCAGCTAACATTATATTCTCACAGGCCAGAGGACAGGACAAATCTGCAGATTGACCAGAGCCGATGACAAAAATGATTACAGGTGCCGAATAGTAAACCGGGTCTTCCAGTTCCTCATATCGTTTCATAATAGCTTGGTATCTTTCAGGGTTAATATCTTTAAAAGGTTCAAGCCATTTTTTATTATTTGGAATAGCAGCCTTTGTCAGTTTTTTATGAAATTCCGGATCCTCAACAATCACAAAACGCCAGGGCTGACTGTTCATAAAAGACGGTGCCTGGTTCGCTGCTTCTATAATCTTGTTAATTATGTCTTTAGGCACAGGTTTTGACTCATAACTTCTTACAGCCCTTCTTTCTGCAATCGCCTTTAAAACTAGGTTCATATACTCCTCCTTAAGGACGTTGATATCATCTACGTCCTTAACTCGAGATTAATTCCATATCCTGTCCACAACAAACAAGCGTACCTCCACCAACCTTTGTGACTGTTACTTCATTACCGCAAACGTTGCACCTATATTTTTCCCCGACCTTTTTAACCGCCATTATACCCCCTTTGTTTTAAGATATAATTATACATGAAACGACTCCTTAATATTTTTCCAAAAAATAACCCCTGTAGCAATTCCATAGAAAATTTTAGCTCTTGACAAAAGGCGCAAATTATTAGTATACATATGTATATATGAAAGGACTAACCGATAAACAGAGAAAAATCATGGAATTCCTCACGGAATACACCAAAAACCATGGGTATCCCCCGACGGTCAGGGAAATAGGTGATCACTTTAAATTCCTCTGGGCTGCTGCAAGGGGACATCTTCAGGCACTCCAGAGAAAAGGCTTTATAAAATTAAATCCTTCCAAATCCAGAGGCATAGAGATTCCGGGTTTAATGCCATCAAACGGATACACGGTTCCTGTTGCCGGAAAGATACGCGCAGGGAAACCAATACTGGCAAGAGAGGATATTGAAAGTCATATTGTCGTAGACAAGGATCTGTTTAAGGACAGCAATGCTTTTGCACTCATGATAACAGGTGACAGCATGGTAGAGGCAGGAATATTTGATAATGATTATGTAATAGTGAAGCCCCAGGGTACAATTGAAAGCGGAGAGATTGCCGTTGTCCTCATAGAAGACGAAGCAACGGTAAAGAGGGTTTATAAAGAGAAAAAGAAAATTGTTCTTAAGCCTGAAAACAAAAATATGCAGCCAGTAAGCTATAAACCGGAAGAAGTGAGCATCATCGGGAAAGTAATAGGAATGATAAGAAAACTGTAAGTAGTGCCTGTGTATAGAGTCAGTTGCCTGTCATTCCGGACTTGATCCGGAATCCAGAAGGTATTGATCCCGAAAGCATTCGGGACTGGATTCCTGCCTCCGCAGGAATGACGAACTTTTTTTGATAACATCACTTTAGGGGCAACTAATTAGGGTCTAAAAATGGATATTGGAGGAAGCATAAGCGTCATCGCCTCATTCGGCCCGCCGTATAAGATAAGGCCGGTGAGGTTCAAATGGAACGGCAGACTCTTTGAGGTCAAAGAGATTACATATTCCTGGCAGACAAAAGAAGGCCAGAAAAAGAAATACCACTTCTCCGTAACCGACGGGAAGACATTGTATGAACTGAGTTTCGATACGAATTCATTGCTATGGAGAATGGAGAAACTTGAGGTGTAAACGTAATTGCAATGCAATATCTAAAAAGATACAATACTTATCAGAAACCATTTTGTGAAGGCATAGTCCGTATAGTAAACAAGGTTTTATAACCACGATGAAGAAAGCACTTCAAAACGTTAAGCTATCGACTCTCGATTTTCTCAAAAGCCATTTACGGCAGGTTGACAGGTTTGAGCAAGCAAATGATACTATCAACCGGCTTGCCGGGATAAGAAACTTCTTTGTGGATGAGTACGATTTCACAGTTTTTCTGGATTTACTTAAACACCCTCACGTGATTTCTGAAGATAAGGAGAGACGGGAATATGGCGATTTTCAGACCCCTGCAATTCTCAGTGATTTGGTATGCAGTTGTCTTGCAAAAGAACATTTCAGCCCTGAAATTCTCATCGAGCCTACATTCGGCAAGGGATCTTTTATCATTTCATCCCTTAAAGCATTTCCGCAACTGAAAAAGGTTTGTGGAATAGAAATATACGAACCTTATTGCTGGCAGACGAAGTTCGAGATACTTGAACTGTTCGTAGATAATCCTGCTCTGAACAAACCGTCAATCTCTTTATTCTGTGAGGACATTTTTAAGTTTAATTTTAACGAAATGGGAAAAATCCCTGACAAAGAGAGCATTCTTATTATCGGTAACCCGCCCTGGGTTACAAATGCTGAATTAAGTTCTTTGAATTCCGGCAATCTGCCGTTAAAAAGCAATTTCAAGTCTTATAATGGATTAGAAGCGATTACCGGTAAGGGGAACTTTGATATAGGAGAGTATATCATTCTGATGATGCTCAATTCATTTGCAAAACATCGCGGTTATATGGCAATGCTGGCGAAAAATTCCGTTATCAAGAATGTAATATATGATCTGCCCAAAACTAATTACAGCATTTCAGATACAACTGCTTTTAGATTTGATGCAAAGACGTATTTCAACGCATCCGTTGAATCCTCTTTGTTCAGATGCAGGCTTGGCAGAGAGGCACAACAATACACCTGTAAAATTTCCTATCTTGACGCTCCTAATTCAGTTGAAAGGGAGTTCGGCTGGGTCGGCAATAAATTTGTATCAGACATTGCCCTTTACAAAAATAATAATGGAAAATGTCAGATTTTTTACAGAGAGAAAATCAAGTATCTATAAGGGGAAACCTCAATTTTCTATTTTTGGAGTCGGAGATTATTCATTCAAGCCATATAAAGTAGCAATTTCAGGTCTGTATAAAAAGCCCTCTTTTTCACTTATACTGCCATTTAACGATAAACCCGTTATGCTGGACGATACCTGTTATTTCTTGAGCTTTGATGATATTGTGGAAGCATTAATTGCATTTGCTGTCCTTAATAGCACATTGGCTAAGGATTTACTTCGAGCTATAACCTTTATTGATGCAAAGAGGCCATATACCAAAGATATCCTCATGCGTATCGACCTCTTGAAAATAGCCGGCCATCTCGGGTTTCAAAAAGCACGTGACATCCTTACCATTTTGCCGGATGACATTTCAAAGAATTTAACGCAAAAGAAATGGGATAGATTTTTTGAAAAATATGTCCACAAACAAGAAGAAAAAAACCAATGTGCACTGTTTAAGTGATGACTATCTGAGTTGACAGATGACCAGATTTTCCCGCTTGAGGCGTGTTAGAATGGTACAGTTATTATCGAAAGGATAGAGAATATATACATTCAATCTAATTTTTCATTGAAGGTATTGAAATGCGAACGGTACAAAAGTAAAAATACTTCGCTCCGGAGTTTCTGGCATTAAAATTAAAATACTGGAAGGCGAATTTAGCGGGAGAACTGGTTGGGTCAAAACAGAATATGTAAAGAGATAAAACTTACAGTTTGGATATAACCAAAAATGGATAGAAATAATTATTAATCTTCTTATAATAGTCTGTACAATGACCGAGAAATCCCTCCTAACCTCCCTTTTCCAAAGGGAGGCATTACCCCTCTTTGGAAAAGAGGGGCGAGGGGAGATTTTATGGTTATACAAT
>JBFLZS010000076.1:0-14803 GCA_040756135.1 Nitrospirota bacterium
CTGTACTCATCCAACTGTTCTTTGCTCACACTATAGGTGAACCCCGTTAGAGAACTTTGACCTCTGTCGGTGGCTTTCTCTAACTGGGTGAATCCTTTTCTCTGTTCTTTCATTATCTCTCCAGAATCATCTAATTCCATTTATTTAACGCCTTCTATCATTTCACCGAACCTCTTAAAAAGATGTGCGGAATCATTTGGTCCGGGTCCTGCCTCTGGGTGGTACTGAACAGAAAATATAGGCAGCTCTGCATGTTTCATGCCCTCTTCTGTCCCATCGTAAAGATTCTTGTGGGTAAGCATTACCTGGCCATGAAGACTGTTGATATCCACACAATAGTTATGATTTTGTGATGTAATCTCAACCCTGCCTGTAGCTAAATCTTTGACAGGATGGTTCCCTCCATGATGACCGAATTTGAGTTTGTATGTCCTGCCGCCCATTGCGAGGCCGAGAATCTGATGACCGAGACAGATTCCAAAAATAGGCTTCTTGCCAATGAGCTTTTTGGCATTCTCGATACCATAGGTGACTGTCTCCGGGTCTCCTGGGCCATTGCTAAGGACTATCCCATCAGGATTCGTGTCAAGAACTGCCTCTGCAGGTGTTTGAGCAGGCACAACGGTAATTTCAAAACCAGCCTCTACAAGATTTCTCAAGATATTAAACTTGACGCCAAAGTCGTAGACAACGACCCTAATCCCCGCCAGCCCCCTACTTTCAAATCCCCCCTTGCCCCCCTTTTCTAAAGGGGGGGTGGGGGGATTAGGCTGCCATTTCCAGACACCTTCATTCCACGAATATATCTTTTTTGTTGTCACATCCTTTACCAGATCAAAGGCAGATATTCCCGGATGTTTTCTGACCTTCTCTAAGAGACTTTCGGGATTAAGATCAATAGTAGAGATTATCCCCATCTGAGCGCCATAGTCTCTTAAGTATTTTGTGAGGGCCCTTGTATCAATACCTTCAATACCTACGATTCCAAATTCTTTTAAATAATCTTCTAATGAGTTTATAACTTTTGACTTCTGACTTTTGACTTTTGACTTTTCAGATCTCCAGTTGCTCGGAAAATCTATATATTCCTTAACAACAAAGCCCTCTACCTTCGGACCGCTTAAAGATTCTATATCCTCTTCATTAATGCCGTAATTGCCTATTTGAGAATATGTCATGGTAACAATCTGTCCTCTGTATGAGGGATCGGTAAGTATTTCCTGATAGCCTGTCATTGAGGTGTTAAATACAACTTCACCTATTGCCTCGCCCTCTGCGCCAAACCCTCTTCCTTCAAAAACAATTCCATCGGAAAGGACTAATAATGCTTTACAACTCATAGACTTTTCCTTTACATATTGTCATCACAGGCATGCCTTTAAGAACCCATCCATCAAAAGGTGTATTTTTCCCTCTTGAAGCAAATTTTTCAGCCTCAACCTTAAACTCCTTATTTACATCGAATATAATAACATCTGCATCAGCATCAACTTTTAATGTGCCTTTTTTTATGCCCAGAATCTTAGCTGGATTTACTGCCATCTTCTCGACTAATTGCTTCATTGTAAGAAGGTCTTCTTCAACGAGTCTCAGGCTTAAAGAAAGTGCTGTCTCAAGTCCTGATATACCAAAGGGTGCCATGTCAAACTCTCTTAGTTTTTCATCCACGTGATGCGGGGCATGATCTGTTGAAATCGCATCTATCGTGCCATCACTAAGCCCTTGCTTTATGGCCTCGATATCATGGACTGTCCTTAATGGAGGATTTACTTTTGCATTTGTATTGTAATCTTTGACGGCCTCTTCGGTTATACTGAAATAATGAGGACATGTTTCAGCTGTTATATTTATCCCTCTCTTCTTTGCATCCCTTATTAAATTCACCGAGCCTTCTGTTGATACGTGGGCAATGTGTAGTCTACCGCTTGTGAGCTCTGCTAATGAGATATCTCTGTAAACCATTATCGTTTCTGCCTCAGCAGGTATCCCCATGAGCCCAAGTGTTATAGACAATAACCCTTCATTCATCACTCCACCTTCAGAAAGGGTTAAGTCCTCGCAGTGAGAGATAATCGGAACATCGAATGTCTTTGAATATTCAAGCGCCCTTCTCATAATCAGGCTGTTCATCACAGGCTGGCCGTCATCAGAGAAGGCTACGCAGCCTTCATTTATCATTGTGCCTATTTCTGCGAGTTCTTCACCCTTCTGCCCTTTGGTTATCGCACCAATCGGCAGGACAAAGCAATGACCTTCCTGGGCAGCCTTTCTTATTATGAATTCTGTGACACTCGCATTGTCATTGACAGGATATGTGTTTGGCATACAGCAGACGGTTGTAAAGCCGCCCTTAACTGCAGCCATTGTCCCTGTCTTTATAGTTTCCTTATATTCAAAGCCGGGTTCTCTGAGATGCACATGCATGTCGATGAGACCTGGGAAAATATATAACCCTGTGGCATCAATGGTTTGAAGTTCGGAGTTTGTAATCCCCCCATGCCCCCCTTTAGTAAAGGGGGGCATGGGGGGATTTGTTTTCTGACTTCTGACCTCTTTAATTTTCCCATCCTCTATTAAAATATCTCCGATGCTATCAATCCCCTGTGAAGGGTCTATAATATGGCCGTTTTTGATTAATATCCTCATTTTTTGACTCCCGCAAGCAGATACATTACCGCCATCCTGACTGCAATACCATTTGTTACCTGTTCGAGGATTACCGACTTGGGGCCATCTGCAATCTCTGATGAAATTTCGATTCCGCGGTTCATTGGCCCGGGATGCATAACTATAGCATCATCCTTTGCAAGTGATAGTCTTTCCAATGTCAAACCCCAGTTTTTAGAGTACTCCTCAGTGGACGGAAAGAAACCCTTGCCCTGCCTTTCCATCTGTATCCTGAGCATCATCAAGACATCAACATTCTTCAGACCGTCCTCCATATTATGAAATACATCGATACCCATTCCCTTTATCTCATCTGGTATTAGAGTTGAAGGCCCGATCAACCTTACCCTTGCATCAAGCCTGGTCAGGCAGTAGATATTCGATTTCGCAACCCTGCTGTGAGCTATATCCCCGACGATTGCTATCGTAAGCCCTTCGATCTTCTCCTTTTTCTCCCTTATTGTGAAGGCATCGAGGAGCGCCTGTGTTGGGTGTTCATTGGTACCATCCCCTGCATTTATCACTGAAGCCCTGAGTTTTTTTGCGAGAAGATGTGGCACACCTGATGATGAATGCCTGATTATAATAAAATCCGCACCGAGGGCCTGAACAGTAAGGGCTGTGTCAATCAGGGTCTCACCTTTGACAACGCTGCTGGTCGGCACAGAGAAGTTTATAACATCTGTGCTGAGTCTTTTTGCTGCAAGTTCAAAGGATGTTCTTGTCCTCGTTGAAGGTTCGAAGAAGAGGTTAACAGCTGTCTTACCACGCAGTGTGGGGACCTTTTTAATGTCCCTTCCAAGAACATCTTTAAACGCTGCGGCTGTATCAAGAATAAGGTTTATCTCTGCTACAGAAAGCTCCTTTATGCCGAGCAGATCTTTTCTATTCAGCATGTTTTACTTCCTCTGTCTCCAGTTTTTTAAGTATTACCTTATCTTCTAACCCTTCTTCAGTGAGGTTAACCTCAACGGTCTCGCTTAGTGATGTAGGTATGTTCTTCCCTACATAATCAGACTTTATTGGAAGTTCCCTGTGTCCCCTGTCAATCAAAACTACCAGTTGGATAATGGCTGGCCTTCCCAGATCCATTAGTGCATCCATGGCAGCCCTTATTGATCTGCCTGTAAAGAGGACGTCATCAACGAGGATGATTTTCAAGTCCGTTATCTCAAAGGGGACCTCGGTTCTCCTGACAATAGGTTGTTCTTTTCTTATATTCAGGTCATCCCTGTAAAATGCAATATCAAGAGAGCCTACAGGGATATCCTTTTTTTCGATCATCTCTATCTTTGAGGCAAGCCTTTTTGCAAGGTGCACACCGCCTCTCTGTATTCCAACCAGACAAAGCTTTTCCGTGCCCTTGTTTTTTTCTATTATTTCATGCGCAATCCTTGTTAAAGCCCTGTCAATATCATTTTTATTCATTAGTTCCTTAGTCATTTTATTAACACCCCATAAAAAAACCTTCCCTTTTTTAAAAGGAAGGTTCTGTTTCTTATCTGATTTTTGCAGCTCACGCTGCCTCCTTTACCTTTTTAGCCTCACAGGGCCATTCTTAAAGGTAAATTTATTAAACCATAAACCTGAGAAGACTGTCAAATTCTACTGCCTGCCCTCTTGTTTTAATTCATTAATTATCTCCTGTATCTTTGGTAATGCCTCAAGTGCTGCCCTTTCACCCTCGAGTGTTGCCTCATGCCTTTTCGAAAAATCGGCACTCCCTATATAACCGACCTTTGGTTTTATTACAACGTCTGCTTTTGAAAGTTGACTGGCTGCAAGTTTTGAGTACATTATATTTATTGCCTGAAGTAGAGTCTCGATCGTCCCGTTTGGGGCAGATGCTTCAACATCCCCTGATACATCCACAGCAATGACTACATCAGCGCCGAGCCTTCTTGCAGCTTCAACAGCCACAGGGCTCACAACACCTCCATCAACATACATCCTTCCTGAGATATTTACAGGCCTGAATACACCCGGGATTGAGCAGCTTGCTCTCACAGCAGTGCCTGTATTGCCGCTTCCGAATACAACCTCCCTGCCACTCTGAATATCAGTTGCAACAGCATAAAAAGGAATCTTTAACTTTTCCATCGGTCTATTTCCCAGCATTTGATTTATATATACTTCGAGTTTTTCTCCTTTTATGAAGCCATTGTCGGGGATTGTTAAGTCAACGATATCATCTCTTTCTATAGCAAACGATAGCCGCTGAAGTTCAAAGGCATTGTATCCATAAGCATAAAGGGAACCTACAAAACTCCCTGCACTTGTGCCTACTATCATGTGAATAGGGACCTTATTAGACTCAAGCACCTTGAGCACTCCAATATGTGCGAATCCTTTAGACGCCCCTGCACCAAGGACTATTGCGATCTTTGCTGGTCCGGGAGGCGGCTGAACCTCTTTCAAAGCACAGGAGAATATAAAGAAGAGAATCATTAGAGACAATAAAAATGTCTTAGTCTTTTTCATAATTTTTCGCTCTCTTATTTTTCGTAAAAATACTCTCTTTATAATATATTTGTCAAAGGGAGATTTTAACCCGAATAATGCATTTTTCGGGTTAACAAAATTCCGAGTTTTTCACTATATATGAAATTATAAAACATAGAGACACTGAGATCACAGAGATATCAGACTTTTTAAAATATCTTTTATATCTTTCTCTGTGTCCTCTGTGGTTAATTAAGTCTTTTGTTCTTTCATGTTAAAATTATTTTTATGAATATTGTCACAGTAAAAGGGCTGACGAAGGATTACAACTCTTTAAGAGCAGTTGATAATATAGATTTTGCAATAGTAAAAGGGGAATGTTTTGGGTTCCTTGGACCAAATGGAGCAGGTAAAACAACGGTAATGAGGATAATTTATTGTTTTATGCCGCCGACTTCCGGAAAGGTAAAGGTATTTGATATGGATGTAATTGAAAACCCAAGCCAGATTAAGGCTCGAATAGGAGTAATGCCACAGGATAACAATTTCGACCCGGATCTTACCGTGTTTGAAAACCTGATTGTATATGCGAGATATTTTGATATCGCAAGAAGAGATTCCATGAAACTCGCATGGGAACTTCTAAGTTTTGTAGAACTAAGAGAAAAAGCTCAAGTAAAGATAGACGACCTTTCAGGTGGTATGAAACGAAGGCTCGTCCTTGCCAGGGCACTAATTAACAATCCGGAGTTGTTAATCCTTGATGAACCAACTACCGGCCTTGATCCGTATAGCAGGCGTACCGTCTGGAAAAAACTGAATTATCTCAAGGAAAAAGGTACCACCCTTATACTAACAACGCATTATATGGAAGAAGCTGAAAAACTCTGTGACAGGGTTGCAATAATGCATTCGGGCAAGATTGTAACTATTGATACCCCGATAGGACTTATGGGTCTGTACGGAGGTAATCTCGAAGACGTTTATTTAAAGCTGACAGGGAGATCACTTCAAGGATTAATATTATGAAACTTAAACGCGCATTCAGGGTCTGGCAGAGGCACTTAACAGTTTATACAAAGCTATATAAATCGAGTATAGCCCTGAACTTTGTTGAGCCGGTTCTTTATCTTGCAGCCCTGGGACTCGGACTTGGAGCGTTTGTAAAAGAAATAAACGGAGTGCCCTATATAAACTTTATCGCTCCGGGAATCATTGCATCGTCTTCTATGTTTGCAGCAATTTACGAATGCACATATGGAACTTACGTGAGGATGACATATCAGAAGACATTTGATGCAATACTCGCAACCCCTGTCAATATTGACGATCTTGTTGCAGGCGAACTCATGTGGGGTGCAACGAAAAGCCTGTTGTATGGCACAATAATTGTTGTTGTAATCTCACTCTTCGGTCTGGTAAGTTCACCGTTAATCGTACTTATTATCCCGCTCCTTTTCGTAACCGGCCTCATTTTTGCTGAGATATCTGTCATATTCACGGCTATCGTGCCAGGCATTGATTCTTTTAATTATTTTTATACGATTTTTATGACCCCCATGTTTCTCTTTTCAGGTATCTTTTTCCCACTTGACAATCTTCCACCTATTGTCTCAAAGATAGCCTTTTTCACTCCGTTATATCATCTGGTAAATATCTGCAGGGCGCTGGCATTTGGTGAATTAGCTATTTGTACGTGGGATACAGTATGGGTTTTTGCAGTTGTTGTTTTGCTCGCACCCTATCCATTCAGGCTTATGAGAAAACGTATCATAAAGTAAACCCCGTACCACGCTAGGCGAGGCATTAGGGATGTGCCCTTCGGGAATTTTGTTGGCATTCATCCCAGATTTCACAGTCAGGGCTTTCTGCGTTGGTACGGGGTAAAATACCTAACTCTCACAGCAATTCACGATGGAAAAAGATAGCTTGACGACAAAGCCTTTTCAGGGTGATTAAATATATTTTTTCGTAATGATGGTCTGTCAGTTTTTTGTAGACAGCTCATTTATCTTCTGGACGAAGCTTCTGGCAAGCTCTGTAATAGAAGACCAGTCTTCAGCCATTACAAACTCACGTTTAATAATGGCAGAGCCGATGAGTATGCAGGATGCATTAGCTGCAAGGTATGTGGAGATATTTTCCAGATTAACACCGCCGCTAAGCATAAATTTTATGAAAGGCATCGGGCCTCTTATCACCTTGAGGAAATTCAGCCCTCCGATCTCAACAAAGGGGAATAGCTTTATGATGTCACCACCTGCCTTGTAAGCTCGGTATATCTCGGTGGGGGTACAGGCTCCGGGGATTGAAACAGCACCCTCTTTCTTGGTGAACTTCACAATCTTTTCGTCAAAATTCGGACTGACAATATATGAAGCGCCAGCCTTAATCGCCTTTCTTGCTTCCGTGATGCTGAGGACCGTTCCGGCGCCGACCGTAATCTTGGCATCCGTGCTTAATTTCTTTATTACTTGCTCTGCTTCCGGAACAGAGAAGGTAATCTCTATAAACCTGATTCCTCCTTCAGCGCATGCCCGCGCCGCCTCATAGGCTTTTTCTGCGGTATCAGTGCGTATTGCAACCATCAATTGATGCTGCTCAATCGTGTCAATAATCGTCATTCTACCCCCAGTCCTTTTATCCGTATTGTTAAAATTAACCACAGAGACCACAGAGTTCACAGAGTTTTTAAACTTATTAGCAGTCTCATAACAGTCTCATAATAATGTGCACATTGATCTATAAAATCCCTCCTAACCTCCCTTTGCAAAAGGGAGGAATCATACCCCTCTTTGGTAAAGAGGGGCGAGGGGAGATTTTCTGAATAATATGAATTCTATTTTGAGACCGTTAATAAAATCCTTTTCTCTGGGTGCTCTGTGGTGAAATTCATTTTATCCCTTTATCATTTTTTTAAACTCCTCATAAGCCACTTTTATTTCCTCTACAGATGCCTCATCCTCTAAGGTTGTAACATCTCCGATAGGCTTATCCTGTATAATTGCCTTTAGTATGCGCCTCATAATCTTGCCGGACCTCGTTTTTGGAAGCTTCTCAACAAAATAAATCTCTTGAGGTGTGGCAAAAGGACCTATCTGAGTACGGATACTATCTATTATCTGTTTTTTAAGGTTATCTTCAGGTCTATATTCTTGCTTCAGTATCGTAAATACGACGATCGCTTCTCCTTTTATGGGATCAACCGTACCTACTACAGCAGCCTCTGCTGCAAATGGTGTTGAGACGACCGCACTTTCTATCTCTGCCGTACCGATCCTGTGACCTGCAACTTTCAGTATCTCATCAGCCCTTCCCAACAGCCAGAAGTATCCCTCTTCATCTTTCATTGCGTAATCTGATGTATAGTACATGCCCCTGAATTTTGACCAGTATGTCTCTTTATAACGGTCAGGGTCCTTATAAATCCCCATCAGCATGCCAGGCCATGGTTTCTTTATAACTAAATAGCCTTTCGTATCAGGTGGCACAGGATTCCCTGAATCATCTACCACTTCCGCATCAATTCCGGGTAATGGCAGGGTTGCCGAACCTGGTTTAAGTGGTAAAAGCTCTAAACCGGGAGAAGGGGATATCATTATGCCTCCAGTTTCTGTCTGCCACCAGGTGTCAACAATTGGACACCTTTCATTCCCGATGTTTTTATAATACCATTCCCATACCTCAGGGTTTATAGGTTCACCAACAGTCCCCAATATTTTTAAGCTGCTTAAATCATGCTTCTTGATCCATTCCTCTCCAAAGCGTATGAACATCCTGATCGCTGTTGGGGAGGTATAAAGGATTGTGACTCCATACTTTTCAATAATCTCCCACCACCTATCCAGATAAGGGTAATCCGGCGCTCCTTCATATATAACAATCGTTGCACCGTGAAGTAACGGTGCATAAACTATTGCCGAGTGCCCTGTTACCCAGCCTACATCCGCAGTACACCAATAAATGGATTCATCAGATATGTCAAAAACCCATTTGTATGTGGAGTGGTTGTAGACCAAATACCCTCCTGTTGAGTGGACAATCCCTTTAGGTTTTCCCGTAGTACCTGATGTATAGAGTATATATAATGGATGGGTGGATTCTACAGGTTCAGGTTCTACATAGTTTTCAGCATTCTTTACCAATTTGTGATAGAACATGTCTCGCCCTTCTTCTATATTTACTTCTTCCCGGGTCCTTTTTATTAAAACTATCTTTTCAATCGATGGAGTAAGTTTTGATGCATTATCAACAATGTCTTTAAGGCGAACAAATTTCCCTCTTCTTATACCGAAGTCCGCAGTTATCAAAACCTTTGCGCCTGTATCGTTTATCCTATCAGCTAATGCCTGGCTGCTAAATCCTGAAAATACAACTGTATGGGTAGCGCCTATCCTCACTGTTGCAAGCATTGAAATAACAAGCTCCGGTATCATTGGCAGGTATAAAACAACGATATCACCCCTCTTTACCCCGATATTTTTCAGGACAGAGGCAAATTTATTTACTTCCCTGTGCAATTGCGCATAACTGAAGGATTTTGTATTCCCGTGCTCATCTTCCCAGTATAAAGCCACTTTATTCTTACGCCATGAGTGTAAATGAGCATCTATACAACCATAAGAGGCATTAAGCATACCGCCGATAAACCACTTTGCAAAAGGCTCCTCCCAGACAAGAACTCTCTGCCAACGTTTAAACCACGGAATTTTTTCTGCCTCTTTCTCCCAGAACCTTTCTAAGTTTGAAATCGCATCCTTTTGGAATTCAATATACCTTTTTGTGGGATAATACTTTTTCGTTTCCATAATTCATTACCTCCTGATTAGTATCTGCCCATAAATTGCTATTCAAATATTTCGTCATTCCCCGACTCGATCGGGGAATCCATGGTTCGACATCCTTCGACAGGCTCAGGATGACATTGTCACTCTGAGCCTGCGGAAGAGTCACCATGACAATGTCACCCTGAGCCTGCTGAAGGGTGGATTGTCCGGTCAAGCGTTCGACTGAGCTTACGCCGAAGGCCGGACAATGACAAAACAAGACTTTATACACAGACACTAATTAAGTATACCCCAAACCTTCGAACTTCAAAATAGTTTTCTTCAACTATGTTGTGTTAAAATTTGAAAAATTTGGTTCATTCGTAAAAAAGTTGAAAATAATAAGTGACTGGATTCCCGCCTGCGCGGGAATGACAAAACTACTTATAAAAAGTGTCATTCCCCGACTGATCCCCCGATCAAGTCGGAGGACGGAATCCAGAAGCCTTTTCAACTAAAATACGAAAGACACAAAAATATTAATCCGTTATAGGAGGACCTTTTGATGATTTCCAACAGGGCAGGTAAGATTAAACCATCCCCAACACTCGCGATAGACGCGAAGGCAAAGGCAATGAAGGCGGAAGGAATCGATATCGTTAATTTTGGTGTGGGAGAACCAGACTTTGACACCCCTGACAATATAAAAGAAGCTGCAATAAAGGCTATAAAGGACGGTTTTACAAAATACACCCCCGTTGGAGGGATAGACACTTTAAAGGATGCTATAATAAAAAAGTTCAAGAAAGACAATAATCTTGATTATAAGCGTGATGAAATTATTGTTTCATGTGGTGCAAAACACAGCCTCTACAATATCGCACAGGCATTATTAAGTCCCGGCGATGAGGTCTTAATTCCGTCACCTTACTGGGTATCATATCCTGATCAAGTTCTGCTTAATGATGCAGTTCCTGTTTTTATAAAGACATACGAGGCTGATTTCTTTATGGTTAACCATGAAGCAATTGAATCTTATATCACTAAAAAGACAAAGGCATTAATCCTGAATTCACCATCCAATCCGACGGGGCTCACTTATGATAAGAAGAATTTAGAGAGGATTGCAGAGATAGTCCTTAAATACGATATTTATATAATATCTGATGAGATTTATGAAAAACTCCTCTACGACGGAGTTCAACATGTTAACATCGCATCTCTTAGCAATGAGATAAAGAACAAGACTATTACTGTGAATGGACTTTCAAAGTCCTATGCTATGACAGGATGGAGGATTGGTTATGCAGCAGGTCCAAAAGAGATAATAAAGGCTATGACTAATATACAGAGTCAATCAACCTCTAATCCAACATCAATATCGCAGAAGGCAGCTGTTGAGGCACTTAATGGTCCTCAGGATTTTATTAACACAATGCTCACTGAATTCGACAGGAGGAGGAGATTACTTGTCAGTGAGCTCAATTCTATCCCGGGCATGAGATGTCTTGCTCCAACAGGGGCTTTTTATGCGTTTCCCAACACGTCTGAGCTTTATGGCAAATCTATTAACGGCAGAAAGATATCATCTTCATCAGACCTCGCCTTATACCTCCTTGAAGAAGCAAAGGTTGCCCTTGTACACGGAGGGGCTTTTGGAGATGATAATTATATAAGGCTCTCTTATGCAACGTCTATTGATGAGATAAAGAAGGGAGTTAGTAGGATAAGGGAGGCAGTATCAAGGCTGAAATAAGTCAATGGTCATCGGTCATTTGTCATTTTACAATTGGCCGATAACTATTGACCAATGACCAATGACTAATGACCTAATGATTAATTTTCGTTCAGGTTACGTATCTATTATAGGGCGGCCTAACGTCGGTAAATCTACACTCTTAAATTCTATCCTCGGTGAAAAGATTGCAATCGTCACACCAAAACCACAGACAACAAGAAACAGGATAATCGGGATAAAAACGCTTCCTGATGCGCAGATTATCTTTATTGACACGCCCGGAATTCACAGGCCGAGACATAAACTCGGCGTAGCAATGGTTAGAACTGTTATGGAGGCATTAAAAGAAGTAGATGTTATTTTACTCATGGTGGAGCCTTATGAACCTATGAAGGGAGATAAGGCTATAATTGATTTATTGAAAAAGATTCTTCACCTGAGGCGGACTCCTGTCTTTCTCCTGATAAACAAAATAGATACTGTCAGGAAACCAGAGATCCTCCCCCTCATAGAACACTTTAAAGAACTCTATCCTTTTGAAGAGATAATCCCTATATCCGCATTAACGCAGGACGGAATTGACCTACTTATAAAAAGAATCTGCGGCTATCTTCCGCCAGGTCCAGCGTATTACCCTGACGATCTCGTAACTGACCAACTGGAAAGATTTATGGTCTCCGAGATAATCAGAGAGAAGGTCATGGATATGACAGAGGAAGAAATACCCTATTCAGTTGCTGTTGAGGTTGCCGGGTGGGAGGAGAGGGAAGACGGCCTCATATCCATCAGTAGTAATATTTATGTTGAAAGAGAAGGCCAGAAAGGTATTATAATAGGTAAGAAAGGCACAATGTTAAAATCAATCGGAACTGCTGCGAGAGTTGATATAGAAAAGCTTCTTAATACAAAGGTCTTCCTTGAGTTATGGGTAAAGGTCAAAAAAGACTGGCGGAATGATAAACAATTATTGCACGAACTGGGATATAAATAAATGTTAATTCGTATGAAGGTTGAAGGTTTGCTGTTTGATCCTCGTAGCAATATGTATATCCTCCTTCTGAAGGAAGTTGATGGCAACGGGACACTTCCAATATGGATTGGCAAACCAGAGGCTGATTCAATAGCGCTTGCATTAGGGAAGGTTGAAACCCCGAGACCTTTAACTCATGACCTTATAAAAAATATTACTGACGGTCTGAAGATTAAAATAACAAAGATTATAGTAACAGAGATATTGGACAACACATATTATGCACTCGTCTGTCTGAACGATGGCAAGAAAGAAACCTATGTAGACTCAAGACCAAGCGATGCTGTAGCAGTTGCATTAAGGGCTAACGCTTCTATTTTTATAGAAGACAGCATTATGGAACGAAGGAGTGCAGACGAGCTGGATGAATGGCTCAAAAATCTTAAACCGGAAGATTTCGGGAATATCATGTAATGCTCCATAGAACAGAAGGTATCGTCTTAAGAACCTTTCCATTTGGCGAGGCAGACCTTATAGTCACATATCTCACACCCGATCTTGGACGTCTAAAACTCTTTGCAAAAAGCCCGCGTAAGATTAAAAGCCGATTTGGAAGCAGCCTTGAACCCCTTACACATTCGAGGATATCATTCTGGGGAAAAGAGGATGCCAACCTGCCGAGGTTGACACAGTCGGATATCATACGACCCTTTCAATCACTCAGAGATAATCTGCATTGCTTCCTCAAGGTGCAGGAGATTATCGAGCTCACACTATCTTTCCTTCCCGAAAGGGATATTAATAAAAAGGCATACTACTTGCTTTTAAAAACATTGCACGATATTGAAAATAATTCTCTCAGATACCTGTATAAGCCCTCCATCCCCCCGATAATCCCCCCTCACCCCCCTTTAGAAAAGGGGGGAAGGGGGGATTTGAAAGAGGGGGGCAAGGGAGGATTTGAAAAGAAGGGCGGGGCAGGATTTTCAGATGGGGATTTAACATTCGCTCACTATAAAATAAAATTTCTTAAGTTTATGGGATATACCCCAAAACTTGATTCTTGCGGAAGATGTGGTAAAAAAGGAAGTTGTTTCTATATAGCACACGGTTCTATCCTGTGTGAAGCATGTGCTGAAGGCATAGACTTGCCAATAAAACTTTCACCAGCAGTAACAAGACTCTATTATGACCTGCTGACATGGGATTCAATAAAGATAACGCGAATCAAGCCTTCGGAGAAGCTTCTTTTACAGCTTTCAGATGTGATAGATATGCACATAAAATACATCCTCTCAAAACCCTTAAAAACCGAATTATTCATGCAATCACTCTGCCGATTTTAAGATTTTGATATATCTGTCCTCCCCTTTTTATAATGAAACATTCATGTCTCAGAGAGACACAAAGGACGATGAAAAATTAACCTGTCATTCTCCGACGGAGAATCCAGAGGCTGTTGATTTTACTGGATTCCCGCTTAGGCCTGTCCCTGCAGGTAGTAAGCAGGGAGACTGCGGGAATGACGGAAAAGAGGGTATTTTCAGGTGAAATGAATAGGTTATACTTGGCTACACAATAAGGAGGGCTCGAAATGAAAAAGAGGTTAGTGATAATCGGAATTATTATTTTGATAGGTGTGGCTGCTTTCCTGATGTATCACTTCAGTAAGAAGACTGAAGAGAGTGTGCTTTTTCTTTCCGGGAATGTAGAAGTAACAGAGCTAAACCTAGGATTTAAACTTTCGGGAAGGGTTGTTGATCTTCTTATAGAGGAAGGGCAAAAGGTTAAAGAAGGCGACAGGCTTGCTGTTCTTGACAGGGCCGAACTCGAGAATCAGGTGGCGCAAAATAGAGCATATCTCAGCGAAACCATGGTAAGGTTTGAGGAGCTAAAGGCAGGTTCAAGGCCTCAGGAACTTGAACAGGCAAAGGCAAATGTAATGCATGCAGAGGCCGAAATCATCAAGGCTAAAAAGGATTACCTGCGAGCAGAAGCCCTTTATAAAAATGACGCTATATCAGCCCAGCAGATGGATACGGCAAAAAGGGCATATGATATTGCTGCTTCTCAGCACCGGATTGCCCTTGAAGCATTAATACTACAGCGAATCTTATAAATCATCGATAATTGCCACCAGTCTTTTCTTCCTGTGCGATAGATATGCTATGTGGTTACGAATAGTGTGATAGCGCACAATCTCTAAAGCCTCCCCGATCT
>JBFLZS010000077.1:0-14710 GCA_040756135.1 Nitrospirota bacterium
TACATTTGAAACATTAGTAGTTTTCATATATGACAATGATATATTATATTGTCACATATTTCAATAGTGCTTATTAGAAAGTTATTGTTTATAGGGGTTTAGATAAGTAATATCAGACCAACACCCTCCTGAATTGATAAGGATTTTTATTATGATAGAGGATTTAAACTCAGGAATCTTCATTCTATGTCAAAAAAGTTCTTTCCCACTTGTGTTTTTTGATTTCTTTAATTATTTCAAAGGGTTGGATGTTTTGGTGGTTAAAAACTCAGGAAACTCCAGCATGTGTAAGAATTATAGCTTTTATTTCAGAAGCTTTCTTAATATGGAATTCATCGGGTTTCCCCATGTATCCAAGCTCTTTCGCTGAAACTACCTCTATCCTGCGTCTTCTTAAACCGTCAATTATAGAACGCTCTATATTCTCATCAACATAAATCTTCATCCAAGTTTTGCTTTTAGCTTAGATGGGTACTTTTTCTTAAGTTGGGTTAGAAACGCTTGCGATTCTTGGTATTTTCTGTCAAACTCGTCTTTGTTTTCATAATAGTATGATAATGCATCATGGACTTGCTCAAGTTTCAGGTAAGGGTATTCATCGATAATTTTGTCAGCACTTACACCCATAAGTTCATATTTGATGGCAATATCCATAACCTTTATACGAGTACCACTAATAACAGGCTGCCCTCCTGATATCTTAAGGTCAATGGATATATATGGATGTTTTATCTTTCTTTCGATAACTGCCATAATCAACCCTCCTTTAGGACGTAGATAAATTATCAACGTCCTTCATGCACTTATTTTACCTGAACTTCCTTCTGAAATCATCCCGCATTTAATTATCATGCTCCAATTTAAAGGTTTTAATTTAAGTGAAGAGATTGAAGACCGTAGTTTATATCATACTTGTCCAAAATAAGATTTCTTGGACAGCATATAGAAAATAGAAAAGGAATAAAAAATAAAATTTGACTTTTAAGGTGTCATTCCTGCGGAGGCAGGAATCCAGTATTTTCTGCATTTTTCTAAATTTGTTATGCTCCTGGATTCCAGCTTTCGCTGGAATGACGAAAGAAGTAGACATTTTGGACAACAGTGAGTTTATATATGTTTTCCTTTTCGCAAGTATTTCTTTCTATCATCTCATTCAGTAATTATGTTATGGCCGGCATGAAGCATAATACCATTAAATCGAGGGATTATTACTACAGCGGACTTTTCGCAAAAAACGCTTATGAATGGGTCTTGGTTGTCATTCCGGGCTTGACCCGGAATCCAGAAGACATTGAAAAACCTGGATTCCCGACTAAGGACTTCGGGAATGACGACAAAAGATCCGCTGTAGTATTATGCGGCCGAAATGACATAGGCATTTATTGAGGATATATTCGGCAATGGCAAAAGAGAAAGAGACCAGAGAGAAAATCCCCATTGATCGTCTTGCTAAGGGGTTGTATGTAGATCTAGAGATGTCATGGATTCAGCATCCCTTCATCTTCTCCCGATTCAAGATCAAATCTGAAAAAGACATTGCAGCTATTCGGCAGTTAGGACTAAAGGAGATCATCGTAATCCCTGAACGTAGTGATATCAGGGTACCGGACGTCTCGCCAGTCAAACAATCGCCTGAGATGGGAAAATCACTCGATGAGCTATGGCAGAATAAAAAGGCTCACATTGAGAGTGCTAAAAAATATCGGGATCGACGTATCAATGTGGCCGAGAAATACAGTCGCCAAGCCCAGACGGTGCGCAAGATCGCCCAAGATCTGAGGAGCCAACCAGCCAACGCCATTCAAGATGCGGATAGCGTTGTGGAAGGTCTGGCCTCCGATTTCGAGTACCAGGGAGATTTGTTGACAAACCTGGTTAATTTAGGCATTGGCAGGCAAAATTATTACAACCATTCTGTAAATGTCACTGTACTCAGCTTGATGCTGGGAGCGGCAGAAGAATTAAAAGCCGATGAACTGCGTCAAATCGGCGTGGGTGCGTTACTGCATGATATAGGCAAGACCGAGATACCAAGCAGGATTCTGGGAAAGACGAGTTATCTGACCCATGTAGAAACACAATTTCTGCAGCGCCATACTATCATAGGATACGAGCTGGCTAAGCGTACGCAGAGTGTACCGCGTGTTGCCCTGGAATTATAGAAAATCACCACGAGTTCCTTGACGGCAGTGGTTATCTCCGCAATTACTGGGGAGCAAATCTCCAAATCCGCGCGCATTGTTGCTATTGCAAACGTTTATGACAACTTGTGTAATCCGCAGAATGTAGCTGACGCTCTGACCCCGAAGACGGCCTTGGCGGTAATGTATACGAAATTTAAAGACAAATTAGACAACAGGTTAGTGGAGCGTTTTATCAGCACCATCGGTGTCTATCCACCGGGCACAGTGGTGCGACTCAATGATGGCAGCATCGGGGTCGTTGTGACTGTGGACCAGCAAGAACTGCTTAAGCCGCAATTGCTCCTGTATAACCCTGACATCCCAAAGGAACAAGCCTTGATTGTGGATTTGAAAGAGCATGATGATCTTTCCGTTCAGGAAGTATTGCGTCCCGGAGAATATCCGCGCCGCATCTACGAATACCTGAACATCGAGGAACGACTCGGTTACTTTATCGAAAGACGCCCATCGTAATTCACCATTTTTATTTCCTATTTTGGTTTCGCCTCTTGATGCAGATAATGTCTGTTCAATCACATCACACTTGACCTGGCAAGAGTAAGTACAACCACCTCTTTTGCGCCAGCTTTTATGATCACTTTTGAGCACTCTGTTACAGTTGCCCCTGTTGTCATCACATCATCAAAAAGTAAAAGTCGAAGGCCCTTTACATCTCCTTTTACCTCGAAGGCATTCTTAAGGTTCAGCAACCTCTCCTTTGCAGACAAACCTATCTGTGGAGGTGTTTCTTTTTTCTTTATGAGAATATCCATTAACAGGGGAACACTTATCTTTTTTGATACAACCCTTGCCATTAGAAGGGACTGGTTAAAGCCTCTTTTTCTGAGACCTTTAATACTTAAGGGAACTGGTACAATACCATCTATCTGTGGCAGTTCAAGACTCAGCAGAAATCTGCCAAGAGGGTTTGAGAGTCTTTTTACGCCATGAAATTTAAGCTGATTAATCGCCTCTGCAAGCACTCCTTCATAAAGCCCGTAGTTTATGACCTTCAAGAACGGAGGCGCTTTTTTCAGGCATTGCCCGCAAATATCAGAATATTCTGATGAAAATGGCATTGCGCATATCCTGCATGATGGACCGGAGTATCTCTTTATCTTAGACCAGCACGAGGCACAGATTGGCGAATGATTAAATGCATCAGGTGTGCTCACGCATAATGGGCATTTGGAAGGATAAAGGGTGTTTAAGAATCTTGATATCAGGGCATATTGATGGTTAAAGGTGTTCCACATCTGCCGCATTTAGGGCCCAGAGGAAGTTTCTCCTTTGAGACCTTATTCTTCACCCCACAGTTTGGACAAGAGATTATCTGAAATTCTTGAGGAGTTATATTTACTATATAATTTTCTTTTTCTTCAACAAAGGATTTCAGAAAATTAATATATGTCGCATCTTTTTCTATGAGTTCGACACCCATGCCATTTTTGAGTGACGCAATAGGTGTCTTGACAGTTCTTATTACATGACCTTTAAGAAAAGATACCTTACCGTCCGGCATTACCAGTTCAATGTCAATTGTAGCGCCTGGAGCAAAGCCGCGGTTAGTCCTTATAAATAGACCATTTTCCGAAAGATTACTCAATATGCCAGTAAAGCTTAATCCACCAGAAGTAAATCTGACCTCAAGTCTTTTAGTAAACCTTGGATGTCTCTGGTACCCTCTTTCTCTACCCATCAGAATAGGTCTTTGAGTTTTATGAGTTCATCCCTCCTCTGGCCTGTTGAGATTAATTGCACCTCCACTCCCAGCATATTCTCGATCTTTTTTATATAAGCCTTTGCTGCTTCTGGAAGTTTGTTGAAATCCCTTATTCCTTTAGTGTTTGCGCTCCAGCCTTCCATGTCTTCATAGGTAGGTTCACACTCCTCAAAGATATTAATCTCCTTTGGAAACTCTTCGTAGATATTTCCCTTATACCTGTATGAGGTACATATCTTTATCACATCTATTCCATCAAGAATATCGAGTTTCGTTATCGCAATCCCTGTAAGTCCATTAAGCCGCGCAGAGTGTCTGAGTATGACCATGTCCAGCCATCCACATCTCCTCGGCCTGCCTGTTGTCGCACCATATTCTCCTCCCCTTTCTCTGAGTTTGTCGCCGAGTTGATCCTTTATCTCTGTAGGGAAGGGGCCGCTGCCGACCCTTGTTGTATAAGCCTTTGCTATCCCGAGAACCTTTGAAATCTTTGTCGGTCCAACACCTAAGCCAATGCAGGCACCTCCTGCAATTGGATTCGAGGAGGTTACATAAGGATATGTTCCGTGGTCTATATCGAGGAGTGTGCCCTGTGCCCCCTCAAATAGCACATTCTTGTTTTCAGAGACCATCCTGTTTATTATAATGTCCGTATCAGCAATATATTCCGAGAGTTTCTCAGCGTAACCCATATATTCATTATATACATCTTCAACATCGAAGATAGGAACTTTATAGAGGTTTTCGAGCAGGAAATTAATGTCAAAGAGATTTGCCTTTAATTTCTCTTTGAATACCTGAGGTTGAAGGAGATCTACAACCCGTATCCCTGTCCTTGCTATCTTATCAGTATAAGCAGGACCTATTCCACGGCCTGTTGTACCAATACACTTTGTCCCCCTGAGCTTCTCACGCTCTTTGTCTAACGATAGGTGGTATGGCATAATAAGATGTGCATTTTTACTAAGAAACAGGTTTTTACCAACTTCGACTCCTCTTTCCTTAAGTCCCTTAATCTCCTCTATAAGCGCTACAGGGTCAACGACAACACCATTTCCTATAAGGCATATCTTGCCTTTATTGAGTATCCCTGAAGGAATTAGATGAAGTATGAATTTCTCATCATTGATTACAACGGTATGGCCTGCATTGTGGCCTCCCTGGTACCTTGCAACAACATCTGCCTTTTCAGAAAGGAAATCAACAATCTTTCCTTTACCCTCGTCCCCCCACTGTGAACCTACTACAATAACATTGGGCATTTTAAAACCTCGCTTAGAGAGTTATTTGTTTGACCGAAAGGATATTCGGGAGCCTCTTTATCTTCTCAATAATCTGGGGTGTGACAGGGGTATCTATAGTTACAACCGAGATTGCCCTGCCCCCTAGTGTCTCCCTTCCGAAATGCATCCTTGCGATATTGATATTGTTTTTGCCGAGAAGTGTTCCGATATTCCCTATAACGCCAGGTTTATCATTGTTATAGATAAAAAGAAGTTCTCCCTCGGGTACAATTTCAACCTTAAAGTCGTTAATAGCTACAATACGGGGGTCTTTTTTGCTGAAAAGTGTACCAGCAAGATAACTTTCTTTGGCCTTCGCCTTTAGCCTGATTGTAACCATGCTCTGATAATCACCTGCATCTGTGCTCTTTGTCTCTTTAACCTCTATACCGCGTTCCTTTGCGATAAATAGTGCATTTACAAAGTTCACTGTCTCTCCCACGATTGGTGAAAGAAACCCCTTTATAGCAGCTATTGTAACAGGAGCGGTGTTAATCTCAGATGCCTCTCCTCTGTATTCGATCGTTATCTCGGTAACACCTCCTTCAAATATCTGGGCAGCGAACCCGCCAAGTTTTTCGCCCAGGTTTATGTAAGGCTGAAGCGTTGTTACCTGGTCCGATGGAATTGACGGAAAGTTGACGGCATTTCTTATTGTTCCATGGATAAGATAATCCACAATCTGTTCTGCAACAGCAACAGCAACATTTTCCAGTGCCTCTTTAGTCGAGGCACCAAGATGAGGTGTGGAGATTACATTATCAAGGGTAATGAGAGGACTATTCTCAGGCGGTTCCTCCTCAAATACATCAAGTGCGGCGCCGGCAACCTTACCCTCGATAAGTGCATCGTAGAGGTCTTTTTCATTGATAATACCACCTCTTGCACAGTTGATTATCCTGACACCGGGTTTCATCATTTTAATAGTCTCTTTATTTATTATGTTTTTTGTCTCCGGTGTTATCGGTGTATGGATTGTGATGAAGTCGGAGCGTCTTAATAGCTCTTGAAGATTAACCTTCTCAACACCCATGGTCTTTGCTTTATCTTCGCTCAAGAAGGGATCATATGCTATCACATTCATTGCAAGACCTTGAGCCCTCTTTGCAACCTGACTGCCTATATTCCCTATGCCAACAACACCGAGTGTCTTGTTAAAGAGTTCGATACCCGTGAACTTCTTTTTCTCCCATTTACCTGCCTTCATTGATATTGTGGCCTGTGGTATCTGTCTTGCAAGTGCAACCATAAGAGCGATTGTATGTTCTGCTGTAGTGATTGTATTCCCACCGGGTGTATTCATTACAACAATGCCTTTTTTTGTAGCTGCTACCCTGTCAACATTATCAAGTCCGGAACCTGCACGTCCTATAACCTTCAGGTTTGTAGCAGCATCTATTAACTCTGATGTAACCTTTGTTGCAGACCTTATTACCAGGCCGTGGTAATCACCGATGCGAGCCTTCAGTTCCTCAGGTTTCATACCTGCCTTTACATCAACCTCAAGCCCTGCATTTTTGAGTATCTCTACACACTTTGGGGAGATATTGTCACTGACAAGAATCTTCGTGACGTTACTGATAGCTGCGTTCTTCATTTGTCTTCTTTAATCCATTAATAGTTCCTGAGCAATTGCTACACCCGTGCCGAGTTTCACTGGATAGCCCATTCCTTTAAGTACCATCTCAATCCCTGCAATTGCCGTTATAACGTCGAATCTGTCCGTATATCCTAAATGTGCAATCCTGAAAATTTTACCCCTTGCCCTATCCTGTCCCCCGGCTGCAGTGATGCCATATTTCTCCCGAAGATTTTTATAAACTGCCTGGCCGTCTATCCCGGGAGGTGTCACAATAGCTGTTACAGAATTTGAAGGAGACTCCTTTGAATATAGATCTAATCTGAGGGCATGAGCAGCCTTTCTCATTGCATCTGCAAGCCTTTCATGTCTCTTAAATACATTCTCAAGCCCTTCAGCCTGAAGCATCTTAAGACTTTCATTAAGCCCGATAATGAGAGTAACAGGCGATGTAAAGTTTGTCTGGTTTTTGGCGAGGTTTTCGCGTTCTTTCTTAAAATTAAAATAAAATTTAGGTAATCTTGATGTTTCCGCCTTTGCCCATGCCTTTTCACTCACGCTGACAAATGCAATGCCCGGTGGCAGCATTACCCCCTTCTGTGAACCGCCCACCATTATATCTATTCCCCATTCATCTGTCCTCAGGTCATGTGCAACGAGCGCGCTAATGGCATCAACTATGAATAAAGTATCCTCATATTTTTTAACAATAGATGCAAGGGTCTTTATATCATGGTAAACACCGGTTGAGGTCTCAGATGCCTGAACAAACACACCCTTTATGTCCTGATTTTTTCTAAGAACCTCTTCGACTATTTCAGGCTTAACCCCATAACCCCATTCTACAGTAATTTCTTCAACCTTCAGGCCATATGCCTGGCATATCTTCATCCATCTCTCTCCAAATTTGCCTCCATTTATAACAAGAACCCTGTCCCCGGTATTGAAGAAATTATTCACAGCTCCAACCATTCCACCTGTGCCTGTTGAGCATAAGATAAGCACATCGTTTTTTGTCTGATATAGCCATTGAAGCCCCCTTTTTGCAGAATCAAGCACAGGTATGAAGTCTGGTGAACGGTGGTGTATTATCGGTGTTGCCATTGCGAGCAACACATCGGGGGGAACAGGTGTTGGGCCAGGTGCCAATAGATAACGTTTTAGCATTAAACCTCCTAAAAACCTTTAATCTGAGAATTCTTCGAATGCCTCGCAGCCTGCTGCGAGATTGTTTTCTTTATACGACAGACTTTGAAAATTAACACAGTAAGGGGTATTTGGTCAAGGGCGACTTTACCTCGTTTAGCAACGCAGAAAGCCCTGACTGTGAAGTCGGGGATGAATGCCAACAAAATTCCCGAAGGGCACATCCCCAATGCCCACGCCTGTAAACCCCGTAAGAGTTTCGGTCTCTTACGGGGTAAAGGCGCGGTACGGGGTTTACAATATTTAAATCTGGTGATTATAATTAAATTTATGAAGAAGAAAATATTTATTGGTATAGTAATTTTACTGTCGGGGTTCCTTTTAGGCGGACTCACATTTTATGTCCTGGGCAAGATTGCAGGGCAGCACGGGTACACACCATACACTGTTACACCGACTGTTCCCCGTCAGATGATAGAAACGAGCAGGGCATTCTCAGAGATTGTCAGTGCTGTTTCACCCGCGGTGGTAAATATATCCTCAACAAAGGTTGTAAGAAGAGATGCAGGCCCATTTTTTAAGGATCCCTTCTTCGATTTATTCAGTCCCTTCCATGATTTTGAGATGCCAAAGAAATGGAAGGAACAGAGCCTTGGCTCTGGCGTTATTGTTTCTCCAGATGGGTATATAATTACGAATAACCATGTGGTTGAAAAGGCTGAGGAGATAAAGGTGACCTTGCTTGATAGAAGGACTTTTAAAGGGAAAATAGTAGGTGCTGACCCTAAAACGGACATTGCCTTAGTAAGGATAGATGCAAACAATCTTCCGACACTGACATGGAGCGATTCTGAAAGATTACAGGTAGGTGAGTTTGTCCTCGCGATAGGTAACCCTTACGGCTTGAGCCATACAGTCACAATGGGAATAATAAGCGCAGTTGGAAGGGCCAATGTTGGAATAGCGGACTATGAGGATTTTATTCAGACAGATGCCGCTATAAATCCCGGGAATTCAGGTGGACCACTTGTGAACATAAAAGGAGAGCTTATCGGGATAAACACAGCAATATTCTCGAAGACAGGGGGTTATCAAGGGATAGGTTTTGCGGTGCCCAGCAATATGGTACGCCTTGTTATGGATCAGCTTGTTCAAAAGGGGAAGGTTGTCAGGGGATGGATTGGAGTCACTATTCAGGAACTTACACCCGAACTCACGCAGAAATTCGGGCTAAAAAAATCAAATGGTGCCCTTGTTAGTGATGTTGAAAAAGGTAGCCCGGCTGAGCGGGCCGGGATTATGAGGGGTGATGTAATACTTGAATTTAATGGCAAGGAAGTAAAGGATGTAAGTGCTCTGCGAAATATGGTTGCCCAGAGTAAGGGAGGTAGTGAGATATCGATTAAGATTTTCCGGTCGGGAAAAGAATATACTGTTAAGGTAGTTATTGTTGATTTGCCGAAAGAAATTGCAGAGGTTGTGCCAGATCGGTTAACTAAAGATTCCGAGGCAGATGTACTCATAGGCCTTTCAGTTATGGACATTACAAGAGAAATTGCAAAACAGTTGGGTTTTAATAAAGATGAGAGGGGGGTTGTCGTTGTAAGGGTAGAACCCGGGAGCCCTGCAGATGAAGCCGAGATTAAAAAGGGTGATATTATAAAAGAGATAAATAAAAAGGGGATAGATAACCTGGAGGATTTTAACAGGATTACCTCAAATATAAAAAGGGATGAGACGGTTCTCCTTTTTATCAATAGAGGCGGTAAAAGGTTTTATACTATTCTCAAGGCATCTTAAATAGCAGTGATAAGTGACGAGTTCGGACACCTTTCTATTCTCCGGCATAATTTAGGACTTCCCGGTACTGATAAAAGATATGAGTTATACAGCATATATGAAAGCATTAAAAATCAATGACTTATAGATACGCCATGATGTCGTTCCAGATATTCCCCCTTTGGTAAAGGGGGATGAAGGGGGATTTTAAGAACAAATCCATTTACTATTTATAAAATCTCCCCTACCCCTCTTTGCCAAAGAGGGGTATTTTCGGGTCAATGATAAAAAGTATGTAAGAAGGGAGGTGATAAAAAATGTTTTTTATTCTCAGGCTTGCGGTGCTTTTACTCTTTACATTTTCAGGATACATTATTGGCGCTAAATATAATTATGGTACATATGGTCTCCTGATAGGGGGATTTTTAGGTTTAATCACAATAGCTACAGAGTTAATATTTAAGAAGATTGAATTCAGGACAATTATCGGAGGTCTTATAGGTATTTCTTGCGGGCTTTTATTTGCCTATCTTCTTATGCTCCCTTTAAGGCCAATTTTTGGCGAAGATACAGCAGTTATATCCTTTGTGTTGCTGGCGGTATTTGGCTATGGTGGACTTCTCCTCGGCCTGAGCAGGGGTAAAGGAATTTCGATCGCTGGTATCTTCAAGTTTTTCAGAGGACAGGGTGTAGAGGAAGACCTCAAAATTCTCGATACAAGTGTAATAATAGACGGACGTATCGCTGATGTCTGTGAGACGGGCTTCCTTGAAGGGGTTTTTATTCTCCCTCAGTTCATCCTTCAGGAATTACAACACGTAGCAGACGCTCCTGACCCTTTGAAGCGGGCAAGGGGAAGACGCGGACTTGACATCCTCCACAAGATTCAGAAGATGTCACGCATAACTGTGAGGATAGTTGATGAGAATTTTCCAAAGATAAAAGAGGTCGATGCGAAACTTGTTGCCTTAGCAAAGCTCTTAAATGCAAAGGTTATAACGAACGATTTTAACCTGAACAAGGTTGCAGAACTTCAGGGGGTGTCTGTACTTAA
Organism: Nitrospirota bacterium; assembly: GCA_040756135.1. Classification (GTDB taxonomy): domain Bacteria; phylum Nitrospirota; class Thermodesulfovibrionia; order Thermodesulfovibrionales; family SM23-35; genus JBFLZS01. Next base: position 10,748 of record JBFLZS010000077.1, read on the forward strand.
TATAAATGAGCTGGCTAACTCGTTAAAGCCTGTTGTACTTCCGGGTGAGACCATGAAGGTTTTTATACTTAAAGAGGGAAAGGAATATAATCAGGGAGTTGCGTACCTTGATGACGGGACCATGGTCGTTGTAGAAAATGGGAGAAGACTTATTGGCAAAAATGCAGATGTAAGTGTGACGAGTGTGTTGCAGACGACAGCAGGCAGGATGATATTCTCAAAGCTTAAAGAGGATTATGAAAGAGAAGAGCTTAGAATAGCGAAGTAATGTAAAAATTTTTAAATTGAAGGTTGATAGATGAAGGGTCTTCAACGACAAGAGAAGGTTGTTGCGGTTGTGCCAGCAGCCGGGCTGGGTAAGAGATTTGGCACTGGTATTAACAAACCGTTTCAAACCCTCGGGGGGAAACCGCTCATCATTTGGTCCCTTGAGACATTAGAGACTATTGATGAAGTAGTAGAGATAATCCCTGTGCTTAAATCAGAGGATATGGAGTATGGGGTAAAGATTTTTGAAGAGGCTGGTCTCTCAAAAATAAAGAGGGTAGCACAAGGGGGTAAGGAGCGGCAGGATTCTGTATACAATGGACTCAAGCTCATAGAGGACAAAAATTGTATCGTACTTATACACGATGGGGTTAGACCCTTTATCGAAAGGGATTTGATTGAAAAGGCGTTAAAAGAATTATTAATTCCCGCCCCCCCTTTAAAATCCCCCTCAGCCCCCCTTTGGAAAAGGGGGGAGTGGGGGGATTCGGTGGAATTTAATGGTTTAGACGGAGTTATCCTTGGAGTTCCGCTAAAAGATACGATTAAAGAGGCAACCGATAGAATAATAAAGAAGACACTGAGGAGGGATTCTCTATGGGCTATCCAGACACCACAGCTCTTTCCTTATAAAAATATTTTAACAGCATATGAGCGGGCCATGAAAGAAGAGTTTTACTCAACAGATGATGCAGCAATCTTAGAAAAATATGGAGGGAAGGTAAAGGTTGTAATGGGCTCATACAGGAATATTAAAATCACTACCCCTGAAGATTTGGATATAGCGGAGTTTCTTCTTAGGAAAGTAGGTGGAAATTAGTAACTTGTACCATTTAGTCCCCCTTTGGAAAAGGGGGATGGAGGGGGATTTTCAGAATAATGTTTATCGTAATGATTCATAAAATCTCTCCTCTCCCCTCTTTACCAAAGAGGGTATATATTTTTGATTCGATGAGAATAAAAGACAATAAAACTTTGGAGAAGTGAAATAGATCTTTATGAGAATAGGTTTTGGATACGACTCTCACAGGCTTGTTAAAGGTCGGAAATTAATACTCGGGGGAGTAAATATCCCGTTTGATAAGGGTCTCATCGGCCACTCTGATGCGGATGTTTTATGCCATGCGATAACAGATTCTATAATTGGCGCACTCGGCCTTGGCGATATGGGGAAACATTTCCCTGATACAGATCCGCAATGGAAGGATGCATCGAGTATTGAACTTCTGAGATATATTGTTGAAATTACAATCGCAAATGGATATGAGGTTTCCTGGATTGATGCAACCATAATAGCAGAAGACCCTAAGCTCTCACCTTATTTTGAATCCATGAAAGAGGCAATATCACGATCAGGAATCCCTTCAGGTTTAATCAATATTAAGGCTAAAACTAATGAAGGCATGGGATTCATCGGCCATGGTGAAGGAATTGCTGCGTATGCAGTCTGCTTGCTCAACCGGATTGAATAGTATTTGAGTATAAACTACCGTTCAGACGGACAGAGTATAATTTCAGACATTTCTGAGGATGTTGTTATTAAGTTATTAAGATTGCATTACGCATAAAAATCATAAATTGTGTATAATAAAGCCTGTCTTCAAATCAGGTTACATCCATGAAATAAATAATCGGGGGATTTATATATGTTTCGACCACAGATTAAAGTTTTAGATTGTACAGTCCGCGATGGCGGTTTAATAAACAAGTGGCAATTCAGTGATGATTTCGTAAGAAAGGTTTTTTTGGCGCTTTCACGATCTGGTGTCGACTATATGGAGATGGGATATAAATCGTCTGAGAAGTATTTTTCCCGGGATGAAAACGGAGCGTGGAAATTTTGTACCGAAGATGACCTGAAAAGGATTATCGGAGACTTAGAGGTTAAGATGAAATTGTCTGCTATGGTTGACATAGGCCGTATTGACTCTGAGGACATACATCCCAAAAAAGACAGCGTACTTGACATGATCAGGGTTGCATGTTATGCCAAAGAGATAGATAAAGGTATAAGTCTGGCACATCAGTGCATAGATAAAGGTTATGAGACGACTATAAACCTGATGGCAGTCTCCAAGGTACTGGAAAAAGACCTGGATGAAGCCCTGAATGACCTTTCAAAAAGCCAGGTGCCTGTTGTCTATCTGGTAGACAGTTTCGGAGCTTTGTACTCTGAGCAGATCCATTTCCTTGCAAAAAAGTACTTTGAGGCGATGCCCGGGAAAGAGCTCGGCATACATGCCCACAATAACCAGCAGTTAGCCTTTGCCAATACAATAGAAGCGATTATTGCCGGGATAAACCGGATAGATGCTACTCTCTATGGTATGGGAAGAGGAGCAGGCAATTGCCCTCTCGAACTCTTACTTTCCTTTCTCAAAAACCCAAAATTTGATATCAGGCCGCTTTTTGAGATAATACAGGAAATATTTATTCCCCTGAAAGCAGAGATAGAATGGGGTTACCACATACCCTATATGATTACGGGCATATTGAATGAGCATCCACGAAGCGCTATGAAAATAATGGAATCAAAGAAGCTGCCTGATCTCAAAGTTTATTACGAAGAACTTGCTGACGGCACATCACTTGATTAACACATATCACTTCTTTTTACCCATGTCTTCCAATTCTTCTGCCTGATACTCCTCCTGCTGGATAGTAAGGTCGAGATTAATAACCAGTCCACCATGCTTTTTAAATTCGCTGTCTTCTTTTAACTTCATGTGCCTTTTTTGAGCTGTCCTGACATCTTCTAACGCCTTTTTCAGTGCTTTACCTATAGTCTTGCTCACATCTATTTTGCCCGGAATAAACCGGGGAGGAATGCCGTTCCCACCAATGTCCTCTGCAAAATGTGCGACCTGTTTCATTTTTTCCATTGCCTGATCCATAAGTTGCCACGCCAAGAGACTGCTTTTCTGGCTTAACCACGAATATCTGATATGCTGGAGCATTTCGTTGTACTTGCTCGTTACTTCCTTTTGCAGCATGTCAAGAAACTCCTTTGGCAATTCAGACTCTCCGCCGGGAACGCCCGAGGCCTGTTCCGGGCTTAATTTACCCAGTATTCTTTGAAACTTCCTTGCATGGATCGCAGACTCCCATGCCTCTCTCTGCAAGACACGCTTGATATGTGGGTCTTTAACCATGTCAGCTTCTCCATTATAATGGGGTATTAGTTTCTCTTCGTATTTGACATAAGACTTGAAGATAGTAGCCCTGTTAGTTGGATCATATGGATAGGGGGCAGGTTTAAGATTCGGTTCCCCGCCCAATTTCCCTATGATCATACCCAACCAGTGCATATGCCACATCTCCTCCCTTGAGCGAGACAGGAGGCTGGCTCCCAGAGGCGTATCCTCGCCCTCCAGCCAGCCGTGAACAAGATAACGTATAATGGCAGCATGTTCATCCGCAAGGTCTTTGTTAAGCATCTCGATCAATTCTATTTTTTTCATAGTCTCCCCCTTAAAATAGTTTTATTTGAAAATCTATCGTTTATTAACCATAATATTATCCATAATATGTCAATGGCTAAATGTAGTCAAGATTAATTATTAGAGGGTTGTAACCTTTCAGTTATGAGTGCATGAATAGTTGCATATTGTTGTTCCCCTCTTTGGCAAAGAGGGGTTAGGGGAGATTTTTCAATGATATTATAAAATCCCCCTCATTCCCCCTTTTCCAAAGGGG
>JBFLZS010000078.1:0-14267 GCA_040756135.1 Nitrospirota bacterium
GGGACTGAAGGTCTGTGGTAGACTACCACGTTGATAGGCTGGAGGTGTAAGTGCAGTAATGTATTCAGCTGACCAGTACTAATAGACCGTGAGACTTGACCCTTATTATTTCCTCCTGTTGTCAAAGAGGAATCAGGGCCTTGAGAGAAGGCCCTTTTTATATGCTTTGAGGAGTAAAAATGAGAGAGAGAGACATATTTGAAGAGATAATTGACATCGGCAAAAGACGAGGAATCCTTACCTATGATGAAATAAATGATGCACTTCCTTCTGAGTTCTTTTCACCTGATGAAATAGAAGATCTTATGGATATTCTTCAGGATATGGGAGTTAAGGTCGTGGATCACGAGGAGGCACTTCTACCGGGAGAAGAAGTGGAAGAGGAATTAGAAGAGTATGAAAAGACAGAAGACCTCGTACAGGCATATTTCTACTCAATGGGAGATATTTCTATCTTGACAAAAGATGAAGAGACGGAGCTTGCAAAACGGCTCGAGGCTGGAAAGGAAATTATAAGAGAAATAGTTACTGCGTTGCCTCTTTATAAAAAACTCGAAGCCAGCCTGAATGGAGATGAGGAAGAATTCAGTCAAGAAGAGGAGAAGACTGATGAAGCTCTTTTAAAGAGTGTTGAAGTCCTTGATAATATTATGAAAGAAGTTGAAGCTATGGACAAGAAGATTGCGAGGCACGGCTCATTTAAAGAGCTAAAAAATACTATCAAGGAGAAAAAGAAAAAGAATATTGACACCAAAAAACTTGAAGTGATAGCAAAAGAAGCAGAGAAGGTATATAAGAGGGTTGAATCGGAAGTGGGGGTTAAGATCAATGATCTTAAGGGAATGTGGGCCCGCATTTTAAAGGCCAAGACACTTATCGAGACCGCTAAAAATGAATTAATAACACGTAACCTCAGGCTTGTAGTTAATATTGCAAAAAATTATGTCGGAAGGGGGCTTCCCCTCCTTGACCTTATACAGGAAGGCAATATAGGCCTTATGAAGGCTGTTGATAAATTTAAATACGAAAAGGGCTTTAAGTTCAGCACTTATGCAACGTGGTGGATCCGGCAGGCAATAACAAGGGCATTGATAGACCAGACGAAGACCATCAGGGTTCCTGTCCATATGATGGAATTCTATAATAGGGTTACCAAGGCGTCAAGGGAGCTGACACAACAACTCGGTAGGGAACCAACCAATGAGGAAATTGCTCAGAAGCTCATGGTTCCGACAAGGAAGGTTGAAGAGGTCTTCAGGGCAATACAAGATCCTATAGCACTCCAGACACCTGTAGGTGATGAGGATACAGAACTTGAGGATTTTATAGGAGATAAGAACAGTCCCTCGCCTTATTCTGATGCAGAAAAGACTGAGACTTCTGAACAGATACAGATGGTGCTGAAGACTTTAACACCTAAAGAAGAAAAGGTTATAAGAATGAGGTTCGGTATCGGTGCGGATAGAGACCATACCCTCGAAGAGGTTGGGAGGCATCTTTCTATAACAAGAGAGAGGGTCAGACAGATTGAAGCAAAGGCTTTAAGGAAGCTAAAACATCCAAGCAGGCTTAAGGCGCTTAAAAGATTGACAATTACCCCTACCTAATCCTTAAGCTTCCATCAAACTAAAAGTCCTGCTCTTTCGGCAGGGCTTTTTATTCATAATACAAATTCGACACCAAATCCTATTACCAATCAACTCTCTTTCCGCCCCTTGCCCTAAATCTCTATTTAGTGCAAAATATCAGATAAATTTGATGAAAGGGAATGTTTGTGTTAGTTAAGGTAGGGGTTATAGGGGTTGGATATCTGGGGCAACATCATGCAAGGCTTTATTCCGAGATCGAAGACACGGAACTTACGGCTGTTGTTGACATTGATAGAAAAAGGGCCGATGAGTTTGCAGAGAAATATGGGTGTGAGGCATATTATGATTACAGAGATATCCTGAATAAGGTAGATGCTCTGAGTATTGTAACCCCTACAACAACTCACTTTGATATCGCCATCGGATGCCTCAATGCAGGAAAAGACATATTGATTGAGAAACCTATAACAGTAACTATAGAAGAAGCCGATGAACTCATCAGGGATTCACAGAAAAAGAATTGTATTATTCAAGTAGGGCATCTTGAGAGATATAATCCTGCTATACTTGCTGTATTCGACATGGTTAAAGAACCGATGTTTATCGAGTCAGAAAGACTCTCGCCCTTTCTCGGAAGAGGAACTGATGTTGATGTCACACTCGATCTCATGATCCATGATGTGGATATAATACTGAGTCTCGTCTCTCTGCCAGTCAAAGAGATTAGAGCAGTGGGTGCAAAAGTGCTTACTGATAAGATTGATGTAGCAAAGGCATGGCTCGAGTTCGAAAATGGCTGTACAGCCCTTGCTACTGTAAGCCGTTTATCACCTGAAAAACTCAGAAGGCTCAAGGTCTTCCAGAAAGATTCTTACATAAATATTGATTATCAGAGTTCAGAGATAAAGCGCTATTTTAGGACTCAAGAAGGCATATCCTCTGAGGTCATTAGGCCTGAGAAAAAGGAGCCTCTTAAAGAAGAATTAAAAGATTTTATTAGTTGTGTAAAAGAAAGAAAAAAAATAAAGGTCTCTGCAATTGAAGGAAGGAACGCACTAAAGGTAGTCAATGAGATAACCAAGTTGATTAATGTTCAGCTATATAAAGAAATAACCAGATGATTCCGATGGTTGATTTGAAGAAACAATTTCAAGAGATTAAAGAGGATGTATTTCGTGTTCTTACAGAGATACTCGAAAGCAGCAGGTATATCCTTGGGGCCAATGTATCTGAGTTTGAAAAAAAGGTAGCAGATTATCATGGTGTCCAGGAAGCAATCGGCGTTGCTTCAGGCACCGATGCCCTTCATCTATCAATTGACGCACTGGGCATAGGAGAAGGAGATGAGGTTATAACAACTCCGTTTACCTTTTTTGCTACTGTTGAGGCAATTTTGTATACAGGTGCTATACCTGTCTTTGTTGACATCGAGTCGGATACATTCAATATAGATGTAAGCCAGATAGAGGAAAATATAACAAAAAAGACAAAGGCTATTCTGTCTGTTCATCTATTTGGTCATCCGGCTGATACGGGAGAGATATTAGATATAGCAAAGGAACATAAGCTGAAAGTGATTGAAGACTGTGCCCAGTCTTTTGGTGCAGGAGTAAACGGCAAAAAGGTTGGAGGCTTTGGAGACGCAGGTTGCTTCAGTTTTTACCCGAGCAAAAACCTTGGCGGATACGGAGATGGTGGAATGATAATCATTAATGACTCAAAGGTGGCTGAAACAATAAGGGAACTAAGAAACCACGGCTCCAGAGGTTCATACATACATAATAGGGTTGGATTTAACAGTCGTCTGGATGAGATGCAGGCAGGCATCCTTCTTGTGAAGCTCAAACTTATAGATGAATACAACAGAAAAAGAAGGCATAATGCAGCACTCTACAATAGCCTCCTTTCAGATATAGTAAAATGTCCTTTTGAAAAAAAAGGCGCGTATCATGTCTTCCACCAGTATACAATCATGAGCCATAAAAGGGACGAGATACAACAAATGCTTAAGGAAAATGGTATCTCATCAGTTATTTATTATCCGGTGCCGCTCCACCTGCAAAAGGCCCTTAAATTTTTAGGTTATCAAAAAGGGGACTTTCCTGTTGCTGAGAAGGCAGCCCAGGAAGTCCTCTCTTTACCAATGTACCCGGAGCTTGATGAATCTTCGATTAGAAAGATAGCAGAGATAATCAGGAGCGCTGTTTAGTGCTGGATTGCAGGAGACAATTTCTATGTAAAGAAAAATTTCAGATAAAAAACCTGATTCCCTTTATTTTCTCGAAATCCTTCCTATTTTTTGTTGCAAATAGAACATTATTTGCGGAAACAATACCTGCAACCATAATATCCTTCATTCCGATGAGTTGGCCGCTACCTCTGAGTTCCCTGTAGATTTTTGCTGCCTGAGCAGCTCCTGCCCCGTCAAAAGACATAATAACAAAACCGGAAAGGGTCTGATTGATTATATCTATTTCATTTTTCAGAAGAGCACCGCATAGCAATTCGAACCTATTGATTTGCGTAGTTACTGGAAGAGCATTTCTTATGATTCTTTCAAAAATATCAACTCCGGGCCCTTTTCCTTTAAGATGGTCTATAATGATATCGGTATCTATGCAGATTCTATCTTCCACTTATTCAGTTCCTTACGAACTTTCTTGACCCTTCTTTCAAATTCATCGCTTAGAGTTCCTCTTGTAGAAAGCATTCGATTAATAAGTATTTCTCTCTTATCCACTGGTTTGCCCTTTTTCTTCAGATAGACTGTAATAGCCTCCCGAATCATCTCAGCCATCCCGATGCGTTTACCTCTCTTTCGGGTTTCTTCCTCAGAAATATCAAGGAGATATTTTTTCATTGTGTCGTTAAGATATATAGTTGTTCTTTCCATCAACTATTTAAACATATATATGTCATTATGTCAATATTTAGATGAATCCCTAATATCCCTAAATTGGGGCACAGAGCTTGTCTAAAAACTGGGCAGTAAAGACTTTAGCACACTATATAATATCTTCATTTTTAGCCACAGATTCTTTTATAAGACTTGTGAAATCTTTTTAGCCATCAGATCGATTTATTCTTGTTCCCCTCGCTGAATCTCGATTTAGCTCATTTCAGATATAATAATGGGAATGGGCAGATTATCAAACATGAATACTGTTATGATAGTTACCGGTGAAAGCTCGGGTGAATTATATGGCTCACTCCTTGCAAAAGAACTACGAAACAAATGGCCTGATGTTCATATTATAGGTGTTGGCGGCGAGAGGATGAATAAGGCAGGGGTAGAACTTGTCTCGAATATATCAGATGCCTTCGGCATTGTAGAGGTTGTTTCAGCATACCGTAAAGTGAAGGCTACATTCAACAAGACTGTTGATGTGATTGAGAAGTTAAGGCCCGTTGTCATTGTTCTTATTGATTATCCTGACTTCAACATAAAAGTGGCAAAGGCGGCTAAGGCATTCGGGATAAAGATATTGTACTATGTAAGCCCTCAGGTATGGGCATGGCGAAAGGGAAGGGTTAAAAAGATCGCAAATATCGTTGACAGAATGGCCGTCATACTTCCATTCGAAGAAAATATATACAGAAAAGCAGGGGTAACATGTGAGTTTGTCGGTCATCCAATACTCGAAGAGATAGATGCTGTTTTAGGGTCAGAAGTCAGGGGGGGATTTGAGGGGGGGTATACTCCGAACCCTGAACTCCGAGCTTACTTTAAGGCTACTCTTGGTCTTGATACAAACAGACCTCTTCTTTCACTTCTCCCCGGGAGCAGGCCCCATGAACTTAATAGACTCTTACCTCTGATGATTGATGTTGTAAGACAATTTAAGAGTGACCCTGAAATAAATTCAGGGAAGGATTACCAGTTTTGCATGCCTCTCGCACCGAATACAGATGAAAGCAGATACATTCACCATATGGAACTGCTAAAGCAAGATGGAGTAGTTATTAAGAAAGGGGAATCGGTGAAAGTCCTTGCTGCGTCTGATCTTGCTGTTGTTGCATCAGGAACAGCAACATTGCAGACTGCATTTCTCGAGGTTCCAATGGTTGTTGTATATAAACTTTCTCCTTTTACATATCAACTCGGGAAACGTGTTGTCAGGGTAAAACATATAACACTGGTTAATATTCTTTCAGGCAGAGAGGTTGTAAAAGAGCTCCTTCAGGAGAAAGCAAATAGTAAGGAAGTAATAAATGAACTAAAGAAGATTATGTTTGTATCTGATTATAGAGAAGGGATGATTAAACATTACAGGAAAATCAAGGAACCATTTTTAGGAAAGTGCGCCTCGGAGAGGGTTGCTGAGATAGTAATGGAGATGGCAGAAAGAAAATAATTTGTAAAAATGTATTTAATTTATAGTCTTATATATGTCATTGTAATCATTATTTTATTGCCTTTCGAGTATTTCAAAAGACCAAAAGACCTCAGAAAAAGATGGTTGAGAGAAAAGTTTGGATTTTTTAATTTATCTTTCATCCTTCATCCTTCATCCTTCATCTGGGTTCATGCTGTCTCTGTTGGTGAGGTAATGGCAGCGCTACCCCTGCTTAAAAGACTTAGAGAGAGATATTCATCAAAAGGCATTATTCTATCAACAATCACTGATACAGGCCAAAAGGTGGCAAGGGAAAATGCACCCGATGGTACAGCAATTATTTATCTCCCGTTTGACATTGCCCTAATCTTGAATAAGGTTTTGAAAAGGATAAGACCAGAGATTTTAATAGTAATCGAAACAGAATTATGGCCGAATTTGTTAAAAATTTTCAAGGAAAACGGAGTTCCTGTTATTTTACTTAATGGAAGGATTTCTGAAGACTCTTTCAAAGGATATAAAATGATTTCTTTTTTTATGAAAAGAGTCCTTTCTGGTGTCAATTTCTTTGGCATGCAGGGTGAGGTATACGCTGAGAGGATAAGAAGCCTTGGCGTTAATAGTAGCAGGATTAAGGTTTTAGGTAATTTTAAATTCGATACAACCCCTCCCTCACAGATTCCTGAATGGACAGAGAAAATAAAAGGGCCTGTAATCATAGCAGGCAGCACCCATAAAGGAGATGAAGAATTAATAACTTCTGTTTATATTGAGCTTAAAAAAGATTTCCCTGACATTAATCTCGTCATTGCTCCAAGGCACCCTGAGAGGTTTAAAGAAGTTGAAGACATGCTCAGATCAAAAGGCTTTGCTTATATAAAGAGATCGGCCTTTGCTGTGCGGGGTTCTTCACCCCCTCCCTCACCCTCCCCCCTCGAGGGGGAAGGTAGGGGTAGGGAGGAGCTTTCAAGTTCTCGACATGGCGAGTTGTCTGAGGCGACTGAAGGAATAATTATTCTTCTCGACACCATTGGGGAGCTTTCAGCAGTATATGGGAAAGCAAATATAGCAATCATTGGCAAAAGTTTTAAAGGCTATGGGGGACAGAATCCTCTTGAGCCTGCATACTGGGGGAAGCCCATATTATGCGGCCCTCACATGGAGAACTTCACTGTTATTAAAGATTTCTATAGGGAAGGTGCAGCTTTTGAAGTTAATGAGGAAGGGCTTTATCAAAAATTAAGAGAGCTTCTCATGTCGCCGGAAAAAGCAAAAGAGATCGGCTTCAAGGCACAGCAATTGTACAGGAGGAATGCAGGTGTTGTTGAAAAGGCAATGGAAATTATTGCAGGGTATATAAACGAATAGTGAAGAACATATTCTGTTGCTATCCATATGGTTACTTTTAAAAGTCTAATACGGCTTGATGAAAAACTCAGGAAACTCCGGTATAATTAATACTTGAGAGTCTTTGATATCTTCGTTATTTTTATGAAAACCCCGTTAGAAAATTTTCTAATGAGGCAAAGTAAACCTTTTAAAAAGGAGTAATGATTGTGCTAAGAAAAAATCATATATTAAATCGAATCATGTTTCTGTTATTTTTTCTTTTAGTGCCTTCTCTTATGAATGCACAAATGCAGGACGTAGATACCATCAATGTTTTGCAGGAATATAAGGATTACATTATTAAAAAAGGAGATACTCTCTGGGATATCTCCAAGGGAGAGTTAGAGGATCCGTTCTTATGGCCAAAGATCTGGAAGGAGAATCCTGAGATTAAAAATCCTGACTTAATATATCCTGACCAGAAGATTAAAATCCCCTTATATCTAATAAAAGAGGTTGCTCCAAAAGAGGTCGCTCCAAAGCCTGTGGAAGAGGCGGTACCAGAGATTAAACCTAAAATAAAAGAAATCAAAAAAGAGGAGCCTGTAGTAAAGATAAAGCCCGTCGAGAGAAAATATCTCGTTGACAAAGATACCCTCATCTCAAGTGGTTATATTGCTGAATCAATAAAGAGTAAGGGTGAGGTTATCGGTGCACCAAATGAAAGGACCATTTTTGGGAAAGGCGACTATGCGTACATAAAAGCAATTAATCTTACCAAGACAGGTGATAGATTTTATATTATACACTCAACAGGAAAGGTTAAGCATCCTGAAACTGGTGCAATGATGGGCTACCTCATAGAAGTGGTTGGAGTTGCAGAAGTAGTTGGTGAAGAAAGTAACCAGACAAAGGTCAAAATAACAGCATCTTTCAGCGAAGTAACTGTTGGGGATCTCCTTGATGACTACTATGAAATAGAACAGCCTTTCCAAAAAGATAATCCAAGAGCCCCTGCTATCAGCGGTTTTATTGTTGCCACAAAACAGAGACGCATTTTGAATAGTCAATTTGATATCGTTTATATTGACAGGGGAAGAAAGGATGGCATAGAGGTCGGTGATATAGTACGTACTATATCAAAGAGGGACATTCCTAACGGTATCATACAAATTATCAGCACCAAGGAAAAGACAGCAACAGCCATAATCAGAAAATGTGAAAAAGAGATCACATCAGGGGATAAGATAGGGACACTATAGCGGAATGTATATAATATAAAAGCCGGAGAAATCAGGAGGTAGTCTTGAAGAAAAAGGTTACTTTTGAACTCGCCTCTCGCATAAGGCATCTTCCCCCTTATCTGTTCGCATCTATAGACGAGATGAAAAACAGGGCAATAGCGAAAGGCACTGACCTCATAGATCTGAGTATTGGCGACCCTGACATCCCAACACCTTCTAACATAGTCGAAGCTATGAAAAAGGCTGTTGAAAACCCTGTGAATCATCGCTACCCGTCATATGAAGGAATGCTATCGTTCAGAGAGGCTGTCGCAAGATGGTATAAAAGAAGATTTAATGTTAAGCTTGACCCGGAAACAGAGGTGCTCTCATTAATCGGCTCTAAGGAAGGCATAGGCCACATCCCGTTAGCATTTGTTAACCCTGCTGATATAGTGCTTGTACCATCTCCTGGCTATCCTGTTTATCCGGTTGGCACTCTGTTCGCCGGTGGAGAAAGCTATATAATGCCATTGAAGGAAGAGAATGATTTTCTTCCTGACCTTGGTGCGATACCCTCAAAGGTTCTTATTAAGGCAAAACTCATTTTTATAAACTATCCTAATAATCCCACTTCAGTCGTTGCACCCCGGAAATTTTACAAGGAAGTGATAGAGATTGCGAAGAAATACAATATCATTGTCTGCCATGACGCCTCGTATACCGAGATTTACTATGAAAAGAAACCTTTGAGTTTTATGCAGATACCTGGTGCTAAAGATGTAGGCATCGAGTTCCATTCACTCTCAAAGACCTATAATATGACAGGATGGAGGATAGGTTTTGTTGTCGGAAACAGAGAGGTCTTGGCAGGTCTCGGAAAGGTAAAGACAAACCTTGATTCAGGTGTTTTTCAGGCTATACAGGAAGCAGCCATAGCTGCACTTGATACGGATAATGATACCCTCTCAGGAATAAGAAAAACATATCAGAAAAGAAGAGATATACTTTATAGCGGATTAAAAAGACTCGGTATACAACTTATTAAACCTAAAGCCACTTTCTACATCTGGGCTAAGGTGCCTTCTCATTTTGATTCTGCGGGTTTTGTAGCACATATGCTCAACAAAGCAGGAGTACTTGCAACACCCGGCAATGGCTTTGGAGAGGCAGGAGAAGGATATGTAAGGTTTGCGCTAACGGCCTCTGAGGACAGAATTAAAGAGGCGGTCGAGAGGATAAAAAGGATTCTGTAACCGGATGATGCAGACATTGCTTAAAAATTTATTTAACTCGATAAGTTTATTGAAAATATCTTTATTCGTTATATTCACTAAAATATTCCAAAAACCATTAGTTGAAGGTACACTAAGGTATCGATAAATAAATTTTTTCACAACATCTGCATCATTATAATTGGTCTAAAATGTCTATTGCTTACATAGGCATTGGTTCTAATCTTGGTGATAGAGAGAAAAACTGTCTGCGTGCAATAAGACTTCTGCAACAAAAAGGGATTACCGTCTCTAAGCGTTCTTCTCTATATGATACAGAGCCTTGGGGTGTAAAAAATCAACCTCGTTTCATAAACTTGGCGATAGAAATAGAGACAGAACTTGAGCCTAAGGAGCTTTTGAGAATATTAAAGGATACGGAGAAAGAGATGGGAAGAAAAGAATCATCAAAATGGGGCCCTCGCATAATTGACCTTGATATTTTACTTTTTGAAAACATTGTCGTAAATGATGATAATCTAAAAATCCCTCATCCATTAATGCATGAGAGAGATTTCGTTTTAAGACCTCTTTGTGAGATTGCACCTGATAAAAAACATCCTGTATTAAACTTAAGTATCAAAGAACTTATGCAAAAACTTCCATGGGATTAAGCCATATAGGAGGATGGGTTAATCTTAACGGTATAAGAAACATTACAATTGAAATTGTGTTATCTGTCATTCCGGCAATCCTTAAGCCGGAATCCGTGGTTCGACAAGCTCACCATGACAATTGTCACCCTGAGCCCTTCGGCTTGTGTCATCCTGAGCTTGTCGAAGGATGACACATTGCTCAGGACAGGCATGTCGAAGGGTGGATTCCTGCCTCCGCAGGAATGACGAAAAACCTGACTTTGTGGACAGACCCTATTTCGCCGAATTTAGTTCCTCCCAGTGCAGATTAGAACCAATGTTCGGATTGTAACTCGGACTGTCGGTTACAATGTATTCACCGAGGTTGTTAGCCCAGGCTCGACCGTAACCGGAAGGCAGTTCGACTTCTTTGCCGGCAAGAGGGTCGTAAAATCGGTCTACCCCTCTGATATAATCGCTGAAATTCTGGGCAATTCTGTCCTGTGCCTGCTGACGCTGTTCCCATGAACGCATCTGGTCTTCCCTCATTTCGCTTCCGGCACGAGCCACCATCTCGCCGATGCGACCAACAGGCCGGATACCCCTTATTATTTGTTGGGCCATCATCTCTTTAACATTTGCGACTTTGGCAAACCACCGGGGATTTGCCCTCAGGGAATAGACCATTGTCTGAAAAACTTTGGAATGAGAATCGAGTTTTCCTTTTTCCGCCCTGAGAGAAAACACGTAGTCTATGTACCAATAGTTGATGAAATAACCTCTGGTAAAAAAGGAACCCGGCAGTTCGGTGATGAATTGACTGACAGCAGCGTACATTTCTTCTTCCATTTGTCTCCCATTTTCCGTGTATTGAATTCTGATTTTACCGGCTTCAGCAGAACTGTGAACCCCGGGTGTCGAAGCTCCTGTGGCTAATTTTGCAAGTTCTGAAACTTCTTTTTTGTTAATGATTCTTAGATCAGTCACCCTTGCCCTGGCCTTGGGAATAATGACTTTCGTAAAGGCAGTATTAAGGTCAATAGGGCTCATTACCAGGGTACCAAAGCGAAAAGTGCCTGGCGGGTTAGTCCTAAGGAAAATCTGGTTATTCGTCCAGAAATAAGATTGGGTAGGAAAAAGGTTCAGTTCCTCTGTACTTTTAGGATTGTAGAAGCGAAATCCGGCCTGGGCAGGCAGTGCAGGATTTGACGACCAGATAATCTTTCCTTCGGCCCGCCAACCTTTTGGAATAAGAAGACGGAAAGCCTCCATGCCGGTCATCGGATCGGTATATTTATAAGTGACGAAGGTCTGAATCTCAGGCTTTCCACCGGTTGATTCCCTGCCTTTCTTGCACCCTGTCGCTGTAAAAGTACCGAGAAGGCCGAAAATGACCGCAACAACAAGAATATTTTTCATATCTATTCAACCCCTTTTTACAAAATCTCCGAAATTCTTTAATATCCTGAGCCCTACTTCCTGACTCTTTTCAGGGTGAAATTGTGTTGCAAAGATGTTTTCCTTCCAGATCATAGAGGTAAAGGTTATACCATAATCAGTTGTAGTTGCGATTACATTACTATCATCAGGCGCGACATAAAAGGAGTGGACGAAATAGAAAAATGCCTCATCCTGTATGCCATCAAAGATAGGCGGCCTCCGCTGAATTTTTACAGTGTTCCAGCCCATATGCGGTACCTTAAGGACGTTGATATTATCTACGTCCTTAAGAGTTGACTGAAATCTCACAACACTCCCTTTAAAGACATCAAGCCCTTTGCATACACCGAACTCTTCTGATTCGGTGAACAGGACTTGAAGCCCAAGGCAGATGCCGAGATATGGCTTGCCTTTCTGAATTGACATCATAACTGATTCTGTGAGTGACATCTCTTCAAGATTTCTCATACAGTCTTTGAATGCCCCTACACCTGGGAGCACAACTGCCCGGGCATCATCCACTGCCTTTGGGTCTGAGACAACCATGGCATTCACACCAACCTTAAGGAACCCCTTCTCAACGCTCCTCAGGTTCCCCATTCCATAATCTACAATCGCTATCATAAATTTATTATACAAGAGACTTGTTAAATATTACCTTGTTAATTCTTAATTTTTCAAACAGGCATTAAATTTTTCCCATGCAGGTGCTTTAAGTGAACCCCGTAACACGGACTTACGTCTGTGGCTTTTGGGTATAGCCCTTTAGGGAAGTTCAAAAACATTCATCCCTGAACCATATACGGGGCGTTCAGTGGGGGGTGAAGATTTGAAGACCCTGATGAATCCGGATTCATAACTCTTGAAAAAATAAAGACCATAATATAGACTATATTCAGACCTTTTATACTGGAGGATATTTTATGAAATTGAGTAAATCTGTTAAACCGATAAGCTATTTTAAGTCCCATGCCTCTGAGATCGTTCGGGAAGTTTCAGAGGAAGGCGGTTCTGTTGTTATTACCCTGAATGGCGAAGCAAAGGTGATACTTCAGGATATCAGAGAATACGAAAAGACCAGGGAAAGCCTTGCGATGCTCAAGATACTTGCTATGAGCAGGAAGAGTTTTGAAAAAGGCAAAAGCAGGCATGTTAGGGAGGTTTTTAGAGACTTAAGGAAAAAGCCCGGAGAATTTCAAAGATAATGAAATATCCTGTTTATATTATTGAGGATGCCGAGAAGGATATATCTGATATTTATCGTTATGTTGCCTTGAATGACTCTATCGAAAAAGCCGATAAACTTCTCGATAATATCGAAAAGACTATTTTATCCCTTGAATCAATGCCTACGAGAGGCCATTACCCGATAGAACTTGAACGCATCGGGGTCCTGGAGTTTCGTGAAATCTTCTTTAAGCCTTACAGGATAATCTATCAGGTTATTCAATCATCTGTCTACATACACTGTGTCCTTGACGGCAGAAGAGATTTGCAGGATTTATTGCAGCAAAGACTGTTAAGGTAATTATCCTCGATAGTGAAGATTGAAGACCATAATCTCTTGACATTTCTTTGAGTGAAGATCAACCTCGTTGGAAGGTTAGTAATTCAGGCAGTATGATTACTTCAACCTTCGCCCCTTTTGGGAGTGGAAGCTTTGGCAATTCAATTGTGCCATTTTCTTTTACAACGGAATGATATTTATATGCGTTCATCTTTACCTCCTACTGCCTTTATTTTACCTGAACTTCCCTCTGAAATCATCCCGCCCGCATTTAATTATCATGTTCCAATTTAAAGGCTTTAAGTGAAGATTGAAGACACTAACCTCTGTATGCCTCTTTACGGTGTGCAATCCTATAGACTTTTACAATTTTCTGTGAATCATCAATTTCATAAAGTACTCTATAGTCTCCAACTCTGATACGCCATCTTGAGCCCCCACCACTAAGTTTTTTTGAATTGTCGGTCTTGGTTCATCATATAATCCCAAAATTATTTCTTCAAATCTTGATAATAATTTGCCCGAAAACCCATCAAGGTCTTTCTGAGCCTGAGGCATCAGTTTGACATTATAAAGACTCAAGCAGCTTTTCCTGTCTTGCGGCGTTTTATAAAATACTCTTTTGCAGAGACGGACTTGCCTCTGACCTTTTTGGCTCTCTCAATCAGTGCTATGTCAATAAGGTCTTCTCTTAGTGCAGGGTCATTAATTACCTTTTCGAGGAAAGCATCTTTCTCCTCGCTCTTGAGTGTCTTAAAGGCTGTAAAAAATACTTCTGCTGTTGCTTGGCCTGCTCCCAAAATCTCACCTCCTGTTTATAGTTTCGTTAATATTTTACCTTAAATTCATCCCTAAAATCATTGCTTCAGTAACCCTTCAGTGAAGCGGGGCTTACGTTCCGCTGCCATTTATGGTATAACATCATGAATGGAGAAGGCGGTCAAATATCGTGGCAGAGAATTCAGCGTCAGAGAGATAGCCGAAGTACGCGAA
>JBFLZS010000079.1:0-14017 GCA_040756135.1 Nitrospirota bacterium
TTCCATTTGAAATTATTACGCCTAAAAAATTTTGGACTACCGAAAATGGTAATCATAGTGACTAAACAATATCATAACCCATTGATTTAAATAGATTTTGGTCACTAAAGTGCGGAAGTTGGGTTAGAGAATATTGGAAGAAGTTCGGGATGAGCTAAACACCTTGACTATGAACTCGTTAAGTTAAAAGTAGGGAAAATTGAACAATTAGCAACCTTTTATGGTGCCGAAGGCGGGATTTGAACCCGCATGGGTTACCCCACACGCCCCTCAAACGTGCGTGTCTACCAGGTTCCACCACTTCGGCATAGTCATTTTATGCTACTACAAAAATCGGGAGGTTTTCAAGGCTTCATGCAACGTCATTATCCAGCTTGACTGGATAATCTACCCTTCGACAGGCTCAGGGCGACAATTGTCATGGTGACTCTTCGACAGGCTCAGAGTGACAATGTCATCCTGAGCTTGTCGAAGGATGTCGAACCATGGATTCCCCCCTCGAGTCGGGGAACGACGTGATTAAGGTATCTTTTTAGGCAATAAGTTGTTTATTGATCTTGATTTTTATCTGTTTTTTGAGACCTTCAATATAAGACCTTATTGCCTTTTCTTTCCTGTCAATAAGCATCTGTTCACCAAGCATCTTTACTACCTTTTCGTCACCTGATACCTGTCCCAAACTAAGATTGATATCTGAAACATCAACAGATAACTCTATCAGGCGTCTCACTTTTTTGAGTATACGTTCCTGGCGTTTTGAGCTCTCATATGCCTCTGGAGTTATCCTCATTAGCCTTAATCTGTTGAGGTATACATCCTTATCAAATATGCCATTTTTCATAAAAGCTGGTTCATGTGTTATTGATTCCTGGAGTTCTTCGTCACTTATACCAATACCTGCTTCTTTTGCAGCAATAAGTAGCGCCCGCTCATTTATCATCGAGTCGAGGACGTTTTCTTTCAGGTTCATCTTCTTTTCCATTTCTTCATCAAACTTGTCCTTATATATCTCTCTGTAAAAATCGTATACCCTTTTGTAAGTATGCCAATAATCATCGGTTGTTATCTTATATTTTCCGACCTCTGCGACAATCTCAACACCGCCTGTTTTATCTACAGTACCTATACCCCAGAATACGAAAGAGATAATGACCATAAAGAAGAGGAAATAGAAATATTTTGCATGCTTTCGCATTATCTTGAGCATTCTGCTAATACCTCCCGGTAAAATAATCTTTTAAGATGTCTCTGTGGTCAAAGGCTATCTGCTCAGGCAGAGTGCCTTTGGTAAATATTCCGATCCCTTTTGCATCATCGCCTGCGATTGCTTTTCCTTCAGCCTTTGCTATAAAAACTGTTGTTATCGTGTGATGCCTGGGATCCCTCTTTGGATCAGAGTATGTATGAAACTGTCTCAGTAGTTCAACATCGAGCCCTGTCTCCTCTTTTGCCTCCCGCATGGCAGCAGTCTCAAGACTCTCACCGTAGTCTACAAAACCTCCTGGCAGGGCCCATCCTTCAGGCGGATTCTTCCTCTTTATCAGTACGATACCTCTATTATACTCTATTATTATGTCTACGGTAGGAATAGGGTTTCTGAGATTACTGCTGGTCTTCAAGTCTTATTTCTACTTCCTTATTAGGTATAATTGTTGATATAGCGTGCTTGTAGATGAGTGATTGGGTGTTTTCTTTTAAGAGTATTACAAAGTTGTCAAATCCATTTATTACACCCTTTAACCTTACCCCGTTGGTAAGATAGACAACTACAGGGGTTTTGTCCTTCCTGAGTTGGTTCAGATAGTTGTCCTGAAGGTTCAAACCCTTACCTCCAGCAGTCATAACATCTTCTCCTTATTATTTTCTTTTTACCATAAAGTATTTTTTTTAATAATGCAAGGCTCGAGTTTCTAATGTTCTGTCCCTAACAGTTCTATACATTATTTTTTACTCAGTAACGGTTACAATAAGTACCTGAGAACATCATTAATCCGCATAAAAATCTCCTTGCTGTCATCAATTCCTGTTATATCAACCCAGTGAATGCCTTCTTCTTTCCTGAACCACGTGAACTGCCTTTTTGCATATCTCTTAGTTCCTCTTTTTATAAGTCGGATAGCCTCTTCTAAGGTGATCTTCCCATGGAGATACATTGCTATCTCCTTGTATCCAATCGCCTGCATCGCTGAAAAGGATGACACTGAGAAACGGGGAAGTGGCGATACGGAGAATATCTCCGTGTCTCCGTGTCTCTGTGTCTCCGCGTCTCTTATTAATTCTATAACCTGATTAACCTCCTCAATCAACCCATTTTCAACCATCTTATCAACTCTCTCTTCTATCATCCTGTAAAGCCCTTTTCTCTCTCTCGAAAGGCCAATCTTGATGAATTCAAAGGGGAGGGGTTTGGTGAGTTTTTTCTGTATTTCTGACATACTTTTATTACTTTTCAAACAGACCTCTAAAGCCCTTACAATCCTCCGTGTGTCAGTTGGCGTTATTTTTTCTGCAGCCTCCGTGTCAAGTTCTTTTAAGTAATTGTATAAAGAACCTTTTTCATCCTTTTCCATAGAAAGAAGCTCTTCTCTCAATGCCCAGTCAGCAGAAGGGCCGCTGAAAATGCCTCTCGTCATTGCCTTAATATACAGGCCTGTTCCGCCAACTACAATCGGTATCTTTTTAGTTTTGTGTAGCCCTTCAATAATGGGTGCTACCGCTGTGATATATCTTCCAGTACTGTATGACTCCCACGGATCAACTATATCAATCATATGATGTTTGACCATCGCCTTTTCTTCTTGTGTCGGCTTGGCAGTCCCGATATCCATGTGTCTGTAAATCTGCATTGAATCTGCGCTTATTATCTCTGTATTTAGTTCTTTTGCAAGGAGGATTGAGACACCGGTCTTTCCAACACCACTGGGGCCGAGGATGATGATGACTTTTTTCATTTCCTTTTAAACATCTTTTTTAAATCATCCAAGGAAAGGAAAATTCTTGTTGGTCTGCCATGGGGGCACTGATCAGGTTGGTCTGCTTGTTCAAGATCAGCGATAAGATTTGAAAGCTCTTCCTGATTAAGGATTTCTTTCCCCCTTACCGAGCTATGACAGGCAATCCTTGCAGCAAGAGTTTCTTTAATGGATTTATCTGGAGCAATACCTTCGATAATGCATGATGCAACATCTGAGAGAATATATCTGATATCGGCCTCCTTTAAGGCGTAAGGGAGTGAACGGACAATGACCGTATCGTGTCCAAAATCATCCACCTCCATCCCAAAATCCCTCAGTATCAAGGCGTTTTCAAGGATAATCCTGTATTCCTTTGTTGATAGCCTTACCTGTCTTGGAAATAATAACTGGTGAGAATTAAGGTTAATCCCTTTTAAAAATTTTTCATAAAGGACTCTCTCATGGGCGGCATGGTGGTCTATGAGTGTAAGCCCTCCCTTACCTGAAATAGCAATAAAGGTTTTACCTATATAAATAAAAGGCAGATGAGGTTTATATGCAAGTTCAAGGGACTCTGATATCTTAGACTCGTGATCGGTCTCATATTGAGGTGTATCGTAAACGTTAGATAGTGGGGTTATTGAATCAATTACAGGTACTTCTATAAACTGTTTCGCATATTCAGTTCGCTCCTTTTTTACAGCTTCTCTGATGGTGTTGTTTACAAAACGATAAACGGATTCTTTGTCTTCAAATCTAACCTCACGTTTTGTCGGATGGACATTAAAATCTACCTTCTTCGGGTCAATATCAAGAAAGAGAAAGAAGATAGGGTGCTTATCACGGGGAAGAATACCTTCGTATGCATTATATACCGCATGAGAAAGGGATTGATCCTTTACCGGTCTCTTGTTTATAAAGATGAACTGATGGGATCTGCTATTCCTGAAATTGTCACCTTTTGAGACAAATGCAGTCATCTTCATAATCCCCCCCTGCCCACTTTTATTAAATTCACCCTCACCCCATTTTTCTAGAAATCCCCCCATCCCCCCTTTAAAATCCCCCTCAGCCCCCCTTTTCCAAAGGGGGGTATGGGGGGATTCAGGGGGATTATTAACCTCTGTGAGGTTATCAAGAAAATCTTCACCATAGACCTGCATAATGCGTTCCCTTACACAAGATGATACGGAAAGGTTTATGGTTTCCTGGTTGTCAGAGGTAAGCTTGAAGCCTATTCCACAGTGAGAAAGGGCCTCTTTTGTAACTACATCTATAATATGGAAAAGCTCTGTGCTGTTTGATTTAAGGAACTTCTTTCTTGCAGGTGTGTTAAAGAATAGATCCCTGACCTCAACGGATGTGCCAATTGAAGGAGAATCTTTTATCTCTTTTACCTCACCAGCATGTATTTCAACAGATACACCTACCCCCCCTCTCGTCCCCCCCTTGCTAAGGGGGGGATGGGGGGATGAATTTTTCAGACCTGTGATGAGTTTAACCTTTGAAACAGATGCAATAGATGAAAGGGCCTCGCCCCTGAATCCCATTGTCTTTATATTAAAAAGGTCTTCTTCGCTTGAAAGTTTACTGGTTGCATGTCTTTGGAAGCAGAGGAGGGCATCTTCTTTATCCATTCCCTCTCCGTTGTCAGATACCCAGATAAGACGTTTGCCTCCATAAAGAACATCAATCCTTATATCGGTACTCCCTGCATCAATCGAATTTTCAATAAGCTCCTTTACAACAGAGGCTGGTCTTTCAATAACCTCTCCAGCAGCAATCTTGTTCCTTAAGTCATATGAAAGGATCTTGATCTGTGGCATAAGACATTTTAAAAGTAGGACAACGGTAAGTCAATCTGTGGTATATTTATTAATGAAACATTCATGTCTCAAAGAGACTCAAAGGATGATGAAAATTTGTAATCCCCCCTACCCCCCTTTTCTAAAGGGGGGTAGGGGGGATTTGGGTATTTTCAGGTGAAAAATAAGGAGGCAATTATGGACATAAAGACATATGTTCTTAAAAAGGCATCGGAGGCAAAAGAGGGGGCGAGGGCACTTGCAAAGGCATCATCAAAACAGAAAAATAATGCACTTATCAAGATGGCAGAGGCATTGCATAAAAGGGCAGAAGAGCTTATCTCAGAGAACAAAAAAGACATAAAATTTGCAGAGGGGAAGGGCCTTTCAAAAGCATTGGTAGACAGGCTGACCTTGAACGAAAAACGCATCGGTGAAATGGCACAGGGACTCATTGAGGTATCAGCCCTGCCCGACCCTGTTGGCGAAATAATAAAGATGTGGCAGAGGCCAAATGCAATGACTGTCGGAAGGATGCGGGTGCCTATCGGGGTCATCGGGATTATCTATGAGTCAAGACCAAATGTTACAGCAGACGCTGCGGGTTTGTGTCTAAAGGCTGGCAATGCTGTTATCCTTAGAGGAGGGTCTGAGGCTATTAACTCAAACAGGGCTATTGTAACCGTTTTAAGAGATATTGCAAAAGAGCAGGGGATTTATGAAGGTGCTGTGACCTTTATTGATACTCCTGACAGGGAGGCAGTAATGGAGATGCTCAAGCTCGAAGGCATTATTGATCTTATAATTCCGAGAGGCGGTGAATCTCTTATCAGGACTGTTACTGAAAACTCAAGGATCCCTGTTCTCAAGCACTATAAAGGTGTCTGCCACGTGTTTGTTGACAGGGATGCTGATCTGATCATGGCTGAAGAGATATGCTTTAATGCAAAAGTCCAGAGACCAGGAACCTGCAATGCAATGGAAACAATGCTTGTCGATGAGGCTATTGCCGAGGGATTCTTGCCAAAGATGCTAAAGAGATTTGAAAACGCAGGGGTGGAACTAAGGGGCTGCCCAAAGACACTTGTTATATACCCCAACATAATGGAGGTCAAGGAAGAAGATTATTACAAGGAATACCTGGATTTGATCCTGAATGTAAAGGTTGTTGAGGATATGGATGATGCTATGGAGCATATCGCAAAATACGGCTCTGCACATTCAGATACGATCGTAACAAGGGATTATGATAAGGCTATGCGATTTCTCAAGGAGGTTGACTCATCAGCGGTCTTTGTGAACGCCTCTACCAGGCTTAATGATGGCTTTCAGTTTGGCCTTGGGGCCGAGATAGGGATATCTACCGATAAAATCCATGCAAGGGGGCCGATGGGGCTTGAGGAGTTAACTTGTACAAAGTTTATTGTCTTAGGGAATGGACAGTTAAGGGAATAAAAAATATTGAAAGTCGGGATATTCGGCGGGACCTTTAACCCTATACATTATGGACACCTGAGGGCTGCAGAGGAAGTAAGGGAAAGGCTTGCATTTGATAAAATTCTTTTTATCCCGTCTGGAAAACCTCCACTTAAAACGGAAGAGCTTACAGATGCCATACACAGATATAAGATGACAGGGCTTGCCATTGGGGAGAACTGTTTTTTTGAACTGTCAGATATAGAATGTAAGCAGCCCGGAAAATCATATACAGTAAAGACAGTTGAGGAGTTAAAAGAAACTAATCCCGGAATAGAGTTTTCCTTTATCCTTGGGATAGACGCCTTTCTCGACATCATTAATTGGTGGCATCCTGAAAGGCTTATCACACTAACAAACTTTGTTATTATCTCAAGACCTGACTTTAGATTCATTGATCTTCAATTATCATCATATATGAAAATTAAGAAAAAAATCCTGAAAGAACTTGATAATGGAGGGATTAAAATATATACAATAAAACTCAAAAGCAACATGGATGCCGTTCTTCTTAGACTTACTCCTATAGGAATATCGTCAACAAAGGTCAGAGAGCTTCTCAAAGAGGGGAAGAGCATAAAATATCTGTTGCCAGCAAAAGTTGAATCTTATATAATTGCTAATAAGTTGTATAGTATCTGTCCATAAATTATGACTTATACAATTAGTCATTCCCCGACTTGATCGGGGAATCCCGTGTTTTCAGTAGGTTCTGGATTGTCCGGTCAAGCCGGACAATGACAAGATACGACTTTATGGACAGCCACTATATAAGTAGGAAGTGGGAAATAGGAAATGGAAAGTGAAAAATAATAACTTCTTACTTACTACTTTTTATTTCTCACTTTAATAAGAAGGGAGGGGAAACCTTTAGAAAGTAAAGAAAAAGCCATCGGAGCAGCAAGGGCAGTTCTTGATAAGAAGGCGAAAGACGTCCTTATCCTCAGTTTAGAAGGCCTGACCACAATAGCAGATTATTTTGTAATCTGTACAGGAGAAAGTACTACACAAGTAAAGGCAATCACAGAACTGATCAAGGAGAGATTTGATAATGCAGGTATCAAACCTTTAGGGATTGAGGGGTTGAATTACAGCCACTGGGTCCTTATGGACTACGGAGATGTCATTATCCATATATTTGAAGAGGAGACGAGGGCATTTTATGAGCTTGAAAAATTATGGATTGATGCCAAGAGAATCCAGATGGAAGAATATTATCACTAATGAGTAAACTGGCTATCTTTATATTTGTCTTATTCCTATCTGTACTTGCTGTATTTGCTATCTTCAATCGAGAAGTTACCACCGTAAAAATACCCTTCGGCAAGGTTTATGAGACACCCACAATTGCCCTTATACTGCTATCAGGTGCGATCGGTGCCTTTGGAATGCTTATTGTTTTTATAGTAAGGGACACAAAAAAATTCATGGACAACTGGCAGTACCAGAGCAAACAGAAGAAAGAGGCGAAGGTTCAGGAACTATACTCAAAGGCATTGAACTATCTATACGCTCATCATAATCGGGATGGGGCAAAAGATTTACTAAAGGAGGTTCTATCAGAAGATCCAGCACACCTTGATGCATTGCTGAAACTCGGAGACATTGCCATTTCTGGAGAGGATTTTCAGAAGGCGCGCGAATATTATCAGAAGGCAAAGGACATTTATCCCCAGAACCCTGAAGTACTGTTTGCCATGGAAAGGCTTACGGAAAAGATAGGTAGGTGGTCAGATGCCCTCATGTATATTGAGGAAATACTGGATAAAGACGAGGGGAACCTTTCAGCTTTGTATAAGAAAAGAGAGATACTCGAAAGACAGGAGAGGTGGGATGATCTTGTCTTTGTTCAGAAGGCAGTCCTCAAAAATGAACATGCGGAAAAGGATAGAAGCCGCGAGAGACAGAACCTTGTCGGATATAAGTATGAATATGGCAGGCATAGCCTCGAAAACGGAGATCTTGAAAAGGCAAAAAAGGCATTCAGGACAGTATTAAGATTAGAAAAGGATTTTATACCAGCAACATTAGGACTTGCGGAGGTACTTTTCAGAGAGGGTGAGGTTGAAGAGGCAATTAATATCCTTGAGAAGAGTTATGAAGAAACATCATCTACAATCGTCCTTTCGAGGCTTGAAGACTTACTGATAAATGTTGGTGAACCGGCAAGACTTATAAGGATTTACAAGAACAGCCTCTTGAAGAATCCACAGGACACTTTAATGAAATTTTTCCTTAGTAAGCTTTATTACAGACTCGAGATGATAGATGATGCATTTGAGACACTGACATCCGTTGATACAGGAGGTGCTGTATATCCAGGATTGCACCAGCTGATGGGCAACCTTTATATGAAGAGGAACCAGATTAATAGGGCCGTAGATGAATTTAAAAAGGCTTTAGAATTTAATAAGCATGCCTTCAGTCTTCCATATATTTGTAATAATTGTGGTTATATATCGTCTGAGTGGTCAGGGAGATGCACAAGTTGCAAGATGTGGAGTACCTATCAGTTTAACCTGCAGGCCTGAACCATGTCCTGAATCATCTTAAATCATCGTTTTTGCTATAATACCGTTCATAGTAATTAGTGGCTATCTGAAAAATAAAAAAACATTCTGTTTTCACGGGAATTGACACGAGCTATTGGTTAACAAGGGAGAATGCAAGGGAGAATGAAAATGCTATAAACTCCCCCTTTGGAAAAGGGGGATGAAGGGGGATTTTAAGAACAAATAATTCGAGTTATTAATCATAAAATCTCCCCTTCCCCTCTTTGCTAAAGAGGGGTATTTTCGGATCAATGGCACATGTAAAATGTATATATTTGTATCAAAGTTTATGGTAATTTTTCTTGTTTTCAGGAGGTAGTTGCCCTTGGAGGAAAGATATGACCCTCAGAAGATCGAGTTAAAGTGGCAGAGATACTGGGCTGAGGAAGGAATCTATAAGACAGAGTTAAATCTTTTGAAAAGGAAATTCTACTGTCTAGAGATGTTTCCATACCCTTCTGGCGAAATCCATATGGGTCATGTAAGAAACTATGCTATTGGCGATGTGATAGCAAGATATAAGAGGATGCGCGGCTATAATGTACTTCATCCAATGGGATGGGATGCTTTCGGGTTGCCTGCAGAGAATGCTGCAATAAAACACGGCGTCCATCCATCAGAATGGACACATAAAAATATTGAAAACATGAAAATACAACTTAACCGTATAGGACTCAGCTATGATTGGGAAAAAGAGGTCACTACCTGCAGCCCTGAATATTACAAATGGAACCAGTGGTTTTTCCTGAAGATGCTAAAAAAGGATCTTGCCTATAGAAAATATTCTTATGTAAATTGGTGCCCCTCATGTGCAACTGTGCTTGCCAATGAGCAGGTGATTGATGAGAAATGCTGGCGCTGTGAAAGTATCGTTATTCAAAAGAAACTCGAACAATGGTTTTTCAGGATTACCCAATATGCGGAAGAATTGCTTCAGAGTTGTGATGAATTGAGCGGGTGGCCAGAACGGGTGGTTCTCATGCAAAAAAACTGGATCGGTAAAGGTGAAGGCGTAGAGGTAGATTTTCCTGTGGAAGGAATAGACGAACAATTAAAAATATTTACCACAAGGCCCGATACCTTATTTGGGGTTACCTTTATGTGTATAGCTCCGGAACATCCATTGTCCGAAAAACTGGTTGAAGACACCCATAAACTTGAGGCCGTGAAAGTCAGATATGGCAAAGAAGAAGAGAAGATAGGGCTTTTCACAGGATACTATGCTATTAATCCGTTAAATGGCGATAAAGTACCTGTCTATATTGCAAACTTCGTTCTCATGGAATACGGGACAGGCGCAATTATGTCTGTTCCCGCACATGATCAGAGGGATTTTGAGTTTGCAGAGAAATATGATTTGCCTGTAAAGGTAGTCATTGTGCCGGAGGAAGTAATAATGAATCGGGGACACGGAGAATCGGGGACGCGGGGAGATAAAGACGTTCATTCCCCTCCGTTTCACCCTTTCTCCGTTTCACCGTTTCTTCAAAATGGGGCTTATGAGGGTGAAGGTATACTTGTTGATTCAGGTCAGTTCACTACTCTGGAGAGTGATATTGCGAGGGAGCGGATAATAAGGTTTATAGAAAAGAAAGGGTTCGGGAAAGCAGTGGTTCATTATAAATTAAGGGATTGGGGCGTTTCACGTCAGAGATATTGGGGTACCCCCATCCCGGTAATTTATTGTGACAAATGTGGCATTGTACCGGTCCCTGAGGAGGACCTACCCGTAATACTTCCTATGGATGTGAGGGTTACTGGTAAGGGTGGTTCTCCACTCCTTGAATCCGAGACCTTTTTAAATACCGAATGCCCGAAATGCGGGGGGCGGGCGAGGCGTGAGACTGATACAATGGACACATTTGTTGACTCGTCATGGTATTTCATTGCTTATTGCTTTGGTAAAGGCAACATTAATTTTAAATCAGCAATCAGCAATCAGCAATCAGCAATCAGTTACTGGATGCCTGTTGACCAGTATATAGGCGGTGTTGAGCATGCGGTACTTCATCTCCTTTATTCCAGGTTTTTTACAAGGGTTATTCGTGACCTTGGACTTATAAATGTAAGTGAACCTTTTCAGAACCTCCTCACGCAGGGCATGGTCATAAAAGATGGGGCAAAGATGTCTAAGTCAAAGGGCAATGTTGTTGACCCTAATTATCTGATAGAAAAATACGGAGCTGATACATCAAGGTTGTTTTCTCTCTTTGCAGCCCCTCCCGAGAAAGACCTCGAATGGTCAGACAAAGGGGTTGAAGGTGCAAACAGGTTTTTAAACAGGCTGTGGGGGGTTGTGTATAAAAACCGTGAAGCGTTAAGCGTAAACCGTGAAACTACAGAAGAATCTATACACCTCACACCTCCTGCATCACGCCTCTATCGAAAAACTCATCAGACGATTAAGAAGGTTACGAGGGACATCGAGCGAGAGTATCACTTTAATACAGCAATTGCGGGGTTGATGGAGCTTTTGAATGAGATGACTTCGTTTGAACCCAAATCTGATGAAGACTGGGTGACATTTAAGTTTTCAACAGAGAAGATTCTGCTCCTCCTTTCTCCATTTTCTCCACATATTGCAGAGGAACTATGGGAGGCGATAGGGAATAAACCAAGTATATTTGAGCAAAAATGGCCTGACTGGGATGAGGAGGCTGCAAAGGAAGAGAGGATAGAACTCGTTGTACAGATTAATGGTAAACTAAGATCAAAGATTATGATATCACCAGGCATTAGTGACGACGAGATAAAGGAAATAGCACTATCTGACCAAAAAATTAAAGAAATTGTAGGGACAAAGGCAATAAAAAAGGTTATTGTGGTAAGAGGGAAATTGGTTAATATAGTTGTTGGAGAATAAAAGAAAGCAAAATGCAAAGAGCTAAGAGCAAAGAGAAAAATATGGTTAAGGCTACGGTTACGATACCCGTATCGGTAACGTGATCCGCCTGAGGGGGACGAATGACGTGGCCGTAAGACGAAACGGGCTTCGTTACCGTAACCTTTTGACATGCTCTATGCTCTATGCTCTATGCTCTATGCTAATTGCTCTATGCTTGGCCGGTTGTGGTTATACAATCCATGGCAAGGCATCGTTGCCTTTCGATTCAATACAGATTGGTAAGATAGAAAATATAACCGTCGAACCAAAACTCCAGGACAGGCTTCATGAGACATTAACAGAGGAGTTTCTAAAGCAAGGGATTGCTGTTTATTCTGATGCGGGTTATAAACTCATTGGTACGATCAATCAGTTTGAGTTACGCATACTCTCTGAAAAGGCAGACATAGCAACAGAATATGAAGTACTTATTAAGGGTGATTTTAAACTTATTGACCCTTCAGGAAATATTAAAGAGTTCAAAAACATAGGCTCTCCATTCATTGTCTCTTTTTCAGGTCCTGGCCCATTAGATGAACTGATCGCATCTAAAGAACTTGCATCAGAGAAGGCTATAAGAGACATGGCAATGGAGATAGTCGCTCTTATTATTTACATCAAATGACGCAATTCATTAATGCAGATATTGTGAAAAAATTTATTTTTCGATACCTTAGTGTACCATTAACGAATGGTATTACAAATATTTTTATCCATAGAACATATAAAAATATTTTCGATAATTCATCGAGTTAAATAAATTTTTGAACAATGTCTGTATTATTCGGGTTAGATAATGCAATTGAACACGGAGGACACAGATGAGTTTTCAGACATTTCTCCATGAGTTAGAAAAATGCCTGCCATTACCTGTATATCTATTTTACGGGTCAGAGCCATTCCTTCACGAAGAAGCTATACAGGCAATAAAGGGACTTATCCCCGAGGGGGAAAGAGACTTTAACCTAAATATATTCGATCTTTCATTGTCGGTAGAAGAAACCATACCTTTTGATCAAATATTAGATGTGGCAAATACCTTCTCTTTCTTTGGAAAGAGAAGGGTTATTGTATTAAAAGGGAACCTCCAGAAACTTTCTAAAAAAGCCCTCAAGGGTTTAGAGACTTATATATTAAATCCGTCAACAGGTTCGGTTTTTGTGATACTTCATGAAGGAGTATTTAAAAAAGAGACGAGAGAGAAATTCAGGACATTAAAACCCGTATCTCTCGATATAAGGGAGTCTGAGATTCCATACTGGATAAAGCAAAGGGCTGCAATGAAGGGTATAGAAATATCTAATGAGGCTGCTGACTATTTGGTAGGTCTCATAGGTCCTGACCTCGGTCTACTTTCAGCAGAGATTGAGAAGATTTCCTTACTCGGTAAGAAAAGGATAAATGTGGATGATATCTCTGACATCATTGCAGGAGGGAGGCTTTACAGTATATTTGACCTTGTGAATGCACTCAAGGAAAAAGATACTGAAAAGGTATTCAAGATATACAAAACATTGAGATATACAGCAGAGGATTACAGTCTTATTGGAGCCCTGAACTGGCAATACGGACGTAACCTGCCCCCCTTTTCTTTCAGGTTATTCGAGCTTCTAAACATGGCTGATATAGATATAAAAAGCTCTGGAAGAACCTTTCCTATGGAGTATCTTCTGATTAAGCTGCTTCGGCTTGGGAAATGTCCGCCCGAGGCGGAAGGGCATTCACCTTTCTGGTAAGCCTGGATATCTTTCTTGAGGCTGTATTTTTGTGGATAACGCCTTTCGATGCAGCCTTATTAAGCGCCTTTATTGCTTCGATAAGCGACTTGCCTGCATCTTCTCTGTTACCCGAAGCTATAGCTGTCTCAACCTTCTTTATAACAGTTTTAACAACACTACGTATAGCCTTATTACAAAGATTTCGTTTTAAAGCCTGTCTTGCCCTCTTCATGGCTGATAGATTTTTCTTTGGTCTTGCTTTAGCCGGCAAATTCAATTCCTCCTTACAAATAAGTCTTAAAACGATACCATAAAGGATGCTACAAAATCAACATTCCTGCAATTATTGCAATTTATTCAGATTTGAGCCTCTAAATTTAATAGCCAGAAGATAGGGGGATTGGTTTTTATTTTTTCCTTTAATTCTTCTGTTACCCAATGGGAATCCTCTTCCAGATTATAAAAATATGTGTCAACACCGAAAAACCCATCTAAAAAATGGGGGGTGTTGGTCTGATATTACTTATCTAAACCCCTATAAACAATAACTTTCTAATAAGCACTATTGAAATATGTGACAATATAATATATCATTGTCATATATGAAAACTACTAATGTTTCAAATGT